>NZ_JAWEKP010000018.1:0-1125 GCF_032470285.1 Veillonella sp. | reverse complement strand
CGAAGACCTTCTTCGATAGCGATTGGAGTAATCAATTCGATTTCCATTGTTACGTTATCGCCAGGCATACACATTTCTACACCTTCAGGAAGGTTTACAACACCTGTTACGTCTGTTGTACGGAAGTAGAATTGTGGACGGTAGTTGGAGAAGAATGGAGTATGACGGCCACCTTCTTCTTTAGTCAATACGTATACTTCTGCTTTGAATTTTGTGTGTGGGTTGATGGAGCCTGGTTTAGCCAATACTTGACCACGTTCGATGTCTTTACGATCAACACCACGAAGCAATGCACCTACGTTGTCACCTGCTACTGCAGAATCCAACACTTTACGGAACATTTCAAGACCTGTTACTACATATTGTTCAGCTTTTTCTTTCAAGCCTACTACTTCAACAGTATCACCAACGTTTACTTGACCACGTTCAACACGGCCAGTTGCTACTGTACCACGACCAGTGATTGTGAAAACGTCTTCCACAGGCATCAAGAAAGGTTTATCAGTGTCACGAACTGGTGTTGGGATGTAGGAGTCTACAGCATCCATCAATTCGTCAATTTTAGCTACATATTGAGCGTCGCCTTCCAAAGCTTTCAATGCGGAACCTACAACGATAGGTACTTCGTCGCCAGGGAATTCGTAGGAAGAAAGAAGTTCACGAACTTCCATTTCTACCAATTCGATCAATTCTTCATCGTCAACCATGTCAGCTTTGTTCAAGAATACTACGATTGCAGGAACACCAACTTGACGAGCCAACAAGATGTGTTCGCGAGTTTGAGGCATAGGGCCGTCAGCTGCGGATACAACCAAGATAGCGCCGTCCATTTGAGCCGCACCAGTAATCATGTTTTTAACATAGTCAGCATGGCCTGGGCAGTCAACGTGTGCATAGTGACGGTTAGCAGTTTCATACTCAACGTGTGCAGTGTTGATTGTGATACCGCGTTCGCGTTCTTCTGGAGCTTTATCGATCATGCTGTAATCTTGGAAGTCAGCTTGACCTTTTTCAGCCAATACTTTAGTGATTGCAGCAGTCAAAGTAGTTTTACCATGGTCAACGTGACCGATTGTACCGATGTTAACATGCGGTTTCGTACGTTCAAATTTTTCTTTTGCCATT
>NZ_JAWEKP010000007.1:0-92566 GCF_032470285.1 Veillonella sp. | reverse complement strand
TCTTCGTTCGACTTGCATGTGTTAAGCACGCCGCCAGCGTTCGTCCTGAGCCAGGATCAAACTCTCCAAGATATCTTGAAGCTATTTGAATAGCTCATTATTTGTTGTCGTTACTTTTAAGTAACTTTGAATTATAGTTGGTTTTGACTATGTCAAAACCCGCACTCTGGCATATGTTCAATCATATGATTGATTACCTATCATTGTTCAGTTTTCAAAGATCTGTTACGTTAGTTCTGCGCCCTAACGACTTGTATAGTATATCAATCTAACCTTAAATCGTCAACCTCTTTTCCAAAGATTTTTTCAACCGATTTTTGATTAAATTTATACTCACAATCATAACCAAAATCTCTAAAAATAGAGATAGAAAACTCACAAACCGAAGTTTGTGAGTTTTAATTTGGTGACTCACCCGCGACTCGAACGCGGGACACCCTGATTAAAAGTCAGGTGCTCTGCCAACTGAGCTAGTGAGTCATGTTGGCAGGGGTGGCTGGGATCGAACCAGCGCATAACGGAGTCAAAGTCCGTTGCCTTACCACTTGGCGACACCCCTACAGTGATTACGATGTGTAGGTTATGGGGTGAGTAGTGGGGATCGAACCCACGCGTAACGGAGCCACAATCCGCCGTGTTAACCGCTTCACCATACCCACCACCTTGCAGGTATCGAAGACATTGTCTTCGTAACAAAGAGAATTATATCTTTTCTAGAGATTTGTGTCAACACCTTTTTCTCAATTTCATTAATTTTTACAACCGAAACTTTTAATTGTGTTATCTCTAATATAAGCCCTTTAATCCTCATATAAATAAGGAAGCACTATCGGAAATTTTCGTTTCACAAACAGCGCTTCCCCATTATACATATTATTTACTTAGTTGGCAAATAATTTTTTACAAAATTTGGCAATGCAAATGCAGCTTTTTGAATATCCGCATTATAGTACTTAGTTTCAAAGTTTTGTTCACGGTTTGGAGTCCATGTTAGAGGATCAAATGTTTTGGAACCCAATGTAAAACAATGCATCCCTGCAGGATAGATTGGAATGAAAGCGGTATATAAGCGCGCAATTGGAAAATGGCTATTAACGTAACCAAATACTTTTTCCACTAATGGTTGATGTAACATCGGAGATTCTGTTTGTTGTACAAACAAGCCATCAGCTTTCAAAGCTTTTAATGTATTCTTATAGAATTCTTCTGTAAATAAGCCTTCACCAGGACCGATTGGATCGGAACAATCCACGATAATTACATCATAGTAATCTTCTGCTTCTGCCATGAAACCAATACCATCACCAATTTTTACAGTCAATTTAGGGTGGTTTTCAATCATAGCTTTAGCAATAGTTGGTAGATATTGTTTTGCCAACTCTACAACCTTACCATCGATTTCAACCATTGTTACTTCTTTTACACAATCATGACGTACACATTCTCTAGCTACGCCACCATCACCACCACCAATAATCAAGACACGTTCAGGATTAGGATGCAAGAACAAAGGGATATGGCTCATCATTTCATGATAGATAAACTCTTCACGCTCAGATGTTTGGAACACGCCATCTAAAGCGAGCATCATACCATACTCTTTTGATTTAAAAACTTCAATTTTTTGAAACTCAGATTCCCCAGAGTAAAGCACTTCTTCCGCTTCAGCGCTTAGACGTAAGTGAGGTGTTTGTTCCTCAGTAATCCATTGACTCATGTAGTACCTCCTACTATTTATACTACAATACGCATCGCAAATCACTGCGATGCGTATATATATTACTTTAATTACCCTGTTACTTACTCTTTGCGACTAATGTAACAGAATCCACCACCTAAAATAGTGTCTTTCATCCAATTCGCCAAAGAAAAATCACGAATTTCACCTTCATCAAAGATGCCACAGCGGATATCATCACCGTCCATAAACATCCTGTGAATCGGAACCCAATGCCAGGTATAAAGAGCCTTTTCTTTTCCTTTATGACGATTCAAAAATGCTACAGGCACATCTTGTTCCAAGGCATCATGAATAAATTGAGCGGCAGCCTCCACCTCTACGCGTGATGCACAGAATGGAGATACATTTAGCATATGCACATCATAAGATAAACCTTCGTCCTCTAATAAACGAACAAGGCCTCGTTCCATCCATTGAGTTTTATAAACACCACCACCAAAGCGTGGTTTTACATATTTCCAAACTAAGTTCATCCGTTCTAAAGCAAGCGTTTGGTCGGATGTGGTTTCCAGATCTAATAAGCCATCCCTAAATAGCGAATAGCCCAATACTTGTGATGCCGATGTAGGCCCACAACCAGACAAGCGTTGCCACTCATCAGTGAACCACTCTTGGTCATACCCATATGATGTTTTACCATTTACATCGATATATAGCCATTCTGGATGTTTAATAGATACTTCATTCATGAGATTAACCTTCGATTACTTCTACAGTTTCCATGATAGCACCTTGTTGGATACCATCAACTACATCCATACCTTCAATGACTTTACCAAATACAGTATGTACACCATCTAAATGAGGTTGTGGCTCATATACAATAAAGAACTGACTACCACCAGTATTAGGGCCACGGTGAGCCATAGATAAAGCACCGCGCTCATGTTTATGCGGATTGCCAACTAATTCATCTTTAATTGTATAGCCAGGACCACCTGTACCGTTGCCATTAGGACAACCACCTTGTGCTACGAAACCAGGAATTACACGGTGAAAACGAAGGCCATTGTAGAAGCCTTTGTTAATCAAGTCGATAAAGTTTTGTACTGTGCCAGGCGCTTCTTTTTCAAATAATTCAATTACGATATCGCCGCCGTCAGCCATATGGATTTTCGCTTTTTTCATTGTTCAGGTACCTCCAAAATTGTACGCAACACATGTGCTGCTAATATAAAACCTGCCACTGGTGGCACAAAACTACATGTCCCAGGACTTGTGGCATCACCACGGAACTGTGGTTTTGTCGGTTTTTCTGTAGAAAATAAAACTAATTGTTTTTTTATACCCCGCTTTTTGAGTTCCCGACGCATAACGCGTGCCAAAGGACATGTATGAGACTTATTGATATCTGCAATCATAAGTTTTTCTGGGTAAAAGCGATTACCTCCGCCCATACAAGAAATAACAGGGATGCTTTCACGTTGACAAACCTCAATGATATTAAGTTTCGCCGTTACCATATCGATGGCGTCAATAACATAATCAACGTTCAAGCTTTGAATAAATCCAGGATAGTTTTCCTCAGTGTACATAATATCATGAATTTCTATCACCACATCAGGATTAATAGCAAGAGCTCGTGCCTTTGCTACCTCTACCTTACGTTCCCCAATCATATCACGAGTCGTAATCATTTGACGATTCAAATTACTAGGCGCTATGGAATCTCCATCGATAATGACAATGCGACCTACACCAGCTCGTACTAGTGCCTCTAAAGCACCACCACCTACGCCACCGACACCAAAGAGAGCAATAGAGGTATCCTTTAATGTTTTGATTTTATCAGGACCAACCAACCACTCTAAACGAGTTAACATATATTCCATTAATATTTCCCCACCGGAATGATTTCTGTCCAATATCCATCTGGATCTGCTATGAAATAAATACCCATATCAGCATTCTCATAAGCAACAACGCCCATTTCTTTATGCTTTTTAAGAGCCGCTTCATAGTCATCTACATAGAATGCCAAGTGGAATTCATTATCCCCCAAATTATAAGGACGATCCCAGTCACGCAACCATGTAAGTTCTAATTCATGTGCTGTATAAGGACTTTTTAAATACACGAGGGTAAAAGCACCGCTTGGGTCTTCCAAACGACGAGACTCCTCGAGCAATAACGCCTCTTTATAGAATGCTAGACTTTTATCAAGGTCTTTAACATTTATATTATTATGAGCAAACGAAAACTTCATAGAACCCCCTTCGTAAATACAGGATGTTTTTGTAGGAATTCTCCTCTTTTTATAGTAACACATTTGGCAAATCTATATCTAGTTTATGATATCTAGTTAATAACAAATTTTGCCGTACTACCGTCGTCACCTCGAGTCACTTCTAAATGAGCAGGTATACGAGACTTTAACTCAGGTACATGAGAAATGATGCCGATGAGACGTCCTGACGATTGCAACTGTAACAATGTTTCCATGGCGAGTTCCAATGTATCTGGATCGAGTGTACCAAAACCTTCATCAATAAACATCGTATCCATATGGATGCCACCAGCATAGCTTTGGATAACATCCGCTAATCCCAAGGCAAGCGCCATAGAGGCCAAGAATGTTTCACCACCAGATAAGGTATTTGCTGGTCTAGATTGGCCTGTAAAAGCATCCATAACCGCCAAATCGAGGCCTTGCTTGCCACGACCACCACCTGTATAGTCGGATCTCTCCAAGGAATATCTGTTGCGACTCATCTTCTGAAGTCGTAAATTAGCAGCATATACAACCTCATCTAAAATCGCCCCCAGTACATAGCGTTCAAAGGTAACATTTTTAAAGCCTTGCTCCCCACCATTAGCGAGATCATTTAATCGGCTTAAGAAATTCACCTTTTCACGAGCCTCGCCCATAGCAGCTTCGAGTGCTTCTAATGAGGTGAGCGTAGTTTCGATATGCTTTGTTTCTTTATCCCATGCCGCAAGATTACCTACTAATATATCTCGATGCTCTACTGCTGTAGCATAGATTTCATCAGAAACAGTATCACTTGGTTTAACCACAGTTTCTGCTACCTTTAACGCCGCATCATATACAGCTTGTGCTTTATTAAAGGCTTCATCCAAAGCATGCAGCTGTATTCTATAGGTCTCTATCTCTTTAATATCACGTAAAGCCTCTACAAAATCATCCTCTCCTAAAGAAATGGCTTGTAATGACTTTGTATAGTTCTTATACCGCAAATTAAGATTTTTTATTTCTTCTTTTACTTGAGAGGACAAAGTTTCTAAGCGTCCGCGTTTGGCATTCAATTGTTCTCGAGCAGTATCTAAATTAGTTTTGCTAACTTTCACCTGCTCATCGTAGAGTGTAATATCACTATCCAATGACTCTAACTGTTTTTGCCATGCATCTATATCCGCGGTTGGTAAGGTTTTAGATAGAGCATCAATATTAGCTTGTACTGAGCTAATGCGAATCTCCAAGTCGTGTAGATTTTTAAGTAATTCATTATGGGCAAGCTCTAAAGTTGCCAACTTATCTCTAGCTACTTTTAACTTGTGCTCATTGTCAGCTATAGTGTTACTTAACAATTCAGACTTATCACGTAAAACTGTGAGTTGATCCATTTTAGCTAATAAATCTTGTTGAACAGATATAGCGCTCTCCTCAGAAAAAGCGTCCATAGATAACTTTAGCGTAGAAACTTGCGCGGCTACTTGCTTAGTTAACTCATCAAGACGAGTAACTAAGGTTTTCTGTTGTCCCACTTCGCTAGCTTGCTTTTGTAGTGCCACGTCACGAGCTGTACGAGCCTCTTCAATTTCATCCTTAGTCGGATACATCTCCGGCTTAGCGGCTAACCGTGGATGATCTGTAGATCCACAGACCGGACAAGGCTCATTATCTATAAGTAAATGAACTAGCTCAAAGGCGCGTCCTTCTTGCATTAGATGCTCTAATCGTTCAAGATGTACCTTTGCAACCTGCAAGGTTTCATCTAAAGACGCTAACGTTTGACCTTTATCATCGATTTTTTTTTGTACCTTACTAATTTCTTCTAGTAATTCAAAATATCTATGTAAATCATTTAGTTGCCCTTGAATAACAGTAGTATCCTCTAAGAATTTGTTATTATCTTGTAACTGTTTACGCAAACCTTCTAAATCAGCTTCTAAACTTTTTACAAGCTTCCGTTGTTTAGCTAAGGCAT
This sequence comes from Veillonella sp., assembly GCF_032470285.1. Classification (GTDB taxonomy): domain Bacteria; phylum Bacillota; class Negativicutes; order Veillonellales; family Veillonellaceae; genus Veillonella. The sequence continues at coordinate 86,656 of NZ_JAWEKP010000007.1, read as the reverse complement.
CTTCACTTTTTTTACTATCTAATTCTTCTAAATTACTCTGTAATGTGAACAATTCCTTTTTCAATACATCTAATTCATTAAACTTCTCTGCTTGTTGTTGAAATTGAGCCAAAGCAGTTCTTTTAGCTTGTATACTTTCAGCTTGACCTTCTAAGTCACTGTAAACGTCTAAACATTTAGCCTCATGTTGAGTTGCTAGTTCCACATGTTTTTTCGCATCTGAAAGGGCCTGTTCTAAAGTTTTTAATATAGCTTGTTTCTCAATATATTGTTTATATAATTCATGAGTTGGTGCCAAAGAGTTAAGGAACTGAACCTTTTCGCTTAGATTTACACGCTCAGTTTCCCTTACTTTCACCATGTCAAGTTTCGAAGTAGCCTCAGCAAGAGATTGTTGAGCCTGATTATATAAAGACCATTGATTTCGGAGCACATTAAACTGTTCTACCACGGTTACTGCCTCATCTCGTTCTACCGCGAGAGCATCTCGATGTGGGCCCCGATTTGCTAGTAACTCACGCACATGCTCAATGGTTACCATTGGAGTCGCTCCATCATGAGGGATAGACTGCATAAATGCAGTTTGCTTAGTTAGATTTTCTTCAATACCTGCCTTTGCTTCATCATAAGCAGCCTTCAGTGCTTCTTGTAATTTTCGATATAGCTCCGTTCTAAAAAGTGTATGTAGTAATTCCTCACGTTCACTCGTAGAGGCCACTAGCAACTTTCGGAATTCCCCTTGAGGTAATAGCACAACTTGTAAGAACTGATCCTTACGAAATCCTATAATTTGCTGAATAGTATCGCGAATGGCGACAGCCGAGGTAGCAATGACCTTCCACTCACCATCTTTCTTCTCATATACAGTAGCGCTAGCATTCTGCTCACGCATCCCTGTACCACGTTTCTTTGCTACCATCTGTTTCGGTAATCGTTCAACACGATATTGTGCATTGCCAATAGCAAAGGAGAAATCGACACGAGTCATACGATGAGGTTCTGCAAAGTCACTGCGAATAGCATCTGTTTTGCGTACTTCTCCACTCGGCTCACCATACAAGGCATACACCATGGCATCTAAGATTGATGTTTTCCCTGCCCCCGTAGGACCAGCAATGAGAAACATGGAATGGTCTTGAAGCTCATTAAAATCTAAAGTGACCGAATCACGATACGGACCAAAGGCTTCTATAGTTAATGATATAGGCTTCATTTAGTCCTCCTTAAGAATTCGGTCCCATACAGAGTCGATATATTGCTGTTCTTTCTCTGTTAAAGGTTCCTTCCACACAGTTTCTGCAAACTGATTAAATAAATCACGTTCATTTAATTCTTTGAAAATCGCCTCGCCCATATCTGCTATAGGCCCTGCCACGCGACCAACTAGATCAATGGTCATACAACGATGATATACCTGGCGCAATTTAGCCATTCCATCCATAATCGGCATCGTATCAAGTAAACGGGCTTGTACATAATCATCCCTATGTTTAGCCTGCAATGCTTTATCATTTAACAGGTCTTCAAAATATCCTTCCAAAATGACTACGTCTCGCTTCGCCTCTACAGGAATCGTGTTAATATCTACGTTCCCCTTTGTATCCATATCAATGATGGTAAAAGACTTCTTCTGCATATGTTCATCAAAGGAATATTTTAATGGGGATCCACTATAGCGAATATGATCAGCTCCCATTCGCTGAGGCCCATGCAAATGTCCCAAGGCAGTATAGTGAAAGTCTTTAAAGACTTGAGGATTTACCTGTTCACTACCACCTACAGACAAGGTACGCTCTGAGCCCCCTACTTCACCGCCCATAACAAAGGCATGGCTAATGGCGATACTGCGCATCCCCTTAGGCACTTGTTTATACAAGTAATTACTCCAAGCCTGATACATTTGGTCATAATTGTGCAGATTCAAAGCGCTTTCGCAATTTTGTTCATAACACGGTGTTACTATGTCAGCAATTTCAATATTGGTAGTTTCTGTATTAGTAGACTCTACATCAGCAAATAAAGCCTCCCCTATGCGTCGGGGCTCACTAAAAGGCATAGGACAAATAGCCACCTTGCCATCTGTCCCTTCAAATTCAAAAGGCTTCAACGCGTGATGAGGAGAGCCCCAAATATGGATACCCGATTGGCTCAACATAGAGCGCCCCACTTCAAGACGTTCCGCCCCATCGTGATTACCGCTCACCACAAAGAAAGGCACCTTGTAGTCCATAGCGAGACGAGTGATGATGGAGTCCCACAATTCGATAGCTTCAATGGGGGGCACCGCTCTATCAAAAACATCCCCTGCGAGCAATATGCCATCGATGTTTTCATCTCTCAAAATATAAAAAAACTGATGTTCCAACACATGAGCTTGGTCCTCTGTTAAGTACTGTCCATAAAAAATACGCCCTAAATGCCAATCGGCAGTATGTAAAAAACGCATTTTGTCCCCCTTTCCAGCTCTCCCTATACCTTACACAATGTATGTATTCAAAGGCCAAAACAAGCTATTAGTCCCATAAGTTTATGGAAATTCAATAATTTTATATAACTTTAATAGCCTTAACAGTTTTAATAACTTTATGTATTTGCAATAACTAGTATAGTATCAGGTATTCTACATATTTATTATATAACTAAATTAACTTCTGTATTTTAATTATTTATTCTCTACGATAGAGCGTAGCATAGAAATTTCCTTTGCGTACCCGTCCAATTCATTTGGTGTTTCCAAATAGAATGGCAAGTTCGTCAATTTAGGATGTGTTACAACGCGAGCAATAGCATCGATACCAATATGTCCTTCCCCAATTTTTTCATGACGATCTTTATGAGCACCCATAGGATTTTTAGAGTCATTCAAATGAATGGCTTTCAAACGATCAAGACCTACAATTCGATCGAACTCGTCAATAACGCCATCGAGATTATGTACGATATCATAACCCCCTTCGTGAATATGGCAAGTATCAACACACACACCCATATACTCTTTTAGTTTTACGCCATCGATGATGCGTGCAATTTCTTCAAAACGAGAGCCAATTTCTGTACCCTTACCAGCCATTACTTCCAAGAGGACTGTTGTCTTCATACCTGGGAATAAGATTTCATTCAAGCACTCTACAATGTACTCAATACCTTGATCTACGCCTTGCTTCACATGGCTACCAGGGTGAAAGTTATACATTTGACCTGGCAAATATTCCATACGCTCTAAATCTTCCATCATAGATTGCTTCGCAAAAGCGCGTAAATCCTCTTTAGCGGCACATGGGTTATAGGTATACGGTGCATGGGCCAACAAGGTACCAAAGTTATGTTCTTTCATATATGCACTAAGGTTATTCATATCCTCAACATCGAGAGCTCGCATGCTACCACCACGAGGGTTGCGAGTAAAGTATTGGAACGTATTGCCCCCAATTTTAGTCGCTTCCTTGCCCATATGTAAATAACCTTTGCTAATTGATAAGTGACTGCCTATTACAAACATGATACTCCTTTATACGATTTCTACAATTTTATAATTATAAAGCGCTTAACTTTAATATCCATTTTATTATGCTTATAGCTATTTTTGTTACTATAGCTATTCTATAACACTAATAGATAAAGATATACGATAACTAATATAACCCCTGCCGTGAAGGAGCCCTTCAACAACAGGGGTTATCTATTAATGACTTTCTTTTTTTGCACACTCAGGGCAAACACCTTCAAAGGTAATATGTTGACCTGTGATTTGATATTCACTACCTTGATCAGCAATCGTTTTGATAGCTTTCAAATCAATGCCCATCATGTCCTCTACCTTATTACAACGAATGCAACGGATATGGGAATGAGCTTGTGTGTCTCAATCGTAATGAGCGCGCTCATCACCAACTTCTAGAATTTTAACAAGACCGATTTTTTCAAAAATCTCCATCGTCTTATACACTGTAGCCAAGCTCATGCTTGGATGTTCTGGGCGCAACGTATGATACAACATCTCTGCTGTTGGATGATCATGATGACCACGCAAAGCATCATAAATCGCAATACGTTGTGGGGTTACTTTAAACCCCTGACTACGCAAAATTTGTGCGATATCCATAATAATCTACCTTTCTCCACTTGGAAATCTATAAGGCATAGGCCATTATCGACCGTTTACAAGAAATAATTATTATTTATTATATCAAAATTATCAACACTTATCAAGATAAATAGTATTAACTATTAAGTAATAAAAAATGTGGATTGCCCAGAAGCAATCCACATCCTATTAGTCTTTAAAGTAAGGCTTAAAACCTTCACTTTGATGGCGAGTTTTTTTCTCTCCACGCGGACGATCAGATTTACGATCATCTCTGCGACGGTCACCTTTACGGTCATTGCGACGATCACTTCTACGATCATCGCGACTGCGACGTGGGCGGTCATCTCGACGACGATTACCATCACGACGGCGACGATCACTACGACCACTTTCACGACGACGGCGTACGCGCAATGGTTTTTCTTCTGTAATATTTACAGGAGTAGTATCTGGTTCTTTTGTTAACAATTTAAGAGCTGCCGCCAAAAGTGTTACGGAATCTGTATCATTCAACAATTCCTCAGCACTAGATTTGAAAGGCGCCAATGCTTCTAAATTATCTGTCATTTCAACGAGGCTTTCAATTGCCAAACGTTGTTGACCTTCAAGAACTTCACCTAATGAAGGTGCACGACGACGTGCAATTTTACGTTTTGTTAAACGTTCGATAGCATGTAAATGCTCCATTTCACGAGGGATAACGAACGTGAAAGCTTGACCTGCTTTACCGGCACGACCTGTACGACCTACGCGGTGTGTGTAGCTTTCAGGATCTTGAGGCATATCATAATTATATACGTGAGACACGCCAGAAATATCAAGACCACGAGCTGCCACATCTGTAGCCACGAGAATATCAATGGTACCTTCGCGGAATTGGCGAATTACGCTGTCCCGTTTTTGTTGAGACAAGTCGCCATGGATGCCTTCCGCCATGTAACCACGTTTCTTAAGACCTTCTGTCACTTCATCAACACGACGTTTCGTACGCGTGAAAATAATAGCAAGTTCAGGTGTTTGGATATCAAACAAACGACAAAGAACATCGAATTTTTGACGGTCTTGCACTTCGATATAGTATTGTTCGATCAAGTCCATCGTAACTTGAGTCGGTTTCATGCGGATCAATGTTGGCTCTGTCAAATATGTTTCAGCTAATTGTTGGATAGCTTTAGGCATCGTAGCAGAGAACAACAATGTTTGATGGTCTTCTGGGATAGCACCCAAGATTTTATTGATATCATCAACAAAGCCCATATTTAACATTTCGTCGGCTTCGTCCAATACCACAACTTTCACATGGTCAAATTTAATAGAACCACGATCCATATGATCCATCAATCGGCCAGGAGTGGCAACGATGATTTGAGGGTTCTTTTTCAAGGCACGGAACTGACGATTAATATCTTGACCACCGTAGATTGGTAGTGCTGTGATATTCGTGTACTGAGCCATTTTGTTAAGCTCTTCAGCTACTTGAATAGCTAATTCTCGTGTAGGGGATAAAATAACTACTTGAACGTGACGCTCATTCCCGTCTACGCGTTCCAATACAGGCAAGCCAAATGCTGCTGTCTTACCAGTACCTGTTTGAGCTTGACCGATCATGTCCTTACCGCTCATGGCAACTGGGATAGCTTCCTGTTGAATTGGCGTAGGCTCTTCAAAGCCCATATCGTTTAACGCTCTTAGAACAGGTTCGCTAATCATTAATTGTTCAAATTTTTCTAACATCTAAATGTGTTTCCTCCTATCGCGCACGAACTATGCGCATTTAAGTAGTATATCATATTTCGAGGGCGAGCGCTATAAAAGTAATTCTGAATCTAAGCTAAATAGGATTTCTTTTCCCTTTAAAATGTTCAATCAACACAATTCCACCTGATACACATAACAAAACAAGATATGACAAATGAATAGGTATATACAAGCATTCAACAAGAACAACCCATAGAATCAAAATTAATTTAGAAATCCATTTCGTTCTTATTTTATCAGTGATCATAAATATAGATAAATTGATAATTATTTTAATGATTATCGCAGCAATAATAACTAATGTCGTAAATTCTTCTCTATAATCTGTCAGTTCATATAAGGGATATAATAAATAACTTAATAAAACGCTAAGTATTATTAAAAACCAAATATTGAGTCCCTTTAAAAATTTAGATTTACTATAGTAAAATACGCCAACCAAAAGAAAAAGCAAAACACTAAGCAATATTCCTATAATTAATAGATAATCTAATTGAATCATGAATTATACTGTCCTTTAATCATTTTTTTATTTCTAAAAATCATTCCATAAGTGCCCACACAAAACAACACTATATTGATAAAATCTGAATTGATATATTTACTACTAAAAGAACATATTCTTTAATGCATAACCTAAACCAGCAATACCAAATAATATAGAAAAAATAGCAAAAAGGCCACGTTTATAATACAAACTATTCCGCTTTTGATAAAAACCTGTACACATTATAAAAAGTACGAATACGCCCCAAGCAACACCAAAGCGGGCCATAAATACATAATCTTTGTCAATTAGAAATTTAAAATTTAATAGAACTATACTTACAATTGCAATTATTGCTAAATACTTGGTTAAATCGCCAAAAGCTCTATGTTTTTTGATATATTCATATTCTTCATCAATGACACGTTTACTGATCTCAAGTTTATATAACCCCATAGATAAGGATATAGATATAAAAATCCAAATATATCCTAATATTTCAAGTTTATTCATCTTCCACCTTCCACTATATGGTTACCGACTCAAATACTGACGAAGTGTCTGGTTTTCTAACGGCCCTAACTGCAATGCCTTCCGATTTTTAATTGCATCAATGGTTAATGCTTCAAAGGTAATTTTATCAAAATCAGAAAACTCGTTAAAGGAATTAAACACGATGAATCGTTGATTTAGTAAATTAGTTAATACCTCTATGTCTTTCGTTCTTACTTTATTTAGCTCATTTCGTGCATAAGATTCATATCTCTCATCATCTGCATTATTCTTGCTAAACCGACCGATATCAAGACTATCAGAATAATAGCTATATATAGTTTTCTGAGAAAAATCAATTTTAGTCAATTTTCTGAATTCAAAATTATAATAAGCGTTGTTTCTATAAATATGCTCACTACCATACTTACCAATAATAGTTCCTGTAGAAAGATCTACTATATCATTATGCTTAACCATATCTTCCTTTCTATATGATACATAGAAAGGTAGCTTTATAGTATATCCAGCGTGTGGACCTGTATATCGTTTCTCACTATCAAAAAAGATTTCATTCCATATATCTCTATCACTTTCATCAAGACTAGAAATATTAGGATATAACTCATCAAGACTCACATTAAATTGCGTTTCTTTAGCATCTATCCGAGGAATGAAAGTGTTATATTTATTAATATCTTTATTCCAAGCATCTAACAAACTTACATTTTCATCAAAAATACCAATACCGTCTAAAGTTATATAATAAAGTTTATTATCCACCTCATGAACAGCAACTACATTATCAGCAATCTTACGGTTTTCATTGCCATAATATAATCCACTCTCTTGAAGGTCACTTAAATAAATCAGACTATTTTAAAGTCTCCACTTGCCAAGAAATATATCAATACTCCCAATATGAGGATATAAAGCACTACCATTATGGCAACAATATATCCAATCCATTTAATTACTCTCTTCAAATTCATAATAACCCTCTCTAAATAACACGATTTCATGTGACTACAATTATAACATACCCTATACTTTTACATATAATAGACTATTGTTAAGTACAAAAAAGGCGCCTCTTTCGGGCTGCTTCTTTATTATGGTTTATTGAGAGTTGTGTGGTATTAATCAGCTATATGAGTAAACATTTAATTTAGATATAATATAATTAAAACAGTGTACTCCAAAATGTACTCCAAAATTCCGCCAATAAATTAAACGTGCCTGTTAAGCAATTACGATTTACTAAACTTTCTAAAGTAGTATAAAAGGAATATACAATGAAACCTTTTGCCCTAAAACGATTTATATTATTTCCACTGATTATACTATCCCTCATACTAACAACGGGTTGTCATCTTCTCTCACATTATAGTGAAGATGAGGTACAACAATATATAAATGAGGATTATCCTAATCTAACATATCACGTAGAGTCTCATAGGAACAATAGATGGCAAGTCACCTTTGACAAATATCCACAAATGCCCATTGAAATATCTGAAGCCTTGCATACCTCTGCACCTGTTGTACCACAAGTGGAGCGAATACTGATAACCAACATTCCGTTAATAACTGCATTCCCATTAATGAAAAACTATATAACAGAAGAGGAGTTATCCTATGCTACATACGATACATCTTCTTTGTATATTGAAATGCCTATTCCCTATTCGGCCATACAAAACCAAGATGTAACAAATTTTTACAATCGAATGGATCAATTCTGCAAAGAATATGCAACAACATATCCAGACTTCAAAGAAGATATATATATTAGAGTTATTATAAAACCTTCTGATGGTTCTAATGCACCAGAGGCGTATAGAAAAATATTCCGTTTATCTCAATATTAATAAAGAGGCACCTCTTTCGAGGTGCCTCTTTGTTATAGTTCATCGGAGAAGTTTATATGTTATTAATCTAAATCGTAGAAACCAGATGGTTTATCGCTCAAGTTTACGATGATATTTTTCATTTGAGTGTAATGCTCAAGGATAACTTTGTGTGTTTCACGACCGATACCGGATTGTTTGTAACCACCGAATGGTGCGCCAGCTGGGATAGAGTTATATGTATTTACCCACATACGACCTGTTTGGATACCGCGAGCTACGCGGATAGCACGGTTGATGTTTTGAGTAAATACGCCACCGCCAAGGCCGTATAAGCTGTCATTTGCTTGTTCTATAACTTCTTCTTCGCTGTGGAATTTGATGACAACGGCTACAGGACCGAAGATTTCTTCGCGAGCTACGCGCATATCATTTGTAGCATCTGCGATTAGTGTAGGTCTTACAAAGCAACCTTTACCAAGTTCACCATCAGTAACACGCACACCACCGGCTACAATGCGAGCACCTTCTTCTTTTGCAAGGTCTACATAGCTAAGTACTTTATTAACTTGTGCTTCGTAAATCAAAGAACCAAGTTGTGTAGATTCTTCCCAAGGTAAGCCAACTTTTACTTTATCAAATAAAGCGGAAAGTTCAGCTACAAATTTATCATAAATTGTATCTTGTACGAAGATACGGGAACCTGCGCAACATACTTGGCCTTGGTTGAAGAGGATGCCGAGCATTGCCCCATCAAGAGCTTGTTTCCAGTTTGCATCTTCAAAGAAGATATTCGCAGATTTGCCACCTAATTCCAATGTGGCAGGAATCAAACGTTCAGATGCTGCTTTATATACATCTAGACCTACCTCTGTAGAGCCTGTGAAAGCTAACTTGCTGAAGCCTGGATGATCAAGGATATATTGACCGGATTTAGAACCTTTACCTGTTACGATATTTACAACGCCTGGAGGCAAGATTTCTTTCAAAATGTCGCCTAGTTCCAAAAGGCTAAGAGATGTATGGCTAGAAGGTTTGATTACAACTGTACAACCTGCTGCAAGAGCTGGCGCCAATTTCCAAGCGGCCATTAGGAATGGGAAGTTCCAAGGTACTACCTGGCCTACAACCCCAATTGGTTCACGAACGATAAGGCTCAATGTATTTTCGTCAAATACTTGTGCAGAGCCTTCTTCGGAACGAAGCACGCCTGCAAAGTAACGGAAATGGTCCGCCCCAAGTGGAATATCCACGTTCAATGTTTCACGGATTGGCTTACCATTGTCGTATGTTTCAACTTGTGCCAAATGTTCTTTGTGAGCATCGATAGCATCCGCAATTTTCAATAAATAGTCAGCACGTTCTACTTGAGAAACGTTTTTCCACGTTTTGAAAGCTTCTGTTGCAGCCTCTACAGCTTTATCAACATCGCCATATGTAGCCTCTGCACAGATAGCGAGTTGTTCGCCATTAGCAGGGTTATATACATTGAATTCAGCACCGTCAGATGCCTTTACCCATTCATTATTAATTAAAAGTCCATATCTTTCTTTAAGGTTCAAGCTCATTGCATTACCTCCTCTTTAGGAATATGATTTAGGAATTTCCCCTCTGTGATTACATCATACTCCTTATATCTAAAATTTTCAATTAGATATACCATTTTCGATATATCTGTTCTGCATTAATATGCATAGATTTTAGTTATATAGAAAAACCGCACCCTCTAAAACCATAGAGGGTGCGGTTTTTCGTATAATGACTTTTAGTCAAGAATGAGTTTCATTTAAAATCTATTAATATAGATTAACTAGCCTTCTAAGAAATTATCAGTTTCGACGATTCCCATTATTACGAGAGCCATTATTGTGATTATCATTTTGACGTCCGCCATTATTACGGTTGTTATTTCGGTTATCATTATTTCGACGCTGACCGTTGTTATTTCTATTATGGTTATTATCGTTATTCTTCGACTTTTCCGGTTGCAATGCTTTTACAGATAAACCGATACGATTGCGTTTTACATCAACAGAAATAATTTGCGCTTCGATAATATCACCTACCGCAAGTACATCAGATGGATGTTGACGGCTATTGCAAAGCTCGCTGCGATGTAATAGACCATTCGTTTTAAGCCCAAAGTCTACAAAAGCTCCGAAATCAACTACGTTATGAACAGTACCTTTTACAACGGTACCTACCTTGATATCTTCAAGGCTCACTACGTGTTTCCTAGTCAATGGAGCCGGTAAATCTTCACGAGGGTCGCGACCTGGTTTAGCAAGAGCCGCTAAGATATCCCGAACAGTTGGCACGCCCGCATCAAGCTTGGCAGCCATTTTGTCAGCATCTACAAGAGGTAATTTTACTTGCAATGCTTCTAATTGAGATTTATCTTGTAAGTCTTTTAAGGTAAAGCCTAACTCACCAATGATGCGCTCTGCCAATTCATAAGACTCTGGATGGACGGATGTATTATCCAGTGGATTTTTACCATGTTGTAAGCGCAAGAAACCAGCACATTGTGTAAAGGCTGCAGGGCCTAAACGAGGCACTTTTAGCAATTCCTTACGGCTTTTAAACACACCATTCTCTTGACGATAAGCAACAATATTCTTAGCCACAGCACTAGAAATGCCTGCAACATGTTGCAAGATAGCTGGGGATGCCGTATTCAGCTCTACCCCAACGTGATTTACTACAGTTTCAACCACTTGGTCTAAGGTATGAGTCAATTGTTTTTGGTTTACGTCATGTTGATATTGACCTACGCCGATAGATTTAGGATCGATTTTAACAGATTCAGCCAATGGATCTTGTACACGGCGTGCAATAGATACGGCACCGCGAATGGTAACGTCTAAATCTGGTAACTCATCGATAGCTAATTTAGATGCTGAGTACACAGATGCGCCCGCTTCATTAGTGATGATATAGTGACAATCTAATTTTTCCTCTTCAATCATAGTCGAAGCAAATTGCTCTGTTTCGTAGGATGCAGTACCATTACCAATGGATAAAAGAGTAACCTTAAACTTACGGATTTTATCAGCCAATACCTTTTGAGCTTCCTTGCGAAGCTTTTCACTATTCGTTAAGTAGTAAGCACCGTAATCGAGCACATTGCCTTGTTGATCGATAATCGCCATCTTACAACCGGTGCGGTACCCTGGGTCGAGGCCCATGATAACATGCCCTGCCAATGGCGGTTGTAACAATAGATTTTTAAGATTTACACCGAACACCTTGATAGCTTGCTCATCGGCATTTTCCGTCAACTCATTGCGAATTTCACGCTCTAAAGCTGGGAAAATAAGACGTTTGTACGCATCGGCTACGGCGGCTGCTTTATAGTCTGCAAAGATAGACTTCGGATTCTTCTCTAACTTTTGAATCATGTAAGCGACATAGGTATCACCTGGTACAGTTAGAGCTAGTTTTAAAGCACCTAATTTTTCACCGCGATTTACCGCCAAGATACGGTGAGACGGCATTTGACGAACCGGTTCAGCATATTCTGCGTATTGCAAGAACTGTTGTTGTACCTCTTCATCACCAGTCAACTCAGCTTGAATAAAGCCTTCATTCCACATCTTTTTACGCAAGTAGGCCCGGAAGTCTGCACTATCGCTGACGATTTCCGCTACGATATCAGAAGCACCTTGAATCGCATCCTCTGGCGTAGGGACCTCTTCTGTTACGTATTCTTTTGCGATCTCTAACGGCTCCCCAGAGGTAACTGTATCATTGATAATCATATCAGCCAACGGCTCTAATCCCCGTTCTCGAGCAATCATGGCGCGCGTACGTTTCTTAGGACGATACGGTAAATAGAGATCTTCTAATTCTTGAAGCTTTGTTGCCGCCTCTAAGGACTTCATTAACTCGTCGGTCATCTTTTCTTGTTCTGTAATAGAGGCAATGATTTCTTGACGACGTGTTTCCAAGTTTCTTAAATATTTAATACGTTCTTCAATGGTGCGCAACTGCTCATCCTGCAGTTCTCCCGTTACTTCTTTACGATACCGAGCAATAAATGGTACCGTATTGCCTTCGTCCAATAATTCTACGGCAGCTTGCACCTGCTTTGGCTTAACATTTAATTCACTGCCGATGATGGCAAACATTCTTTCACTCATTTAGCTGCCTTTCTGCGATAGGTTACAAAACGATGAGGATATTTGTTCTTTTCATCCACCGCGCCGTCTACTACGGATTCAATGGTGAAAGCCTCCTCAGAGAACTCAGGGAAAAACGCATCCCCGTCAAATTCGTGATCTACTTCAGTGATATACATAGTATCTACGTAAGGTAGAAAAGCCTCGTATACTTGAGCGCCACCAATAACGTAGGCCGCATCAAGAACACGTGCTGCTTCAGCAGCCGCCTCAGGGCTATGGAAAACTCTAACACCTTCCGGTGCGTCAAAGCCTTTATCACGAGTAATTACCCAATGCTCACGATTTGGCAACAAGAACGGTAAGCTTTCAAAGGTCTTACGGCCCATGATGATAACATGGCCTGTTGTTTTTTCCTTAAAGAATTTCAAATCATTTGGCAAATGCCAAATCAAGGTATTATCTTTACCGATTACACGACTATGTGCTACGGCTACGATTAATGCTAACATACTGCCCTCTTTCGGTTAATACTATATGGCAACAGTCATAAATTATACTATTTAGCAATGTCTATGAACACAATACTATATAGCAATAGCCATACATATTATGCTATTTAACAATTGTCATAAATACAATGCTATACAGCAACAGTCATGGATAATTTACCTAAATGTTCATATCCATCTAAGGTAATGTCCTCTGGTGTGAAGTCATAGAAGTCTTTTACCTCAGGATTCACGATAATTTTTGGAGCAGGCAATGCTTGATCGCGACGTGCTAATTGCTCACGCAATGCATCTACGTGATTTTCATAGATATGGGCATTGTTGATAACATGTGTAAATTTACCGGGTTTTAGGCCGGTTACTTGACCGATCATACATTGTAATGCCGCATATTGAGCCGTGTTAAATGGGACGCCAAGCCCCATGTCGCCACTGCGTTGGATGAGCATGCAGTTCAAGTAACCATCCCCTACATCCCATAAGGTTTCATACGCACATGGTTGCAACGCCATATCCTCTAAATCTTCAATATTCCAAAGGGTTACAATCATTCGGCGGCTATCAGGATCTTCTTTAATCGTTTTGATGAGCTTATCTAGTTGTTTGTACTTCGCAATTTGATAGCCGTATGCTTTACCAATAGTACCATCTTCACGCATCCATTCATCCCATACGTGCACATTCATTTCTTGCAATTTGCGCACGTCATTGGACTGCATTTGCCAAATCCACAATAATTCTTTTACAGCTGTTTTGAAAGCTACAAATTTAGTGGTTAAAATTGGAAATTCCTCTTGCAAGTCAAATTGCATGATTTGTTGAGGCAATTTGTACGTTGCAATGCCTGTGCGATTTTGACCATAAATGCCATGATCTAAAATATTTTCAATAATACCGAGGTATTGTGTATCTGCTAAGCTCATTTATCCCCCTAGATCTATTTATAATAAGCAAAAAATACTAACGTATATCTTGATAATCTTACTAAAATATATAGTACTATCTCACTAAAATATATAGTACTATCATACTAAAAAATATACAGTACTACCATATATACAGCAAAATTTATTATCCCTTATATTCTGCAATGGCCTGTAAAAAGGTAAGTCCATATTTTTTTAATTTTGCTTCCCCTACGCCTTTAACATTGCCAAACTCACCTAATGTTGTAGGTCGTAAATTTGCCAAATCTATGAGTACTGTGTCAGGGAAGATAAGATACGGTCTAAGGCCCGCTTCTTCAGCCAAGCGCTTGCGATGTTGCCGCAAATGTTCAAATAAACCGCCCGATGTAGGACTGGATTTTCCTCGTGCCACAGAGGCAGCAGACTTACTAGTGCGAGAAGGCACAGACACATGTTGTCTGATTTCCTCTACCTCTTTACGACCTGCTAACACTTCTTCGGCACCAGCCGTTAAGGATAACACAGGATATTTTCCCGTTGAACTGCGCAAGTAGCCAGATGCTACAAACTGCTGAATAAGACCTTTAATAGATTTTTCATCTACATTGCTCAGTAAGCCAAAGACAAGCAATGCATCATGGCCAGCACGCATAATCCGGTCCGTTCGCTCACCACGGACGATAGAGGTTATCATTGATGCCCCATATCGCTCATCGGTGCCCATGATGGCACGAAAAATAGCTTTTGCTTCCTTCGTAACATTGACCTTATCAGCAGAACCCTTACAAGAGCTACAATTATCACAAGTAGTCCAAACGGTGCTTTCACCAAAGTAATTAAGCATATATTTACGCAAGCAATTACTACAGAAACAGTAATCAATCATGGACTGCAATTTGCGTAACTCCACATCTTGTCGTTCCGGCGTTTCGATAGATTGTTCAATTAAATACTTATGAACCTGTACATCCTGCCCACTATAAAGCAAGATACATTCAGCAGGTGCCCCATCACGGCCAGCTCGTCCTGCCTCCTGATAATAGGACTCCATATTACGCGGCATTTGATAATGTAGCACATAGCGTACATTGCTTTTATCAATGCCCATACCAAAGGCATTCGTCGCCACCATAACCTGTAATTTATCGTCTGCATAGGCATTCTGCATTTCATGGCGCACCTCGTCGTTGAGTCCTCCGTGGTAATGGCCAGCTTTGATGCCCGCACGGGTTAAATTTTCATAAACCCGATCTACATCCTTGCGCGTTGCACAATAGATAATACCATTTTCATTGGCGTGCTCTCGCACATAATGGACAACGTAATCCATCCGCTTCGGTGTGCGGATAACAGAGAACGATAAATTAGGCCGATCAAAACCCGTCACGTATACATTAGCCGTATCTAGACCTAATAATTTTTTTATATCATTTTCTACATATTTCGTCGCCGTCGCCGTAAAAGCCCCCACGATAGGTCTCTTTGGTAATGAATTGAGCCACTCTCCGATAAGTCGATAAGACGGTCTAAAATCATGGCCCCACTCAGAGATACAGTGAGCCTCATCCACGATAACTTGAGCAATCGGTAACGCTCGCAGTACATTACAGAAAAAATTAGAGCTCAACCGCTCTGGCGCAATATATAAGAGTTTAATTTTGCCACTGCGTACTTCGTACATGGTTTTATTAAACTCTGCTTGGGTAAGCGTACTATTGATAAGTGACGCTGGTATATTCTGTACTAAAAGACCATCCACTTGGTCTTTCATAAGAGAAATAAGCGGAGAAAACACAATAGTCAAGCCCGGCTTACAAAGCGCAGGAATCTGGAAACAGATAGACTTCCCTGCCCCTGTCGGCATGATTCCAATTACATCTTCATTCCGCAACAAGGATGCAATAGGAGCCTCTTGAGCCGGTCTAAAGGAGGTATACCCAAAGTAGGTCTCTAACATACGCAACGCTTGTTGTTTCGTCACAACTTGATACGGTTTAGGTACTTCATGCTTAGTGCCTACTTGTTGTTCCATAAGGTCCTCCTTTCACGTTCCAGAAATGTAAATATTAATCTCGATGACTACTGACCAATATTTCGTATACCCAATACGAAATATCGTTTTTACATTCTTTTATTTTATCATATTTCGTTCGGTATGGGACTCATTAGTATATGATTTCATAAGCAACAATCTAATGCGTATCTCTAAAGTATATGGGCTAAATTGGTATAGGAATCTTATTAATATCACCAATTTTTTTACCCTCTAAAGTACTAATATGTGGTACAATAAAAATTATTTACTATACTATAGAATATAACTAGAACCTAAGGAGGTCTTATATAGGCATGACACAAGACAACTTAATGATTATTATCGCCTTTGCCTTATACCTAGGACTCATGATGTATATCGGGGTCTACTACTATCGCAAATCAAACAGCATTGGTGATTACATCCTCGGTGGCCGACAACTAGGACCATGGATCACAGCACTCAGTGCAGAGGCATCAGATATGAGTGGTTGGATGCTCATGGGTGTGCCTGGTCTAGCGTATACTACGGGGATTTCTGGTGTATGGATTGCCGTAGGCCTCACATTAGGTACATGGGCGAACTGGAAATTCGTTTCTAGACGCTTACGTAACCATACTGAGGTAGCCAGTGATAGCTTAACATTACCGGATTATTTGAAGAATCGTTTTCATGATCAATCCCATTCGGTAGCTGTCATTTCCGCCTTATTTATCTTGATTTTCTTCTTGATTTATACATCATCAGGATTCGTGGCAGGGGGCAAATTGTTCAATACCATCTTTGGTCTTGATTACACCGTATCCCTCTTTATCACCGCTGGCATCGTCGTATTTTATACCTTCCTTGGCGGATTCCTTGCCGTATCTTGGACAGACTGTATTCAAGGCGCATTAATGTTCTTTGCCATCTTGGCAGTACCAATTACAGCAGCCATGTACATGGGTGGCCCTATTGAAACATTCCAACTCATCCAACATGAGTTTCCACAAGGACTTAGCTTGTTTGGTAATCCATCTGATTGGTTTACTTGGGCTATCGGCCTAATTTCTTCTCTTGGTTGGGGTCTTGGCTACTTCGGTCAACCTCACATCCTAGTGCGCTTTATGGCTATCTCTGATGCGAAAGAGCTTAAGAAATCTACGAATATCGCCATGGTATGGGTTATCTTATCCCTTATGGCAGCTATTGCAGTAGGTCTCATCGGTCATGTTTACATGCTGCCAGATAAATTAGTAGGCACTGATGCGGAAACAATATTCCTCATCATGACTGAACGGCTCTTTACTCCATTTGTAGCAGGCCTTATCTGGTCCGCTGTATTGGCCGCTATTATGAGTACCGCATCTGCTCAATTATTAGTAACAGCCTCTGCTATTTCTAATGACTTCTATGCTAATATCATCCATCCAAAAGCAAGCGATAAAGAGCTTGTATTAGTAAGCCGTATCGTAGTACTTCTAGTGGCATTGATTGCCATCTATATGGCTATGGATCCAGACAGCTATATCTTGACGATGGTAGCCTATGCATGGGCAGGCTTCGGTGCAGCCTTCGGTCCAGCAATCTTGTTCTCCTTGTTCTGGAAGCGCATGACGCGTCACGGCTGTATCGCTGGTATTGTTGTAGGTGGTTTAACAGTACTCATTTGGAAACAATTTGGATTCTTTGGCCTATATGAAATTGTGCCAGGCTTCATCTTCTCTTCTATCGCAATCTATATTGTAAGCCTCATGGGTAAATTGCCTCCACGTCCGGTTCTAAAAGACTATAGAGAAGCAGAAAAAATGCACGTTCTATAAGAAAACATAAAAAAGCTAGTTGATTCACCGATCAACTAGCTTTTATTTATGAGTATTGGTGTAAACCTTCCTCAATTGCGGCTTTTACCTCTGTCACTAAAGAAGCTGGAGTAAGCACTTTTACACTTTGCATATATTGGAGCGCCCAATATTTAAAGGCGTCATGATTAACACGTACACGACATACAACATTATCAGCTGTTATATTTGTAAACTCTACATTGCCATCGAACCAATCTAAAATTTGATTTACGATGGAACGTCTAGCTTTAAACGTAACAGTAATAGATTCACCACCGAACATATAAATATGTTCCTTTACGTATTGTGACACATTAAAGGTGCGTTGTTGTTGATATCCCTTTATCTCCCGCAAAGGTTTTCTACGTTCATTTAGCACCGTAATATGTGCAATTCGATCAACGCGTAATGTAGACATGTCATCATAATTTTCGTGATTTCCTACCAGGTAATAATGTCCTCGATTCATTACTAGTTGGAATGGATTAAATACATACTTCCGTTCCTTATGATCTGGGCCAAGATTAATATGTAATCGCTTATCCACATCTGGTTGGCAATAGGCCAATGAAATTTTTCTACCCTTTTGTATTGCTTCTTCTATGAGATCAATATTAAGAAATAAATCTTGGCTTCTATGAAGGTACCCCGTATTACTTTCAATATCAATACCATGAGGCTTAAAATAGGAGCTACCCAATTTTGCAACACGCCCGATTAAATCTTTACGTTGAGATGCAGTAATATGGCGAGATGCCAATATACCATCAATCAATAATCGCAATTCAGAATCTTCAAAGGTATGAATCATATAGAAATCAGTACGTCGAATTGTGCCATCTGCTCCCACAGCAGACTCTTCACATTGAATACTAAAATCTCCAGATTCATATAAATCATTTAAATGACGGCCTAAGGTTTTCCGATCGACGGATACCTCGTACCGTTCGGCTAATATACTGCGAATCTCCTCTTGAGATAACGTATGATTAGCATCTGTTTCGTCTTTCAGGATTTCTAGTATATATACTAGAACTGCCTTCTTAGATGCCATAAAAGACTCCTTTTACAAATAATACAATTAATACAACTTTATCAACTAATACAATTTATAGAATCATCCACAACACATCGGATGATATTTACAAAATACCCATACACATTATACCATATTTTCATGAACGGCTCATTTTTTCCTCATTAAAATTATCGATTTACTATACTTTTTCAGCAATATAAAATAACTAAAAGTAATAAATATAAAATAAAAGTAAATTTAATTATATAAAACAAAACCCGTTAACACTTAGTACATATATATGTTATAAGTGTAACGGGTTTCTATTTTAGCTATAAAATCAGCAGAATATAATACAGACTCATAGCAACAGAATCAAATAAAGGGAGCTATCACTTAGGAAATACTACCTGTTTTCTTACTTCTAATAAAGCCTAATTGTTCCATACGCGTTGTTAATTCATTATAAAAAGCTTCAGCCATGGCATTTTGATGCTTTGTAGTTTGAGACTGATCTGCACTAAAGAGAGCCTCTTTAATCTTTTTAATTACCGTAGATTTCGCTTTTGGTTTGTTCAACAACTCCATAAATAATAAATCCTCTTCAGAAATATCACCAATAGCATCATTGAACATATCTGCTCCATACATATATTCACTGCCACCATGAACAATAGCTTTTACAAAGTTTGTAAAACGGGCAGGAATATAAGATAAGCCCTCCATATACTCTTCTTTTACAGGGAATGTTTTATAGAAGCGAATGCCACCACGTACCATATGCTCTACTACCGCACGATACAAGCTACATACAGCAGGTTCTAATTCATCATCAGATGCATGAGCTGCCTCATGGGCTGCTTTTAAAATAGCTAGAGCCTCGATCATATTGAACGTACCACCATCTTTGATAAGCGCTTGGAACGTCTCTCTTACGAGCTCATTTTCAAACATTTCCAGTGCTTCCTCATCAAAGAGAATTTGGAAAACAAAGCTATTTACAATAGTGCGAACAGGAATTGTATTCACTTCAGCCGGATTTGCAACAGCAAAATTGATATCTTTTGCAACGCTAGCTTTACAAATAATAGACTTGCGGAATGTCGTATCTAATATAAAATCTAAATATTGTTCTTGATCCGCTTGGCTATTAGGTGCCAGTTGCTCTAGTTTATCTGCAATACTTTCATCATAGGTACGAACCATAGATAGTGTAAGGTCTGCATCGCATACATACGCAAGATCATGCGCTTTCAAATGATCATTGAATTGATAAAAATAGCATGGATCATTATGAGGTTCTAAATGGTCATGACCTACATAATAGTCATCCTTTTGCATAATAGAGCGCAATGCACCTAGGAATTTACTATTTCGTTCTTTAAGATTATCATAGTTAAGAATCTGAGCACCTACAAGACTGCCTACGGTCTTCCCGCGCAATACCTTTTCCTTATGAGTCAAATTATCTTGATCACGATTAGCAAATAGCATAAGCTGACGAACCTCTTCCATAGTATGCCAGCCTGGATACGTATTGTACGACACATAGGCAATGCCATTATCAGCCAAATGACTAGAAATAATATTGAGCAATTTATTTTTCATTTCATCACTAATCCAAGAGTAGAATCCATGGGCAATAATGTAATCGAAGGTCCCCATCGATTCCTCAAAATTCAAGATGTTTCCTTGTATCAAGGATACATTATCTAGTTTGGCATCACTGATGATTTGATTGCCCTTCTCTACTTGGTCTTGTGAAAGCTCAATCCCTACAAAGGTCGCCTCTGGATTAAATACGGCTTGAGAAATAATATTACCGCCATAAGTAGCACCTAGTTCAAGAACGCGAGCTGTCTTCGCAGGTGGAGTATTTAGCCCTACAAGAGCACCATACGCTTCTAAATAGGCCGGCGTCGTAAAAGGAAATGGATAGGATTTATAGCCTAACTCTTTATATATCGTTTGTTGCATGTCTTCCGTTGTCATTTGTGTATTATCCTTAGCCATATGTACCTCTATATTTAATATTAGAATTATCCCAAATATGTATTGCTAAAATTATGCATGACTCCTTATCATTATACCAAATTCCTAGTATATTACCTATGTTTTAAGCAGTTAATACGTAAATAATACAATAGTAACCAGCACTATAACTGATTTATGGAAGATACTTAATATGATATTTAGAAAAACTAAATTTACATACAAAAGAGGCACCCTCGAAAGGGTGCCTCATATAGTTTTCAGTCGTTAAATAACGAATTATTTTACGTCTTCGAAACCTTTTTGTAAACGAACATAGCTTAAGCGACGTTCTTTAGCATCTTGTTCAGTTTTAGCGAACAATTCTTCTGCCACATCTGGAGCTGCTTTAGCCAAGGAAGCGTAACGTACTTCACCTTTAAGGAAGTCTTGGAAGCTTTCAGTTGGTTCTTTGGAATCCAAGGAGAATGGATTTTTACCTTCTTCTTTAAGTTGAGGGTTGTATCTGTAAAGATCCCAGTAACCAGCTGCAACTGCTTTACGTTGTTCTTCTTGAGCTTTACCCATACCAGCTTTGATACCATGGTTGATACATGGGCTGTAAGCGATGATCAAGGATGGACCTGGATATGCTTCAGCTTCTGTAACAGCTTTCATCAATTGGTTTTTGTCTGCACCCATAGCTACTTGTGCTACGTATACATAACCATAAGACATAGCCATCATGCCAAGGTCTTTCTTCTTAGTACGTTTACCAGAAGCTGCGAATTGAGCAACTGCTGCTACGTTAGTGGATTTAGATGCTTGACCACCAGTGTTGGAGTATACTTCAGTATCGAATACGAAGATGTTTACGTCTTCGCCAGAAGCTAATACATGGTCAACACCGCCGAAGCCGATGTCGTATGCCCAGCCGTCACCACCGAAGATCCAGTGAGAACGTTTGATCAAGAATTGTTTTTTCTCAAGAATTTCTTTCAATTCAGGAGTTGTAGCGCCTTCAGCTTCGATAGCTGCTACTAAACGTTCGGAACGTTGACGAGTAGCTGCACCAAGGTTAGCAAATTCAATCCATTGTTCTAAAGCGTCTTTCAATTCGCCAGTAGCAGTTTCAACTGCTTTAGCAGCCAATTCTACTAATTGTTGACGGATTTTCTTAACGCCGATGTACATACCGTAACCATACTCAGCATTATCTTCGAACAAGGAGTTTGCCCAAGAAGGGCCATGACCTTGTTGGTTAGTTGTGTATGGAGATGCAGGCATGGAAGCACCCCAGATGGAGGAACAACCAGTTGCATTGGCAATCATCATGCGGTCGCCGAACAATTGAGTTAATAATTTAGCGTAAGGAGTTTCACCACAACCTGCACAAGCACCGGAGAACTCGAACAATGGTTGTTCGAATTGGGAACCTTTAACAGTTTCCTTCTTCATAGGGTTTTCTTTTACAGGAAGGTTAACACCGTAGTTCCAAGCTTCAGCTTGTTCGATTTCGGAATCGATGGAAGTCATTACAATAGCTTTGCCTTTAGGAGCTGGACAGATATCAACACAGTTACCGCAACCCAAGCAATCTAATGGGGATACTGCGATACGGAATTGAAGGTCTTTAGCGCCCAATGCAGGGATTGTATCGAAATGGTCTGGAGCTGCAGCCACTTCTGCTTCAGTTGCCAAGATTGGACGAATTGTAGCATGTGGACATACGAAGGAACATTGGTTACATTGAATACAGTTTTCAGGCAACCATTTTGGAACGAACAATGCAGGACCGCGTTTTTCGAATTTAGCAGTACCAGCAGGTAATGTACCATCTTCATAGCCAGAGAATCTAGATACAGGAAGATCATAACCGGCTTGTGCATTGATTGGTTGTGCAATATTTTGAACGAAGGATGGGCAAGATTCGCAACCAGGTTTAGCCGCATGATTGCCATTATCAACAGCGTCTTTCCAGCTAGCAGGAACATCTACTTTTACCAAAGCGTTAACACCTTGATCGATAGCAGCATTGTTCATGTCAACGATATTTTGACCTTTTTTACCGTAAGAAGTTACTACGGATTCTTTAAGGTATTTAACAGCATCATCTACAGGGATGATTTCAGTCAATTTGAAGAATGCAGCTTGCGTTACCATGTTGATACGACCGCCCAAACCAATTTCGGAAGCGATTTTCGCAGCATTGATGATGTAGAAGTTCAATTCTTTTTCTGCGATTTGACGACGTAATTTAGCAGGTAAATGTTCATCCAATTCTTCAGGAGACCAAGTACAGTTCAATAAGAATGTACCGCCTTTTTTGATGCCGCGAATCAAGTCGTATTCATGTACATAAGATTGACGGTGACATGCTACGAATTGAGGTTCAGTAATCAAGTAAGGCAAGTTGATTGGATTTTTACCAAAACGAAGGTGAGACATTGTTACGCCACCAGATTTTTTGGAGTCGTAGTCAAAGTATGCTTGAGCATACATATCAGTGTGGTCACCGATGATTTTGATAGCGGATTTATTCGCACCTACAGTACCGTCAGAACCGAAGCCCCAGAATTTACATTCAGTCAAACCAGGAGTTTCAACTTCTACGCCTTCAGCACGATCTAAGGACAAGAATGTAACATCATCATTGATACCCAATGTGAAGAATTTCTTACCATTTTCAGCAGCTAAATTATCGAATACAGCAACGATGTCTGCAGGGATAACGTCTTTGGAGCTCAAACCATAACGACCAGCGATAACTTTTACATTACGGCCACCGTCAACTACAGCTGCTTGTACGTCTAAGAACAATGGTTCAGCCAAAGCACCTGGTTCTTTAGTACGGTCAAGAACTGCAATGCGTTCTACAGTTTTAGGAAGAGCTTTCAACAAACGATCTGTTGCGAATGGGCGGAACAAATGAACGTTGATAAAACCAACTTTGCGACCCAATTTGTTGAGGTAATCCACAGTGGATTCTACAACTTGAGCGGAAGAACCCATAGTTACAACAACATCAGTAGCATCAGGAGCACCATGATAGTTGAACAATTGGTAGTTAGTACCTGCCAATTTGTTAACTTCGTTCATGT
This sequence comes from Veillonella sp., assembly GCF_032470285.1. Lineage (GTDB taxonomy): Bacteria > Bacillota > Negativicutes > Veillonellales > Veillonellaceae > Veillonella. Next base: position 62,493 of record NZ_JAWEKP010000007.1, on the reverse strand, counting down.
AGTGTTCTACAACGTCAGGAACGTTCAAGTAGAATTTGTTGGATGCTTCACGATGTTGGAAGTAAACGTCAGGGTTTTCTGCAGTACCACGAGTTACAGGAGCATCTGGATTTAAAGCATTTTTACGGAAAGCTTTAACAGCATCCATGTCAACCAATGGTTTTAAATCTTCATAGTCCCAGATTTGAATTTTTTGAATTTCGTGGGATGTACGGAAACCGTCAAAGAAGTTGATGAAAGGTACACGAGTTTTAATAGCTGTCAAGTGAGCTACAGCGGACAAGTCCATTACTTCTTGTACAGAGGATTCAGCTAACATAGCACAGCCAGCTGCACGAGCAGCCATTACGTCTTGGTGGTCACCAAAGATAGCCAAAGCATGTGCAGCCAATGCACGAGCAGCTACTTGGAATACACCTGGAAGTAATTCACCTGCTACTTTATATAAGTTAGGAAGCATCAATAACAAACCTTGGGAAGATGTGAAAGTTGTTGTTAATGCACCAGCTTGTAAAGAACCGTGGGTTGCAGCAGCAGCACCTGCTTCAGATTGCATTTCTACAACTTGAACAGTGTTGCCGAAGATGTTTTTTCGACCAGATGCAGCCCATTCATCAATGTGTTCTGGCATTGGAGAAGATGGAGTGATTGGATAAATCGCAGCAACTTCTGTAAAACCATAAGAAACGTGAGCAGCCGCTTGGTTGCCGTCCATAGTTTTAAATTTACGACTCATGTGATTATTGCCTCCTTAAGCATTTAGCAAAAATAGAACACTTGCTTAATCTATCATTATGTTTAGGAATAACAACCATTACAAACTTGCGCACATGAAAAAATAATGCAATAATATATATGTTATATATAATATGGCATTATGTGTGAGCATACTTTTTTGTGATGGGCACAACCATAATTCCTAATATCATAACTTGATATAGCCCTATATGCTAATTATAACGTGCTGGGCCCTATCAACGCAACACATACAGTGACTGTCGCTTTGCCAATATTGCTATCCATGCTTTACATAAAGTAATAGCTAATTGCATTACAGTAATAACTATTCTCATTTAGTTAGGTCACGTCCTATAACCAAGTTTTATTTTTAGGGGGTTAATTATGGATTTTCATCATTTGAAATACTTCGTTGAAGTAGCTGATCAAAAAAGCTTTAGTAAGGCTGCAAGGAATTTACACATCTCCCAATCTGCAATCAGCCGTACAATTAAAGCTTTAGAAGACGAACTTGGTGTTGTTCTCTTCATGCGTAATGCTAAATCTGTAGAACTTACTGATGGGGGTACCATCTTCTTAACCCACGCTAAACGCGTTGTGTTTATGTTTGAACATCTAAAAACTGATTTTGAAAACGAGTTTCGTTTGGAGCAAGGTTCCATCAGAATTGGTATTCCACCAATTACTGATGCTCCCATTTTTGCCCAGTTATTAGGTGAATTTAAAAAAGTATATCCACAAATCGAATTGGAACTCTACGAACAAGGTTCTAAAAAGGTTGAGATCAGCGTTCAGGAAGGTTTAATTGATATTGGCATCATCTGTACTAAACCAAACCCTAAAGAATTTGAATCTTTCTACCTTACGAGTGACCCACTGTCCGTTATCATTCCAAAATCTAGCCCTTTAGCAAAAGAAAAAGAAATTCGCCTAGAAATGCTAGCTGATGAATCCTTTGTATTGCATAAAGACGATTTCAACTTACATGATGAAATCATCAAAGCTTGTAAACACACCGGCTTCCAACCGCATATCGTGTTTGAAACGAGCCAACGTGATCTCATGTTACAAACGGTTAGTGCAAACCTTGCTATCGCATTATTACCATCTCGTCTCTGCCCTGAGGTAGGTGAAAATACGGAGGTTGGTTCTAAGGTTGTCGTAAGACCTCTCGTACCTGAAATTATTCATACCCTTTATGTAATTTGGAAAAAAGGTCATTACCTCTCCCACGCTTCTCGCTTGTGGTTAGACTTTGTAAACTCCAAATTACCATTACCTGGATTACAACTCGAGGATCGTCAATAATGAACAAACCATCTGGGCTCGCATCTAAATTGCGAGCCCTTTTGAAAGCTAAAGAAGCTCCCATGTGGGGCGTTATCATTGTGCTGGTTATCGTTATCATATTCCAGCAAATACAAATCTCTGAATTACAATGGCGTGTCGATGAAGACCACGATGGCTCTACCATCGACAGTGTAGCAGGTCGTCTTTACATTCTTGAAGGGATGGCTAATAAGCATAGTGATCAACTAGACGAAATCCTAAAAGATATTCGTCAACTACAAAATGACGGTGCCAAGTACGACTGGGAACTAAAACAACTGCAATGGTTGCATCCAGAGCTCAAAGTACAACCACCAGAGGCAAACCCACGCCCATTCAAATCCACAGATCTAAACCTCGATATGAATCCTGGGAAAGTGCCTGATGTAACAAAACAAAATCAATAAAGAAATCAGGAATAAATAAAAGCACCTTACATACCTACAAAAGTCATCACAAATGACTCTTCTTATAGGATATAAGGTGCTTTTTTCATTATTTTATTATAGATTTAATTGCTAACTTTCCCATAATACGTCTCCGCAATGACAAGTTGCTTCTACTTGCGATACGCTTCTAATTTATATGCATATTCACTTAAAAGCTCCTTTGAATAAATTTTTTCATTTTTTGAATCTCTAACTTCTTTCCAAATAATAGATGCTACTTTTAATTTATTCGAATAATTGCCACTACATTCGTCTGCACAAAAATCCTTAAAAAATTGATTCCATTGACAAACCGAATTGTCATACTTTGCATAATCTGATTCACCATAATATACTTTCAGCAAATCTCCAATTGTAAAGCTTGTATTTTTTTCACTTTTTACTTTTCTCCAGGCAGTAGCCATATCAGCATTAAATTTAAATCGTGAAACACCTATTAAAGCAGAGAAATATTCTCTAAACTTCGTATTAAAGGAAAAATTACATTCAAGTAATGGTGTATCTAAAGTAATACTTTCCACTTGCCTTCTTCTATTTTTTATTGATGATTTTTTAATTAAATCGCCTTTAAAGTACTGCTCAATAATATAATTGAGTTCTTGTTTTGTTCCCCTATATTCTAATCCTAATGATTTACATATTTGTGAAAGTTCATCACGATACCAATAATATTTATTAAATTCATCAAATGATGTAATTTCATCAAACTTAGGTCTACACTCTTTCAATATTTGTCTCCTCAAGTTTAAATAATACTATTTTGTAAATTGTAACATAAAATTGAATAGTATCCAAAATCACACCATTGAAGCATTCGTTAAATATTTTCCTATTAAGTTGTCTATAATCTAGTTATCTATAATATAGCTCTACTTAATCCTCTTTATGTTCCATAGATTTTGGAAGTGTCAAAATTAATAGACCAGCAAGGAACATACAAGCCCCCATTACATAGTAACCATAAGCAAAGCTACCAGTGTGACCATTGATGAATCCAAGCATATAAGGACCTACCCAGCCCCCCATATTACCTGAAGAGTTAATGAGTCCCATCGCCCCCGCTGCAGCAGCGCCAGATAAGAAGGTTGTTGGCATGGTCCACCATACACCCATACCACCGTAAACACCTACTGCAGTTAAGCATATAAAGAATAAGCTAACTTCTGGAGATGGACTGTGTGGTGTTGCTAAGAAACCAATAGTACCAATGAACAATGTAGTAGCAACGTGCCAACGTTTTTCATTGCGCTTTTCAGAAGAGTAACCACAGTATATTTGTACAAGTAAGGCTGCTGTCATTGGAATAGCAATAGACCACGCTACCACGCTTGGTGGCCATCCAGATAAGCTTTTAAGAACTTGAGGCATCCAAAAACTAAAGCCCCAGAAACCAATAACCCACAAGAAATAGATTAACGCTAAACGCAATACTTTTGGGTCTTTTAACGCTTGCCAAATAGTATATTTCTTTGCGGCTTGCTTTTGTTGCTCTTCTTTTTCAAGCTCGGCTTTAATATATACCTTTTCTGCATCAGTTACCCAAGATGCATGTTCAGGACGCTCTTTCATCCAGAATGCGAAAATGAACGCAAAGATCACAGCAGGAATAGCTTCAACGATAAAGAGTGTACGCCAACCATGTAGACCAAAGAACGTTGTATCCAATAAAATACCTGCCAATGGCCCACCAATGATGTTAGAGAACAATAAAGATGTCAACATCAAGGAGATTGCCTTCGCTCGCTCCTTTGGCAAGAACCAATTTGGAATGAGTAATGAATAAATTACAGGATATAAAGAAGCCTCACATAGACCAAGTAAAAATCGATAAACATAAAATTCCAACTCAGTGGTCATCGTCGTCATAAGAATACATACGAGCCCCCAACTAAACATGATACGCGCCACCCAATGCATAGCATTACAACGAGCTGCAATTAAAGATGCAGGCACTTCAAACAAAACATAACCAATAAAGAAAATGCCTGCCCCCATACCAAATACTTCTGGCGTCAACCATGGTAAATTCTCCTTCATAGTCAAGCCTGCATAAGCAATGTTAACGCGATCCAGGAAGGCAATAATAGAAACAATAAACAATGGTAAGACTACGTGAAGCATACGACGTTTCGTAAAATCTCTGAAATTGATATCCCCACTTTGAGGCTCTAGTGTAGATGAGTTCATATAATTCCTTTCTACTTATTAAAATATTACATACTTTACCATCTTAAAAGAACAAACGTCCTCTGTCAATGGAATTTTATAGAGTATAGAAATAACAAATAGGAATAGTAAAACCAAAATAATGACATATAAAATAGAAAAGGTATATTCGCTAGAAATGACTGTATAAAACAAAAAGCACTTTATAGTATGAATATATCTCTATCACAAGAGAAGAAAATACTATAAAGTGCTTTCATATTAATTAGTCTTAACAGGATCATAATCAGCAGGCACTGGAGCAACGATACTCACAAAGACAATATCTTCCGTTCCAGTATTTTTTGCACCATGACATTCACCCTTTTTAGATACTATAACTTGCCCCTTTGTAAAAGGCACCTCTGTATTAGGCGTTGGATAAAATACACCCTTGCCTTGCAATATAACCCATATATCATCAGAGTGATGATGATAATGTTTTGGTAAGATTTGACCAGGTTTAATAACCCATACTGAACCACCTGTGGAATCAGTTTGATAAAATGGCGTCCTAACAGCGTTCTCCAAACTTTCAACTTTCACAAGTTCCATATCAAAAACACGTTGATCACTCATAATGCTCACCCCTTTCATTGATTAACAACTACCGAGTTCCAGATGCGTATTCACCCATATTAATATCTAGAACCTCTCGAACGGGCTGGATTAAAGAATCCTCGTATTGAACCTTCCACTGAATATCCTGATTCATCTCGCCATTTTGTAACCCCGCAATGGTTTCCCCATCACCTATTATATTACCATGTTCGAAAATATAATTCAACACATTATAAGCATGAAATACTACATGATTAGGATCTACACCGTGAAAGTGATACTGTAAATCAGGTAAAAATAATGTACTCATACCCACAGAATCTACCATCATATCATTGGTACCTTGAATACTAAAATAACGCACATTTACAGCATAATACATGAAACGAGTCACCTCTTTATCAGGATGATTTTCAATCGATTCTCGACTTAAGAACTTACGAGATGGTCCAAATACAACGGCTTTACAAGAGGGATATAATTCTAGTAATGCATCTACATACTTTACAAGCATATCTGCACGTTCTTTGGCCGCTAAACCAGAGGCTAACATATCCGTAGCAAACACCCTGTATTGGCACTCTGCTAATAACTCATCCACATTTGGACAATCCCATACCTGACTACGATCAAAATCATCTAATACAGGCTTATCGATTTTCTCACAATTCGTCACCATCAAGGTCGGTGGAATATCTGCATCAGTATCCTCGTAATGCACCTTATAATTCTGAGGTGCAAAACCAGCAGATTCAGCTCCATAACTAAAGCAATCAATAAGGCCCAAATGCTTTGTGAATACCTCTACCATTGCATCGCGAGTAGGCATATCACACTGCTTAGGCATTAATAACTCAACGAAAAACAAACCACCAGGACGAACAGAGTTATCTGTTAGATCTTGCTTAAATACTTGACTCATAGTCACTCTCCTAATTTTTAACTATTTTTTGATGAATGTATCAGTTTATACCATTTTACAATACCCTCAGGGATTAAAAAGCTATTACCCTCTATTTTTTCTTTCGCCCAACTATAAAGTTCATCCGGAGAAATAATATGTATATTATCTATATGAGCATCAACTAAATTTCACATAATATACATCCTTTACTTTATAGTATATCGGATGTTTATAAGTACTACAATTACGTAACCAATGTTTTATAAATAATATAAAGTCTATATTTTGACTACAGGTTAGAGTAATTTCTATATACTGTGACATGACGTTTATATGATTTAAACATAAGGATTCATATTCAGGTTCAAGCTGTTTACTATTCTCTAATGTTTGTAGAAATTTTGCATATAAATAATCAATACTTTCATAACGATTACCGACCTTACAACTTCCCATATCAAATAGGTTACGATAAGAAATATCTCCAGGTAATACAGATATCCAGTTTAAGGCATACTCTGATACGCCAAACACCGTATTTTCTGGATTAGGTCCATCTAAATCATCCTGTAACCAAGCTGATATTATTTGGTACATACTTAGCATTTCATATTCGTCTAGCTCACTATAAAACTCACCTAACCCATCTAGATCAATCTCTAAATTGGCAATACAACGATACATAAAAACTACCTCCTAAAGGTCTCCAATCTTCTTATAGTAAAAGTATAACTATAATCATGTACCATATTTGCCACATTAGACTTTATTTCTATCTTTGAAGTTAATAATAAAACAACGCATAAATTCAAAAAGACCCGCTTCATGGTCCTCGAACTCATGGAGCGGGTCTTTGTATTAACTTACTAGCATGGGATGGTGAGTTGACAGCGAAACCCAAACGGACTCTACCGGACTCCAACCCCTACTCAATTATAGAGGTTTACGAACCACGTCAAGGATAGAACCATCGCGGTATTCTACGATTGCCACGATGTCTTCGTCTTTGTCGGATACAGGGATATCTTGTGGTTTACCTACCAAGTCGAATGCTAATTGTTGTAATTCTTCAATTGTGTAGATAGGCAAGTTGCTATCTTTGAAGCGTTCAATCAAATCAGTACGAGCTGGGTTGATTGCAATACCGTATTCAGTAACAAGTACATCAACGGAGGAGCCTGGTGTAATTACAGTTGCAACTTTGTCACGGATCATTGGCAAACGACCACGGATCAATGGACAAGTAATAACTGTACATTTAGCACCTGCTGCTGTATCGGAGTGACCGCCAGAAGCGCCCATCAATACACCGTTAGAGTCAGTCATTACGTTTACGTTGAAATCAAGGTCGATTTCAGTAGCACCAAGGAATACTACGTCTAGGTAGTTTGTAGTGCAGTCAGTCCATGGGTTAGCATACATGGAAGCGGACATTTCGATGTGTGCAGGGTTTTTATCTAAAGAAGCTGCTGCAGTTGTATCGAATGTTTGAGTATCGTAAATTGCACGAATCAAGCCTTCTTCAAGCATACCAGTTAAGATACCAGTAGCACCACCGATAGCGAAGCCACCTACTTCACCGCGTTTGCGAAGTTTTTCAGCGATGAATTTTGCAACTGTCAATGGAGCACCACCAGCGCCCAATTGGAATACGAAACCATCTTTAATGATGCCAGCTTGATCAAGGAATTCACCAGCTAGTTCAGCAATTTTAATTTGGATAGGGTTTTTAGTGAAACCTACCGCACCAGAAGCGATACCTTCTGGATCACCAATGCTTTCAACCTCAACAACATAATCTACGTCAGTTTGAGGGATTGCATAGTTGTGTACGTAATCAACCAAATTATCAGTGATGATAACAGTTGTGTCTGCATAGTGGGAGTCAACTTTAGCATAGCCAAGTGCACCACATGCGGATTTACCCATACGACCAGTAGCATTACCACGTGGATCAGCTGTAGGAGCACCCATGAAAGCTACGTCGATATGAACTTCACCAGATTCGATAGCACGAGCACGGCCACCGTGGGAACGAATCACTACAGGGCGTTTCAATACGCCAGGGTTTTGAGTTAAGAATTTACCAAGACGATCGCGCAAGCCAGATGTTTCAATAGCTGTTACAGTGCCGTCTTGAATCATTTCTACCAAGAACTCATGGCATGGTGACAAGGAAGAAGATGCGATAGTAATATCTTTGATACCTTTTGCTTGTACGCGTTCCATAACCATTTTCATTACATAGTCGCCATTGCGCAAGTGATGATGGAAGGACAATGTCATACCATCTTTTACGCCAGCTTTTTCGATTGCTTCATCGATGGAAGCAAGAACTTTATTTGTACCAACACGGCTCATGTGTACAGGTTTACCTGCACGATGAACTTTAGGTTCAATAGCGAATTCACCTTGATATACTTCGCGGCCTTCTAGTGCTGGGATATTTGTTGGGATATCGCGACCTACTTTATTTAACATCGTATTCTGCTCCTTCCTCTAATTCAACTTTAATGCCTGCTGCACGTGCTTTATCAACTACGCGTTGTGCACGAACTACGATAGGACCATCGATCATTTTACCATCTACGGAGATTACGCCTTTATTGTTGCGCAATGCATCTGCATAGCTGTTCAATACCTTAACGGAATGAGCGATTTCTTTTTCGTCAGGAGTGAATACTTCGTGGATAATTTTGATTTGGCTTGGGTGGATACAAGATTTGCCATCATAACCCAAAGCTTTAATGAATTCAACTTCTTCACGGAAACCTTGAGGGTCTTTCACATCGGAGAATACAGTATCGATTACTCGGATACCTGCTTCACGTGCTGCATGAAGGATTGTTTGACGAGCGAACAACAATTCAACAGCTGGTTTATGTTTACCTGTGCGAAGGTCTGCACGATAGTCTTCAGCGCCAAGAGCGATAGCAACTACGCGAGGGCCGTGGCAGATTTCACGAACATTGTATAAGCCACGAACGGATTCGATAGCTACGATAATATTGATTGTACCTTCTGGCCAGCCGTTAGCTTTTTCTACTTCTTCAATTTTCTTCGCTACGATTTCAACTTCAGAAACATCTTCAGTTTTAGGTAAACGAATCATATCAGGTTTAGCTGGAACGATAACATCAAGATCGTCATAGCCATAAGGAGTTTGTGTAGGATGGTTGATACGAACAACTGTTTCTGCACGGAATTTACGGGATTTCAATGCTTCTGCAGTTAAAAGACGAGCTGTGTCTTTTTCTGTAATTGGCACGGAATCTTCGATATCGATCATGATGGAGTCAGCACCGTGAATATCTGCACTGTTAATCATTTTAGGTGTATTACCTGGTACGAACATCATGGAACGAGACAAACGTTTTTTAGCAGCCTCTGTTAATGGGTTTGTTTTAACTTCTGGGAATGTTTTATCGTTAGCCATTATGCTTTGCTCCCCCTTTCCAATGCGCCCAACACGCGAGCTTTAATCGTGTAATCCCAAGCGTTTTTATCTTGTACGGTTACTTTTACGCCATCATAACCGGCTTCTTTCACTGTGTTCAAGATAACAGATTTAATTTGGTCGCCATATTGACGCATAACTTTGGATGTTAATTCGATTTCGATACCGCTAGCAATCGGTTCAACCGTTACTAATGCATCATTTTTTTCGTCGAAGCCAGCTTGTGCAGCTTTTACTAATTGTGCCATGTTGCATCCTTTCCTTGTGAAACATTTATAAAACTCAAGTCTGTACAGGCTCGTCGCGAGAGCCTATACAGACATTGAATACTAACAATTAAATTCTAACACTCCATAGTAATGATTTCTAATTACATGAAACCAGCGATTTTCCACCAAGGGATACCGATTACGTAGTTCAATACTAAACATACAACAGCGGAGATAAGACCAACTGTCCACCAGTCTTTTACATTGTTGTAACCAGCGGAGAAGATGATTGGACCAGGAGCCGCACCGTAGTGAGTTACGGAACCGCCATAGGAATTTGTACCAATTAAGATGAACGCTAATAATGTAGGATCGATTCCTGCGTTAATACCAACGATCAAGAATACTGGAAGCATTGCAGAAATGTATGCTGTACCTGATGCGAAGAAGTAACGAACCGCAACGGAGATTACAGAGATAAGGATAAGCATCATGAATGGATCTAAACCAAAGTTCATGTGAGTTTCTAAGAACTTAGCCAACCATTCGAAGAATTTTCCTTTGGTCAATGCAGAAGATAAGCCCAAGATGCCACCAAACCAAATCAATGTGTTCCAAGCTGCTTTAGTTTTGAGCAAATCATCCCAAGTAATAATGCCACATACAAATGTAGCAATCATCGCTACGATAGCCACTGCTGTAGCATCAATTTTAATACCAAATGTTGGAAGGATCCAACCTGTGATTGCAAGTAGTGCGATGGCGATAAGGCCTTTTTCAGACGCTTTCATAGGACCTAATTCTGCTAAACCATCAGCCGCAATTTTCTTGTTATCAATTTCTTTGACGGATGGACGTTCATACATATAGCCGATGAACGGAATACACATTAACATAATGAAGCCAGGTACGAACATAGCTAATGCCCATTGTCCCCAGTTCAAGGATACACCAGTCAATTTAGTAATGAAGTCTAATGCCAATAAGTTTGGCGCCATTGCTGTAGCGAATAAGAAGGATGTTACCTTTGTTGCAAAGTAACCATTCTGTAAAAGGTACGCACCTGCTTTTTTTGCAGTCTCACCAGGGTAAGAACCAACAGCTTCAGCGATGGACAAGTTGATAGGATATACGATACCTGCTGCACGAGCTGTGTTGGATGGAGTTGCTGGAGACAAGATCAAGTCAAGGAATGCCGTTACATAACCAAGACGAAGTGTTGTACTACCAAAAGCACGAACCAAGTAGTATGCGATACGATGACCAAGGCCAGTTTTACCAAATGCAACAGATAATGCAAAAGCTGCAAAGATTAACCATAATGCTGTATTGCTGTAACCAGCTAATACATCTTTAGTGTTGCTCAATAAGATAGAAGATGTAGCAACACCTAATAATACCGTAATAGGAACTGGGAATGGTTTTAATACCAAGCCCACGATAGTTGCTAAATAAATACCAAATAATTGCCATACTTGCGGTTTGAGACCATCTGGTGTGCCACCAAACCATGTGATTGCGACGATAGCAGCCATAACGCCAACGCGCCATAATTTGTCTTTCATGTGTGTCTTTCCCTTTCTGAATTAATTTAGGCATACATAAAATCATCTAGTCTTCAACAACATAATCGCTCGCGACGTCGATTACATTGATTAAGTCTACACTCATTATATATGTTTAAAAGAAATATGAATAATAGATTACCTTTATAGGGGTTATAAAAACTTTTATATCTACTAATCATACTTTTTATGCATTTTAAGCATAGAATTATAGTCCCAAATGAAAAAAATGCATGTATACCTCCTCAAAAGGATATACATGCACTTACATGGTACTATATTAATCTTAATCTATATTATGAGTTATTATATCGAAAAAGTCCAATACTGAAATAGCATGGATAAACAGTTAGAAAACCTCATAGATATGCTCTATTGATAATTCCTAGGACTTATATTCTCTAAGTATACTATTATCTACAACGGTGTGTTCCTTGTAATAATTACGGACATATTCAATAAAGGTTTTAACAACGATTAAATTTTCCGAATCTTTTGTGTACACCATATTGGTATCACGGGTGATATATTCACCATTTTTACTGCGTAATGGACTCACATAGATATCTTTGTCCTTACAGGATCCAAGTCCCATATACGTCAAGATAGACCATCCTAGACCTGCGCGCACAAAGTGACGACACGTACTCATAGAATTTACGTCCATCGCCACACTTGGAGGCTCGTCAAAATGTTCTGCACACCAAGTTTCGATAATATTTGCCACCGATGCATCTGTTTGGTATTTAATGAACGGTACCTTTACCAAGGATTCAGGCGGCACTAATTCTTTATATACAAGACAATATGGCTCTGCTAGTAACAGTTCAGACTTACCAGACACGTCATAGCCACCACGAGCAAAGGCGACCATACAGTCACCTGTATTAAACATCTTTACTACCTGATGGCTGAAAGCAGTCTTCACTTGAATATGAACATCAGGATATTGTTCGCGGAAAGATCTCAATAAAGCCGGTAGTTCATAATCTGCAAAGTTGATAGATGATGCGATTTTCAAGGTCCCTTGAATCTTGCCAGAAGCGGAGTTCATAGCGTGCTCCAAAGCCTCTTGTTCTTGCATCATTCGCTTGCAGTAATCATAGAAAATTTCGCCTTGTGCCGTGAGGGCAATTCCTTCAGCAGTCCGCAACAACAGAGAATGGCCCAAGGCTTTTTCCATATGGCGCAACCGATAGCTCAACGCTGGTTGCGATAAAAATAATTTTTCAGCAGCCCTTGTAATATTGCCTTCATCCACAACAGTAACAAAGGTTTGCCATTCTCTATCGTCCATACAAACTCCTTTGTTATCGCTTATTACCAAAGATGCGTAATAAGGATAAGAATAAGTTAATGAAATCTAAATAAAGGCTCAAAGCACCAGTGATTTCAATGCGGTCTAAAATTGTTTCATCCTCCATGAGCGCCACTTGTGTCACATTATTTTTAATGCGGTTCACATCGATAGCTGTAAAGATAGAGAATACTACAACACCTACATAACCTAGAACTAAACTAACAGTATCACTAAAGCCACTGAGTACAGTCCAGTTAAAGAAGCGGGCCCCCATCATAACCAAGGATACGATGATCATGCCGAACAATGCCGCCATCACATATGGTGTAAGGGATGATAAATTACGCTTAGTTGTAACCCCTACCACTGCAAAGCCAATGAAGAAAGCAAGAGTACCTATTAACGCCGGAATAACTACATCAAACACATCATATCGCAAAGATACCAAGGTCAATGTGAGACCATTCAAAGCACTATAGAGGAAGAACATGCCACGTAACGTCATTACATTAGCAGAATATGCACGAGCACTAAATAGGAATACCACACCAAGCTCTACTAATAAAATAATATTAAAGTTTTGATACGCAAAACGTAACCAGTTTGGATTTGCTAATGCGGCAAAGCCAACACCGATGGTTGTAAGCAAACCTACAACCATCCACAAGAAAGAGCCTTTTAATCGTTGGGATACGATACTTTCAACCTGTGCAACCTCAGCTGCAGTAGGTCCTGTTACATTATATGGATTCATACTATCCCTCCTTATTTAATTATCACTTATAGCGATTATCGAGCATTGGCAATGCCCGCAAATACCTTACCACGTTCTCCATCGATAGTCACTTCTTGACCTTCGAGGAGCACTTCATGAGCATTTTTAGCGCCTAAAATAACAGGAATACCATACGTAATGCCCGCGATAGCGCTGTCCGATGTATAACCATCTTCCACTGCAATGATACCGCCAGCACGTTTGGCAATGGCCATCAATTCAGGCTCCATTGTACCTACCACTAGGATGTCCCCGTCTTTAAAACTTTCATAATTGCCCTTATGATTAGCAGCAATGTACACATTACCTGTAACGGATTTGCGTAAAATACCATTACCAGACAGGAGCACTCGACCTGCAATATGAACGCGAATCATATTGGTCGTGCCTGTGGCACCAGATGGCACACCAGCAGTAACAACTACGAGGTCACCAGACTCGATGGCGCGAGTGCCGAGAGCACCGGTAATAGCTTGTTTAACCATTTCATCGGAGTTGATGATTTCATGTCCCTTGATAGCCTCTACGCCCCAGCATAATTGCATGCGACGGATAGTTTCCTCATGAGGTGTAACAGCGATGATTTTACAATCTGGACGATGACGAGCCACACTAAGTGCGGTGTGACCAGATTCAGTACATGTCAAAATAGCTGTGGCCCCGAGGTTTTGAGCTACGCGTACACTAGCCAAACATACGGCGCTTGTGGTAGTCATTTCTTCATCCTCACGAGCACGGCTATAGCTATCATAAATTGCAGCCTTCTCCGTTACCTCTGCAATGCGAGTCATGGTTGCAACAGCTTCTACAGGATAGGAACCATTAGCCGTTTCGCCAGACAACATAATCGCATCAGTACCATCCAAAATGGCGTTGGCTACGTCACTTGCTTCCGCCCGTGTTGGACGTGGGTTTTGAATCATAGACTCAAGCATTTGTGTCGCCGTAATAACAGGTTTCCCCAAGTCATTACATTTTTCAATCATCATCTTTTGAAGTACTGGCACCTCTTCTGCAGGAATTTCTACACCGAGATCGCCACGAGCAACCATGAGTCCATCCGCAACTTCCAAGATTTCATCGATATTTTTAACACCTTCTGCATTTTCAATTTTCGCGATAATCTTGATGTCTTTTTTCTCAGACTCAAGAATCCGTCGAATAGCCACAATGTCTTTACCGCGTTGCATAAAGGATGCGGCCACAAAGTCTACCCCTTGTTGACAGCCAAAGCGCAAGTCTGCTTCATCCTGTTCAGATACGGGTGGCAAGCTTAGGGCTACGCCTGGTACAGCTACGCGCTTGCGGTTACCGATTTCCCCGCTGTTTTGAACAGTTGTAACGATATTATTACCTTCGATAGCATCAATAATAAGTGTTACAAGCCCATCAGCCAAGAGGACTTTATCCCCTACGGACACATCGCCTGTAAGACCTTTGTAGTTCACGGAGCTAAGCTCTTTTGTACCTTCCACATCATCTGTAGTCAACGTAAATTGTTGACCGGCTTCGAGAAATACCTTGCCCTTTTTAAATAGACCAAGACGTACCTCTGGACCTTTTGTATCGAGCATTAATGCGATTGGTTTATTCACAATCATCGCCGCATCGCGCACCATTTGCATGCGTTCTGCTTGCTCTTCATGGGATCCGTGGGAGAAGTTAAAACGAGCTACATTCATGCCAGATCGCATCATATCTTCTAAGATGCCAAATTTATCCGTTCCTGGACCTACAGTACATACAATTTTTGTACGTTTCATAATCCCTCCTATGAAAGCAATCCCTAGATAGGATAGTTCATTTCTTATTATATCAATGTTGGTAAAAGCTATCTGTGCCCCACGCAACATATGTCTTTCTTCACCGTTTATATACTTATTGTATCAAGTATATGCTTATTACATGTTGCACCTATATATGCTCATTACATGTCACACATACTTGCGTTAACTTTATATGTTTACTGCACCTCTACGGAGCCCTCCCCTAGAATAGCTTCAATAGCCTTAATGGATTCGTCACTAGGGTCAAAGCACATATTCGGTGGTAAATTAATGCGTTTCCGTTGACGGTGTAAATATAATGACGTTGGCACGGAGCCAGCGGTATTAGTCAACAAGCGTTTTAAAGCTTCACTATTTTCTGGCGTATCATATTGACTATAAATGTGGATTGCCACCTGTTTTGCCTGCCCATAGTTTACCTTTAATGGAGTAATACGGTCTGCAATGATTTGCACGCCCTTTTCATCCGCATCAACGCGACCTTTTACCTTAACGATCATATCGACCGCAAGGAACTGTTGGCTTTGACTAAAGACCTTAGGGAACGCCACTACATTCGTCGCCCCCGAATAATCCTCGATGCGAAGTATAGACATAAGCTCATTGCGCTTTGTCATGCGGTCCGATTTATTTTCAATAAGGCCCCCAAAGGTAATGGTTTGACCATCATATTGCTCTGGATTTTCTACAAGAGCCCCCAGTTCAAAGAGACCTTCTAATTCCTTCGCATAACCTTGCAATGGATGACCCGTAATATAAAAGCCAGTGTATTCCTTTTCATCTTTTAATTTATCGTCTTCCGATAAATCCTCTACAGTAGGAACAGGAATAAACTCTACCGTCTCTTCCATATCACCAAAAAGACTCATAGTGCCCATAGCGGCATCTTTTTGCTCTTTAGCACCAACGGCTTGGGCGCTTTCATACATGTGTAGCAACTGATTCCGGTTTTCCTGGAAGCCATCCATGGCACCGCAGCGAATGAGACTTTCAAGAAGTCGTTTATTCACAACTCGATTATCTACCCGTTTGCAGAAGTCCACGATATCCGTATACAGACCATGCTCATTGCGCTCGCGAATCAAGCGATCGATGGCATTATCCCCTACGTTCTTGATACCACCAAGGCCAAAGCGAATGGCATCGTCTTGTACGGCAAAGCTGCGCTCAGAATAGTTAATATCTGGGCCTAGAACCTTAACATTATGCTTCTTGCAAGAGTTAATGTAATACGTTAACTTTTGCATGTTCTGCATGAAGCTAGTCATGGTTGCAGCCATAAATTCAGGGAAATAGTGGGCTTTCAAATACGCCGTTTGGTACGCGATATACGCATAAGCCGCACTATGAGATTTATTGAAGCCGTAACCAGCAAAGTATACGAGCAAGTCGAATACTTCATTCGCAACGGACTCGGTAATACCGTTCGCTACAGAGCCTTGAATAAAGGACTCCCGTTGCGCCTTTAGAACAGATTCCTTTTTCTTACCCATAGCACGGCGCATCAAATCCGCTTGACCAAGGGAGAAGCCACCCATGGCGGAGGCAATCTGCATAACCTGTTCTTGGTATAAGATTACACCAAAGGTATCTTTTAAAATCGGTTCCAAAATTGGATGTAAGTAGGTAACCTCTTTTTTACCGTGACGGCGGTCGATGAAATCCGCCACCATGCCAGAACCTAGTGGACCTGGACGGTACAAGGCTACCAACGGAATTAAGTCTTCAAAATGCTCAGGCTTAAGGTCCATAACGAGCTTAGTAATACCTTCCGACTCAAGCTGGAATACACCAGACGTATCGCCTTTTGTAAGGATGTCACATGCCGCCTTATCATCGAGCGGAATGGCGTCTAAGTCTAGGTCAATACCACGGTTCGCCTTGATGAGCTTTAAGGCATCCCCCATAACCGTCAAGGTGCGGAGGCCCAAGAAGTCCATCTTTAAGAGGCCTAATTCCTCGATATTATCCTTATCGTACTGCGTAACAAAGCCTTCATCGTTGGCATTTTGTACCGGCACATGGTCATCGAGAGGGTCCGCAGAAATTACGACGCCCGCCGCATGAGTGGACGAATTGCGCGCTATGCCTTCTAGCTTTTTACCAAAATCGAATAACTCTTTAACATTTGGATCGGCTTCGTATAAAGCTTTTAACTCTTTGCCTTGTAGAGCCTTATCTAAGGTAATCCCCAGTTCGTTGGGAATCATTTTAGCGATGCGGTTCACTTCGGCCAGTGGTAAGTCGAGCACGCGACCTACGTCACGAATAACAGCACGAGCCGCTTCTGTACCAAAGGTAATAATCTGAGACACTCGAGCTTGACCGTATTTTCTCGTTACATATTCGATGGCTTGACCACGTTTTTCATAGCAGAAGTCAATATCGATATCAGGCATGCTTACCCGTTCTGGATTTAAGAACCGTTCAAAGAGCAAATCGTATTTCAATGGATCTAGGCCTGTAATGCCAAGTAGATAGGCTACTACGGACCCCGCCGCAGAACCACGGCCAGGACCTACTAAGATATCATGCTCACGAGCATAGCGCACATAATCCCATACGATGAGGAAGTAGTCCTCAAAGCCCATGGTGCCAATAACATCTAACTCGTAATCTAAGCGTTTTTGTAACTCTTCAGAGGCTTCACCATAGAGGCGTGGAATTTCTCGTTCACAAACCTTACGTAAATACGTTTTAGAAGTTTCCCCTTCTGGCACATCAAAGTGCGGCAAGTGATGTTCGTCGAAGTTGAATTCTACGTTACAGCGCTCTGCAATTTTTAATGTGTTTTCAATGGCCCCAGGAATATGAGAGAACAACTGCGCCATCTCATCCCCAGATTTCAAATAGAACTCATCATTAGGGAACTTTAAGCGGTCCACTTCGGCACGGCGACGGCCTGTAGATATACAAACCTTGATATCCTGCGCGTCTGCATCCTCTTTTAAGACATAGTGGAAATCATTAGACGCTACAATGCCAAGGCCATATTCCTTGCTGAGCTTAATGAGCTCCTCTTGAGCCTTTGCCTCCTCTGGCAAGCCATGATTTTGAATTTCTAAGAAGAAATTATCCTTGCCATAGGTCTCGATATACCACTCAATTGAGCGTCTAGCACCGTCCATATTGTCTTGTAAGATATACTGAGGAATTTCCCCTTGAATACATGCACTAAGGGCAATAATGCCCTTGCTGTATTGACGCAATAGATCGCGATCTGCACGGGGTCGATATAGCATGCCTTCTGTAGACGCTTTTGATACGATTTTAACGAGATTACGATACCCTTCCATGGTCTCAGCCAAAAGGATAAGATGTTTTAGTCTTTCACGGCTGCGACCTTCGGGACGATCAAATCGATTGTTTTCCGTTACATATACTTCACAACCGATGATAGGCTTAACGCCTTGCGCCATACATTCTTTGTAGAAATAAATGGCTGCGTACATATTGCCATGATCTGTAATGGCAAGGGCCGGCTGATTTAACTCCTTCGCACGACGTACCATGTCAGGCAAACGACTGATGCCGTCCAGCAAACTAAACTCTGTATGACTATGTAAATGTACAAATGGCTGCATGGTACACCTCCTTTAAGGGCGATGAGCAAAATACACGTTCAATGACTTCTTACGAGCCTTCCAATCTGGCAAAAACTGTGCCACGAGATTGTGAAAGTTCTTGGAATGGTCTAAATATTTAAAATGAGCAAACTCATGAACCATAACGTACTCAATATACGCCTGTGGCCCCTCTAATAATCGGGTATTCATCTTGATGAGCTGCTTTGCTGGGGTACAAGAACCCCAACGGCTCTTCATACGCTGCTGTTTTATGGTTGGCAGAGGCACATCAATACCTTGCTTGTGAAAGCGTTGATACACGACCTTCGCCCAATGGACAAAGACCTTCTCCCCTAAATTACGCCAATAACTTTGCATTAATTTATGTTTAGCTTCAAATGTCGTACCCTGAGGTACAACCATGGTAAGAATGGCTTTTCCATCGAAGCCGATATGAGGCTTTCCATCCTGCTCAACTAGGCGCAAGGTAACGGGAATACCGAGAATTGATAAGCTTTCACCATTCACATACTGCAATGCATCGACACGCTTAGCATTCAATGCATCAATCTTGTAACGAGCCCGCTCAATGAAGGGCATATTCTCGATGACAAACTTGTCCACCCTATAATCCGGCACATACCCATTCGCCGACACATGGATCACACCATCCCTCGTGATGCGCATATTCATGTTCTTCACACGCTTAATGGTTAACTCATATTCAATTCTGTCGCCATTATAGGTAATAGACCTAGTTGTTGAAGTATTCATACCTTTTATTTTATCATAAAATACTCATAAAAACGTAAAATTCTGGTAAGTTTAATAGGAATTATTCGATATAAATAGAATAATAAAAAGGAGCCGTATAAAACAGCTCCTTAGTACAACAGCTTTCACTAGTTGTTATAAATAATTTAATTATTATTATTCTATATTCAACCACAAAAGAACATATTAGAACTAAAACAATTAATTATAAATACAACATTTCTAACCAATTATTACGTGCTAAAACTACAATATATCCATCATTCCTTGGATCCTCTAATACATATACTCTATACGATTCATTTTCATATACATAACGAGTTTTAGCTTGGTCAATTAACTCCCAATTCCCACTTAT
This sequence comes from Veillonella sp., assembly GCF_032470285.1. Taxonomy (GTDB): domain Bacteria; phylum Bacillota; class Negativicutes; order Veillonellales; family Veillonellaceae; genus Veillonella. The sequence goes on along the minus strand of NZ_JAWEKP010000007.1, from coordinate 42,516 downwards.
AGGTTTTATTGATTCTATATCTTTATGTAATGAATCTTTCCTTATATTTCTTGCCATACCTTTTGAGAAAAGAGTTCTTCTGTTCGACTCATATACTTCGCTAGCATTCAAATATTGTTCTCGAGGAAAATATGCATTTAAAGCTTGTATCAATTCTACTCTAGACTGCTCAACTTTACCATTATAGAAGAAATTGTAGCATAATCCACAAATTAGCCATACAAAAGAGCAGCCTAAAAATAAGTACCAAAAAACAGAATAAATTGTTTTAAATTTCATCCCTAATTTTCCCTCTTACCTCATCAATATCACTAATATCAGAGTCAATCCTATTAGTTAACTCTTTGTAGTATAGTTTGCCACTCATCGATTCCGAATGCCTAATGAACAGATGCGTAAAAGCTTATCCAATCAATTTCATCAACAAACTTAAAATTTTTTATCTCCATAAGTTAGCTCTAAAGATACCTCACCATTAGATGTTAATGTATATACTAAACCAGAGAATGGGTTTTGATTATAGAATTTAAAAGTTTCAATCATCGCTAAAATTTCATTCTTTAAATCATACATAATCTCTGAAATAATAGCCGGCTCTTTATCATTATTTTCTACATACTTTGTAATACATGAATCATCCTCAGTTTTATAAACCAAAAGCTCTACAGAGGGATTATCAACATTCATCTCAAAGTGTAATTTAGCACGATGCCAATTTAGAGGCGTTAACTTGTATATACTTTTGGCCACTTTATTATAATGTTTTTCAAGTTCCGATTCTAAGCTTTTATGCTTTAACTTAAATGCCTTATCAATAGCAGTATAATTTTTTGCTAATACACGAGATTCCATATCTTCCAATAATAAAATACCTCGTGGACCTTTTAGCATTTCTTTATATACATCGGGCTCAAATTCATCTTCTCTAGCTAGAACACCAAAATTCTGATATTCCCACTTATATCTATTTTGAAGCCAACAATCGTCAGTTACAGGATCATTATGAAATTCACAATGGGGCTCATAATCATCACGTGAAATATACATTGTTCCCCACGTCCATTTTTCTGTAGAGGCTTCATGAAGTAAACGTACATACGTCAAAATCTCACTAGTCCCAGCTTTTATAGATTTTACTTTTTCATCATTACAATTATATAGCAAATCACCATCAGTAATAATAGAACCGGAAGGGGTCTTAACATTGTAACAGGCTGAACTCATGCCTGATTCTGTACATTCAAAAAACAAATAACACTTATACCAATGTATTGGCATACAATCAATAAGTAAATCTCTTATTTTATTAATATATGTATTCATAGTAGTTCCTATTAATCTTCACTTTTCCAATTAAATCTATTTAAATCTTTATGAAATTAAATACAAACATACATGTTAATAAAAATAGCATTGGCAATGTAGAATAAAAATCTTTTTTAGCTTTTTTATTGAGCATTACTTTCACGTCAGGTGATAAACTACAATCCGATTCAATAGCAGGAACTCTTAACCACATTTCTAATAAAAACAGAATTACAGATGTCAATTCTAATAAAAACCGCACCAGTCTAGAATATCCTGCAAAAATAATATATAAGAAAATTATCACACCTAAAAACAACTCTGAAATTAACAAAGATTTTGAGCGTTTAATTTTAATATTTTTTAGTGTAAAATAAGGATTTTTAATAAAATACATACAAAATAAAAATACTAAAACCCTGCAAAGACTATTACCATCACTTTCTCCTATATCAAATAAAACTATTCAGTTTTATGCAAAGACTCTACATACCACTCATTAAAATCATTTTTAGCTGCTGTTTCTGAAAGTGGAGGTGACACAGAAGCTTTAACAATACTAAATGCAGCATCTATTTTATCATAAGACACTCATAAAATCGTAAAATTCTGGTGATTTTAATAGGAATTATTCGATATAAGTAACCTAATAAAAAACAGATTGTTGAATAAATCTAATCAAATATCTACTGTATAAAGAAAATATAATGAATTATAATAAACCATTATCCATCAGTAACCCCAACAAAGCAAATATAGCAAAAACTAAGAGGATACTTAAAATAATCCTTACTATACGTCTCACTATAGGCTTAGCCGGAGTGAAAGATTCTATACTATCATGATTACCGATTAACTCAGGGATACAAATAAATGCAATTAAAAATCCTATAGCCTGAATTGTACCTCTAACCTCATAATTAGTATTATATAAGTTCAGTAAAGACATGATAAAATCCATATATTTTTACCTCTTAGTATAATAGTAATATTTCTCTATAAGCTCACTATAATATAACCACCTGCAAGATCTTTTATCCCTAATACAGCTTCATCTTAAAAAGTCATATAATCAAATTAATTATCGATTCTATATCTCGTTTGTGAATGTTAATAATAGTAAATACCGAAAACAGATTGACTTGCTTTGTTTACATACTGTAACACATCAACACACTTGGTATTCAATACATCAATATTGTCACGACCCTGCTTAATGGTTCAATTGTATCTCCATTGTAGATAATAGCCATAGTTGTTGAAGTATTCATGCCTTTTTATTCTAATATATAACACTCATAAAATTTTAAAAATTGGGTAATTTAATAAAAAGTCACCATAGAATCGGATACTTTACCTATCATCTTATTACTTGTAATAGCTTGTAATGGCGGAATAACTAGTTCAGCAGGCTTCGCTTCTGAAAGACTCGATTTAAAGTGGGTATGATTTCCCCAGCCACCACCTTTAATACGACCACCTACACCTATTTCAGTAATCTCTAGTTGGTCATTATTTTATATTATATCTTTACCAACCATAATAAGATTATCGACTCGTTCACGATGAAACGGTCGTTGCATCGAATCTCTAATATTGAACATTACAAAAAGAATGGCAGTCATTACTAAAACTTATATAACTAATATCTTATTTTGAATCTACATAATATAGTAAACCGTCTGATTTATAGAAATCGATATCAGCCTCAATCTTCTCCTTAGTAACAGAGACAAAATACACTCTAAGTTTAATACTAATTTTCTTCAAAAGTAATTGTTGACGTTTAGGATTAAATCTATTCTCATGGAAATCAATTAAATCAAAAAGTTCAATAGCATCGTTAAATGACTCAGAATATTTATAGCTTAAATTTTTAATTTTACTTAAAATATTATCCTTAAATGATAATAGTACCTGATTAAGATCATCATCAATTTCTCTTAGTAATAATGTAAATCCTAACAGAAATATCATCATATTAAACTCAAAGTTTGCTAATGAAATATAATCAATTTCAAAACTCAAGTCAGTATCATCTACGAATTCAAACAATTTAAAATCAGTAAAACAAGAATAATATTTAGGATCCATCAACAAACACTTACAGTCTATCTCAATGGTATCTATCGTATCAACTAACAACATACTTGGAAAAATACCTTTAACCCATGCTTCAACATCTTCTAGTCCCATACCACGTAAAACAATTTCTTCTAATTCCGAAGATAAATTATTCTTATCAATAATACTCAACATCTTCATTCGATAGATTAATGATTCTAATGTATCTAAATCAATACAATTATATCTATAAGCCTGTAATGCACCTAGAGCAATTAATAAAAAATAAAATTCAATATTTCTTTTTTCTTTAAGAGTTATTTTCATATTTATCTGCCATTACAATAACGGAATATTTTAATAAAAAAGTATTGGTTCTAATATTACAATATGATACTTTAAGTCTTCATACGATAACTATAAGGATACCTCCCCCTTAGAGGTCAGTGTATACACTAAACTAGAAACATTTAACATAACAGCTACTGTTCTGTTACTTTAACAATAATAGAACGATTTGGATATCTCATCTTTTTCTCCTTTAAACTATTATAAATATCCTGCTCTTCTGTAGTTAGCTCGGACTTACTAGACCAAATATGTGTTTGTATTGGTTTCTGTTCTCTCTTCTCTATTAAACATCTATTTAAAATATTAGTTTTGTAAATTTCATCAGTTTCCTGATCAAACAAATAATAAGTTTGACCTGAGTTTAAATCAAGCTTTAAAAACCCTGTTTTTCCATAACTATATAAATAATCTGATTGCGCTTCATAAGAGTATCCATTATATTCTAATGTAACACCAGTTTGAGTATCTAGTATATAATTTTCACCCTTTGAATAACCTAAAAAATAACGAGGTTCATATTTATAAGAATTAGATTCACCAATATAAATTATTGAACCTACTACTAAAAGAACAATACCTATAAAAATACCTAATATATATTTCATTTCACTATGCACTCACTTTAGTTTAAATAACAGTATCAATTTGAATTCCATATTTATAAGGCTTTATAATTCCAGCTCTCTGTTCTAAATAAGCAATATTATTTGCAGCAATTAATGCGCTTTGCTTTGATGTATCTTCCGCTATAGACAACAGTTTAGCTATATAATCAGCAGAGAATTCCGCTGGTGGAACAGCTGGAATATCACTATCATAATCAGGAAGCCATTCAAAATTATACATATCTTTTGCTTGCCCAACCACATGAACTTTATCTTCAGAAATTTTTGTCATTCTAACACCAATCTTTAATTTTCCGAATACAGCTTTAGCATTACCAAATGCAGCATCTATTTTATCATAAGACACTCATAAAATCGTAAAATTCTGGTGATTTTAATAGGACTTATTCGATATAAGTAACATAATACTCCCCTTTAATTAAGAAGTTTTATATTTAATCACTACCGCTTAAACTGATCAAAATAATAATAAAAGACTCCATGTCCTAACTATATTGTTAGAACTTGGAATCTTAAATTATACTGCTATTAAAAAGAAATTCTGCTACCTTGTGATTTAAACCTTCCAGGAGCTTCTAACAATTTCTTATACATATCAAGCGTTTCAGAGGAACCTAAACTTTCAATCGGTTGTAAGATCATCTTATCACCATAATACTGTTGTTGTAATCTAGTAAAATTATTTATAGTTTCAACATCTTCTAGATTTAAATAATATACAATAATTGTATTGCTCTCTTGATTGATAATAACATAGACATCATCATCCATAGCATAAATTTTATCATTAATAATGTCCATCGAAATACCTTTATTAATGAGATAAACACTATAGACCTTATCAAAAATTGTATTGTATCTGCTGTCGACTACATACCGATACTGTAAATCATGAAATAACCAACACCCACCTATAAAGAGAAACATAGCAAATGTAACTACCAATAACTTTGATAACTGCAGTAGACTCTTAAAATAAACAATTATTTTATTCATATTTGTATAATAGTAATACTTCTCCAAAAACTCACGTCATCTCATACTCAATTGTATGTCTATTATAGATAATAGACCTAGGTGCTGAGATATTTATAGCTTTTATTTTATCATAAAACACTCATAAAAACGTAGAAATCTGGTGATTTTAATAGAACTACTTAGATTTCAATTAATATCGATTTTTTATTATTTTGTAATATAAAAATGACACCTATACCAAGCCCTTGTTGGTGGTATAGGTGTCATTATAATAGTATGTAATACTAATCTACTAATCTGAGTAAGATAATTCTAAAGATACTTCACCATTAGCTGTTAATATAAATATTAATCCAGAGAACGGATTTTGATTATAGAATTTAAAAGTATCAATCATCGCTAAAACTTCATTCTTTAAATCATACATAACTTCCGAAATAATAGCCGGCTCTTTATCATTATTTTCTATATACTTTGTAATACATGAGTCATCCGCACTTTTATAAACAAAAATCTCTACAGAAGGATTATCAACATTCATCTCAAAATGTAATTTAGCACGATGCCAATTTAGAGGCGTTAATTTAAATATATGTTTTGCCACTTTATTATAATGTTTCTCGAGCTCATCTTCCAAACTCTTATGTTCTAATCTAAAGGCCTTATCTATGGCAGTATAATTTTTTGCTAATACACGAGATTCCATATCCTCCAATAATAAAACACCGCGAGGACCTTTTAGCATTTCTTTATATACATCCGGCTCAAATTCATCTTCTCTAGCCAGAACACCAAAATTCTGATATCTCCACTTATGTCTATTTTGAAGCCAATACTCATCAGTTACGCGATCATTATGAAATTCACAATGGGGTTCATAGTCATCTCGTGAAATATACATCGTTCCCCATGTCCATGGCTCAACAGATACATTATGTAATAAACGCACATTTACTAAAATCTCATCCATATTATTATTAATAGAATTTACTTTTTCAGTACTACAATTGTATAATAAATCACCATAATTAATTATTGACCCTACTGGAGTCTTTACATAATAATATGCTGAAGTCATTGTGCCGGTTTCCGTACTATCAAAATATAAATAAGCCTTATACCAATGTTCAGGCATACAATCAATAAGTATATCTCTTATTTTCTTAATATATCTATCCATATATCCTCACATTAATTATTAGGAATTTCGTCGAAAAATCTTCTATCCCTCTTACATCATCATTAGTAATGATTCGATGTTTATCTAAATCAAGAAATGTTAGTTCATAACCTAAATAATACCAGCGATTATTGTTAGTATTTAGCACCATGGTCTGAGTTCATTAGCATTTTTCTAACGTTATATAAAGCCTCTTTTGAAAAGTCTTCTAGCTTAGTTTTCTTAAATAATAATCATAAGTATATATACAACTTAAAAATCTTCTAGAATCTATAATCCCAAGTCTATAAACTTCCCTGAAACTTTGATCTGCCAAAACATCCCTTTAGTGGCTTTTAAATCAATGCCTGTTTCTAACTTGTCAAAACTCACATCATAAAATGGTAATAATATCTGTAATGATGCTAATTTTGCTTTCATAGTAATTAAATCTTTACTTAATTGCCCGGATATATTAGTATCCGCTATCTCCTGTAAATTGGAAATACATGCTTGAAGATCTTCATTCTGAATACGTTCACACGTATATATTTCAGACAAATAGGTCTGGTTAATACAACTTAAGATTGATTCAGAAATGAATTCAGGTTTTTGTAAGACTTCATACAATCCTAACAAAAACAACGCCCAAAATATCTCCTCTACATAATCGGTAAAGAAATAGATACCGAACTTCTTTTCATCATGTGTAGAAATCTTTAACGCTTCAGATAAAGTATTACCCTCTAACTCCCGTTCTATTAAAGCAATCCAACTACTGCATTCAATATCATCTAACATATCATTTAATGGTGGTATAGGAATCCTACGAGCCATCCACTCATCAACATCCTCTAAACTCATCCCATCTCCAATAATATTTAACAATTTATCGGACAGATGTGCTTTTCTACACATTAAACGAATTGACATACTAAATATGTAATACTCTAGAATGGTCAAATCAATATAATTTCGTCTATATGCCTTAACAGCTCCTAATATAAAGACCATTAAAAATGTATCTAAGCTTTTTTTATTTTTAAAATAAATCATAATTATACCTCTACCCACTATATTATTTTAGCTTTTGATTTACTGGTTTATCATTAACCCTTTTTATTTATAGTAATAAATAATATATATTCTTTAGCCAGCCTCCCCAACTAAGTATGAATACATTGAAAAGTTAATCACTCTAAATAGTTTTCTAACCTCATTTTATGTTCTGGTTTTAAGCTCATATTATCTCGTGCAGTGACTAACTTAACAAATAATTCTTCTATAACCTCCTTATCCTCTTTACTAAATTGACTATAATGATCTATAGCTATAATTTTATCTTTCAATTGTTTATCATGATTTCGTTCTTTGATTAATTCATTAATACTAAACTCTTTTGATTTACTAGAAACCGTTTCATTAATAAAATTATAATTTAATAAGTTATTAGAATAGTACTTCCATACTATACCAGTTTCTAAATCTATCTTAGTAATGCTTCCAAAATCAACATTATAGAATATATTATTAGAAATTTTATACGTATCAATTTTCGATAATTTAGATCCTGTAGCTAAATTATAAATTCCACGGGTTTCGTAAGAAAAAAAGAATGGAAATCTAATGATACTTCCCTCCTCTATAGGAATTCTTTGCCTAAAATCAGCATAAAATTTGCTTTTCCAAACTTCCTGTTCCGAATCAGAAAAACGACTAAATTCTGGATATACATTAGTAATGTCATTTATTCTGATTTCATTAGATGGCTCTTTATGTAATATAAATACATGTTCGTTATTTAATTCATTATATACACCAATACCATTTGTAGTTATATAATATATTTTCCCTCGTACTTCATCAAAACCAAGAACATTAGAAGCAATTATATTAGTTGGCTCTTTGTAATATATTATACCTCCCCTCAGATCCAAATAGTGGATAAATGGATGCATAAAGTTTGTAGCAAAGAAAAGCCAACCGCCAAAAATAATACCTACTACTATTAAACAAGAAAGAAGTATTCTCTCAAGCCATTTTTTTGAGTTTTTTCCTATCTGCATGAAAGCTTATCCAATCAATTTCATCAACGAACTTAAAATTATTTATCTCCATAAGTTAGCTCTAAAGATACCTCACCATTAGAGGTTAATGTATATACTAAACCAGAGAATGGGTTTTGATTATAGAATTTAAAAGTCTCAATCATCGCTACAACTTCATTTTTTAAATCATACATAATTTCCGAAATAATAGCAGGCTCTTCATCATTATTTTCCACATACTTTGTAATACATGAGTCATCCTCAGTTTTATAAACCCAAAGCTCTACAAAGGGATTATTAACATTCATATCAAAGTGTAATTTAGCACGATGCCAATTTAGAGGCGTTAACTTGTATATACTTTTGGCCACTTTATTATAATGTTTTTCAAGTTCTGATTCTAAGCTTTTATGCTTTAACTTAAACGCCTTATCAATGGCAGTATAATTTTTTGCTAATACACGAGACTCCATATCTTCCAATAATAAAACACCTCGTGGACCTTTTAGCATTTCTTTATATACATTCGGATCAAATTCATCTTCATTTTCCAAAATACCAAAGTTTTTATATACCCACTTATATCTATTTTGGAGCCAGCAATCGTCAGTTACAGGATCATTATGAAATTCACAATGGGGCTCATAATCATCGCGTGAAATATACATTGTTCCCCAAGTCCACTTCTCAATCGATGCTTCGTGTAATAATCTAACATTCGTTAAAATATCATACATCCCCTGTTTCATTCGTTCGCTATTTTCATCAGAAAAATTATATATAAATTCACCATATTGAATAATAGATCCACCTGGCGTTTTTATATAATAACAACCTGATGTTGATCCTAACTCAGAACATTCAAAATACAAATAAATTTTATACCAATGCTTGGGCATTAAATCAACTAATATATCTCTTATTTTATTAATGTATATATTCATATGTACTCCTATTAATTTTCACTTTTCCAATTAAATTAAATCTATTTAAATCTTGATGAAATTAAATACAAACATACATGTTGCTATAAAAAATATTGGCAATATAGAATAAAAATCTTTTTTAGCTTTTTTAATGAGCATTACTTTCACGTCAGGTGATAAACTACAATCCAATTCAATAGCAGGAACTCTTAACCACATTTCTAATAAAAACAGAATTACAGATGTCAATTCTATTAAAAACCGTACTAGTCTAGAATATCCTGCAAAAATAATATATAAAAAAATTATCACACCTAAAAACAACTCTGTAATTAACAAAGATTTTGAGCGTTTAATTTTAATATGCTGTAATGTGAAGTATGGATTTTTAATGAAATACAGACAAAATAAAAATGCTAAAAATCCTGCAAATATTACTATCATAACTTTCTCCTATAAGACTAGTAAATATTTATTCCACTTCTATATTTAATTATATGTTAAACTAGCGTATACCACCAACGAATATTTTGTTATGTTGCGGCAAAAAAAGTACCATCTATCAAGGGACGACTTATGTGTCGTTTAGCCCCAAATAGATGGTACTTTTTATAATTAAGTTAATTAAATTGTTTAAATAAACATGTTCCACTCAATCTACAATGTAGTATAGCACTACTTTATATTCCGTCGTGCCGCCAGACTACCAGCGCTACTAGCTAGGCCCGCCCGATTAATATGTGGGTTCCCATGTTTGTACGTCTTTGGCTTGCTACCTTTATCTTCTACCTTTGATTTCTCAAATTTAGTAAATAAATTATCAAGCTCACGCAAGAGCGCACGTTTTTGCGAGTCTTTTAACTCAAATACATCACCTTTATAGGCGATGTATTTATTTTTTAGTACAGGACTGAGATCATAGATGGGCTCGTGTTCTTCTCCATTTACATCCAACAGCTCATCCAAGGTCAATCCATAATAGCGAGACAGGGCACAGAGTGTATCTAAATCTGGTTCGCGATACCCTGTTTCGTAATTTGAAAGCGCCGCATTACTGATACCTACGGCCTTTGCTACTTCGATTTGGCTTTTGCCCATGCGCACGCGAGCACGCTTTAAATTCTTGTAAAACTGCATGTTCATCACCTGTATCGATACATAAACAACTACAAACTATATACTTTTATAATAATGTATCACTGATTTTTTTGAAAGCTTCATCAGCAACGGCTAATGTGCGTTCCACTTCACTACTCTTGTGGCAGATAGATACGAAATTACTTTCATAAGGACTTGGCGCATAGTAAATACCATGGCTCAAGTTATGGTGGAAGAACATTTTGAATTGTTCTTCGTTGCAAGCTGCCGCATCATCAAAGTTCTTAACTGGTTTGTCAGTGAAGAAGATGGTGAACATAGAGCCTACATGCTGTACTACAACAGGCACATTGTATTGTGCCGCCAATCTTTCAAAGCCTTCGCAAAGGGCAATCGTCGTATCTTCTACTTGTTTAAATACCGTTGGATCACGTTGCAGAATGGAAAGCGTTGCCAAACCAGAGGTAACGGCAATTGGGTTACCACTCAATGTACCAGCTTGGTAGATAGGACCAGCTGGAGCAATTTGGTTCATAATCTCGCGAGAGCCACCAAACACGGCAAGTGGCATGCCACCGCCAACGATTTTACCAAGGCATGTAAGGTCCGGTTTAATCTTGTAACGCTTTTGGGCACCCCCACTGCTAGCGCGGAAGCCACACATAACTTCGTCAAAGATCAACACAGCGCCGTGAGCCTTAGTCACTTCGCGCAAGGTTTCGAGGAAACCTGGTGCTGGAGGTACGCAGCCCATGTTACCAGCTACAGGTTCAACTATGATCGCCGCAATAGTATCGCCGATCTCGTCGAATAATTTACGAACCGCTTCAGAATCATTGTACGGCAATGTTATGGTATTCTCTGCTACGCCTTGAGGAACGCCAGGGCTATCCGGCACGCCAAAGGTAGCAAGGCCAGAGCCAGCTTTTACCAAGAGAGCATCGCTATGACCATGGTAACAGCCCACAAATTTCACGATGCGATCGCGACCAGTATAGCCACGAGCAACGCGCAAGGCACTCATGGTAGCCTCTGTACCAGAGTTTACGAGGCGGATAACCTCCATAGACGGCATGAAGGCTTGTATCTTTTTAGCCAATTCTATTTCTAGTAGTGTAGGCGCACCATAGCTAGTACCGCGAGGAATAGCCTCTTGCAAGCTAGCAATAACTTCAGGGTTCGCATGGCCCAAGATCATAGGTCCCCAGCTCAACACATAGTCGATATATTCGTTGTTATCGATATCATAAATACGGCTGCCGCTGGCGCTGCTAATAAACGGAGGGTTAGATCCTACGCTGCGGTAGGAACGAACAGGGCTGTTTACGCCGCCTGGCATATAACGTTTAGCCTCGTTAAAGGCCTTTTCAGATTTACCGAGTTGGAACATAGTTCCTCCTTATTGTTGTAACCATTTAGCAATATCTAAGGCATGGTACGTAATGATGATTTTAGCACCAGCACGCTTCATGGAAAGCATTGTTTCCATAACGAGACGTTCTTCGTCGATGAGACCAGCCGCAGCAGCAGATTTAACCATCGCATATTCGCCGGATACATTGTATACCGCCACAGGCAATTCATAGCGGTCACGCGTTTCACGAACGATGTCCAAGTAGGACAAGGCCGGTTTAATCATGATAATATCTGCACCTTCAGCGATGTCGAGTTCGATTTCTCTGAAAGCTTCTAAACGATTAGCCGGGTCCATTTGATAAGATTTGCGGTCACCAAATTTTGGCGCAGAATTAACAGCTCCGCGGAACGGACCATAGTAAGCAGATGCGTATTTTGCCGCATAGCTCATGATAGATACATTGGTATAACCTGCCGCATCAAGGGCTTCACGAATAGCACCTACGCGACCGTCCATCATATCGGATGGAGCCACCATATGTGCACCAGCTTCTGCTTGGCTTACCGCAACTTTACAAAGCAATGGTAATGTTTCGTCGTTCAATATTTCATGGTCATCGATCATGCCACAGTGACCGGTAGAGGTATATTGGCACAAGCATACGTCAGAAATAACCAAGAGATTTGGCACGGCTTCGCGGATGGCTTTGATGGCTTGTTGTACTGGTTGGGACATATCCCAAGCAGAGGAACCTTGCTCATCTTTATATGTAGGAATACCAAAGATTTCTACACCACGCACACCAAGATCATAAGTCTCTTGAGCTACTTTCACAGCCTCGTCAACAGACAAGTGATATTGACCTGGCAATGTGTCGATTTCTTTTTTAATACCTTCACCAGGCACGATAAATAATGGATAAATCAAATCAGTTACGTCGAGTGTCGTTTCGCGTACCAAATCTCGCATTTCTGGATTGATACGCAAGCGGCGAGGACGGTATGTTAAATCGTACATGTAATCCTCCTAAATGTCTTTTACAATAGCGTTTACTAAGCCATCTGTTGTATATACATCGCTGATGATAGCCGGTTTAAGACCTGCACTCATAGCCGTAGCAGCCGTAATTGGACCAATGCAAGCCACTTTAGTTTTGCCTAATAGCTCTAGTGCATTGTCTCCCAATAATTGAATTGTATTTGTTACAGTAGAAGAACTTGTAAAGGTAATGTAATCTACATTGCCTTCTGTTAAAGCTGTTACTAATGCATCTTGTTGAGATGTATCTTGTGTTGTTTCGTACAAACGCAAGATATCTACATTCATATCGCGGTGACGCAAGCAACGTGGAATCACATCGCGTGCTACCTTTGGTTGAATCAACAATACAGAATCTCCTGCACTGAGTTCTTCTTCAAGAGCCTCTACAGCAGATTCAGCCTTGTAGTCTACAGGAATGATATCCGGTACGATGCCATATTTTTGAAGTTCACGAGCCGTAGCACAGCCGATAGCCGCCACTTTAGAGTTGCCTAACGCACGTGTATCTTTGCCTTCTTTATATAGAGCATCGAAGAAGTAGCGAACCCCTTCACCAGATGTGAATACGATGCATTGGTATTCTTTTGTATTGTTAATGATGCGTTTATCTTCCTCAAACAATTCCAATGGAGATGTTTTAATTGCTGCTGCTTCCACTACATTAGCACCTTGAGCCGCTAATTTTTCGCGGAATGCACTTGCTTGGGAGCGAGCGCGTGTGACTACAACCGTTTTGCCAAATAAAGGTTTATTATCGAACCATTGTAATTTTTCACGAAGGTTGACTACATCACCTACTACGATGATAGCTGGTGCTTTCAATTTAGCCTTTGCTACATCTTCAACGACATGTTCAAGGGTAGAAACCAATACCTCTTGTACTGGTTTTGTTCCCCACCGAACAAGTGCTACTGGTGTAGAGGCTGCCCGGCCATGGGCCATCAGCTTTTCGGCAATGACAGGCAAGTTGCCGACACCCATTACAAAGCAAAGTGTATCTACCGCCGTAGCAAGGCCTTCCCAATGAATGCCAGATACTGCTTTTGTAGGATCCTCATGACCTGTTACCACCGCAAAGGATGTGGCCATAGCTCGTTGCGTTACAGGAATACCCGCATAAGCAGGCGCTGCGATTGGAGATGTTACGCCTGGCACGAATTCAAAAGGTACACCTGCTTCGCCAAGAGCCATCGCTTCTTCACCACCGCGACCAAATACGAGCGGATCACCGCCTTTTAATCGCGCTACAATTTTGCCTTCTTTACCCTTTTGAACTAAAAGCTCATTGATTTCCCATTGATGCATTGTGTGATCTTTACATTGCTTACCAGCGTAAATCAATTCAGCATCTGGACGTGCCCATTCTAACAGATGAGCATCCGCTAAATAATCATATACAATTACATCTGCCTTTTCGATGCATTCACGACCTTTTACAGTGATAAGTTTAACATCTCCAGGGCCCGCACCAATTAGATATACCATACCTGTCATTTTATAATTCCTTCCTCTATGAGAGCATCCACAATGCGTTTGCCCCCTTCTTCGTATAAAGCTTTTGCAAGGTTTTTTCCAAGGATTTCTCCCTTTTTAGCAGGGCCAGAGATTTCCCCTTCGTACACAGTTTTTCCATCGAGGGATGCAATCATGGCTTTCAAGGTTAATTGTCCTTTATTGATAGTACCATGCACGCCCATTGGCACTTGGCAACCACCGTTTAGTTGACGCAAGAAACTGCGTTCCCCTTCAACGGCATAGCGCGTTGCTTCATCGTTGATAGGAGCCAACATATCAAGCATTTCCGTATCGTCGGCGCGACACTCAATAGCGAGCGCCCCTTGTCCAACGGCAGGAATCATTTCATCAGCCTTGAAGACTTGTGTAATTTGGTCTTCTAAACCCAATCGTTTAAGCCCTGCTTGAGCCAAGATAACACCATCTAGCTTTTCCGTTTCGATCTTGCTCAAACGAGTTTGTACATTGCCGCGAATAACCTCTACCTTTAGGTCAGGGCGAACGTGTAGCAATTGAGCTTGACGGCGCAAGCTACTGGTACCAACACGAGCCCCTTGTGGCAATTTGTCTAGTGTTTTATACACAGGGCTCACCAGTGCATCATAAGGCACTTCACGAGCAGAAATAGCCCCAAGAGTGAGGCCTTCTGGCAACTCTGTAGGCATATCCTTTAAGCTATGTACGGCGATATCAATATCGCCTTTATGCATAGCCTCTTCTAGCTCAGCAGTAAATAAACCTTTACCACCAACTTGAGCCAGTGGTTTCTCTAGGATACGGTCACCCTTTGTATTAAAGTGAACTAGCTCTACCGTAATATTGGGGTACAGACGTTGTAATTCTGCACTAATATGTTCAGCCTGCCATAGGGCAAGGGCACTTTTTCGCGTGCCGATTCGAATATAATCTCTCATGGCATTAGCCTTCTTTCTCAAGATTAAACATATCTTTGAATAAGTCCCAGTACAAGCCTTCTTCCTCTGTACCAGCAATTTCGTTGAAGTGAATCATCGGTTCACGCAACATTTTGCGAATAATCATGCGACTCATCGAGTCCATAACACGGCGCTCTTTATCGGAAATATCTGGCAATTTAGCTAATGCGCGATGTAACTCACGACGGCGAATCCGCTCTGCCTTTTCTGTGAGCAATGCCATCATAGGACGCACTGTTAAATAGCTCAATTTATCCAACAAATCTTCAATAGCATCATGAATAATAGGTTCTGCCCGACGAGCTTCCTCTTCGCGCTGCGCCTTATTTTCTTCTACTACACTTTCAAGAGAATCAATATTAAATAGGTAAATACCGTCCAAGTCTGCCACCGCAGGATCGATATCGCGAGGCACCGCTATGTCGATCATAACGATAGGTTCACCTTTACGAAGAGTCGTAATTTTCTTGGCTTCTCGTTCCGTAATAATATAATGTGGCGCCCCTGTAGATGTGATAAGAATATCCGCATCTTTAGCATAGTCTACAAAGTTATCGAGCTTAACAGCTTTACCATTAAAGCGTTGCGCTAACATTTCAGCCTTAGCAAAGGTTCTATTAGATACGAAAATCGTTTTTACACCCTTCGCTTGTAAATGTGTAGCCGTCAACTCGCTCATAGTACCTGCCCCTAAAATGAGTACCGTAGCTTCAGATAATGGCTTATCTAAACTGTCCTCCGCAAGATTGACCGCCGTGTAACTAACAGATACAGGCGTATTAGCAATGCCCGTATTAGTACGTACCTTTTTACCAACGCTAATAGCCCGTTGGAATAAAATATTAAAAATTGTTCCCGTACAGCCTGCGCTATAAGCCTGAATATAAGCCCCTTTTAATTGGCTCAAGATTTGGCCTTCCCCTAACACAAGGGAATCAAGACTAGCAGAAACGCGGAATAGATGCTCAATACAATCTCGTTCTTCGTAGAAGAAGAATGCATCTGCATCGATATGATCTGCTCCTTTTAAATCTTTTAACACTGCCAACATGTAATCCTTCGGGAATTCTACACCTTCTAAAGCAGCATAAATTTCCGTTCTATTACAGGTGGATAATATAACGCATTCTGAGATACAGTCAAATTCATAGAGGCGATTTAGTGCGGCAACTACCTCGTCTTTATCAAACGAGAAACGTTCACGCACCTCTACAGCGGCACTTCTATGATTTAGACCTAATACCACTAATTGCATAGTTTAGTTTCTCCTCTATAATCATCCACTCTCCCTTGAGAATGGCTTCAAATGTTTCTACCGTCAGATTGTCTCGCCAAAATTTCTGTCGAGCCTCTGGAGTAGGAAGTAGTAACTTTACTTCTTCTCTAAATATTTTAAGTCTAGGCATAGCCTTTTGCAACTGACCATAACGATTCATCATATCTTGTCGTACGAGACGATTGATACGAGGTCCTACATTATTGGCACTAATAGCAATATGAAGATCGCCGAGTTCAAGGGATGACGGCACAGTAAAGCTACACGCGCTCGGATCATCACTGCGGTTGGTCCACACGCGATGTTTTTTTCCTAGCTCATACAAGGTATCGTTTAGTTCATGATTATCGGTGCAGATAAACAGCAAACTACTCGAAATAATATGCTCTTCGTCGTCCATTGTGAAAGCCCGATCACACCAAGTGATGCGATTTCCCTTTGCCCATTGGCTAATCGTATCCGTCACAGTTGGAGCAATAACGACAATTTGGCAAGGCTCCTCAATAAAAAGCTGCATCCGTCGTTCCGCTACTTCTCCGCCGCCTACGAATAGGATTATATCTTCAGTTGTAGGTTGAAATGTTATGGATACCATGGCTGTCCTACTATATACAAAAAAATCGGCTTGATGGTCAAGCCGATTTTCAACTGCCTACATAAATCGTTTCAGATATACGCCGATACGCCCTTTACGAGAGGTACCTGTAATAGCTTCTACCTTCATTCGGCCACGACCACGCATGGAAATGACATCCCCTTCTTTAACCTCTTGGGATGCCCCCTTAGCTGGTTGCCAGTTTACTTGTAATAAGCCCGCATTGATAGCACTCACCAATTTAGTGCGAGATACACTAAAGCCAGAGCTTGCTACCGCATCTAAGCGCAAGGAAGCGACTGTAGTACGGACTTCTTTAATTTTTTCTTCTTTTGGTGCAATATCTGATAACTCAATAGTCTCTACAGATACAGAAACCATAGCAATTTTCGTAAAGTTTTGAATTACGAAATCAGCCACGCTTTCATCCACCATAATCTGAGCGCCCCCTTGCTGGACGATAACGTCCCCAAATTTGGAGCGATCAATGCCAAGGCCCATCAAGGAGCCTAGCACATCGCGGTGAGTGAGCAATCGGAACCGAGGGTCCCAATTCACCTTAAGAGCGCGAATACCCATATCCACAGTACCGTTAAAATCGCTGTCTACAAAAGCGATACGAATACGTTCCGCCCCTTCATAGCCACCGTCAGTTTTAACTGTTAACTGTGGGTAATTAGCCTTGATAGCATCTGCAATAACAAGGCCTGCAGGACTCGTAAAATCCGCCACACGGTATGGGCGACCTTTTACGACCTGCTCAGCCAAATCTAGCATGCGACGAGCTTCCTCGCCACTGCCACTGGCCTCGAAATATCGTATTAATTTACTAGTATCTGCCAAAATTATTTCCCCAACTCATTCGACCGAGCAAGACATGCTACTACGCCATCTTGGAGAGAACTGCGAAGTCCACCTTTTTCCATGGCACCAATACCCGCAATGGTGGTGCCACCAGGGCTTGTCACTTGATCTCGTAGTACCGCTGGATGATTGCCACTTTCAAGAGCCATCTTACCTGCACCGTACATCGTTTGAGCCGCTGCCTTTATAGCCAACTGACGTGGCAAACCAATGCGAACGCCCGCATCAGCCAATGCATCAAGGATGACAAACATATAGCCAGGGCCCGCACCAGATAGTGCGCCTAAGCGATCTAAATCGGCTTCGCTCACCACTGCTACCTCGCCTACAGCCTCAAATAAGGCTTGTACAGCACGACCTAAGTCAGTATTCACATCATCCCCGGCAAGTGCCGTCATGCCCGCACCGATAGAAGCCGGTGTATTTGGCATAGCTCTAAACCAGTTAGCTTGTGGAATAGCCGCATCAAGAGTATCTAAGGTGACACCTGCGGCAACAGAAATCATAACAGTCCCATAAGGTACTTCTTTTAAAGTCTCTAACACAGATGGTAACACTTGTGGTTTCACAGCCAATAGAATAGTGTTGTACTCGTTTACATTAGGCAATGTAGTAAAACCTACTACACCAAGCTCCTCTGCAAGAGCCTTACATTGTTCTTCGCGACGCACTAGAATGTGTGTATCACAGGCTTTCAACACACCATGCTGTAATGCACCGCGCAATAGAGCGCCCCCCATTGAGCCAACGCCTATACATAGGGTTTTACCTAACATAGTTATCACCACCATTTATAGAGAGATTATTTGTTTTCCCAAGAATATTCGTTTTGCTCAGTTGTGTTGCTTTCATTGTCATTATAATCAATGGAAATATTTACAGGTACACACATGAAAATGTCTTTACCTACTTTTTCCAATTTGCCATCCAATGCATAGGTCGCACCAGATACGAAATCTACAATACGAGCTGCTTCATGAGGGTCTGTATTTTCAAAATTAATCAATACAGGACGCATGTCGCGCAATTGATGTGTAATATTTTCAGAATCTTCAAATACTTTTGGTTCAATTACAACTACTTTCATAGCTGTTGGACGTTGTGTCATCGTAGATTGGCCTCCTACCTTGCGTGGATGAAATTCAGATGCGCCGGACACGGGAGCCGCTGTTGCTACTGGGGTAGGTTCAGCTTCGTATTCCTCTTCATCTTCGTATTCGTAATCATCATATTCATAGTCATCATCAGTTCTGCCTAAGAATAAGTTTTTTGCTTTGTCTAAATAATCTCCCAATGCCATTTGGATTTCCTCCTAATACAATTAACGCTTCCGATTATCAGGTAACCCGAACCTTAATAATATACACGTTCCCCAAAAATTGCTGTGCCTACACGAACGATGTTAGCCCCTTCTTCCAAAGCGACCTCAAAGTCATGAGTCATCCCCATAGATAAATATTGAATCTGCCCTTCTTCAAAGTAGCGTTTCATATCCTCAAACAAGGCATTCGCTACGCGAAAGATTGGACGAGCTTCCTGTGGATCATCGAAAAATGGCGCCATACACATCAAGCCCCTTACGCGTACATGAGGCAATGTTTTTGCATAATCTCGTATTTCTGGAAACTCTTCGACGGTCATTCCCGTTTTAGAAGCTTCGCGGGCCACATTGACTTGCAGTAATACATCTTGTATTTTATCGTGCTTTGCAGCAACCTTTTCGATTTCATCTAATAATTTACGGCTATCCACAGAATGAATTAAATCAAACATAGGAACCGCTTGGCGCACCTTATTGACCTGTAAATGACCAATCAAATGCCATGTTAATTGTGGCCCCTTATAGGTTAGCTGTTTTTCTTTGGCCTCTTGTACTCGATTTTCTCCTACATGAGTGACACCGAGCCGTGCGACCTCTTCCACAGCCGACACAGGGTGGTTCTTTGTAACCGCCACTAATAATGCTGTATCTACGCGACCAACACGCGCCATAGCATCGGCCATGCGCTGCTGTATAGCGTGTAGGGATTCTTCAATCACGTGAATGCCCCCTTCAATCTATATATCATAATCATCAAATATATTTGTATAGACTATTCTATTATATAGTATTTAGGGTCAAATGTACATGATTTAGGGCTTATTCCCTCCACAAATCAAAGCATGTATATACTTAAAATATCATACTTTATTATGATTCCTGTGAAAGTCAAATTTTATCGGTCTTGTAACATCGCAAATAAGGCCATCCGACCTGTTAGGCCTGCCTCTCGACGATAAGAATAACAGTCTATTTCACTTACACTATCGGTACCACCAATTGTGATGTTCTCTGGAGGAACGCCATTTACAACGAGATCCTCACCAATAAAGTTCCATAAATTGATATAAGCCTTGTCTAATTTATCACCAGGATAATTGACAACATCAGATGAATCTCTGTCTGTCATATCTCTCCAGGCTAATTCAAAGCGTTTACCTAGTTCTATATCTACTTCAAAGGACTCTGGTCCAATACTAGGCCCAAGATATATATAGCAATCTTTGAACTCGGTCCCATAAGCCTCTTTCATGGCCTCAATAGTAAGTACTGGTAAGCGGCCAATGGCACCACGCCAACCTGCATGTGCCGTTGCAATCGCATGATGTTTGGCATCGTAAATGCCTACGCCAACGCAATCTGCAGTGAACAGAAATAATGGCACATGAGGTAGATTTGTAAATACCGCATCACAATCATCGATGGCCGTATCTTCTGCAAAAGCACCGGCCCCAATAAGGTCTTCTGTGATTTCTACAGCCTTTAAACCATGGACTTGATTGCCACAAGAAATACGGTTTGGTTCAACACCTAAATATTTCGCAACAATAGCTCGATTTTCTCGTACTTTCTGAGCTTCATCCCCTACATGAAAGGCTAGATTTAGTGACTCATAAGGGGCACTAGATACACCTCCATGACGATACGTATCTCCCATACTAATAGGGAATTGATCAGCCCAACTCGGGGCCTCATAAGACCACGTTCCATAGGGACCTTTCACATTTATACACTTTACCGATTGATTCATCAATTCCTCCTATTTACAAACACCGCATCGTTTACACCCTTGTGTGCATGGCGGTGTATAGGCTTCATCAAGGGATCTTTGCCATTCCATTTCAAGATAGCCCTCCTGCATACCCATGTCTAAATGACTCCATGGCAAGAATTCATCAAAACTGCGTTCGCGATAGTTCATATCGTCCATATCTAGTCCAGCCGCCTTCATTTCAGACTTAAAAGATTTACTACCTCGATCGGCTGCACACGCTGCAATAACAGCACCTAAACGACGATCTCCACGAGCAAGAACCCCTTGAATATATGCCTCTTTAGGGGACTCTACGAGAACCTCAATGCGGCGATTCTTTTGCAATGCTTTTTTTATATATTGTAATTTTTTCTCCACCGCTTTTTGATTATCCATGGCCATCCATTGAAATGGTGTAAAAGGCTTAGGAATAAATGGATTAATACTGAGCGTTAAACGACCTTTACAGCCTACTTTTTCCATATGAGCCTGTGTTCTCTCCGCAAGACCTACAATAGCCTCAATATCTTCATCGGTTTCCGTAGGCAGCCCAATCATTATATATAAGCGCATATGCTGAATACCTGACTTTGCAGATAAGGTGGCTGCATTTTGTAAATGCTCTTCACTGATACCCTTGTTGATGACGCGACGCAACCGTTCACTACCCGTTTCTGGTGCAATGGTAATCGTCTTTTGTCCACTATCCGCTAGTCCATCCACCACGGCTTGTGTTAACGAGTCAGCACGCAAGGATGCACAAGAGTAACGCATATCTTTAGAGCGAATATAATTAACTAGTTCGTCTACCTCAGGATAATCTGAAATAGCGGCACCCATGAGGCCCACCTTTTTACCTAGCTTTTCTGCGCGCTCTACGCCTTCTTTCAAAATGTCTAAAGGACGTACACGAGGTACGCGGAAACAATACCCAGCCATACAGAAGCGACAGTGACGACCACAACCACGGGCTACTTCGATGATATACATAGCGCCAAATTCAGTATAATTCGTAGCCACTACCGTTTCACCACCGCTAGTAAGCATTTCAAAGTGACGTTTAATCCTCTTAGGTACGCCCTCTGTAATATCATAGCCTTTGAATTTACCGTCTTCACTATAAATGGGCACATACAAGGATGGTACATATACGCCCGATATATCCGCTAACTGACGTAAAATAGCAGGGCGATCTAGACCCTCCAGTTTCCCATCTCGAATGATATCGAGGACATGGCTCACAAGGCCTTCCCCTTCACCGATAATGAAAGCATCGATAAAGTCGGCAAAAGGCTCAGGGTTAAAGGTCGCACAAGGGCCCCCTGCAATAACGATAGGGTCAAATTCGGTACGGTCTTTTCCCATAATAGGTACACGGCCATGGCGCAACATCAAAGGAATATGGAAATAATCCATTTCGAAGGTGACATCAAAAGCAACTACATCAAATTGATGCATAGGCCTTTGTGTTTCAACGCTCATAAGCGGAGTCTTAGTCTTATCGTAAGCTTCTAATTCCTTTTTCTCAGGCAAGAAGATTCGTTCGCAGACGCTATCATTTCGTAAATTGATTTCCTCATAAATGATATGAAGTCCAAGATTACTCATGCCCACAAAGTATGTATTCGGATAAACGATAGCTACTTTTTGCCCTGCATGAGGATTTACTGTTACCCGACTGTCTTCATCTTTATATAATTCTTGTAATCGATCAATTAAATCTTTACGATTCACTAATTTCCTTTCTATATAAGCCCACTACGAATAGTGGGCTTAATAAAAACTAAATACTATGTATCTATTATTAAAATGTTAATAGATTTATACGTTTCATATTCCAAGCTATATATTAAGGCTTTAATTTGCTCTTAGTCTTATTTTTTATAGAGCTTACTAAATTAGGTCTCTCTCTTTTATCATAAGGATATACAACAACTTTACCATCTTTATATTCTGCAATATATATATCCTTAACAGAGTATCCTTGAGCTTGGATTTCTTGTTCAAGCCAATCTCTATCTTTTTCAATTACATCGAGGGTAAACTGATTAATTTGACCATCATCGATAAGATCAAATCGGATATTATCTTCACCGAATTGAACCACGTTGAGCTGACCGTTTTGCTCCAATACGGCACGCTTAACATCCGTAACATATTGAACACCTGCAGCGCGAAGTTTTAATTTAAGCTCAGCCGCTTGTATACCATAACGCATACATTCTTCTGTTAGAATATGACCTTTTTCGATTACTATAACTGGATGACCATCAAGAATTGCTTTAAAAATACGAAGATTCCCTTTTAAAAACTTAAGAGTCATTACGAGAATAGTCCATAAAATAAGAACTAACATAAACTGTAAAATGCCAATTTGATCATTGTAAATAATGGCACCGATAATACCACCAAGTACGTAGTTTTGCAATTGATCTAAGGCTGAGGTTGGTGCTAAATTTCCCTTACCCATTAAATTAATTTGTAGAATAATCGCCAAGAGACCGATGGCGAGTTTTGCAAAGACCATCCCATAGACGGCCATAGCTTCTGTCATATGTGGTCCTCCTTATGGTAATGCATCCTCTTTATCATGAATTCGATCTATAGGACTTACCTTATAAACACGTGTAATAGTATAGGTTGAAAATTCTGGATTAAATTGAACCTCATAGTAAGCATCACTTACTTTTAAAATCATACCATTACGAATCTTTAAGGAGTTAACCGCCAATTGGTCGCTCGGTACGGAACGATCTGAACTAAAAGAATGTAAAAATTGAGCCATACGAGAGGAGTCCTCAGAATAGGTTTTCATTCGATTATACTCTTGGTATTCAAGCCCTAAGAAGAACACTACGATTAAAGACAATATAATCATCAAGTCACGATAGCGACTAGTAAAACCATTTCGCAATACTTGTACTCCCAAAATGAGCAATGCTAATAGAACAGCTACAATTATAATAAAGCCCCAAGTTTGACCTATTACAGCCTGACTTTCAACATAGGCTAATGTGTAAAAATCCATGCCACACTCCTTTCAAATATTACTTTTTATTATACCATATTTGATTCCAATATTTTCGATGTAATCGTCAAGATGGCCCAAAATAATGTAAGAAAAGATAAAAAATAGCGACCCCTTACGGGGTCGCTTTTAATAAGCATATAATCTCACAAAAGATTACCTAAGTAATACTCTTATTTTAACCAGCTCATCAAGTTGCGAAGTTCTGCGCCAACTGGTTCAATTGGATGATTAGCAGCTGCTTCGCGATGTTCTTTAAGGAATTTTTGACCATTTTTGGAATCTGCTAAGAATTCATCAGCAAATTTACCAGATTGAATATCCGCCAAGATTTGTTCCATAGCTTTTTTAGTATCTGCAGTGATTACGCGAGGACCTGCATGGTAATCGCCGTATTCAGCAGTGTTGGAAATGGAGTGGCGCATTTTTTGGAAGCCACCTTCGTAGATAAGGTCTACGATCAATTTCATTTCATGCAAGCATTCAAAGTAAGCGTTTACAGGTTCATAACCAGCTTCTGTTAATACTTCGAAACCAGTTTTGATCAATTCAGTAACACCGCCGCACAATACAGCTTGTTCACCGAAGAGGTCAGTTTCAGTTTCAGATTTGAAGTTAGTTTCCAAGATACCGGAACGGCCACCACCGATACCAGAAGCCCATGCTAATGCAACTTCTTCAGTATCACCAGATGGATCTTTTTCTACAGCGTATAAGCAAGGAACGCCAGAACCTTCTTGGTATGTACGACGTACTAAATGACCAGGGCCTTTAGGAGCTACCATGAATACGTTGATGTCTTCACGAGGTACGATTTTACCAAAGTGAATGTTGAAGCCGTGAGCAAATGCCAAGTATGCACCTTGTTTTAAGTTAGTAGCGATATCTTGTGCATATACGTCTGCTTGTAATTCGTCTGGAATCAATACCATAACGATATCAGCGCCTTTAACTGCTTCTGCAGTTTCTTTAACTGTAAGGCCTGCTTCTTCAGCAGCTTTCCAGCTAGAAGAACCACCACGAAGACCAATTGTTACATCCATACCATTTTCTTTCAAGTTCAATGCATGCGCATGACCTTGGGAGCCGTAACCTAAAACTGTAATTTTTTTGCCTTCCAATTTGCTCAAATTACAATCTGCATCATAATAAACTGTAGTACCTAAAATTTTACCTGCCATATTAGACAACCTCCAAACATATTCAATAGAATATAGATTATATATACTGTACACAATCTAACAAATTTTTGCAAGATGTGGCGTACATTAATTTAGTATCAGCAAGCCAAGTTTTAAGCCTCTGATAAAAAAAATTGATAACTACCGAACCATCACCCATGGACGATCATCTTTCCATACAACTTGTACGGAAAGTCCAAAGACATCAGATAAAATATCATCAGTTAGTACCTTGTGTTTAGGACCTGCATGAATCATCTTGCCCTCTCGCAAGATAGCTACATGAGTAATAAACGGTAGTATCTCTTCAATTTGATGTGACACATAGATAATCGGTGTCTGCTGCTCAGCTACCAAAGTAGATACGATGCGTAAAAACTGCTCCCTCGCTGGTAAGTCCAAACCAGAGCAAGGCTCATCCAAAATCAATAATTCTGGATTTGCCATAATAGACCTCGCTAACAATACCCGGCGCTGTTCGCCAGCAGATAAGGTTCGAAAACGATGACCTTCCAAATAGTCTAGTCCAAATTCAGATAATAATTGCATACCTCGTTGACGCACCTCAGGTGCTACCTCTTGGTATATACCAATGCTACTAAATGCACCAGAAATAACAATATCTTCAACGACTTGTTTATCCAAGGTTGACTGAAATTGTCCAAGCACAGAGCTAACAAATCCTAGTCTAGCCTTGATTTTGGGCCACGCATATTTACCAAATTCCTTACCAAACACACGCAAAGTACCCGTTGTGGGAATTTTATAAGCAGGTATCATGCTGAGTAGCGTTGATTTACCAGCCCCATTAAGCCCTAATAAGGCCCAATGTTCACCGTCCTCTATATGCCAATTTACATTATCTAAAATAGATCTACCATCACGGCGAAAGCAGACATTTTCATAATGGAGTAATTCACGCCCCACGTTATCAACTCCTACATTTTTTCTCCGCGGCTCATAGCGGTGATACCTGTTTTAGCAATTTCAAGAATACCATAAGTTTCCATAATTTGAATGAAGCCACGTAATTTTTCTACACTACCAATGACTTCAATGATCATAGATGTAGGAGAAATATCTAACACATTACCACGATATACATCGGCAATCTGTACTATTTGTGATCTTGTGGAAGCAGATGCTTTTACCTTGATAAGCATTAACTCACGGCATACCACATCATGATCTTCAAACACTTTAACCTTAACAACATCGATAAGCTTGTAGATTTGTTTTTGCACTTGATCGAGAATTCGGTCATCGGCCTCTACAGTAATAGTAATACGTGCATAACCTGGCTGATTTGTAATGCCAGATGTCATTTTTGTAACGTTAAAGCCACGACGGTTAAAGAGTGCCAAAATACGTGTACCAATACCTGGTGCATTTTTTGCAATGATTAAGACTTGATGTTCTTTCGCCATTATAGCACCCCTTTCTTACCCATCATACCGCTTATCGTGCCGCCTGCTGGAATCATTGGTAATACATTATCCTCTCGTTCAACGCGACAATCCAAGACAATGCTTTCATCCGATGTAATGTATGATTTAAATTCTTTATTGAAAGTTTCAACATTATCTAGACGAGCTGCTTTCAAGTCAAATGCATCTGCGAGTTTCACGAAGTTCGGACTCACTTCCAAATCTACATAGGAGTAGCGTCTATCATTGAAGATTTCTTGCCATTGACGAACCATGCCAAGATAGCCATTGTTAATAATAACAATCTTGATTGGCAAATTATATTGGCGTACCATCATGAGCTCTTCACAAGTCATTTGGAACCCGCCATCACCGACAACGAGGATAACTTGTTTCTTAGGCGCCCCTACTTGAGCTCCGATAGCCGCCGGCAAGCCATACCCCATGGTACCCGCACCGCCAGAGGTAACGATAGTATGAGGTTTTTTATGAGTTAAGAATTGAGCCGCCCACATTTGATGTTGACCGACGTCACTTACGATTATGGCATCTTCCTTGGCAATCTTATTAAGCTCAGACAACACATATTGTGCATGTAATACACCATTTTTCGATTCAGGTATCACCATAGGGTATTCCGCTTGCCATTCTCGGATTTGCTCAAGCCACGCTTCATGCGTTGTAGGTTCTACAAGAGCATTAAGCTCCGTTAATACCTGTTTTAAATCCCCTACGATAGGCACGTTGATTGTAACATTCTTATCAATTTCAGCTGGGTCGATATCGATATGGATGATTTTAGCTTTTTTACAGAAGAAATCTGGATGGCCTGTGATGCGGTCATGGAAACGAATCCCTGCAGCAATCACAAGATCAGCCTCATCTGTACTATTATTAGCTGCAACAGAACCGTGCATACCAACCATACCAAGGGCCAATTCGTGATCTCCTGGGAAGCCACCAAGGCCAACTAATGTATTCGTCACTGGGATTTGAGCCTTTTCAGCTAATTCTTTAAGCTCATCCATAGCACCAGACTTCAATACGCCTGCCCCAGCAATGATAAGTGGTCGCTTTGCATTTTTGATGAGAGTAGCTGCTTTTTTGATTTGACCTTGATGACCTTTATAGGTTGGATCATAGCCTTCAAGATGAATAGGTACTTCGTACAATTTGTTGTATTCCGCCATGGATATTTTTTCGGTTTGAATATCCTTCGGAATATCGATGAGTACAGGGCCTGGACGACCTGTGCCAGCAATAAAGTACGCCTCTTTAATGATGCGAGGCAAATCATGAATATCTTGAACAAGATAGTTATGCTTAGTTATAGGCATCGTAATACCTTGGATATCCGCCTCTTGAAAGGAGTCCTTACCGATAAAGGGCCGGCCAACCTGACCAGTAATGGCCACCATAGGTACGGAATCCATGTACGCAGTCATAATACCTGTTACAAGATTCGTTGCGCCAGGACCAGAGGTAGCAAGACATACACCTACGCGACCAGATACGCGAGCATAGCCATCTGCCGCATGTGCTGCACCTTGTTCATGACGGACGAAGTAATGTTTAATTTCAGGGAAGCTATAAATTTCATCATAAATTGGGATTACTGCGCCACCTGGATAACCGAACATATCGGTTACGCCTAAGCGATGCAATGTTTCAAGGACAATGCGTGCCCCATTGATTGTTTCTGCGCTCATAGGAACCCTTTCAACCAGCTATTCAGATAAAATCTCGCTGGAATTTAAACGTTTAATAATGTATCCATTATGTTTGAAAGTATCAATAATGTGTTGGATGTGCTCTTCACCATTTGTTTCTACCGTTACTTGCAATTCCACTTCATGGAAACGGTCAAGGTTTTTGAACTGATTATGGTCGAGTTTAATAACATTTGCATCTGCATCTGCCAGCATTTGAGATACCGCAACCAGTTGACCTGGTTTATCAGGAAGGTTAACGGAGAAGGTAAAGATACGACCGCGCAATACGAGACCTTTATTAATCATTGACGAAATAGTTAGTACGTCGATATTACCACCACTGACGATAGCTACCACCTTTTTACCGTGGCACTCTAATTTCTTGAGACCAGCGAGTGGCAAAATACCAGAGTTTTCTGCTACTAACTTATGTTTTTCAACAAGCAATAAAAACGCTTCCATCAATTCATAATCAGAAACGGTAATAATTTCATCTACATATTGTTTGATATATTCTAATGTAGTTTCCCCAATTTGACGTACTGCCGTACCATCTGCAATCGTCGCCACTTCATCGAGAGGTACAGGATGATCAGCCTTTAAGGCAGCTAGGGCACTCGCTGCACCTTCTGGTTCTACACCGATAATCTTAACGCGTGGATTTTTTAATTTCGCCGCAGCCGCAATACCAGATACGATACCACCGCCCCCAACAGGAACGAGCAAGATATCCGCATCAGGCAATTCATCAAGCACCTCAAGGGCAATCGTACCTTGCCCTTCTATTACATCTTCATCATTAAACGGATGAACGAACACATAGCCGTGCTCTTTCTGCAACTCCATCGCCTTTTGATAGGCTTCGTCATAAATCTCGCCAAATAGTACAACATCTGCACCGTATTGTTTTGTAGCATTCACCTTGATAAGAGGCGTGTGTTTCGGCATGACAATAGTCGCTTTAATGCCAAGGCGTTTCGCAGCAAGGGCCACGCCTTGTGCATGATTACCGGCAGACGCAGCGATAACACCGCGCGCCTTTTCCTCTTCTGTTAGTTTTGCAATTTTATTATAAGCTCCACGAACCTTGAAAGAGCCTGTTATTTGCAAATTTTCTGGCTTGATATATACATCATTGCCACACTCGTCAGAAAACACATCACTATGAAGTAACTTCGTTTTCACAGTGATTGTGCTCAAGCGCTCACGAGCCTCCATAAAATCATATAACTTATACATATACACGGTCTCCTCTAGTTAGTATTAAATGAAAGTCGAGTATTAGTCTTCAAATACTTCGATAGCACCTTGTGCAGCAGAGGATACGTGAAGAGCGTATTTTTTAAGATATCCAGTTACATTGGATTTGAATGGTTTCAATGCAGCTTTACGACGAGCGATTTCATCATCAGATACAGCTAGTTCCAATTTACCGTTTGGAATATCGATGTTGATAATATCACCATCTTCAACGATAGCAATGGTACCGCCTGCAGCTGCTTCTGGAGATACATGTCCGATGGATGCACCACGAGTCGCACCAGAGAAGCGTCCATCTGTCAACAATGCTACATCTTTATCTAGACCCATACCAGCAATCATAGATGTTGGGGTCAACATTTCACGCATACCAGGACCGCCTTTAGGGCCTTCGTAGCGGATAACTACAACATCACCTTTTACAATTTTACCGCCCGTGATAGCTTCAACCGCTTCTTCTTCGCTGTTGAAAACCTTTGCTGGACCAGAGTGAACAAGCATATCTGCATCTACGGCACCAGCTTTTACAACGGAACCATCTACAGCAAGGTTACCTTTGAGAACCGCGATACCACCAGTTTCATGTACTGGATTATCCCATGGATGGATAACATCTTCATCCACAACATGAGCGGCCGCTGCAATTTCACCTTGTGTTTTAAGAGCAACAGTTTTGCAATCTGTATGAAGGCGACCATTTTCTGCTAAACGTTTCAACACGGCAGATACACCACCTGCAGCATACAAGTCTTCAATGAAATATACGCCAGATGGAGATAATTTAGATAATTGAGGTGTATTTTGAGCGATGCGATCGAAATCGTCTAAGGATAATGGTACACCTGCTTCATGAGCAATAGCCGGTAAATGAAGCGCCGTATTAGAGGAGCCACCCAAAGCCATATCAAGAGCTACCGCATTTTCAAAGGCTTCACGAGTCATAATATCTTTAGGGCGAAGGTTTGCTTTTAATACCTCTACCGCTTGCATACCCGCTAATTTTGCTAAACGCAAACGTTCAGAATATACCGCTGGGATTGTACCATTGCCAGGAAGGCCCATACCGAGAGCTTCTGTTAAACAGTTCATTGTATTTGCCGTATACATACCAGAGCAAGAGCCACATGTAGGACATGCCGTATTTTCGATATCAGCTAACTCAGCATCATCCATTTCACCAGTCTGATGTTTGCCTACGGCCTCGAATACGTCGGACAAACCAATCTTTTTACCTTTATGTACACCAGCGAGCATAGCCCCACCAGACACGAATACAGATGGGATATTAAGGCGCGCAGCTGCAATCAACATGCCTGGCACTACCTTATCACAGTTTGGAATGAATACCATCGCATCGAATGGTGTAGCCATAGCAGTAGCTTCGATGGAATCTGCAATGATATTACGTGTAACTAAGGAGTATTTCATGCCGATATGGTTCATTGCCAAACCATCGCAAATACCGATAGTATTGAACTCGATTGGCACACCACCTGCGTTGCGGATACCGTCTTTTACGGCTTGTACAATATTTTTCAGGCCTACGTGACCAGGGATAATTTCATTGAAAGAATTGGCAATACCGATGACGGGTCTACCCATTTCTTCATCAACAAAACCCAGAGCTTTTAGTAAAGATCTGTGTGGTGCACGTGCTACGCCTGTTTTCAAATTGTCACTTCTACAACTCATGTTAATCTCCTCACTTTTGAAAGCATCCACTTGGACAGCTTTCACGACGCATAAAAAAAGACGATTCCAATGAATCGTCTTAAAAGTTTACAAATGATATTCCTTTTGTTTACAGAATTCCTATATACATAAATAATCCTATGTACCCCTTGGAAAATATACACATAAGAAACAAACCATATAGTCAAATCTTATTGATTGTATATTAAACCATTCGCGGAACTTCTAAGACAAAAACGTGTTAAGTTGTTGTTCATAATTCGAATGTCATTAATAATCACGACTAGCGCAATAATCAATAAGCTAATGACTAAACCTAACATGTTTCCTCCTAAAATATTCTGTAATAATAATCACGGAATAATAATAACACGTTATATTATCCCGCGCAAGATAATTCACAATAAATTCTATAGATTCATCATAGTTTTTTTATGAAGTTCACCATACCCAAAAACTATAGCAAACCTAGTAAGGTATAAAAAATATAGATATAACAAGAAAAATCCCTCACCGTAGTGAGGGATTGAATATATTATAAAATACCAAAGAGCCACATGCCAAAGGTGCCACCCCAGAAATGAATGAGGAAGCTCACCACGGAAATGGCAAGACCTACGCGCCACCATGTACCTTGTGGCACATAGCCAGCACCGAAGAAGATTGGTGTTACACCTGAACTATAATGAGTCAATGTACAGCCAGGACTGTTCATCAAACCAAAGAGCAATATCGTAAACGGAATAGGAGCCCCCATCGCCACTAAAATGGCTGCAAAGGCG
Source organism: Veillonella sp. (assembly GCF_032470285.1). Lineage (GTDB taxonomy): Bacteria > Bacillota > Negativicutes > Veillonellales > Veillonellaceae > Veillonella. The sequence goes on along the minus strand of NZ_JAWEKP010000007.1, from coordinate 10,222 downwards.
GAGAATAAAGCTGTAATACGCGCCGTACCACTGGCAAAGAAATACTGAGAGTACACAAAGGTAGCGGAAATGATAAAGGATGCCCAGAACCAGTCAAAGCCAGCTAAATGTTGACTTACAAAGTCTGCAAACACAGCTACTACACCGAGTTTACCAAGCAGCCCAGCCATGCCCACAAGCGTACCCATCCAGATAAGGATATCCCAACCGGTACGTTCACCCAAAATATCCTCCCAAGTAAGAGAGCCAGTCACAACACACGCCAGAACCCCCATCATCGCTACTACTGTAGGATGAAGCTTAGTCCAAATTGCTGTAGCCCAAAGCAAGATGCAAAGTACAAAGATAATAGCAACAGAAATTTCAGCCTTCGTAATAGGTCCAAGAGCATCTAGTTCTTTTTGAGCCATTACAGCAGCCTCTGGTGTTTCCTTGATTTCTGGTGGATAGATTTTATAGATAAACCAAGGCATCAAAATCATACAAATCACACCAGGAATGACACCTGCTTGGAACCATTCCCACCAAGATATATCATAGCCAAACAGTTTAGCACCTAAAGACGTAATAAGCAAATTACCGCTACATGCGGTCAAGAAGATCGTCACAGTAATAGTGTTAATAGTATGTGCCGTCGTCATCAAGTACGCCCCAATGCGGCGGGCCGTATTACCATAAGGTTCAGAACCAAAAGCTAAGGAAATATTTTGTACAATGGGGAATACAATACCACCTCCACGCGCCGTATTAGATGGTGTAGCTGGAGAAATAATCAAGTCCGTACAAGCCAACGCATAGGCAAGCTTTAATGAGCTTGTGCCAAAAGAGCGAATCAAGGTGTACGCAATACGCTTACCAAGGCCAGAATTAATAATACCTCGTGAAAAGAATACGGCCGCTACGATAAGCCACACATTCGCCTCTGCATAGCCACCTAGAGCCTGTACCATAGTGATGGAATTAGTGGCTACGGCTACAACAATACCAAAAAGCGCCATAATACCCGTTGGCCAGGGACGTAAGATAAAGCCCACAATAGTAGCCGTAAAGATAGCTAATAAATGCCAACCTTCAGGCTTGATTGCCTCTGTATGAGGTAAAAACCAAATAACGAGGCCCACTAAAACGGTAAGGGCCGCTCGTGTAAAAGTATTCATAGAACCTCCATCAGGCTTAACAACTTTCCAAGAATTCTTTGATTTTAGGATTTGCTCGTAACATTTCCATCTCTTCAGGGGATAATAATTTTACCTTATCTCGATCTTGATTTACCAAGCAAAGAAAACCAATATAATCGCCCTTATTAGCACGGAACTGATGAATTGTTTTGCCTGGAATTTCGATAAAGTCACCAGCTTCTACATCGTGGATTTCATCACCTAATAAGACCTGCCCCTTACCGCGGAATATCATAACCATATGCGTATGATCGTGATACTCTAAGGTAGAATACCCTCCTGGCAAACATTCAAAATAGCGAAATTGACATGGAATATCATAAGCACCATCGTATAATACTTGACGTGTTACATCTTTAAAAGGACTACCATCTTGCTTATATACCAAGGTTTCGATACCATCCCACTTAAAATTTTTAGCATCAAACTTACGTATCATCGTATTACCTCTTTAAACAAAAAAGGGCTGCATCGAAACAAGGTTTCAATACAGCTCCATCGGTTCGATTATTTGAAGAGACGTTTCAAAGTGCCTAGTAATCCATGACTATGTTTTTGTACACCGTCTGCAACGCCTGCCACTTCAAAGCCAGTTCGTTCAATGGCTTTTGTAATAACTTCTACAGATGCTTTTGTTGGATCAAAAGAAACAGTAGCAGTCTTTTCTGGCAAATCTACTTCTGCACTTAATACGCCAGGCAAACCTAAAGATGCCCCTTCAACTGTTTCTTTACAGTTGTTGCACATCATCCCCGGTACAGTAAATACCTTTGTTACAACGCCATTATCTTCGCCACAACCACAATCTTTACACATAGTGTTACCTCCTATTAATCGTTAGCTTCTTTATGTTTATCGTCGTTCTTAGCCCCTGCTGTTACGTCGATAGTAGTCGCTTTCTTAACGGCTTCTTTCGTTTCATCAACAGCTTTTTTAGGCCCCGAAACAGCATCTTTAAACTCATTAATACTCTTTCCGATTGCTTTGCCGACTTCAGGTAATTTACCAGGACCAAAGATAACTAGAGCAATCACTAATATAAATAGTAATTCCGTCGTTCCTACATTAAACATATGTATCTCCTTCGTTGTTACTTAATTCTACACTTTTTAGTGTACATCATCATAGGCAGCCTTGTCCACATACCAGGTCATAGCTTCTTGTGAAAGCACCGCTCCTGGCAATACACGACCAATTCGTTTTTCCCAAGGTAAATCCTCGTAATCTTCGCGTTGATACAATACCTTTGTCAATGCAATTCGCTTACTTTCACCAGTTACGGTAAACCAAACCGCATCAGATTTTGCTAAGAACGAGAAGGTCATAGAAATGCGTTCCCATACCTTTCCATCCTCAACGGCTACTACCTCTTGATCTGTAACACGCAATGCATGAGAACCTGCAAATAGGCCGGCCGTATGACCATCTTCGCCAAGATCGAGCAATGCCAAATCTAGGCCACTTTTTTTACAAGCCTTGAGAACATTCTTAACCTCTTTCTCGTATTCCGCCGCCGCTTCTATTACAGTTTTAGAATCTGTATTGATTGGCAAGAAATGAGCCGCCCCTTTCGCCTTACACAACAAGTAAGGTTTCACGCGATTGAAGTAATTATCCTCATGAGATTGCGGCAAGAATCGCTCATCAGTCCACACAAAGAATATGCGTTCCCAATTGAGGCGTTCAATATATTCTGGGGAATTAAGCAATTCTAATAAACCATTAATAACAGTCCCGCCTGTAATACCAACAACACACGTTTCAGTGCGATTGATTTCCTCGTTAGTGAAAGCAATAAAATCCTCTGCTAATGCTTTAACTACATCGCTAAGGCTGTCATAACATTTAATTGTATCTTGAGCCATGTAATAATGACCTCCTAAAACTATTTCAATAGTTCTATTATATACACTTTTTCTGTGTAATGAAAGCAAAACCGATGCAACTCAATAGTTGGAGCCACATCGGTTCTAATTATATTTGTATTTTCTTATGAATTACAGGAAATTCCATTCCGTATATTCATAAATCAATATTATTGTTGACCAAATTTAGGACGGCGACGCTCTGTGAAAGCACGTACGCCTTCTTTGAAGTCCTCTGAAAGACCTAATTTACATTGGTTTTCTACTTCAAACTTCTTGTACTCTTCCCAACCCGCTAAGAAGCTATTCCACATCATTTCCTTCATAACGCGGTAAGATTGTGCAGGCCCTTTTGCCAACTTCTCAACAAGGCGTCTTGTAGCAGTCTCTAAATCTTCTAATTCACAAACCTTATACACAAAGCCAAGTTCCTTACCCTTTTCAGCAGATACGGCTTCACCGGTCATAACAATATGCATAGCACGGTTCATGCCAATGGAGCGAGTCAATAAGAATAAACCACCCGCATCAGGAGCAAGACCTACATTTACGAAGGCTTGAATAAAGCGTACATTATTAGCAGCCACAACAAAGTCCGCCGCTAAAGCCATATTGAAGGCAGCACCTGCCGCAGCCCCTTGAAGGCTCATGATAACAGGTTTTGGTAACTTCTTCATAGCCATAGAAATCTCAGCTACTAGCTCAACGATTTCAAATAAAGACTCAGTATCCCCTTCGTTTACAGCGCGCTCCATCTCTGTTAAATCGCCACCCGCAGAGAATACTTTACCTTCTGCATTAATGAGCAATGCACGCACGCTTTCATCGTTGTGAGCTTTATCTAAAACCTCAAGAATCTCCTTGCACATTTCGATGTTAAAACCATTCGCCACAGCTGGACGATTAAAGGTCAAAGTACCAATGCCGTTATCCACTACGTACTGAATTGTATTATAAATCATATGAGTTCTCCTATATGAAAATCCATTTTCGAAAAAATTCGATTATATCTCTATTATAGGAGAATTAAATGTCTGTGTAAATGATAGAATTAAATAAGCCTATGAATTAAAACTTAAGATAAGTATAATCTAAGTTAAAAACTATATATGATGCAAAAACACCTGCAGACATTGTCTGCAGGTGTAATATCCTGTATTCCAAATATTAACGTTTGGAGAATTGGCTTGCTTTGCGGGCTTTTTTAAGACCGTATTTTTTACGTTCTTTCATACGTGGGTCACGAGTCAAGAAGCCAGCTTTTTTCAAAGATTGACGAAGTTCGCCATCTACGTCCAATAACGCACGGGAGATACCGTGACGAATTGCACCAGCTTGACCGGAAGGACCGCCACCAGCTACAGTTGCGATAACATCATATTGTTCAACTGTGTTAGTCAAGTTCAAAGGTTGTTTTACGATCAATTCCAAAGTTTGGCGACCGAAATAATCATTAAGTTCACGTTTATTAACAGTGATTTTACCTGTCCCCGGTACCAGACGAACTCTAGCAACGGAAGATTTTCTACGACCAGTGCCGTAATATTGTGCTACTGCCATTATATATTCCTCCCTCTAGATTATCGTACGGAAATTTCTAACACTTCTGGTTTTTGAGCTGCATGTGGATGCTCAGGACCAGCGTATACGTTTAATTTACGGTATTGTTGTGCACCCAATTTGTTTTTTGGAAGCATGCCACGAACTGCCATTTCAACAACACATTCAGGTTGTTTTTCAAGCATCATGGACAATTTAGTGAAACGGGAACCACCTGGGTAACCAGAGTGACGGAAGTATTCCTTTTGTTCCAATTTTTTACCAGTTACGCGAATTTTTTCTGCGTTTACAACGATCACATGGTCACCAGTGTCTACGTGTGGTGTGAAAGTTGGTTTATTTTTGCCCCGAAGAACTTTTGCAACTTCGGCAGCAAGGCGTCCTAAAGTTTTACCTTCAGCGTCAACAACATACCATTTCCGTTCGATTGTGTTCGGATTGGCCATATATGTAGTTTTCATGCTGCATATCCTCCTAATAACGTCATAATTCTACCAAAATCAGCTTGTCCTTTGCTTCCGGGGCTAATGGAAACACGACTAAAGCTTACTCAAAATAGTATACAGATTTTATGGGTTTGTGTCAACGAAATATATTTTTAGAAAATATTAATTTCTAGAGTATTGAAATATTTATGATATGTCTAATAAATATTAAAAATCCGTTTTAATCCATTTTGATGATATTGTTAAATCTATATACTCTACTACTATTATCAATATGTCTTATCTATTTCCATAAAACATGTATATTTATTAGAATGCTTCCCTAAAAAATTTGTAACCAAAACTAACCAGTACCAATCATAAAATTTTATTTATCTTATTTTCCATCACGAGGTAAAACAGGTGCTTTAATCATAGCTTTATTTTCATACTTTATATTCAAAAAGAATAGTTTCAAACAAGCTCCTAATAATGCTACAGTATAAATAATAGAATATATATATAAGTAGATAACTAAAAACATTAGTACTGGTATCACACAAACCATATCAAGATTGATAAAACCACTTATCACTAATCTAAAATATAAATACAAAATAATTGACCAAAATAACGAACTAATTATGATACCACCACAATAATAGAAAGAAAATAATATTCCAGCAATTGGTTTAATCTTTTTATTTTCATCAATTACATTAATTGTTTTTACAGATATAATCGCTGACATTAATGCAAATCCAGAAAAAAGGAATCCAATCAACCCAATACTAGCGACAGCCAAAGGCACTAAGATTGCAATTAAATCATATGCATTTTGTAAAATAGTATTAGTAGTACATAACACAATCGATATTATTAGAGCCAACCCTAATGCCCATCTACTTTCACACTGCCATAACTCTTTATAAGCTTCTACTAATTTAAAAAATTTAAAAAAAGAGTGATTCTTACACAATTCATCTAATGTTAAATGTTTATTTAAATTCATAATGTAGTTACCTATTATGACTATTAATCATTAGAGCGATACCCATCCGTCCATAGTTTTCTACTTCTACAAGAGAATCCACATGCCGATTATCCACGGTTGTTTTAAAAGGTGCATTAGTATCGCTATTTACTTGTCTGCCTTTGCCTTCACTAGTAGTCCCACGAACCTTCATAATACCATATCCTTTTGCAATACCTTTTATTATTCTTTGAAATAGTTTAGCTTTAATATTCAAGCCATCTTTATTATGGGGCGCAGAATATTTCTGTTCAAATTTTGTAGACTGAGTTTCTTCAATTTCTTCTGCATTATCCGCAAATAACTCATCAAAATCACTTTTACTCGTATTAGGTGGAATCAAAATAACTTCTACACTTCGAATAGAAGATAAAAACGTCAATTTATTTTCAAAATCTCCCATATTTTGTTTTAAAAACACTTTAAACATTTCATCTCCATAAAGCTTATTGATAAGTTCTTCAAAATAGTTTACAAACTGCTCTTTAGAGAATTGTTGTTTAGCAATAAAAGCCACTATTTCATTATTTACATCAAAAAAAAATGGGATACTTCGAGTCAATGATTTTGTCGGTAATTCCTGTATATCATCTAGATCTTCATTATACAAGGCAAGCTCATCTTGAAATATTTTTGCCATACGACCTACTAACATATTCTCATCAGGTTTTTTATCTATTGAGATAAATTTTATAGTTTCATTTATTTTCTTTCCAGTCTCATCTCGTCTCTTAGATGCTACTACTAGTTTTTCCTTCTGCCAATCGCTTAAATAAAGCTTATCTAATATTTTTTGAACCGTAGTTTTTTCGCTATAAACATCATAAATCTCTTTATTAACATTTATTTTAGCATAATACATCGTAGCCATAATCCACTCCCACTTCATAAAAACCATCCAACATATTAACTGACCTTATTATACTACAAATAAAATATAAAAACACTCCAAAAGAACCTCTTGGTTTATTTTTTTAACTGGTGGATTAAATCTATATATAGACGAATATATAGAGATTTTGTCATCCGCAACCAGTTTTAAATTACTATAAAACTTATAGTTTATAAAACAAAATATATTGCAAATTTAATTTCATAGATAAAAAAACGATTATAATTATCTAAATTAATCCAAACAATAGTATTTCACATCTTGAATAAAAGCAAAAAAAGCACAACTCCTATTTACATAGGAGCTATGCTTTTTACATCCATAAAATATATTATTTGGAGTACAATTCGACGATAAGTGTTTCGTTAACTTCGATAGGAAGTTCTTCACGTTGAGGAAGACGAGTGAATGTAGCTTTGAAGCCTTCCAAGTCTTTTTCAATGTAAGGAAGTTCGAAAGAACGAAGTTCTTGGAAGTTAGTTTTGAACATTTCGTTGTCACGAGATGCTTCGCGCAATTCGATTACATCGCCTGGTTTGCAGGAGAAGGAAGGAATGTCTACGCGACGACCGTTTACCAAGATGTGGCCATGGTTTACCATTTGACGAGCTTGACGAATGGAGTTACCGAAGCCGATGCGATATACAAGGTTATCAAGGCGTTGTTCCAAAAGGATCAACATGTTTTGACCTGTAACACCTTGCATTTTTTTCGCTTTATCATAATAGCGTACGAACTGGCGTTCTAGCAAGTTGTAGTAAGCTTTAACTTTTTGTTTTTCTAATAATTGTGTGCCATACTCAGACATTTTCTTCTGACGTTGGTCTTTTTTGACGCGATTCAAGGCTTTTGCGTGACCGAATACGTTCACACCAAAGCGACGACAAAGTTTGAATCGAGCCTCTCTTCTCGTTGCCATGTGATTATCACCTCATAAGATTAAAATAAACTTGTACCTACACATAATGGTACCCAAGTATAATATCATTTTCATCGAGTTATGTCAATTATCGATACTTGTGAAAGTCATTGAAATAAGTGCATAATCACAATTTTTAATTACACTTTTTTACGATAATACGACGCACTATATCGATTGTGCATGTTTCATCATATTTTATAGATTTAGATGAAAAATCAATTATAGTATGCTACAATATGAATAAGTAAGGTAATAGGTATCATTGGAGTCTTATGTCTAAGTTGGGGGAATAACATGAAAGAGTTACCTACAATGCAAGAGCTACAAAGTTTTATTACCTATAATAAAACAGGAAGCTTTACATTAGCTGCACAATCTATGAATATTACACAATCAGCTTTCAGCGCTCAAATGAAAAAATTAGAGCGTTTAGTTGGTGTGAAATTAATCTCCCGTTCTACAAGAGGTAGCCGTTTAACACCAGAAGGTGAGTTATTCCTACCAGAAGCAGAACAAGTTCTCGACACATTGGAACGAGCTATCCAATCCATTCGTTTGGCTAGCAAGGTTGAACGCCCAATTCTAAATATTGGCGTATTACGTAGTCTTGGGGATATCCGTCTAAACGGTTACGTTTCCCACTTCTTCCAAAACCATCCTGAATTCTCTGTTAGTATTTACGATATGGAAGAAGAAGAATTGATGCTCGACTTACGAGAAAACCGCATCGATATTGCATTACTCTATTTACCTAATAATAAGGATATGTCCGCATACGAATCCACCGCGCTTAGAGAAGACGAATTTGTATACTATGCACCAAACTTAGTGAACGGTATGGAAACAGCCAGTTTAAAAGCTATCCAGCAACAACCACTGCTTATGTATCCACCTAAATACTTTATGTATCGCACATTAAAAAACTATGTGGGGAACGGTCAACAAAACCTACACATCCGCGGTAGCCGTCTATCCAATCCATATACAATGATCGACTACTGTCAAAAGAATAAATCTGGTTGCATCGTAGCACGCCAAATTTTAACGTCTTTAAACATCAATGATGGCTTTGTACCTTTAGAAAAACCATTCAAACTGCAAGTGTGCTTCGCATTTAAGAAGAATAATTCTAAAACAGAAACCATGCATACCTTCATGGATTATGTGCACAGCGAATCACCACCACGTTTATAATAACTAATAGAACCCCGTATACCTTTTGGTGTACGGGGTTTTACTATAAACAACAAATGACCTATCTATACAAAACAATTGCCCTCTCTTGTCCTAAGTTGTACAATAGAGAATAGATTTCAATTAATACAGCAAGAATACAGTGAGGTTATTATGCTCTTATCTATTCTATTCTTTATACTAGCAGGACTTGCGGAAATCGGTGGCGGTTATCTCGTATGGCTCTATATGCGTGACGACAAAGGACCTATTTACCTAATCGCAGGTGCTTTTATTTTATTTTTATACGGCATCATCCCCACCTTCCAGCCAGAAGCAAGCTTCGGCAAAGTATACGCAGCATACGGCGGCGTATTCATTGCCCTCTCTATTCTATGGGGCTGGCTTGTGGACGGCTTACGACCAGATATGTACGATATCATCGGCGGCCTTGTATGCCTCGTAGGTGTATATATCATCATGTATGCGCCACGTTAAATATGTAGTTTCCAGATGTGACTATAATAAAAGTTATATTTTTTAGATATAACAATAACTAACTATATATTTTGAAAGTACAACCATAGCAACTATATATTTTTTACATAAAACTATATAAGCATTACAACAAAAGGAGTACAACTATAACAGTTGTACTCCTTTATTTATCTACATGACCATATGTATTTTTTTATATCCATATGTACTTTTTACATACTAAAAAACGGCTATCCGAAGATAACCGTTTGCTTTGGTGGACGATGACAGGATCGAACTGCCGACATCCTGCTTGTAAGGCAGGCGCTCTCCCAGCTGAGCTAATCGTCCATGTGGTGACCCGTCCGGGAATCGAACCCGGGATACCGCCGTGAAAGGGCGGTGTCTTAACCGCTTGACCAACGGGCCAATAAAAATGGCTCCTCGAGTAGGACTCGAACCTACGACCGATCGGTTAACAGCCGATTGCTCTACCGACTGAGCTATCGAGGAATGTGTATGGAGCGGGAAACGAGATTCGAACTCGCGACCCCCGCCTTGGCAAGGCGGTGCTCTACCGCTGAGCTATTCCCGCAAATGGTGGACGATGACAGGATCGAACTGCCGACATCCTGCTTGTAAGGCAGGCGCTCTCCCAGCTGAGCTAATCGTCCATATGTGGTGACCCGTCCGGGAA
>NZ_JAWEKP010000017.1:0-1908 GCF_032470285.1 Veillonella sp. | reverse complement strand
GGGGCTGTAACAAAACAGTCCCTTAACCTAAACAAGCTATTAGTTAATTTTAGATAATCAACTAATAGCTTGTTTCTGTATTTCTAAGCAAAAAGGGCCCCGAAGGGCCCTTTTCGTTGGTATAATTAAATTATGAAGAAAAACCATACCAATGAATCTAATTATACCAAACTAGTAATGCCTCGCCAACTAGTTTTACCATTGGATTATGGCATTTTGATAAAAGAAACAGCGCCTGTGCGGTTACTTGATGCTGTATTGGAGGAATTAGACTATAAAGAGTTACAGCATTTGTATTCTCTTAAAGGGAGAAAATCTAAAGTGCCACCGCATATTCTGTTCAAAATTTTTGTCTATGCTATGTCCAACGGCGTGTATTCTACACGTATGATACAACAACAATGCGAAGAAAATATTAATTATATGTGGCTTCTTCAAGGCTATTCAGCCCCAAGTCATATGACTTTCCAACGATTTTTTACCCGTTGTACACTAGATATCTTAATGAATCTGTTTTCACAGCTAATGGAAGCTATTAACAGACATGATACCTTAACATTCAATGAAGTCTTTATTGATGGAACTAAGCTAGAAGCTAATGCCAACAAATACACCTTTGTCTGGCGAAAAGCAGTGCAAAAAAGACTAGATACATTACCATCTAAATTAGCTATATTAAAGCAAGACATCTGGAATGAATTAGGGCTAGATACCCATTGTATGAATGATGAATGTATATATACCTTCCTCGCTAAAGAAATTGAAGTACAACATATGGAGCTCGTACAAGGAAAAGGTAAGCATAAAACACCATTACAACGGTTGTATGAGCGAGCAGAAGCTTTATATGACAAGCGAAAAGAATACGAACAGCAATTGTATATTATGGGTGAACGCAACAGTTATTCTAAAACAGATCATGATGCGACGTTTATGCGTATGAAGGAAGACCATATGCGTAATGGACAGCTTAAACCTGCCTACAATGTACAATTAGCTGTTCATTCTGAATATATTATGGGCATTGGTGTATTTTCTAAATCCAACGATACGAATACATTAATTCCATTTATACAGCAATTAGAAGAGATCCATAGGCACCGATTCACATATGTGGTAGCTGATGCTGGTTATGATAGCCATGAGAACTTAATTTGGTTAAAGAACAACCATTACCTATCTTGTATAAAGCCTCAATATTACGAAAAAGCGAAAACTAGAACTTGGACCAAGGATATTAGCAAAGCTCGTAATATGGAGTATATACCTGAAGAAGATGCATTTACATGTGCAAAAGGACGTAAATTAAAATATGCCTTCACGCGTAAGGCGGAAAACAAAACAGGATTTGTATCTGAGCGAAAGGTATATATTTGTGAATCTTGTAACCGATGTGGATACAAAAAGAAATGCCAACGGTATGTGAAACCAACGACAGAAAATCCAGTAAAAAGAATTGAGATTACACCTGCGTATGATGCCGTACTGGCAGAGAACCAAGATAGATTACTCAGTGATACAGGCATTCAATTACGAATGAACCGTTCCATTCAAGTAGAAGGCGCATTTGGTGTGTTAAAACAAGATCTTGGATTTAGACGATTGTTACACCGTGGTAGTGGAAACGTGCATAAGATGTTATATCTATTATCCATGGGATTCAATCTAGCAAAATTACATAACAGAATACAAGCAGGACGAGTTAATACAACATTATTTACGGCAAAACAAACTGCTTAAACCAAGAAATTTTTTAATAGGCCTAGCGGCCTATTTAAGTGCGCCTAAAAACAAGAAACACCAAGAAAACATACGATTTTACAAATCTAATTTTCTTGGTGTTTCTTATATTTTAAAGGGACTGCAACTAGAATGCGGTAAAACCGTATTCTGTTACAGCCCCTTTTT
>NZ_JAWEKP010000016.1:0-2909 GCF_032470285.1 Veillonella sp. | reverse complement strand
ATCAGCTATCAGCTATCAGCTATCAGCTATCAGCTATCAGCTATCAGCTATCAGCTATCAGCTATCAGCTATCAGCTATCAGCTATCAGCTATCAGCTAATAATAATTTAATTAAATATCTATCCTCAATAGTATAGACCTGATTTTTATAATTTTATTCTGTAACGCGTACCGCTAAACCACTGAAGCTTTCAACAGTACCCACAATAGCAGCACAGTCAATACCCGCCTTATGAAAGGCCTGAACAAGTGGCTCACCTTCGCTAGCAGGAACAGAGAATAGTAGCCCTCCAGAGGTTTGAGGATCAAATACAATATCCGTCCATACAGGATCCAAGGCCTCATCAACTTGCACTTCAGTTATAGCCTTGCGATTACCATAAGATGCAGCCGGAATTAACCCCATTTGAGCCGCCTCGATGACATCATCAAAAAGAGGGATATCGTAAACTTTAATATGAATCGTCACATCAGAAGCACTTGCCATTTCTACAGAGTGTCCCATGAGGCTAAAGCCCGTAACATCTGTACAAGCATGAACTGTAAAGTTATGTGCCACCTCAGCCGCTGCACGATTTAAAGTACTCATACTAGTGACGGCCTGTTCCGTGCCTACAGGGAATAAATCTGCTTTCAACGCATTATTCATAATACCTGTACCAATCCGTTTTGTTAGCACCAACACGTCCCCTACTTGAGCACCTTTATTTTTCCAAATCTGATGGGGATTTACTTGACCAGTCACAGACATCCCAAAGATAGGTTCCTTATTTTCAATGCTGTGTCCACCTACGATGGCTGCACCAGCCTCGGCTACAATCGAACCAGCCCCATTTAACACATCCGTCAAAACACCTTGCTCAACGAGAGGAACCGGAAAGCCTACAATATTCATCGCTGTTAAAGGAGTTCCACCCATAGCATACACATCGCTTAGTGCATTGGCAGCTGCAATTTTACCAAATAAACCAGGATCATTAACCATAGGTGTAAAGAAATCTAAGGTTTGCACCAGTGCAAAGGTATCAGAGATTTGATATACTCCAGCATCATCGGCACCAGTCATATCTGCAAGAACATGCTCATTAGTAACGGGTGTTACAGCTTTCAGCACACGGTTCAATATATGAGGCCCAATCTTACATGCGCAGCCTCCACTTGTCACATAATCAGTAAGTCGTACCATAACTCCTCCTTACTCATTTTCCGGCAATCTAGAGACGATTTTCTTAACAGCCTTTTCAAATTTAGGGCGCGGCATCAAGAGTTGATGACCGCAGCCATTACATACGATGAGAAAGTCTGTGCCGATTCGCTTAACTTCCCACTCATCACTGCCACAAGGATGCGATTTTTTCATCTTCACTACATCGCCTACGTAATATCTAACAAATGCCATAGCGCCTCCTTTAACTTCTGTCAGTATTTATATATTTATTATACATAAAATAGTTACTTCTATAAATATACCCTAATTCTATCGTTCAATCCTCTATTATATATAACCATAAAATTTTCACCCTAAATATATAATGTACAGATTTGATATGTCTGCTGTTCTTATAATTAAAACCATAACACAACAAAAATAGTATTATATAATCGCCAAAAGGTCACAAAAATGTTTAGCTTAATCATTATATTTTATAGGGAAATATTAGTGCATCTAAAAAAATCAACATTAATAACTAAACAATAATGATTTTTCATTTAGTTATCATTCTCAATATCAAAATAGAGATTTTTTATAAATCCCATATTATTCAATCTTTATAAACCCACATTTTTACTGCATTGATAATATTTATCATTTAGAAAATTTTCGAAATAAATTTTACAAAAAGACTTGCATTTCTCATTTAGTATGTTACAATATAGTCAACAATGATTATTCGTTAAGTATACGGATAACACATTGTATATAAAACTGTTAAGACGGCAAGTGCCGAAATACACAAATAAGTAAGTACTATTTTAAGAGTTAGGCAAGTGTCTATTTGATCTAAGAATAAGTTTTCTTACTAAGGCGAAGTCGCCCTCGAAATTGATAGAATAAGTATTCTATTCCATTGCATTCACAACCAAGTGGTTATGAATATATACGTTAAGTAACAATTTTGAAAATTATCGTAAGTACAAAGGAGTATTAAAATGGCAGAATTAAAAGGTTCTAACACTGAAAAAAATCTTCAAGCAGCATTTGCTGGCGAATCCCAAGCATTCCAAAAATATACATTCTACGCTAGTGCAGCTCGTAAAGCTGGCATGAACGAAATCGCTGACTATTTCGAAGAAACAGCTCACAACGAATCTGCACATGCTAAATTGTAGTTCAAAGCTCTTCATGGTGGCGATATTTCCGCTGATATCGAAGCTAACCTTCGCGATGCAGCAGCTGGTGAAAACTACGAACATACTACAATGTACAAAGAATTCGCTGACGAAGCTGAAAAAGAAGGCTTTGCTAAAATCGCTTTCCAAATGCGCGAAGTTGGTAAAATCGAAGCTCGTCATGAAGCTCGTTACCTTGCATTAGCAGCTCAAGTATCCGGTAACAAAGTATTCCACAATGACGAACCAGTAGCTTGGATCTGTGCTAACTGCGGTTACGTACACGTTGGTGAAGAAGCTCCAAAAGTTTGCCCTGTATGTGCACACCCACAAGCTTTCTTCCACCGTTTCGTTGAATCCATCTAATCTATAAGTACGACACTAACTAGATTAATAACCTGTAAGTACAGATTTTAATAAAACTATACCTGTAAGTACAATCTAAACTTACAGTAAGTACTGACAACTTCCTTAACAAAGGGGCTGTAACAAAACAGTCCCTTAACCTAAACAAGCTATTAGTTAATTTTAGATAATCAACTAATAGCTTGTTTCTGTATTTCTAAGCAAAAAGGGCC
>NZ_JAWEKP010000004.1:0-286082 GCF_032470285.1 Veillonella sp. | reverse complement strand
CATACGATTTTACAAATCTAATTTTCTTGGTGTTTCTTATATTTTAAAGGGACTGCAACTAGAATGCGGTAAAACCGTATTCTGTTACAGCCCCTTTTTGCATTCTTTTGCTAGATTTTTATTTTATCTACTAAATTTTTAAATTCTTCTGCTGCTTCATATGGATTATCTGCATGAGCAATAGCAGATATTACGGCTACTCCACTGGCACCAGCTTGCAAAACAGGCGTTGCGTTAGCTAACGTAATCCCACCTATACCAACACAAGGTAATGTTAAGCCTTCTGCTCGTAACTCAGTAATACAATCTGGTCCGCATGGCTCTTGTGCATCAGGTTTGCTACTTGTAGCATACATAGGACCTACACCGACACAATCTGCATACACTACATCAGTCTTATGAAGTTCCTCCACAGAATGAATGGATATACCAACAACCTTATTTCCTACAAGATTACGAACGTCTTCTAAACGCATATCCTCTTGTCCTACGTGAACACCATCAGCATTAACAGCCACTGCTAAGTCTACATCGTCATTAATAATATAAAGCACATTATACATAGCACAAATTTCTTTTAACTGCTGAGCTAATTCTAGTTTCTGTTGTCCTTCTAATGTTCCTATGCCCTTCTCTCTAAACTGAAAGCATGTAACGCCACCCCGACAAGCAGCTTCAACAGTGTCCAATAAATGTCTTTCATTAAATCCTACATCCTGTGTACCACTAATAAAATATACCTTTAATTGATCAGGTACAACTACGGGGCGTATTCGATTTTTAGATAAAAGCATCGCATCATCGAATTCATATAAGGCATCCATAAATGCCACACTAAAGATGCCAGGTTTTACACCGCTCACCTTAACCGCACTTTCACCAGCAAGTCCATAGTAAGCCAGTGCATACGCAAGAAACTCACCGATAGACAGGTTATCCATAAATGGATAATAGGAACTAAAGAATGCAGCTAAGACAGCTCCTAATAGACAGCCGGTCCCTGTTACCGCTGTCATGATTGAGTGACCATGAGGAACTGCAAATACGCGAGTTCCATCAGAAACGTAGTCCTCTTCCCCCGTTGCGACGACAGGACAGTTAATTTGGCGTGCAAGACGATACGTTATAATTGCGCTATCCTCAACTTGTTCTCCATCTACACCCTTACCCGAAAGAGAACTATCAATCTTATGATTTGTATTAAGAGCATCATAGATGGCTTTAATTTCACTTTGGTTCCCTCGTAGCAACGAAATAGCACCAGTTTTAATCAAGTCTAAAACAACAGATAATCGATAAGCCCCGGCGTGACAACCCACAGGGTCTAGTATAATGGGTACCTCATGAGCCTTCGCTAATTTAACAGCCTCTTTGTAATAAGTAACCTTATCTGGTGTAACGGTCCCAATATTGATGAGCAGTGCAGAAGCATGAACGATAAGGTCTTTTAAGTCTTCGCTACACTCACTCATCACGGGTGATGCACCGATGGCTAGCAAACCGTTAGCTGTAAAGGTCCGCACCACATCATTGGTAATACAAATAACAAGAGGATTTTTTTTGCGTAGAGACTCTAATATATTCAGTTCGGACCAATTTGAACCATTTATATTTGGATTGTTGTAGGTCATATAACTATCTCCTCTAGTCATTTTTCAAAAGTTCATCCATCGTTTGAGGGCCATTTACCAATAACCCATAAGCCATATGATTAACAGGTCCACAGCCATTTCCAAGTGCTGGATTATGCTTAATAGCCAATGCAATATAGTTCTTTGCAATACCAATGGCATCCATTACATCACGCCCTTTCGCTAGCTCTGCCGTAATAACCGCCGAGAAGGTACAACCCGTACCGTGAGTATGAACAGTATCATATTTAGGGCTTGTCCACGTATGCATATCTCCATCTTTGGTGAAAGCATAATCCGTTGCATCATCTCCAATATGCCCACCTTTAATGATGACCACTTGAGGTCCTAATTCACGTAAAATACGGTTAGCAGCTGTTGTGATGTCACTTTTACAAGAGATAGACATGTCCGCTAACACCTCTGCCTCGCTACGATTAGGTGTAATGACTGTGGCGACCGGAATGAGTTTAGATTTTAAGAAATCGACAGCCTCATCCGATACAAGTCGATCACCGCTGGTGGCAATCATAACTGGATCCATCACATAAGGGATGTTCTTACTTACATAAGGATAAATGAGATCCATCATCTCTGGTAAAGCAATCATGCCCGTCTTAACGGCTTGTGGTGTAATATCTGAATATACATCGTGTAACTGTTTTTCTATGCTTTCTAGCGATAGGTGTTCTACGTGATGTACACCCGTTGTATTTTGAGCCACCACAGAAGTAACAACGGCCATGCCGTATACATTTCGACTTTGGAAGGATTTTAAATCAGCCATAATGCCAGCGCCACCACTAGGGTCAGTACCGGCAATTGTTAATGCAGTATGTAGTTTCATTATGCCTCCTTGTGTAACAGATTACGTCGAGATAAGATTTGTAATACTACAAAGCCAATGCAAGCACCTCCGATAGAGCTCATGGAAAAGGATGTAATCAAGGTCAACAATGCCAATGGTTTGCCTAGTAGGAAATGAGCAATTGGATAACTTACAAGAGCACCAATAAGTCCAGTGCCAATGATTTCGCCTAAAGCCGCTGCCCAGATGGCGTTGTATTTTTTATATAAATACGCAGATAACCAAGCGCCAATCATACTACCTGGAAAGGCTAATGGAGAGCCTAGTGCTAGTACATTACGTAAGCAAGAAGTACTAAAGGCTGCGCCTACAGAGAATCTCGCCCCAACTATAACGGCTAAGATTACATTTATCATATGTTGAAATGGAAAAATACGAGCAGGGCCAATAGGAATCGACGTAGTCGATAAGACGACACCTAAGGCCACACATATGCTAGCAATAATCATTTTTTTCATAATACCTCCAAGTAAATAAAAATGAGACCACCTCAAATGGAATGGTCTCGTAATAGTTTGGTATCATGTTTCATTCCACTTCCCTACGCCAGTATTATCTGGATCAGGTCTAGGGTTTTGAATGGTCAATCTCAGCAAAAGCACCCCTAGTGGCAATATATTTTTATAATCTAGTTATAACATTATTATACAATCTATGCAACAAAATAATTGACGGTTCCCGTAGCACCTCGTATAATGAAGCCATAATGGGGTGCTCACACGAGTGGGCTGAGAGTAAGCTAAAGCTTTAACCCATAACCTGATTTGGATAATGCCAACGTAGGGAACATAGAGGATTAATGGTCGAGTTCCTGTGAGCTCGGCTTTTTCTATGACTTCCTGGCAAGGAGGACGTATGAAAAATACACACATCACGCAACCACAATTTGCCATGATATGGTTCGGTGCCGCTTTATCGATTGCGGAAATTATGACCGGTACCTATCTGGCCCCCTTAGGACTTACACAAGGTCTCTATGCCATCATCTTAGGTCATATTATCGGCGGCATCCTGCTATTTGGTGCGGGACTCATCGGTGGCCGCTTGCGGCAAGGCAGTATGAACACGACAGCCTTTAGCTTTGGCCCACTAGGGGCAAAGGGCTTTGCCTTTTTAAATATGCTCCAGCTCATCGGTTGGACCAGCATCATGATTTACGATGCCATGTTAGCCTTACAAGCACTGGCACCTCTATCACCTATGATTTGGACCATTGCCATCGGGGCCCTCGTCATTTTGTGGCTCTTCATCGGCCTCCACAATACGGGCTATATTCAAGCCATCGTATCTATTCTATTGCTAGGCCTCACCCTCTACATGGGCACGCACATGATATCGCAGTGGCCTAGTGAAGGTGGCCTTCTAACTAGCGGAAACATGAGTTTCATCGCTGCTCTTGAGTTATCTATTGCCATGCCACTATCTTGGCTACCTCTCATCAGTGATTATACCCGTGAAAGTAAACATCCTTTCACCGCATCACTCACAAGTGCTACGGTCTACACGGTAACGAGTATCGTCATGTATACCTTAGGTCTTAGTGCCGCTATTTTTGGCGGTGGCGACTCCATCATTACTATCATGATGAATGCAGGACTTGGTCTTGCTGGACTCATCGTTATTATCTTCTCTACCGTTACTACAACCTTTATGGACGCTTACTCTGCAGGTGTTTCTAGTACGACTATCTATAATAGTGCATCTAGTAAGGGCATTGCAGTTATTGTTACCATCGTTGGCACTATTGCAGCTATCTTGTATCCGATGGACGATATTACAGACTTCTTATACCTCATCGGATCTGTCTTTACCCCAATGATTGCCATCTTGCTAGCGGACTACTTTATGAATCGTCAACAAGTGCAAACTCTATCGGCTTTTTTAGTACGCGGCACAATTTGGGCTGTATCGGTCGGTTTATATCACTATATGTTACACAGTGAAAGCACCGTAGGTGCTACATTACCAGCCTTTACAATGGCCTTTATCATAACTACTATCATTGGTTTCGTAAGTAAAGCAGTAAAGGTCTCTACAGAAGTTAAACAACCATAATAGGATATATACAACAAGCATCCAAGATAGGAGACTAACTAAATAGGAACTGCTATATAAACAATAAAACCCCTTTAGGAGCAATAACTCGTATGAAGGGGTTTTGTTATTTAGATTCTTTTATTTACATTATTGTTATTTAGATATTTGAATTTGGCCTTCTTCACAGGTCCAGTGCCGATCTCCAACCATTTCGGCTTCGCTTTCATCATGGGTAACCCATACACAAGGTACATCCCACTCGCGAATAATGGACACCAAATCTTCGCGCACATGCTTTCGCAAGTTCCAATCTAAAGCAGATAAAGGCTCATCAAGAAGCAAGATAGTCGGTTTAGAGTAGAGCGCACGTCCCAAAGCAACTCGTTGCTGTTCGCCACCAGACAGACTGCCAGCCTTCGTTTTGCGATATTTCTCAAGGCTTAAACGCTGCAATAGACTATTGCACATGTCAGGTGTGCCTCGTTTGCTATAGGTAATATTATGTTCCACAGACAAATGAGGGAATACGATGTTGCCTTGTGGCATATAGCCTACCTGACGTTTTTGAGCGGGAACCCAAATCTTATTATCTCGATCCACCCACGTTGTTTCATTACAGTGAATACTACCTGTAGTGGGTTTTACCAGTCCTGCAATGCATTTAATGAAAGTACTTTTACCACTGCCAGATTGACCTGTCAAAACGGTAATACCAGAAGGAAGTACCCCATCGGCTTTCACAGTCACAGAAGGTCTAGCTACGGTAAAGGAAAATGTAATCATCGGACCTCCTAATTATTATCAATGTGACGGAACAAGGACCCCTTTGTGATGAGGTGAATCCCACTCAACAATGCCAATGTGAGCACACAAATATAGATAACTAATTCAAAAGCATCCATGTACTGTCCTGCCTCTACGTAAGAGTAGATAGCAAGTGGCATGGTGCGCGTTACCTTTGGAATATTGCCTGCAATCAAAATGGTAGCACCGAACTCGCCCATAGCACGACAGAAGGCTAAGATACTGCCCGTCAAAATGCCTTTCCAAGCGAGTGGTACGGAGATAGTAAAAAAGATACGTAACTCTGAAGCACCTAATGTACGCGCTACGTCCTCCATATTATGATCGACGGATTGCAATGCTGAACGCACCGTTTGATAAAACAGCGGAAATGCAATTACAGAGGAGGCTATCACGGCACCGGATGCAGCAAAAACAACACTCATATCATGAGCTTCAAGCCATGCACCAAAGGCATAGCCTGGCGTAAACACCATGAGAAGAGCAAAGCCAACAACAACTGGTGGCAATACAAGCGGCAAGGTAATAAGTGCATCAATAATAGCCATGCCACTCCATTTACAGCGATTCATCCAATAACATGCGGCTAAACCACTTAAAATAACTATAATAAGAGCTATACTTGCTACCCATAGTGATAGCCATAATGGACTCATGTCACGCCCCCTTTCTATACAGAATAACTCTACAATATGTGCTATATCCATTAGTCCCAAAATATTTTTAAGCAAATTATATGCCTAAAATCATATCATATGCTAGATTATTTAACAGTCATCACTACAAATGAGCTAGAAATTACATACAGTTAAAAATAGCATACCCTTAGAAATAATGTTATTAGTAATACCAATAATGTCTCTATTGTATCATAAGAAAACGCTAGCCCTGAAAGCTAGCGTTTTACTCTTATTTAGAAGTAGAGAAACCGTATTTTTCTAACACTTTTTGGCCTTCTGGGCTCATTACGTATTGGTAGAAGTCTTTTGCCAACGCGTTGTCATATTTTTTGATAATACCGATTGGATAGATAACTGGATCATGAGAGTCAGCAGGTGTTACAGCAGAGATTTCAACTGCATCACCAGCTGCGATAGCATCAGTTTTATAGATGAAACCAGCATCTCCAGCACCTTGGCTAATGGAAGCTGTTACAGCTTTTACATCTTTAGCGTATACTACATTAGGTTCTACCTGTTCCCAAACGCCTAGTTTTGTTAATACTTGTTTACCATAGTTACCAGCTGGTACTGTTTCAGGATTGCCCAATACGATACGCTTTACTGTAGCGATTTGATTTAGCTCAACCTTAGGTTGACCTTTTGGAACTACGAGAACGAGTTCATTAGTTACGAATGGTTTTACATCAGTTACCAAATCTTTTTCTTGTAACATTTTCATATTTTTCTCGTCAGCAGAAATAAATAAACTAGCTGGTGCACCTTGTTCGATTTGTTGACGTAATGTACCAGAACCAGCGAAGTTAATAGCGATTTGATCATCCGCTAAGTTATGGCTTTTTTTGTAAGCATCAGCCAATTCTGTAAGAGCACCTTTGAGGCTTGCTGCAGCTTGTACAGTAATCTTTTCAGATGTGCTTGGTTTAGCTGACTCAGCTGGTTTACTTGCATCATTGCCACAACCGACTAAAAAGGCAAGCATGAAAACGCTCATTAACACTAATAAAATTCGTTTCATAATTCCTCCTGTGCATCCCTTAAAACGCCACACTGTAAAAGCTATGGTAACACCTAGAGACACCTCGTGTACTAACAAACTAAAATATACAATATATTCATATTATACTATAAATCGATGGTTAAAGTCGTATATCCAAAATCACATATTGCATAGATATTTCTGATGATTATGATAAGTAATTATAATCGATAAATTTCTAAGCCCCAAACAATAGATACTATGGTATGATAATACTACAAAGGATAAAAATATTTTAAAAAACTTATTCACTTACAGCTTATATAAAACAACTGTATATTTACTACATATAGTTATACGATTAATTAAAACTATGCCTTATATATTAACTAATATATTAAAGAAAAACTCTAGGTGAGATGATGAATCTATTCGAATTAGTAGGCCATATTTTTATGAATTCTATGGTCCCTATCTTAGTACTTATAGGCGTGGGATTTATATTAGATAGAAGATTTAAACTCGATCTATATACGCTGAGTAAACTAAACTTTTATATATTGTTACCTACCTTTATATTTCGAGCGATGTATGAAGCTAAACTTAACTCAGGTACTTTGGAGATTGTATTCTGCGCGCTCTGTGTACTCATATTAAACTCCATCCTTTCAGATGTGGTAGGTAAGATGCAAGGATATGATGTGGCTAAGATTGCAACCTTAAAAAACTGCGTTATGTTTAATAACGTTGGGAATATGGGTGTCGCCCTTGCTATCTTTGTATTTACTAACATTCCATACGTCATCGATGGTGCTACCCCCTATGCTAATCTAGGTTTAGTGAGTGTTGTATCTATCATGATCATACAAACTATTAGCAGTAATACCTACGGTTTCTACCAAGCGGGAGCAGGACGATTAACCCCTCGGGATGCACTAAAAGTCGTATTCCACATGCCCATGGTATATGCTATCCCACTGGCGCTACTTTGCCACCTACTCCCTTTCGATTTACACGGTCTCTTCTTCTTTGCACCGCTCAATATATTTGCCAATGCTTTCGTTGGCGTCGCTATGATTGCCTTGGGTGTTCAAATTAATAGAACACCGCTAAACTTCTTTAAGATGGATGTCATGCTTGCTACTACATTACGGCTCATTGTAAGTCCACTCATAGCCGCTGGTATTACCATACTATTCATTATGTTCTACGGTCCTATGCATCCAATAGCGGCACAAACCATCATCATAACCTACAGCGTACCTACGGCTATCAATATGTCTCTTATTGCTATTGAAATGAAGAATAATCCAGAATATGCTACACAAATCGTAATGGGCACAACTATTTTATCCGCTATAACTATGCCACTGTTTATTACTATAGCCTATTATCTATTCCCATTATATTAAAATAAAAAATCATAGTTATAAAAAATCACTCATAGCCATATGACTATGAGTGATTTTTTATGCCTTAGCATTTAGCCTTGTTAAACAAGTTACACAAGCTGTAACAATTATAGCACCAATAATTTCATTCAAGGCTAAATTATGATTAAGAATAACTACATCTAAAGCTAAAGTAACTATTGGTCCCATTGCACTAATAACGGCTGCAAGAGATGCATTAATTCTTTTAAGACCAAAAGACATCAAGTATGAAGGAATGATAGAACAAAAAATGGCCAAAAATACTAAATAAATCATAGTATGTGTTTGGAGTGTTGAAAATGTAGTAAAATTTTTGCTATCAATTATAAAGCCGAGAAGTAAAAGTACTGTAGTTATACACATATAAGTACTGGTAAAAATAGTAGAACTAATATTCGAAACAGCCCTCTTACTATAAATAATAAACAACGCCCAAAAAATGGCAGAAAGTAAAACTAGTGAAATACCTATTAAAGTATCTGTAAGGTGGTTATCAACGGTAGGATTAAACATAATTGCTAAGCCTAGCACAGTAGATACAATTAGAACTACTTTTGAAAATGTAATGCGTGATAAATCTGAAGATAACAGAAAAACGTAAATTGGAAATGTAAATAGAACGGCACGTTCTAATGAGGCAGATATATATAATAATCCTATAAAGTCAGCTATAGATGAAGATAAATAAAGAATAGCTCCAAAAAATGAGTATTTAAAAACCTTACTTTTATTCACGCTATTCCAATCAAAACGAATCATTGGTATAAGAAAAAAAGGTAATGATAAAACAGCCCTACACACAAGAACATTCAAGGGGCTCAGTGAATCTAAATAAATTAGTTTTGCCCATATAGATTTTGTTGATAGGAATACAGTAGCTAAAAATACCACTAATATTCCTATATTTTTCATTAACAGATTCACTTTATATACTTCTCCATAATCAAATACAACTCAAATAAAATATATAAAATATAAAAACACATTTCATCCTAAGTAGGACGAAATGTGTTCATTATAAAAAATTTAAATTATTGATGAGCTACGTGTTCCATCCCCATGCGAACTAAACATTCAACATGATCATCGTTTAGAGAATAATATGCTGTTTTCCCATCTTTACGATATGTAACAAGGCGCGCTTGGCGCAATACACGCAATTGATGAGAAATAGCAGATTGTCCCATCTCCATGGTTTCTGCAATGTGATTAACACACATTTCATTTTCTAGTAATAGCTCTACTATTTTAAGGCGTGTAGGATCACCCAAGATTTTAAACAGTTCTGCTAGCTTCAGCAATGATTCTTGTTTGTCGGTCATATAATCCCCCTTTTTTAATCCTATCCATTCTTTTTTGTAGCTCTTCTATGTCACTAATCGATACGTCTTAACGTATAACACCAATATGTATGGCATACATATAGACATTATATCATTTTTAACATAAAAAAGAGACTTTGAGAAACCAAAGTCTCTTTTTTTATCATATCTATATAAGATATAAGATATAAATTATTTAATGATCAATACAGGGCAAGTGGAGTGGCTAGTTACATAGCTACTTACGCTACCCATGAATAAGCCTTTCAAAGGGCCAAGACCACGGCTACCCATTACGATGAGATCAGCATTATATTTTTTTGCCACTGCAAGTAGTGCAGGTCCAGGGGAGCCAACTTCAAATACGCTTTTAACTTTTACGCCTGCAGGAATTTCTTTCACTACATCATTAAGAATTTCCTTACCAGTTTCTTCCATATCCTCAGCAATTTGCTCAGATACATATCCACCAGAAATTGGTGTTTGATCAAAATTGGAAATAGCAGACACAATATTTGCAACGTGAACAACAATCAATTCAGCTTGGTTGCGATCCGCTACAGCGAGAGCATGTTCCAACGCACGTTTAGCATTTTCAGAACCATCAGTAGGTACGACAATAGTTTTGTAGGTAACCATAATAACCCCTCCTATTCCTAATCCCTCAAAGGGGATATGATCAAATATCGTTTAGCCTATACTAATATATTCTAGACCATCAAGGAAAACTCCTCTTTTTTCTGAGGATTTATTACATTATAGCACAAATCGTACAGAATTATACAAATAAAAGAATATTATGCGTATATTAAAGAACCTGAGACGATTGATTTGTATTAAGTGTAGTAGTCAATTTAAAACCATCTAATATATCTATAAGTTCCTGAGTAGCAAGATTGCTAGTGGATGGACCAATCATTCGAGCTACTGCTACATTACCTTCATTGCCAAGAATAATTGTTGCACCAAAGGATACTGGTTCCGCTACAGATGTATCAGATGTATTTGGATTTTTCATATGGCCCGCCAAATAGAACATCACATTACCGTCAATGATATGCGTTTCATAACGAGTAATCGTGGCCTTGTTCACATCAACCAATTGTTTAAGATAATAATCACCAAGCATCTGCTTAGCCATCATAGTTGGCATACCGGAGCTGACAGCTTGTACAGGGATTGTAAAAGACTCAATATCAAGGCGTATATTATGTTTGGTAAAAGCAATCTTGCCCTTTTCATTAAGACGGGTGAAGCCTTTTGGATAAGCAAACTTGATGCCCTCAGCTACACTGATATCGCTTGTGCCGGTTAATATTTTTTTTACCCCTTTAATAGCATTAGAACCGCGCTTATTGATCAATTCAAAGGATGGGATTGTATGCTCCATCAAACCTAGCTCCATAAACTCTGCACGAACAGGTGCATACGTACTAGACAAATTGTACCGATGAGTTGGATCTTTCTCCATGATAAATTCTGCTTCAAATACAGACTGAACCGGCTCTGTAGATGTCATATCTGCATAAGATTTTGGTGTACTCTTATCCCAGCGTGCGGAAACTGCACCTTTCTTAGCAAAGAACCCACCAACAATATCATTATGCTCAAAGTTATTGCTATGTTGGCGCCAGATATTTAAATACTCCTCATTAGACATGCCCTTAATAGGTACACCATACCAAGTTGTATTCCATTCTTTTTGAGATATTCCTTCTTGTGGTGTATTATTGCGCTTAGTAAAAGATACTGTATAGGAATCCTCTTGCGTAGGGCCCGCTAAATTGAAGGAATACCCTTGAATATGTTCGCTTTCACTACGCACGTCCATATCTAACATAACGCCATCAGCTACACGCCAAGGAATCGAGAACATATAACCATTTTTGTAATCCTTCACCACCGTGTTCATCTTAGTAGCATAGGATTTGTATTGTTCTGGCAAAATAGATGCGGAATCCTTCTGAGATTCCACAATAGATAAAGGTATATCAGGCGTCTTCTGTAAACCTTCCGCCATAATAGAAGTCGTTCCCAAAGCCATGACAGCTAAGGTTGCCGCAAATAAACGTAACTTCATAGAACCTCCTATAACATATTATCCAAGAACGCTTTCGTTCTTTCGTTCTGCGGATGACTAAAAATTTGTTCTGGTGTTCCTTCTTCTTGAATAACACCATCAGCCATAAAGATAACACGATCCGATACTTCACGAGCAAAGTTCATTTCATGGGTTACGATAATCATCGTCATGTGATCGTCCGCCAATTGTTTAATCGTCTTAAGGACCTCACCAGTAAGCTCTGGATCGAGAGCAGATGTAGGTTCATCAAATAGCATGATTTCAGGATTCATCGCTAACGCACGAGCAATAGCTACACGCTGTTGCTGACCACCAGACAAGCGAGATGGATACATATTACGTTTTTCCCATAACCCTACTTTATTGAGTAGTTGCTCTGCAATCGGTGAGATTTCATCATCTTTCATACCTTTTACCATACGTGGAGCAATCATAATATTATCTAATACCGTCATATGTGGGAACAAGTTAAAAGATTGGAATACCATCCCCATACGAAGCAATAATTCATGCTGAGTTTGAGGAGAAGCATATTTTACAACCCCATTTTCAGTACTAGCAAGAACCGTACCATCAACGGTAATAGAGCCTCCATCAATTGTTTCTAACTGGCCCAAGCAGCGTAAAAATGTGGATTTACCTGAACCAGAAGGTCCAATAATAGAAACGATTTCTCCTCTATTCATTTTAAGCGACACATCGCGCAATACTGATTGATTATTAAAGCGTTTTTCAATACGCTCCATATTTACAAATGTCA
The DNA here is from genome assembly GCF_032470285.1 of Veillonella sp. GTDB lineage: Bacteria > Bacillota > Negativicutes > Veillonellales > Veillonellaceae > Veillonella. The sequence goes on along the minus strand of NZ_JAWEKP010000004.1, from coordinate 273,485 downwards.
TAAGTACCTCTTACGTCGTCATATTAAGTATATAACCAGCACCTCAAGTAAAGATATCTCATCTACAAAATCGCATCTATAGCATCAAATAAAAGTATCTCACCTATAAAACTAGCTATATCATTATATACGACAAACTATCATAGAATTAGATTAATCTTCGTATACAGCAAATCTTCGTTCTAAGTAGTTGAAGATATTCGTTAAAATAAAGGTAAAGATCAAGTAGAATAATGCTGCCACGAGGAATGCAGAAATATCAAAGTCACGTTGTACGATAGATTTTGTAATACGCAAGATATCATTCATCGCCAATACATACACGAGAGATGTATCTTTCAATAAGTTAATCGTCTCATTCGCAAGAGGAGGCAATACACGTTTAAACATTTGTGGCAAGATGATCTTACGCATAGTTTGTGCATAGGTAAAACCAAGCACCTTCGCCCCTTCGTACTGACCTCGAGAGATAGATTGAATACCCCCACGGAAAATCTCACATAAATAAGCTGCGTAGTTTAATACGAAGGTAAGAACTGCTGCCGTCGCATCATCCATTTGAATGGCACCGTCTGTGATGATTGGTAATGCATAATAGACGAATAAAATTTGTAGCATCAACGGTGTGCCCCGCATTAAATATACGAAAGCATCGACAAGCTTATCTACTAAAGGCAATTTAGATAGGCGTAACATAGCCATTAAAATGCCGCCAGGAATAGATAAAATCCATACAATACAGAATAGCGATACGGTTACCTTTAAACCATCAGCGATGGTTGGGATAATCTGCAATAAATAATCTAACATGAAAGACTCCTTCAAAACACGACTAGAGAAGGGCCATCTGGCCGCTTCTCTAGTGTACATTTCGTTCTTTAATTATCAGTTGTACCTACTGACCATAGTACTATTAGTATATCACGAATTGTACTATTTAGCATCGCTCTTATCTAAGTCTGCGCCTGAGCCTAACCATTTTTCAGCAATTTTATCAGCAGTACCGTCTTTTTTCATTTCAGCTAAGATACCATTAATTTTGTCACGCAAAGCAGTATCATCTTTGCGGAAACCAACAGCGAAATTATCAACGCCGTAGTCAGTACCTTCTACGATTTTGTATTTACCAGGTTCTTTTGTCATAAGATAACGAGCGATTACACCGTCAGCAATAACCGCATCAACACGACCAATACCAAGATCCATAAATGCACTTACAAAATCCGCATAGGATTTTGTTTCTTTAACCGTCTTACCGCTTGGGTCGTTTTGCAATGCTGCTTCACCAGTACTAGCTTGTTGCACGCCTACTACCTTACCAGCTAAATCGGCTTTACCTTTAATGGAATCATCGTCATTACGAACAATGACATATTGTTTATCCTTCATATATGTATTGGAGAACAAAATATTTTTCTCCCGCTCAGGAGAAACTGTTAAGCCATTCCACAACGCATCAATTTTTTTTGATTTTAGTTCCGCTTCTTTACTAGACCAGTCGATAGCTTTGAACTCTACATCCATGCCAGCACGTTTAGCTGCTTCTTTAGCCATGTCGATATCAAAGCCAACGATTTCACCTTTTTCATCTTTAAAGCCCATTGGAGGGAAACTATCATCTAAACCGATAACAACTTTCTTAGGCAATTCTGTATTAGCTTTTTTAGCGTCACCACCACAACCTGTTACAAATGCCATCATAGACACGGCTGCAAGGCCAACGGCCATCATCTTTTTCCAATTCATAACTATCCTCCACGGCGATTATCGCCCATTTACTACTTAATAATATGTTCAATACAGATTTAGATTCCGTACTTAATGATTGTATTATACTTTAGTTTGTTAAAGTTGTAAATAGTTAATTCGATGAATTTTGCATTTTTTATTTTACAGACTCTCCACATATATAGTTTATGATTCTAGATTCATTTGCTTTATGTTTCTGTAGTCCTATATTTATATTTCTGTATGCCTATATTATATGACGCTTCGTACTTACACTTTATGACTGCGTATGTTTATGGATAGCCTCAATCATCGCCATTTTATCCTTATACGCCACCTGATGCAGATCAAGTGGTATCACATAGATCCCACCATGACCATTCATTGCTTGCAACTCACGCCATTCCTCAGTGAATCCAATAATATGCTCATAATCAACAAAGACGAAATATTCATCCCCATAGAATAAACTGTGAAAGTATTCTTTCACAGAAAAAGGCCTACGTTTTAACACGAGGCCCTTTTCACAGATAAAAGCTTGACTTTCACCTAATCTATGAAGGGTCCATAATATCACGAGCAACAACAGATAATACCATACACGTTCCGCCCAGTCTGAGGGCATATATTTTACAATCAACGCACACGCAACTAGACCGATGATGCGACCGGTCCATTGTATACCACGATGTATTTCTAAGCTCTGTTGTACGGCACCTGATAAAAAGCGTTCCATCGCCTCTTGTTTCGTCATGGTTTACCTCACAAATTGAAAGTCTACTATATGATTTTATTTACGGCACAAGCCCATAGCTTGCTCTACTTTACGATACATTTGACTCGCTTTAGCATGAGCCTTAGCAGCCCCTTCATCGAGAATTACATCCAACTCAGGACTTGTAATCAATTCATTGTAACGTTGTTGAATTGGCTCAAGGGTTGCTACTAATAGATCGGCAATATCGGATTTAAATACACCGTAACCCTTACCAGCATACATTTCTTCGATAGATTCGTAGCTGTCTTTTGTAATAGCACGGTAAATCCCCATCAAGTTAGAGATGCCAGGTTTATTTTCTTTATCATAGCGAACCGCATTATCAGAATCAGTTTGAGCTCGTTTCAACTTTTTCACGATTAAATCTGGTGCATCCAAAAGACGGATTGTAGCATTTTGGTTATCATCAGATTTACTCATTTTCTTAGTTGGTTCTTGCAAGCTCATAACGCGAGCGCCACCTTCTCCGACCTTGATATCAGGTACTACAAAAGTTTCACCGAATCTACGGTTAAAACGCTCTGCTAAATTACGAGTCAACTCGAGATGTTGCTTTTGGTCTTCCCCTACAGGAACATAATTCGTACCATATAGCAAAATATCTGCCGCCATCAACGGTGGATACGTAAGCAATGCAGTTGGAATAGAATCCCCTTGCTTTTGAGACTTATCCTTGTACTGAGTCATACGCTCTAATTCGCCAACATAGCTAATAGATTGCATAACCCAACCGAGCTTAACATGCTCAGGTACTTCGGATTGAACAAACAATGTTACCTTTTTAGGGTCAAGGCCAACCGCAAGGTACAATGCAGCCAAATTACGAGTGTTTTGAAATAATTCTTTTGGATCTTGCGGTACCGTAATCGCATGTTGGTTAACGATACAATAGTAACATTCATCAGTATCTTGATAGTCTAAGAAATTACGTAAAGCCCCCAAATAGTTACCAAGTGTTAACTCCCCACTTGGTTGGATGCCGGAAAATATAACTGCCATAATAGTCTCCCTATATTGAAATAAACCAACAGTGCCAAAGCACTGTTGGTTATATATTATTCTACGGTTACAGATTTAGCCAAATTACGTGGCTTATCTACATCTGCACCGCGTGTAATTGCTGCATAATACGCCAATAGTTGCAATGGTACAACCGCTAAGATTGGAGCGATAAATTTATTCGCACGAGGCACATAAATTGTGTGGTCTACGTGTTTAGATAATTCTTCGTCACCTTTCATGCCAATACCGATTACAATAGCTTCACGAGCTTTTACCTCTCGGATGTTGCTGATCATCTTATCGTAAACATCCTCTTGTGTAGCCAATGCAATAACAGGTACGCCCTCTTCGATAAGAGCCAATGTACCATGTTTCAATTCGCCACCAGCATATGCTTCAGCGTGGATGTAAGAAATTTCTTTCAACTTCAAAGCACCTTCCATCGCTACTGCATAGTCGATAGCACGGCCCAAGAAGAATGCATCAGATTTGAAGCCATAATGTTTAGCAAAGGCTTTCATATCTTCGTCTACTTCAAAGATTTCATGAATCAAGGATGGTAAGTTTTTAACGCCGCTAAGAATTTCTTCAGCTAAGGCTGGATTTAATTTACCATTTAATTGACCTAGGTATACGGCGAACAACAATCCCGCTACTAATTGAGTAGTATACGCTTTTGTGGACGCTACAGAAATTTCAGGGCCAGCCCATGTGTAAACTTTGTTATCCGCTTCACGAGAAATACTGGAACCAACAACATTGGTAATGGCCAATGATTTGGCACCAAGGCGTTTAGCTTCTTTCAAAGCCGCCAATGTATCGGATGTTTCACCAGACTGACTGATAACGATGCATAATGTTTTATCATCAGTCAACGGGTTGCTGTAACGGTATTCAGATGCAATTTCTACATCAACTGGAATACGCGCCAAGTTTTCAATATATTGTTTTGTTACAAGCCCTGCATGGTATGCAGTACCACATGCAACGATGAGAATTTTATTGAAAGCTGCCACATCTTCAGCAGTCCAATTCAACTCATTAAAGATAGCTGTCTTACCGTCTTCAGAAATATGTGTACCAAATGTATCGCGTACAGCCTTAGGTTGGTCATGAATTTCTTTCAACATAAAATGCTCATAACCGCCTTTTTCTGCTGCTTCAGCGTTCCAATTTACATGGAATACCTCTTTATCAACAGGTTTGCCTTCACGGTCAAATACGGATACATTATCGCGAGTTACGATAGCTAATTCACCATCGCTCAAGATGTATGTATCGCGTGTGTAGTTAATGATAGCTGGAATATCGGATGCTACAAAGTTTTCCCCTTTGCCGAGGCCGATAACCAAAGGGTTTTCTTTCTTTGTACAAATGATTTTATCCGGTTCATCGGCACAGATGATTTCGAGAGCATACGCACCGTCTACACGATTCAGCATACGACGAACAGTACCGACAAAATCACCATCGTACATGTCCTCCAATAAATGTGCAACCACCTCTGTATCCGTTTCAGATTTGAAATGATATCCTTTTGCGATGAGTTCCTCTTTTAAAGGCATATAGTTTTCAATAATACCGTTATGTACAACGGCAAATTTACCATCTTCAGATGCATGAGGATGCGCATTCATATCGGATGGACGACCATGTGTAGCCCAACGAGTATGTCCGATACCTACAGTTCCTTCATTAGGATCCGCTTTCACGATAGTCTCTAAATTGGAGAGACGGCCTACCTTTTTTTGAATTTTAATTACATTTTCAGGACCGATGACAGCAATACCTGCAGAGTCATAACCACGGTATTCTAACTTTGCCATACCGTCCAACAAGAAATCAGATGCTTGATTAAAGCCAATGTATCCTACGATACCGCACATGAGTATATCCTCCTATAACTGGGGGTATTTCTAGCCCCAGCAAAAACTAAGGCTAACTAATTAATGTTCTAGATTAATATTCTATTTAATGTATTAATTATTAATTCAATACAATTCATTCAGATATACTTTGTCCCCATCGTTACCGATGGGCTTTTTAATACCTGTTACGACATGAATATGCCGGAAGAGCATCCGCTGATGACTCGATCACTCTTCACCTCGTCTACCCTAACGACTGCCTTCGCGGGTACTTGCGCTATTCGCCTTTACGAATTTGGAATTCCTTTCTATGATATACGGCAGAATCAGTACAAAATAAAATATGTACTGAGGTATATTATACTAAAAAAATCGATAAAAAGTAAACCACCACAGATAATCCAAAAAGAATAGAAAAGATTGTTTCTATGCTTCACATCCTTTTCATTGTAAGAAATTATACTTCTATCATTCTAAATTTTACACAATTAGATTTTGTTGTATTTTCAAAATGTATGTATATAATTTGGGAGATATTAATCATGAATAAAACAACTATAAAGAAACAACATAAAACTAAAAAGAATAGCTTATCATATAGAAAATTACGTCGTTGGGTGTTACCTGCAGTCCTTGGTGCCGCTTTATCGACATTAGCAGTTATCCCAACATTAGCTGCAGAGACTCAAACTAATACCAACGTAGCAGTTGTAACCACAACAGAACAAACTAAAACAGTACCATCTGCACAAGGAAGCACACCTCCAACCGGTGCACCTCACGGCAAACCACCTGCCGGTCACTCCCCTACAGGCACGTCTAACCAAATGCCTCCAAATGGAAATCCTCCTTCTGGTACTCCTAACGGTATGCCTCCAACGGCTATGCAGAATGGAGCCCCTAATGGAATGGCACCACAAGTTGAAGTAGATCCTAGTACTTTTAAAGGCACAACTATCGTTACAGAAAACAAATCCATTGCTCACGAATCGATGACAAACACAACGGCCGATCAGAATGCTTTCATCGGTAAAAATAAAGCGGTAATTGATATTGAAAATAGCGTTTTCGATAAAACAGGCGACACTACAAGCGATGACAACAGCAATTTCCGTGGTCAAAATGCAGTAGTCCTCGGTATCGAGGGGAGCCAAATCAATATTAAAGGCAGTAATATTACATCTAACTCTAAAGGCTCTAACGCAGTCTTTGCCACTGGTGAAGGCTCTATTATCAACGTAGAAAATACTAATATTCACACCAAAAGCGATTCCTCTCGTGGTTTAGATGCTACTTACAAAGGTACGGTAAATGGCAAAAACCTAACTATCACCACTGAAGGGGCTCACTCTGCTACACTTGCTACAGATAGCGGAGAAGGCACTATCACCACAGAAGCAGCCAAACTTACGACATCTGGCGAAGGCAGTCCTGTTATCTACTCCACGGGTAATATTATAGTGAACAATGTCAACGGCATAGCGAATAACAGTGAAATTGGCGTCGTAGAAGGTAAAAATTCTATTACCCTTACGAACTCCAATGTAACAGGCTACAAAGATAATGGTTTCATGCTATATCAAAGCTTCTCTGGTGATGCTGAAAACGGTATTGCTCGCCTGAAAGCAGAGAATAATACACTTACAACTCACGCTACAGGTGCGTTCCTCTATGTAAACAACACTACTGCTGAAGTAGACCTTTCTAACAATGCCATCTCTATGCCGAACACTTCTACCTTAGTGAAAGCAGCTGCCGACTCCCGTTGGGGAAAAACTGGTGAGAACGGCGGTCATCTTACACTCCGCACATCTAACCAAGAACTAAGTGGTAATATTATGGCTGATTCAATCAGTACCATCGCTCTAGACATGACAAATGGATCTAGCCTTGTAGGTGCTATAAACACAGACAACACGGCTAAAGAAGTAACTGTGAAACTCAGCAAAGACTCCAATTGGATACTCACAGGCGACAGCTATGTAAAATCCTTGAGCAACGAAGACACAACCGGCAGTAACATTCAATTGAATGGATATAAACTTGTTGTGGCTGATAAATAATATCAAAAGCACTACTCTGAATTATTCCAATTTAAAGTAGTGCTTTTAATTTGTTAAACTTACTTGTATATCAGTTTAAATATATAAATCATCTTTATATAAATCTACCAATAAGCAGATTAAAAATTATGAGTTAAACAGTCTATTAAATAGCACCCATATATTGGCCATAGTTTTAATTCAACCATAGGCTTGTAGTTTTCATCTTTAATTTTATGTTCCAACAAATTTAGATTCTCTAAATCATCTTCCCAGCTTTTGATATAGTCCTGCTTTTCTTCTTCGCTATCAAAGTCTTCGTCCATTTTTGCATTTTCAATGCATGCCAATATTTCTGTTCGTTGCTTCTCCACTTCACGATGGAACATATCATGTTGCTTCATAATCCAAAGACCAAAGTAATAAGGGCCATCACTTAAATCACAGTGCTCTTTAGCCTTTTCACATTCATCTAAGAATAGGCCATACTCATCTAATATATAATAGGCGTCAATGATATCAAACTCAAAAACTTCATCATTACTTAAATGATATGCTACATCGCCTCCAAGCTTAATTTGCTTCAAACGATCGAGGGCTTGCTTTTTATTACCTAAATGCACATCACAATAAGCAATACAAACTAGTAACTTCATCCTATTAGGATAGCCTTTTAATAACTCTTCAAAAATGGCCCTTGCTTTCTCATATTCCTTAAGCTCAAACAAACACACTGCATAGCCAAAGTTCATGTCATAATCGTTCGATACTATTATTCCCCTTTCAAAAGCACGTAAACTTTTCTTCAACTCCTCTACAGAACCTTTCTCTCTATAAGCTGAAAAATGATATAAAGCCAACCCTCTGTAAGTCTCTATATATGGAGAATTTAGCTTTACAGCTGCAGATAGATAGTCATATTCTTTTATATTTCCCTCATCGTTATAATAAAAAGCCAAATTAGTGTAAATTCTCGCTTTATCAGTATCACTAAGTTCATTAGTATAAGCTTCAAGGAACCCTTCCAATAGTTCTATTGAATTTTTCTCATCCCTCAACACCTGTTCAACAGTTGCTAAAGTACAGGCCACATCCACATCATTAGAATACTCACACATCAAAGTAATTAAATACGTTCTAAAACGCTCTGCGTATTGCTTTAGCACATCATAATCACTAAATATAGACGCATTATATGTAGCTTCATATTCTACTTTAAGATTTTCCCAATACTCTTTTATAGCAAGCTTCATATTACACCTTTTCTATCGAATATATTTCAGACTATATGGCTATAATAACACAAATTACTTCCTATATACGTGCCTATAGTAACTCCTCTCATATAAATTCAAACCATGTTAAAAGATTTCCTTTAGTCTCTAGCTAGTTCTAATTGCATAAAAACAACCCTCTATTAGATATTCTAAAAATGAATAAAAATATCTAATAGAGGGTTATGTTATTTAAACAAAAATAAAAGCTAATTATATTATGCTCTACCAATAGAAATCAACGCCGCATTTTTTGCATGTATCAATGTAGTATCAAATAAAGGTATATCCGTATCATCTTGTTTAATAAGTAGCCCAATTTCAGTACAGCCTAAGATAACACCTTGTACACCAGATTTTACCAAATCACCAATAATATCTAAGTATTGTTGTTTAGATTCATTAGAAATAACACCTAAACACAATTCATTATATATAATATCATTCACAAGTTCGACTTGATCTTCGTTAGGTATAACAACATGAATCCCCCGATTTTCCAAGATACATTTATAAAAATCTTGTTGCATCGTGTACTTGGTACCGAGTAGACCTACCTTTGTAATACCTGATTTTTCCAACTCTACTGCAGTCATTTCCGCAATATGAAGAAGAGGTATGTAAATATGTCTTTTTATTTCATCCGCTACTTTATGCATTGTATTCGTGCATATAACAATATAATCAGCACCAGCCTTTTCTAAAGATTGAGCAGCATCGGATAAAATTTCAGCGCTTCTATCCCAATCTCCATTTGCTTGACACTTTTCTATCTCTTCAAAATCGACACTATATAAAATACATTTTGCTGAATGTAAGCCGCCCAAAACTTGCTTAATAGTTTCATTCAAGACTTGGTAATACGTAATCGTACTTTCCCAGCTCATTCCTCCAATTAAACCTATTGTTTTCATAATTTCACCCTCTAAACTTAGAATAAACCAAAATAAAAAGATTATTCATTATGATTATTCAATTTTAAATATCACTTATCTCTAAACCTCCTATATATGCTCCTGCAGCGACTTTACGTAGGACGGAGCAAAGGGACATATATAGGAGGGTATACTTTTAATATAAAAGTTGTAGAATGGAACCAAACGGAATGGTATCAAACTACTCATCAAGAGTTATTCAGCTAACCCTTGTTCTCTACCGATAATATCAGCGATTTCTTCACATAATGATTGTAATGTTTCTTGGTCTGGACCTTCTGCCATAACGCGAATGAGTGGTTCTGTACCAGAGGCACGTACAAGTACGCGACCTTCGTCACCGAGCTCTCCTTCAGCTGTTACGATAGCAGCTTTGATAAGGTCATTGTCTTCCCAGCCAGTTTTTGTAGCGATCCGAACATTTACAAGAACTTGTGGGTATTTTGTCATAATGCCCGCCAACTCAGAAAGAGGTTTCTTTTTCTCCTTCATAAGAGCCGCCACTTGAACAGCTGTTAACATACCGTCACCAGTGGTGTTGTGATCTAAGAAGATTACGTGACCAGATTGTTCACCACCAATGGAAAGATTATGTTCACGCATGTATTCCAATACATACCGATCACCAACAGCAGTGGAAACCGTTTTCATACCAAGTTCTTCTGCTGCTTTATGGAATCCGATATTACTCATAACGGTACCAACTATGGTATCACCTTTAAGTTTGCCTTCTTCTTTCAACTTAAGAGCGCATAACAACATAATTTGATCGCCATCGAGAACTTGACCTTTTTCATCAACCAATAAACAGCGGTCAGCATCGCCATCATTAGCAATACCAAGGTCTGCATTATATTGTTGCACAGCTACTTGCAATCCTTCGATATGCGTAGAACCACAGTGATGATTGATGTTCAAGCCATCTGGATTCACATTAATATTGATGACTTTAGCCCCTAGTCCAGACAAAATTTCTGGACCTACACTAGACGCGGCACCATTGGCACCATCATAAACGATAGTCAACCCTTCAAGGGACGTATCAATTGTGTGACGTACAAAGTGAGCATATAAATGAGCCAAGTTACTATTAAACTCAATTTTACCTATACCATCCCCTGTAGGACGTGCTAATTCATTATCTGCACTTTGACGAACATATTTTTCCAATTCATCTTCCACTTCATCAGGTAATTTATAGCCATTGCTATCAAAGAATTTAATGCCATTATCTGGATATGGATTGTGAGATGCAGAAATAACAGCACCCGCATCAAACCCTTGTTGACGTACAAGGTACGCTACTGCTGGAGTTGGGATAACGCCTGCAATCACTACATTACCGCCAACAGAACAAATGCCCGCTGCTAATGCACTTTCAAGCATAGAACCAGAAATTCGCGTATCGCGACCAATCAAGAACGTAGGATGTTCCTTTTCCTTACCAAAATGCGTTCCTGCCGCACGACCTAAATGATAGGCTAATTCTGGCGTTAAAAACTCATTAACAACACCACGTACACCATCTGTACCAAATAAACGAGCCATAATTATCCTCCTCTAAGGATTTGTGAAAGTTTCACAAGTCTATATATCTACCGTGTGTATCATTTCAATAATTACTGTTGTGTATTATATCACAATATAGAAAGCATACCTACTATAAAGTCACATCTATATTACATAAATAGTATGAATCTATACTGTAATTCAATTCATCAGTATAATTCCCCACTAATTAGGTTTAGCGTATTTTGCCATACATAAAATGGCTGTTTCCGCGCCATCAAGGGCAGCACTCATAATTCCCCCTGCATAGCCAGCCCCTTCACCCATAGGATAGAAACCTCCTACAGTAGGAGAAATGCGTTCTTCATTGCGTCCCATACGAAGCGGTGCAGAGGTGCGCGTTTCAACGCCTGTCATACACACCGCAGGATTATCGAATCCACGGATACGACGACCCCAGTATGGCAAGGCCCGCTCTAATACGGATGTGACGAACGGTGGCAAGCAATCATGTAAATCGCAATTCACGACACCTGGCTCGTAGCTATATATACTATTTTGTACACTAGGTGCTTGTGAAAGCCCTAAAAACTGCCCTACTGTTTGTGCAGGTGCATGGAAATTAGATCCGCCCAACTCATAGGCCTTTTGTTCCCATTCTCGTTGGAATGCAACGCCATCTAATGGATGAGTACCAAAGTCATCTGGACCTACGTTAACCACGATAGCACTATTAGCAACACCGCTGTTCCGAGCGTATAAGCTCATGCCATTTACGACAACGCCACCTTCTTCAGAGGCAGATGCTACTACTTGACCTCCTGGGCACATACAGAAGCTATACGCAGTACGGCCTGTTTCTTTATCATGGTACACGAGGGAGTATTCTGCTGCACCGAGGCCCAAGCTAGATGGTTCCACGCCATATTGGGACTCATCGATTACAGCTTGATCATGTTCAATACGAACACCGATAGCAAAGGGTTTTGCCGTCATTTCCACATTGCGTTTATGAAGCATCTCGTATGTGTCACGCGCACTATGTCCTACACCAGACAAAACAACAGTCGTATCAATACGCTCACTACCATTAACTTCAACGCCTACGATACGGTCATTTTCAATAAACAAATCCGTTACCTTAGAACCAAAACGGACTTCACCACCCCATTCGATGATGCGCTCACGCATGGCTTTTACCATAGTACGCAATTTATCTGTACCTACGTGAGGTTTATGTTTATATAATATTTCTTCAGGCGCACCAAACTCAACAAAGTATTTAGATATCTCATGTAAACGCGGATGGGTAATGCGAGTTGTCAACTTACCATCGGAAAAAGTTCCTGCGCCACCTTCCCCAAATTGTACGTTGGATTCAGGTTTAAATATGCCCTTTTTCCAAAATGTTTCTACATCATGACTACGTGTATCTACATCTTGACCGCGTTCAAGCACGATTGGGCGATAGCCTTCACGAGCTAGGTAAAAGGCTGCAAGCATCCCCGCAGGGCCAAAGCCCATAACAACAGGACGATGAGCTAATGGTACGGACCCAAAAACAATAGGTTCTGGATCTTCTGCAGCAAATACAGATACATCCTTTTCTTTACCAAGCTTTTTCATGACTTGAGCTTCATTATGAACCTCAATGAATAGAGTATATACAAAAACAATGTTTGGCTTCTTACGAGCATCTACGGCACGTCGAACAACATGAATCGTTTCGATAGCGCCACGTAACGGGGGATATTTCTTTTCTACAATACTTTTGATATCCGACTTAACCGTAACAGCTACGCGGAGATTTATTATTCTAATCATATCTTTCCTATTAAAGCCTCCCTTTTAGGCGAGCCTACTTCTTTAATCTTTGACCAAAATTCTTTACCACTTGATCTGTAAGAAAATAGTTATACATCTTTATTATACAACACTACTATAAAAGCTAATATATAAATCATAAAAAGGCCCTAATAGAGAAATATTCACTCTATTAGGGTCTTCATCGCAAGATTTCAAAGCCTCATAAAAAACTTATCATCCATTAAGTACTTTCTTTTGTATTTCTACTTTCACCCGTACCGTTGTGGTATTGCTATTAACACCATTCGGTAATACTAAATTATAGTTACCCTGTACAGTTTCAGTAGCACCCGACACATCAATAGGTTCTGTTTGTATTTCTGTAACGGAATCAATCATTTCTTCACGACCAGTAACCGTTAGTTGCGTTGGTGTAGCAGACGTAGATTTAACTTCATAACCCTCTGCTACTGTACCAACAGTCGGAACAGTAATAGGAACCGCCTTTTCTTTACGTAATAAGTTAAGTTCATATTGTGCTTGACCTTGGTTTGGATTAATATGTACATCTAGTACATTACCTGCCGTATCCCAAGCTTCTAAGGTACTAACAGCGCTAAAGTTCTTCGTTTGACCAGCCACATTGACTTTCATGACAACCTTGCTCACTGCATTAACTTGTTGCTTACGACCAGAAACAGTTACCTCTTTCGGCACAATCGTTACCGATTTCAAAGCAATATCATCAGAGAACTTACCGATTGGAACTATTTCAACAGGAATCGTTTTCTCTGCATATTCATCAACATTGATGGTGATGGTATCTGGTTTAACCTCCACAAGATTCATTCCTGCCGGAGGAGTAAAATTAATAGTTACATTATTTTGACCTGGTTTTACACCGGATGCATCAATATAAGCTCGTAAATTATCTGATTTCATAGACATAATGGTATCACGTGGGCCAGCCAGAACAACACGGACCACATCTGGTGCATCTTCTATGATATAGCCAGAATTGAGATTTTGAACCTGTACAGGTATTATGTAGGTTACTTCCATCACAGGGTTCTGATCGCGCATAATAAAGAACCACATGACGATAGCTGCTAACAAGGATAATAATTTAGCAGGCCAATTGCGTTTCAAATGAATCATCATTTATTTGCCCTCCATTTCCACATACTAGTAATGGTTTGACGAGGGCGTTCCATAAAGGTACGCAATGCCTCTTTAATTTGATCCTCTGGTAAATGGCGATAAATATGACCGCCATATGTATAAGAAATGGTCCCTGTTTCCTCACTAACAACGACTACGACAGCGTCAGTTTGCTCAGACAAGCCAATAGCTGCACGGTGACGTGTACCTAGTTCAGTACTCAATGTGCGGTCCTCAGTCAACGGTAACAAACAGCCCGCTGCACGAATTCGCCCATCACGAATAATCAAGGCCCCATCATGAAGCGGTGTACTAGGAACAAAGATATTTTTAATCAACTCGCGGCTCAATACAGCATCGATAAGAATACCAGTATCTACAAAGTCATTGAGACCTACTTCACGTTCAAAAACGATAAGTGCCCCCGTATGTTCGCGAGACATAACGCGAGCCGCAGCCATCACTTCATTAATGGCCATATCCATTTCTTCTTCGTTTACATTTTGTGCCTTGCTGAAGATTCGTCCACGCCCCAATTGTTCTAGAGCACGACGCAATTCTGGTTGGAATACAACGGGTAACGCAAAGAGAAGAACGGTCATACTTTGTTGCAAAATCCAGTTGATAACGTATAGATTTAACAGATGACTCAATAAATTTAAAATTGCCAACATAACGAGACCTTTTAAAAGAGAAACGGCCCGTGTATCTTTAAGCAATTTATATAAATAGTAAATACCAATAGCAACGATTATGATATCAACGATATCAAGAAGCCTAAAGGTATGTATAAGTGCGTCAATATGCATAAAAATAGCTCCTTATACAAAATAATAAGGTACAATCAATTCTTTGACTGTACCTTATATTTTAACTCATTTTGAGAGTACTGTAAATTTATAAACAAACGCTGAATGAGATTTTTATTAGATGTTTTGTGTTTCAATCCAAACATCCATTTGGCCCCCACAAACCATGCCTTCTTTAACAGCTACGTCATCATCGAGATGAACATCGATACGACGGTGAGCTTCTTTTTTATTCAAAGAGTCCACCGCACTTAGGCGGATTTCATTTTCCGCACGGCCACCGCCGATAGTACCAAAAATAGATCCATCAGGAAATACAACCATAGATGTACCAGCTTTACGAGGTGTGGATCCACAGGTATATAAAATAGTGGCTACTGCTAAGGTTTCGTTTTTACGTTCACTAAGGTATTCAATAAACTCACGATTCATGGATCACTCTACCTTTCCGCAATGAGCCGCCTTTTTTACCACGCACCACTGCCAAATATTCACTAACGATAGATAATGCAATTTCCTCAGGCGTTTGAGCTCCTAAATCTAGACCAATAGGCGCATATACCATATCTAACTCATCTTGAGTCCATCCTTGCTCACGCAACACTTCAAAAGCATGATGGATGCGTTTTTGGCTGCCCATAACGCCCATATAGGTAGGCAAGTACCCTCGTAATTGTTCTAAGCATATATTATCGTACTCATGAGCACGTGTCACAATGATAAAACCAGTATATTCATCAAGAGGTAAATCGTTCTTGAAGTTTTCTAAAGGTAAGCACTTACGTGTAACACGTTCATCAAAGAATTCAGGCACTACATATTCTGGACGGTCATCTACGACTGTAACGCGACAGCCAATAAACAACAGCAAATCTGTAATAGCTCGGCTAACATGACCTGCACCTAATACGAGAACTGACGGATCATTTTCTACAGGTTGTACGAAACACTCCATTTCGCCTACCATACAGAGAGAATTTAGTTTTGCTTTATCTACAGTAAATCCTTCAATAGGAGTTCCGTATAGAACCCTTCCATCTTCAGCATAAATAGTCTTATCCCCTTGACGAGGACCGGATAGAACAGTAACCATCACAGTAGTTTCAGTAACCTGTAGACGATCTTTCATCACATCATAAATTGTTTCCATCTAGATTCCTTTCATAATCCCAAGCGGTAACAGCCTCTAATACACCTCCACCGACAGCAAGGGATTTATCTGAAATACTATAGCAATGAGACTCTTCACAACGAGCATCCACATCAGCCAACTTAAAATGATCTGATACGATGAGCCCACTTTTTAAAATTCCTCGTAGAATGCCTGTAATTTTAGCTCGGACTGGTTCTTCATCAACATAACCAATCACCTCATTGGCTTGTACAGAATCCCCAATATGCCGTTTTGCTGTAAATAGTCCAGCCTTTGGAGAATGGATAACGCGCTCATGAGTGTAGCCACCTACATTTCCAGGGATACCTGTATTAGGTTGAGCCGGCCCATCATAGATACAGCGACCTAATGAATGGCCACGCATCGTTTCAATGACCACATCTACATCTTCTCCAGCAGTAAATCCAGGGCCAACACCTATAACGAGCTCTGCATCATCTCGTTTTGTTCCAAGATTCTTTTTACTCAAAATAGCATCGACTACAATCTCTGGTTTTAAAGTGTCCAATAATTCCTCATATGAGCTAGTGACAACGGGAATGATTTTCTGTGCCAATGTATCCTTCACTTCACCAATAGACACATGACGAGCAACAAAACGTTCCAAAATCATTTCTCCACGATGAACCGCATTACCGTAACATACTTCGCGGCGAATCATGGTAGGAATCGCTATTTCACTAATTACAACGGGATAGCCCGCCCGTCTCAATCTATATACAGCACCGGAAGCGATGTCTCCACCTCCACGCATAAGTACCAATGGTTTCATAATGCCTCACTTTCACGATGTTTCAAACGCTCAAAATCATCGGGTGTGTCAATATCGTCGCCAACATCATCACTAATCCATAATTTCACGACATGGGCTTGACCCTCACCACGAATAATGGTCTTACCGCCTTGATCCCCTTGAATCTGTTGTAAAAAATCAAACCAATGAGAACCAAAGAGAACGGGATTTCCCGAGTGATAATTTGCCCCATAATGTGGAACGACGATAGTTTCCGGATGAAAGTTTTCATTAAACGCACGAATGACCTCGTGTACAACAGCACTCGTCAAAAGTGGTTGATCTCCTACTGAACAGAGAATACCGTCTAGCGGTATGGATGACGTATTCATCAAATGACGTACTCCCATCGCTATGGATACGCCTTGCCCTAGTTCAGGATGGTCATTTCGAATGGCTTCAAAACCATAGTTTGTGACAATTGGTTCTAATTTCTCATGATCATCACCAGTAACCGCCACAAAAGGTAGCTTACACGATACAGTAGAAACCACCTGTCCACCCCATCCACCTTGAAGAGCCCCACAGACCGCATCTAGAACAGTCTTACCACGCCAGGGCAAGAGTTGCTTATTACATCCCATACGCTTGGATTGTCCTCCCACAAGGAGGACAATGCCAATATGCAAAGGATGACGGTCTATGGGGTCTCTCATGGGACTAAAAGCGGTGTTACAATTTGCTTTCATAATAGTCATGAGTACCTACCGACATTGAATAATGCGACGGATTTCACAACTTGCTTTATATCCATCAGCCAAAATGATAGCCGTAATATCACTATCAACAATATGATCAACAAAATCATCGATAATGCGATGTTGCACTGTTTCATAACCAGTACAGAATAATATTTTCTTACCTTTACTGTATTGGAATAAACCTTGCCTATGCAAAACAAGATCAGCCAACATACGAGGAGTTACAATAGCCCCCATATCGCGTTTTACAATATCTTGAACCAGCTCGATATTATGTACGTGCTCATCATCTAATGGGGCCCCTAGCATTTGTAGATTCACGAGTCCAATCGTAGTTTTTGTAAGAGATGGAATGACAGGTTCGGTCGTCTTAGGTGCCTTGAGCCATTTTTCCTTCGCCCCATCTGCTTCTACAACAATTTGCCAATTGGGATGTAACTTGGATAAACCATCGATAAGATCACAATCTAAGGAGTCTACTTTTGTTCCTGTAATTCCAGCGAACCACGCACCACAATAGCCACGTAAAAGTCGGTCAGTACAATACTCATCAGCTTCATTAATATTACGAGTATAAATCGGTTCATAATGAGCCACCTGAGATTCATAAAGTCGAGTCGTAGTCGTAACTACGATGGGCTGACCTTTCAGCCGTCCATATTCTACTAGTTTTGAAAGCACAGTCGTTTTACCGCCTGCCCCAACAAGGGCAACGATTCCCGGCTGAATCAATCGATTCCAATAGGATGTTTGTGATGTCATAGAACCAGGCCTCCTTAGAAAGTAAAAGGAACTAGAAATCTCTATACTTTATATTTCTCGTCCATAGCCATAAATACCTTCTCAGGTGTCATAGGTAATGTACGAATATCCGCACCAACTGCATTTTTAATGGCATGTTGGATAGCAGGGCACCCCGTATTGATGACAACCTCACCAATAGATTTTGCTCCAAAACCACCTGTAGGCTCGTAAGATTCTACAAAGTCTGTATGTAATTCACCAATATCCTGACGGGTTGGGATTTTATAAGTCATAAGATTGTTTGTTTCCAAACGACCATTGTTGGAATAGCGTACATCTTCATATAAAGCCATGCCGATAGCTTGTACCACACCACCCTCAACTTGAACGCGAGCCAATTTAGGGTTGATAACAGTACCGCAATCAACACAAGAATAGAAATGAAGAGGAATAACCTTACCTGTTTGTTTATCTACCTTCACCTCAGCAATAGATGCCATAAATGGAGGTGGTGATGTATGACTACCCCATGTAGCGAAACCAGACAATTGCTCTGCATTAGCACCAACTAATAATTTGGGTGCCAATTGATAGATATCCATTGTTTTAGCACCATCTTTTGTAGTAGCTACAACGCCGTCAAAGTCAACGTTTTCAACGTCGGTTTCAAAGAATTGAGCAAATTTAGCAATAATCTTAGTGCGCAATTCTTCTGCTGCCATCTTAGCAGCAGTACCTGTTACATAGGTTGTACTAGATGCGTAGGACCCTGGATCGAATGGTACGATATCTGTATCTGATTCAATAACAGTCATATATTCCATAGGACAGCCGATTACTTCACAGGCCATTTGAGTCAATACGGTATTAGACCCCATGCCCATATCAGAAGACCCAGTATACAATGTATAATTACCATCGTCACCAAGGCGAATTTCAACAGACGCCACATCGATATTCGCGACACCAGAGCCTTGTAATGCTAACGCCATGCCCAGTCCACCGCGATAACGCTCATCAATGTCCCAAGAATGAGGGCGTTCATCCCAACGAGCCATTTCTTTTACGCGATTTACAGTATCTTGGAAAAGACCAGAATCAAGATATTCATCTGGAGCATATACTAAGCTTTGTTCACCTTCCGCTATTAAGTTCTTCTGACGTAATTCAGCTGGATCAATCCCCATCTTATCAGCTAACTGGTTTACTGCACATTCTAATGGCCACAATGCTTCTGTTGCACCATACCCACGGAAAGCACCACCAGGAGTTTGGTTAGTATACACACCCTCTGTACCATAATGAACAGCAGTCGCTTTGTTGTACAACGGTACAGATTTATGTTCACCAGCCGTTGTAGTAGTGAAGCAATGAGTTGCATGTGCACCAGCGGCTGTGATGGAGTCCATATCAATAACTTTAATAATGCCATCTTTTGTAGCACCTACGCGGATTTTCCATTCACGAGCATGACGTGTAGTGGAGCAAGTTTGTGCTTCTGTACGATCGTATAAGAGATAACAAGTTTTTTTCAATGTCCACGCTACAAAGGCTGTCATAATTTCTGTACAAGCCGTTTGTTTAGAGCCGAAACCCCCGCCGATACGAGGCTTAATAACACGGACTTTTGTAGCCGGAATACCGAGTGCACGAGCGATGTGACGACGTACATGGAATACGATTTGCGTAGAGGATACGATAACTACACGACCTAGCGCATCTATATATCCAAAGCTTTGGAATGGTTCCATCGCTGTTTGGCGTGTGGCCTGGTCAAAATATGTACCTTCTGCCACGTAATCACATTTAGCAAGTTCTGCTTCCACATCTCCTACCCGTTTGTGATAGGATACGCAAATATTACGTTTGTAATCTTGACCTACAGGGATATTGTTATGAATATCATCTTCAGGATGTACTATAGTTTCATGATCGATAGCAGTGTGCATATCAAGTACAGGTTTCTGTACTTCGTATTCAACTTTGATAAGCGGCATTGCTTTAAGCGCTGTAGCTTCATCTTTTGCTACGATAAGAGCTACTTCGTCTCCAACATAGCGAACTACAGGGTCCAAAATGAGCGCATCATAAGCGGATGGCTCTGGATATGTTTGGCCTGCTAATGTGAATCGCGTATTAGGCACATCTTCATAAGTAAAAATAGCTTCTACGCCAGGAATCAATTTAGCTTTAGATGTATCAATAGATTTGATGCGCGCCTGAGCATGAGGGCTACGAAGAGCCTTAATAACGAGCGCATCTTTGGGAACAAAATCGCCAGTATAAGACGGTTTACCAGACAAAATACCTTTGGAGTCAACTTTGTCATAGGATTTTCCAATATGCTTATTCATCATTATAGGCCTCCTTCTAAGAATTTACGAACTCCTCGAAGTTGTGATTCATAACCAGTACAGCGACACAAGTTACCTATGAGGTATTCGCGAATCTCATCATCGCTAGCCTTTGGATTTTTGCGTTTCAAATTAATAGCACTCATCATCATGCCAGTTGTACAAAAACCACACTGATCTGCGCCTTCACTTGCGATACAAGCCGCTAATAATTCAGCTTCCTCTTGTAAGCCTTCTAATGTAGTAATTTTATGGCCTGGCGCACGAAATGTAGGGTATGCACAGGACAAAATAATTTCGTCATCCACCCATACAGTGCAAAGGCCACAGTTTGTAGTGTCACAGCCACAGCGGACACTGTAATAGCCAAGATTACGCAATGTATCTAGCAACATCTCATCAGTTGGCACATTAACAGTTACATTTTTGTTATTAATATTAAGTACGAGTTCCATTATTGTGCCACCTCCTTAGCTAAGCGTTGAACCATTGCTTTTACCATTTCCATGCGATATTCTTTGGACGCATGAGAGTTAGATTGATACACCAGTTCTTCAGATGCCAATTGACCTGCCTCTTTTGCGGCAGATAATCCTTTTTCTAAAAGCAAGGCACTTGCTTTAACAGCTAATTGAGGTACACCAGGTCTTGTACCGATATACAATTCAACCCCTTTTTCATCATGGCGAAGAGCACCTGTCAATAACGGGAAATCACCACGAGAAATGCGAAGGGCTTCAACAGCTACAGGTACATCTACCTTAGGGATGCGAATCTCCATGAGAATATCACGTTCTCTATATGCCATATAATCTTGCATGGACATACGACCGCCTTTGAAGGTAACGATGTCTGCATGCACTGCCAATAGCGCAGGGATGATATCAGAGAAGCCAAACTTACTTGCTACAGAACCGCCCATGGTAGCAGTATTTCTAAATTGAACGCCAAGAATCTCCTTAACGCCTTTAACTACGGCACCGCCGCAGAATTGTTGTAAAGGCTCAAAGCGTTCCACATCTCCTTGTGTCGCCATAGCGCCAATTACAAACTCCTTATCTTCTTCACGAACATAACGCAAATCAAGACTCGCCATATCAATCACTGATGGCCAAGTACGTCGTCCTAGACGCAGCCAACAGCCGCCTGCTAGCATAGGAGCAGTTTTGTTCTTTGTGGCTAATTCATAAGCCTCTTCCACCGTCTTCGGTTGTAATACTTTCATAAATGCTAACATAATCTGTCCTCTCAATGGTATACTAATACTAACAGAATTACGGTGCTAACTATAAAAATACAGTTCTCACCAAACTACAAACTTAACAAAAAACTATAAAATCTCGTGCATTTCTTATACTTTTATTTTACCAATTATTTACCACTAAATCTACGATGAAAGATATAAATTTACAGGAAATTTGCAAAGAATTACATATTTATGAATTTGGAATTGCCTCATGGCCACTACCTGAACAGGCCAAAACTATTTTATTTGAAAGCAATCCATGCCCCTTTACTACGGAAGATGTGGAGGCAAGACTACTAGGAACGACTCAGTTTATGCCCAAAAGTGCCATCGTTTGTCTATTCCCGTACCATGTACAACACAAAGGCCATGCCAATCTATCGCGCTATACATGGTCAACAGATTATCACCTGGTCATTAATGAATATTTAGAACGTCTTATTGAAAGATTACAAATAATTGATGACTCGGCTCAGTTCTCCATTCATTGTGACACCTCGCCTTTAGCAGATCGGTACATGGCCTACTTAGCAGGTCTCGGCTTTTACGGAAAGAACAACTGTTTTATCAGCCCTAAATGGGGTTCTTATGTCGTTATTGGTACGATTTTAACAACACTAGAACTCAAACCAAATGCCCCTCTTGAGCAGTCCTGTATAGGATGTAATCGTTGTATTACAGCATGCTTAGGCCAATGTTTGGGCCATGACGAATTTAAATTCGCGACTTGTAAAAGCTACTTAACTCAGAAAAAAGGAGAACTCACCGATGAAGAGGAGCAGATTCTCGCTAAAACACCACTCGTATTTGGTTGTGATGTGTGCCAAGAGGTGTGTCCTCACAACAAAGATATTCCAACTACGCCCATCCCAGAATTCCAACAGATAGAACCGTATATTAATATAGACGAACTAGAAACACTAACGAACAAAGAATTCAAAGCAAAATACGGTCATCGAGCCTTCTCGTGGCGAGGTAAAAAAATACTAATGAGAAATCAAGAGATTATAGATAGAAAAAGCAAACTATAATATTCAATAAGGCATAATAATTAACAAATACGCTTATAATAATAATTATTATTAAACAAACTAACAAAATTTGATAAAGCATTAGCAACATAATCTACAAATCTTTAAAATCAAAAAAAGACGGCCCAAATGAACTATACCTTCAAAATTGTGTCCAATTTTTGGGGTACAGTTCAAGAAGTCGTCTCTTTTAGTAGTTATTTAATTTCGTAATAGTTCAACTCATCCAAGCTTTTACCAAGAGCAGGTAGATATATTTCAAGAAACATATCTACCTCAGGCATATTTAGATTTTTCAACTTAGCTAAGATAGAGTCATGTGCCTCTTTAAACTCATCATTCCCTGCCTTGAGCTCTTTGACGCATTTCATATAGGCTGAAATTGTATCGGCAGCCTTAACGAGAGGCCATTCTGGACTAGCCTCTGCATCAACAAGTATAGGCTTATAAACAGATTGTAACCGGTCTGGCAAGGTTGATAGCATTTTTTCTTGCGCCAAAGTTTCAACCTCACCATACAGTTCCCGCAACTTTGGATCAAAATACTTGATTGGTGTCGGCATATCTCCTGTAAAGATTTCGCTCACCTCATGATACATAGCTATGACAGCTACCTTATTGATATCTACATTCCCACCGAAGTATTCATTTTTTATGGCCCCTAAGTTGTGCGCTACCATAGCCACTTCAAGGCTATGTTCTTGAATATTTTCTATTTCCGTATTTCGCATGAGGCTCCATCGATTGATAAAGCGCATGCGTTTTAAAAATGCAAAAAATGAACTCATATGTCCCCCATTACACAATAGGTCCTTAAATTACCCCACGGAGTTTAAATCCATAATCAAGGAATTGTACAGCTTCTTCCCAACGATTATCATCATTAAGCATAACTACAATCATAGTATGGCCCTTCCGTGTGGCAGACGCAATCAAACATTCTCCTGCTGCATTTGTAAAACCTGTTTTCAAGCCATTTGCACCTGGATATTTATTGCGAATAAAATGGTTTGTAGTACGAATTGTTTCTGGTGCACGGTTTTGATACGGCACCTTGTAATAATCATTAGCAACCTTGTCACGGAACATTTGGTATTTCATGCCGTACGCTGCAATCATCGCTAAATCACGAGCCGTAGAATGGTGACCCTTTTGTGTTAATCCATGAGGGTTCAAGAACACACTATTCTTTGCACCCGCTTTTGCAGCAATGCGAGTCATATCCTTAGCGAATTTATCTACAGAACCACTTACATTTTCGGCTACTACAACGGCCGCATCATTGCCACTAGCAACCATCATACCTTCAAGAACACCTTCCAATGTAATCTGATCGCCTACGCGAACCCCAAGGTTTGATTCTTCCATGCTCGTTGCATAGCTACTTATAGTAGCTAATTCATCAAGCTGTGTGCCCTTTAATTCTAAGGCAGTTAACAAGGTGACCATTTTTGTAGTACTAGCTGGATGCATCCACTTATCTGGGTTCTTTGCAAATAAAATTTGTTTTGTATCTGCATCAATTAGGACTACGGCCTCACCAACAGTAGAAGGAGGTGCAATGTATGCAGCTTGAGCAACACTAGCACCTATAAATATGATTCCTATAAAAGTTATGGCCAATACCAATTTCTTATAAAACATATGAATATTCGTCGTTAAAAGTGTCATCACTCTCGTTCTACCTTCCAGTATCTTAACTTTCAAGACTATCATCTAGTGCTACATTTGTAGCAGTTGCTTTCTTCTTTGTCCCTTTAATTTCACCTGTCGATGTATCTACATTTTGAATATATACTACACGTTGAGGATATGGAATATCGATGCCATATTTGTCGAATGCATCTTTTACATCAGACATAATGCTATATTGAACATCGAGAAAATCATTCGACTTAACACGAGCATAAGCGGCGATTCGTACAGAATTATCTCCAAATTCAGAGATACCTATTTCCATATTCTTCGGATTAAGGACACGTTTATCTGCTGCAAAAATATTTTTTAAGATTTTTATTGCCTCATGATGATCATTATTATAACCAATGTCAAACGTAAATGGGATAACCCGTTCTGTAGTATAAACAATGTTAGTTACAGCTTGTGATGTAAGAAGAGAATTAGGTATGTATACATTCTTTTGATCTTTTGTAGTAATAACTGTATACATAAATTGAATTGATTTAACACTGCCAACTACATCACCTACCTGAATAACGTGACCCGCTCTAAAAGGTTTGAAGATAAGAATTAATAAACCAGATGCTAAGTTAGAAAGGTTATTCTGTAAGGCGAGACCAATACCTAAACCAAACGCACCAAAAGCAGCTATAAAGGATGTTGTAGGAATACCGATTTGGTTTAAGCAAATCAATACTAACCCTACTAGCAAGGCATAATTAATAATTTGAGTGATAAAGCTCATTGCTGCTGAGTCATAGGAAGCTTTTGTCATAATGCGGACCGCAAATGCTTTTACCCATTTAATAGCATATCGCCCAATCCAAAATAAAATTAATGCTAATAAGATATTTCCAGCTTGTGCAAAAAACCAGTCCCTTATTTGAATTAATATATTAGCGTCTTTAAAAAGAAATTCAGAAACAGCACTTAAGAAATTAGCCATAGTAACCATCCATAATATAAATCGATACAATAACAAATATCTATCACAACATAATAGCAATATAATAACGGTAAATATATATGCTATAATTTTACATATGCATTTGCAATACGATAATAAAGATATTATATCGTTATATTCCATATATAACAATCATAAAACTAGGGAGACTTACATGTTCAAAAATCTATACGAAGCACCCCAAGAGCTCGCTACTGGAGGCTATGTAACTAGAGAGTTACACTCCGTTACGGTACACTTTGACGATATCCACTATTCTCTTTCGAGCGGACAATTAAATGGTGGCTATCACCATACGCTAGCGGTACGCAACCAACAGCTAACATATCAAATCGAAACAGAAAAAGATTTACCCGGTGGCTCTGTAGCCGATTATTTGGCTCAAGAATTTGAACATATTGATACTCCTGTTCATTTTAGTACAGCACTTCTCACGTCTGCCACAATGCATCTACACGCCTATGCCAAAGTTGAAGAACATGATACTATTGTGGAAACTATCGTGACTGCAGGCTATGAAAAAACGGCACATCGCGCAGGTACAGGCTATTGTTACGAAGAGCGTGATGGAGACTTCATAGTGCCAGGCACAATCAATATCCTCGTATTTACAAATAAAGCTTTAACAGATAGCGCTATGGTAAAAGCTATTATGACTATTACCGAGGCAAAAACCGCAGCCCTACAAGATTGGAATGTTGAAAACGTACGACTCCATCCGTTTATTAATGAAGACATTCCTGACGCAATTACGAAAGAACGCAAAACATCTGCCACAGGTACCTCTACAGATGGTATCATTCTCACTATCGATACAAATGGAGATATCTTAACCGATGCTGGATCCTTCTCACTATTTGGAGACACCTTAGCCAAGGCTGTCTATGTAGGCGTACAAAGAGCACTAGAAAATGCTATCGGCGCAGAATAATCCTATTTTATAATATACAAAAATATCTAGAATGATACCCCAAAAATTATCATTCAATACCCCACTCATATATGAAAAATATAATACAAATGAAAAACCGCACATCCTAGGCGATCGGAATGTGCGGTTTATTGCATATAAAACTGTTACATACAGTATAATTCTTGAAAATGAATATCAAATTAATTTTTGAGATATTTTCTCATCTTTTATTAAATTATTTTTTAGATTCAAAAAATCATTATCTTCCTTTAATATTATGTGCCTTTAATATTCATGGAAAAATTGTTGTAACTTTTTAAGATTTTTAGTTTTTGTAAGCCCTAGCATCAATAGAATACGAGCTTTTTGTGGACTTAAAGTATCACATACGAGATAGTTTGCCAGTGCATCTTGTGGCACTGCAGATACCATGCCACTACCAGTACGAGAAGCACGTACCGTTGGAAATTTTGTATTCTGTGTGATTTGACGTACATTTTGTGGGATTGTACCATGACCAAGCCCTGTTAAGATCAAACCGTCAGGATTTGTAGCAACTACACTCATAGGCACCATATCATCCATACCACCATAGCAAGTCATTATAACTACACGAGGCAACTCAGATAATTTACTTACATCAAATACGGAGTCTTGAGTATGGCGTCGAGTAGATGTTTTATAATAGTGGGCAATACCATCTTGTACAATACCAAGATGTCCCACTAATGGACTATCAAAGGTCGCTACATTAGTAGTATTGCATTTAGATACATCCCTTGCCCCATCAATGTAGCCATTTAATACGACTACCACACCTTTACCTACAGACGATGGCGTTCTCGCTACTTGGATTGCTTGCAATAAATTAATTGGCCCATCTGCACTAATAGCACCTGCAGGTCTCATAGATCCAGTAATAACAATTGGCTTGTCTGTATGAACCGTCAGATTCAGAAAATATGCTGTCTCCTCCATGCTATCTGTGCCATGAGTAATGACAACACCACCGATATCATCTCGGTTAACCAATTTTTGCACCAACTTAGAAAGTTCTAACCAGTGATTTAAGGTAATATCGGAGCTTTCAATATTACTAAACTGAGTATAAGTATAAGGACCATACGGTTTTGTGCCAGGTACAGAGGCTAAGATTTCGTCAAGGCCTAATACCCCTGCCGTATAGCCCGTTAAATCCGTATTTGAAGCACCTTTTCCTGCAATAGTTCCTCCAGTACCAATCAAAGCGATTTTTGTCTCCATATTACCTCCACTATAAAACTATAAAATAATTATTGTTATTAAATTTAAACTAAGTACGATTCAATAAGGCTGGTCAATAATTGCCAGCCTTATTATATTCTAAAAAATTATTTTATCTTATTTTATGGCTTCGCCCCTATAGATTCATGGATTCATCTCTATAAATCGAGATTTCTGCCTTATCAATTAAAGCTTTGGGTCAAATGATGGCATCAACTCCAATTTATGTTTATTAATTCGATTCAGATGATCTATTCGCTCTTTCGTTAGCTGATCTTCAATTTCACCAGTTCTGATATAACGATCCAGTATAGCATAGGTAAATCCCAATTTATCCTCATCTGACTGACCACTAAGACCATCACTTGGCACCTTATCAACTAGGTACAATGGAATATCAAGAAGTTTTCCTATTTGACGAACTTCTTCTACTACGAGTTGAGCGAGAGGGCTAAAATCACCTGCACTATCTCCGTATTTTGTAGAATATCCTACGTAGTCTTCAGAACCATTACAAGTATTGGCTACACGAGCACCATTTGGCAAATTTTGCCCTACTGCATAGAGCGTTGTCATTCGAAGGCGAGGCGGTGTATTGATAATTGCATCCTTGGCTAAATCAGTTCTCCCCGTTACAACATCATATCCCTTAGCTTGAACGATAGCATGAGTTAGCGCCTCATAGGCAGCACCAATGTTAACTGTCATGTGAGGAATTCCTAAATGATTCACCACTGCCTGAGCATCATCAATATCGGATTGCACTCCATTTGGCATAAGAACACCAACTACGCGATTTGCACCAAGAGCTTCTTTGCAAAGAGCTGCCACAATAGTAGAGTCCTTACCACCTGAAATACCGACTACAGCACTACAGTTAGGACCGTTTTGACTAAAATAATCTCTAATCCATTGAATGAGGGCATTCTTTGTAGATTGTGGATTTTCTAACATAGCCCCTCCTATTTTTTCCGATAAATACGGTTCAATAAATCCATCTTCAATTGATAGTAGCTAGGACTCATATCAAGATAGTGACGATGTGGATTTTCAAAGCGTTGTTCTTCGGGCCAAATTTCATTAGATAATTGTTTCTGTACATATTCTCGAATTTCCTCTAAGGTTGGCAGATTTACAACAGGTTTACCATCCTTGATAACGAGTTGTTTCATTTCTTTAAAGGTACAGTTTTCAAAATATAATTCACGCCAAGGTTGCTCAGGATCGATATAACGATATGGTTCCTCTGTATCGGGTACCTCTCGCAACAATGTTAATAGATCTGCAATCGCACGACCTTTATCATTATAAACACGATATACCTTTTTTAAACCTGGATTAGTAATTTTTTCAACACTTTCAGAAATCTTGATACGCGGTTCCCACATACCATCTTTCTCGATGCTAGCAATCTTATATACCGCACCAAATACGGGGTCACTCTTAGAGGTAATGAGGCGTTCCCCTACACCAAAAATATCAATAGGCCCACCTTGTATTAGCAAAGATGTGATTGTATACTCATCTAGACTATTAGATGCCATGATTTTACAATCTTCTAAGCCTGCATCATCTAGCATGCGTCGCGCTTTTTTAGCCAAATACGCAAGGTCACCAGAATCTAGGCGAATTCCTTTTAAGCGTTTCCCCATTGGCTCCAATACATCCTTTGCTACCTTAATAGCATTGGGTACGCCAGAATTTAACACATCATAGGTATCAACGAGGAATACTGGATTATCTGGATACACTTCGGCATAGGCTTTGAAAGCATCGTATTCAGAGCCATAGTACATGACCCAACTATGTGCCATGGTCCCGCTGACAGGAATACCAAATTGTTGCCCTGCTAAAACAGTTGCAGTGGACTGAACACCACCAATATAAGCAGCTCTTGCACCATATACAGCAGCGTCTACATTATGTGCACGACGAGCACCAAAGTCAGCCACAATACGCCCATCCGTAGCGCGAACAATGCGATTAGCTTTTGTAGCGATAAGAGATTGATGGTTCATCATAGTAAGTACTGCAGTTTCTATGATTTGTGCATCTATAAGAGGCGCCACAATTGTAATTACAGGTTCATTAGGATAGATGATAGAACCTTCTGGGAAGGCATATACATCACCGGTGAAAGAGAAATCTTCTAGATATTCTAAAAATTCTTCACTAAAAATACCCTGACTCCGTAAATAAGAGATATCACTTTCATCAAAGTGTAAATTTAAAATGTACTCAACGATTTGTTCGAGACCACCAAAAATAGCAAAACCGCCCTTGTCTGGATTACGTCTAAAGAAAACATCAAATGCGACGCGATCCACATTTTTTAATTTTGTAAAGTAGCCATGTGCCATAGTCATCTCATAAAAATCCATAAGCATGCTAATATTGCGGCTTTCATGTTGCATTAGTTCACCAACCTTCTAAGATCTATAGAAATTTAGTTAATTGTTATTCGTTATTCGTATACCCTCATTATACAATATTATTCCTATATAGCTAGCACCTAGCATAAGCTATCCTAATAATCTTTATTGTGATATAACTGTATATATACAATAATAATTTATATAGTTCGTATGTATGAAAGGACCTAGTCTAGACTGTAAAACAAGCGACCATTACGCTACAATATTTTATTTTATATTGTTTTAAAAGCTTTCAATAATACATACATCTCTATTTTACATGAGAATGAAAGGTACCATTATGGAAACAATCGTTCAAGCAAAACGCGTATTAGAAATTTTTAAAGAAATGAGCCGAATCCCTCGTGAGTCCGGCAATGAAAAAGGCATCAGCGATTACATCGTGAACTTTGCCAAACATTTAGGGCTTGAAGTTCATCAAGATGAAATCTTTAATGTAGTTATCAAAAAAGCTGCATCTCCAGGTTATGAAAACCGTCCATCCATCATTTTACAAGGCCATATTGATATGGTTTGTGTTAAAGACCATGACTCTAACCACGACTTCTCTAAAGATCCAATCGCCAATATCATCGAAGGCGAATGGATGCACGCAGACCATACAACATTAGGTGCCGATAATGGCATGGGTGCTGCTATGATGCTTGCTCTCCTTGAAGATGAAAGCCAACAACATGGACCTATGCAATTATTATTCACTACCAACGAAGAAACTGGTATGGATGGTGCCTTTGCCATTAAAGAAGGTCAAGTAACTGGTGACTACTTACTCAACCTGGATACAGAGGTAGAACATGACTTCACCGTTAGTTGTGCTGGCGGTTGCCACGTACATGTAAAAATTCCATTGTTACGCGATAACAATCAACCAGGCTATGATGCGGGCTTATCCATTACAGTAACCGGCCTCAAAGGGGGACACTCCGGCATCGAAATCAACGAGCAACGAGCCAATGCAAACCAAGTGCTAACCCGTGTACTCTATGATATTCAACAACAATATCCTATTAGCTTAGCGTCTTTTGAAGGTGGCGTAAAACATAATGCAATCCCGTCTAAAGCAGTAGCTGTACTATCCGTACGCTCTGAAGATGTGGCAGCCATTAAAACATTGCTCGCATACCAAGAAAAACAATATCAACACGAATATAGTGTACAGGATCCAGGCCTTACATTTGTAGTTGAAGATGTTCCTACTCCTGAAATAGTATATGCAGAAGACACAACAGAAGCACTTATTACATATATCTATCTTGCACAAGATGGGGTTCATTCTGTAAGTAAGTCTATTCCAAACCTTGTAGAAACATCTAATAATATTGCTATCGTACGTGAAAATCAACATACCATTGAAATACTCATTTCTATTCGTAGTTCCAATAGCAATAGTCTTGAATTCTTAACGAAAAAAATGATGCTTCTTGCAAAAGCACTCGGCGTAGCTGCAGAGCGTACAGGTGGATATCCAGCATGGGAATACGACAAAGGCTCAAAATTGGAAGAACAAGCGATTTCGCTGCATAACGAAATGTTCGATACACCAGCTAATGTAAATGCCATTCACGCAGGCCTCGAATGTGGTTTATTAAAAGGCGTATTGCCAAATACACAGATGATTAGCTTTGGGCCTACTATCGTAAGTCCTCATACACCATCAGAACGCGTTCATTTACCTTCTGTTGAAAATGTATATGTGTACCTCAAAGCATTATTAGCAAAATTACAATAAAATAAATAATTACTATATTTTTGATGTATAATTTGCTATACTATAAGCAAATAACACATCAAGTTACGAGACCCATGTAATAGTGACTCTCCAACCCTCCTACAAGTAATTCAGCCATCTCTCCAACTGAATTATCTTGTAGGAGGGATTTTTTTCATAAAAATTCCTCAACTATATAAATAAATATTTATTCATACAGGAGTATCCTTTCATATATGAACAACATGGAATGCATCGTTTTATTTATAAACAATTATGAATATCAACTACATGTGCCAGTATACTCATATATAGTATATAATCTATAAATTTCAAAAAAGGCTGTTAAACTCTGACTCATTCACTAGTCTCCATATACCCCATAGAGTATTTTCTGTGTTATCTTATAGGTGTATACTGTGTTTACATTATGCAGGAGGTATATATGATTCCAATAGTTATCATATCCGGATTTCTAGGTTCTGGAAAAACAACATTCTTACAACATATACTAAAAGAACATACATCGAAAGATAAAATTCTTATTATAGAAAACGATTTTGGTGAAACTAGCCTCGATGCTGCTAATCTTGCAAAAACAGGGGCCTCAGTCCGTGAAGTAACATCTGGCTGTATTTGCTGTAGCTTACAAGGAAATTTCCAACAGGCACTACTTGATATTCTCCAAAATCACAAAATCGATATGATCTACATCGAGCCATCAGGTGTTAGCAAGCTTAGTGAAATCATCCATACTTGTAACGACGAGGACATTGCAAAATCTGCTTACGTTCACGCATCGATAACGACTGTCGATGCTATGCAAGCACCAATGTTTATCAAAAATTTTGGTCTTTTCTTCAAGGATCAAATCACTCATAGTGATGCGATTTTTTTGAGCCATACAGAAGATATTCAACAAACAAGCATTACGAAACGTATGATTCGCGACCTCGCGCCACATACACCAATCCATGAAGAAGCATGGGATACCATCAGTTTACGTGATTATATCAAGCGCCTGTATCATTGTCATGATAATCACTGTTTGCACGATGAACATTTATTTATGAGTCATACCTTTAAGGATTTACGTACTCTTAGTCTCACACAGTGGAAAACCATTTTAGAAGGCATGCCTGATACAGTGCTTCGTGCCAAAGGGATTGTACCTACTACAGAAGGCCCACACGAACTCCAGTACGGCACACATTATTGTTCGCTTTCACCTAGTGAAACTAATGACTATAGTTTAGTCGTTATCGGAACAGATTTTAATGTACCATTGGTACATAACGAAGTGTGTCAATCATGATTCCTGTTTATATCGTTACAGGATTTATTGGATCCGGTAAAAGCACGTTCATAAACAAACAATTACAATACCGAAAAAAGCTAGGCGGTACCGCAATAATCAGCGCCGAAGAAGGCAGTGAGCCTCTTATCAAAGAGCCCTTACAACTCAATGCGGATGAACTCAGTGCCATCGTTCCTAGCGATATCAAGTCTTACGAGTTGATAGCCTGTAAAATTGCAGATTATTTAAAACGACTACAGCCAAAAGAGCTATGGATTGAGTGGAATGGCATGGTAAGCTTTCATCAACTAGAAGCCTTACTATATAGCGATATATTAAGCCACCTGGTACAAATAGAAAAGGTGTTATATATTTGTACCGATCAATTTGTTTCAACCATACTCCCTGGCTTAGGTAATGACGTAATGAGTCAATTATACAGCGCAGATTGTATCATCACAGAATCCGATACACATCACGCTTTATTGCGCACCTACAACGGAGAGGCTAAAATTGTAACCACTCCCACCCCTGAAAAAGTGGAGCAGCTGTGCCGAAATTCTACATGGGGACTCATTCCCAATCTATTAGTTATTGGTGTTACAACTTATATACTGTTGGTCACAGCTTTTCGCCATGACATCCCCTATTCCATCCACCAATGCTTTGCTATAATCACGGGTCTCATCATCGAAGCCATCCCATTCCTATTGCTAGGCACGGTAGGCTCAACGATTATTCGCTATTTCGTACCACAACGAGTGCTACTAAAACTGTTAGGCGACCATTCTTGGAAAAGTTATGGGGCTGCTATGGTCAGTGGCTTTGCCTTGCCAATTTGTGACTGTGCTATCATCCCCTTATTCAAAGCACTAATAGACAGAGGTATCCCTTTATCGGTAGCCCTTTTATTTATGCTCGCTAGTCCGATTATAAACCCTATCACCATTCTTTCTACTTGGTATGCATTTCCAGACAATCCTATGCTCTCCGTATGGCGTATCGTTTTAGGACTAGTTGTGGCCTTGTTAGTAGCCCTATCATTCCGATTCTGGCCTCCAGCCACATCTATATTCAAAGCAAGAGCACCACAGAGTCTTAGCTACGAAGAAATCGTTTTAGAAACAACTAAAACTCAATATATTGATAAAAAAAGATTGTTAATCCATATGGAACAAGAGTTTTCTCAACTCTTATTCTATTTCTCCATGGCGGCAACTGTACTATCTATAGTTCAAGTGTATGGCAAACCTTGGCTTCTCAATGCAGGATTAACCTTGCCAGAATTTACAGCCATTCCAATTTTGCTGATGTTAGCATTCTTCTTCTCAGTCTGCTCTACATCAGATGCTATCATCGGTAAATCCTTGAGCACTTTATTTCCTATTAGCTCCGTAATGGGCTTCCTCATCTTGGGTCCGATGCTAGATATCAAAAATGTATATATATTAAAACAATATATGCCTCCCTCATTTATCGTACGATTAAGTATAACAATTGCCGTTATGTCCTACATAGCAGCATTAGTATTCAAATTTTTTCTTAGCTAGTTTACAAACTTTTATAATCATTATCTCAGTTCTTAATTAATTAAAAGGAGATGGTTTCATGACATTAGGACTTAAAGATCGCTTTTCTATCGTGAAAGGTCTATTGTATCTCACCTTAGGTATCTGCTGTATTTACCTCATTGTGACAGGTCGTTATTTGAACTATATTGCACCACGTTATGAACTTTTACTAGGTATTAGTGGCGTTGCCCTTATTTTAGGAGGTCTAGCGACGATCATTTGGGCGCCTTCAAAATACTACAAGCATAACTGGAAGTCTATCGTTCCAATTATTATTCCCATTATGTTTCTCATCATTCCTCCCGTTCTTGTACCATCAACAGGCGTTCATGGTGCCGCTCGCGTAAACGATGATACTAACAATTTCGACTTTACAAACGATGCTATTGGAGAGGTTGTCACCGTTAACAGTGAAAGTAAAGAGCCAGGGATTTCCAAGGACAAAAAAGAAATCGTTTTGAACTCAGATAATTTCTATCAAACCATTGTAAAGGTTGGATCTAATGTTGATCAATATAAAGACTACACAGTTTATATGACAGGCTATGTAAACCGCGATGATAATACATTAAAATCTAACGAATTTACTATTTCTCGTATGGCTATGGCTTGTTGTATTGCTGACGTTGCCCCTATTGGCATGACAGCATATAAAACAGATGGTGATAGCTTACAAAATGAACAATGGGTATCGATTGAAGGTAAGGTTTCTACGCGAGACTTCCACGGTCGTAAACAACCATATGTAGAGATTACAAAAATCAAATCTGCAGAACCTATATTAGGCTATGTATACCCTTAAGAATTACATAAAAAACGAGGCTTAACGCCTCGTTTTTAATAGGAATGATTCTGTTGAATAAAATAACCTATATTTCATAATTCAATATCTATGTGAATCTACAATAGATTGATGCCTTATATATAGTTATTATATTTATTATGGTTATTCTAATTATTATAGTTATTCTAGTTATTATAATTATAATAGTTATTAAAACGTCCTATTAGTGCTGTAATTCTTTAATAATTCTCTTACCAAGAGATGCTGCTACAGCACACAAGAAAATATCTGGGCCAACTGGGATTAGGAAGCATGTAATAATGACAGCTTCCACACCGATCGGCTTACCTAAATACAGATTCATAATAAAGTATAGGTACACCATGCCAAGACCATATACAATAAATAGATTTAATATGGATCCGGATAGCAAACGTTTAAACGATAGTGTATCCATTGTCTCTGCAATGCGTCCTACGGCATACGCACCAACCATAAAGCCAATTAAATAACCAAAGGTAGGTTGCAAAATATAACTAGGACCACCACCAGATGTAAAAATAGGAACCCCAACAAGGCCTAGTACAATATAAATGCCAACACTAGCGGCACCTAAACGACTACCTAAAACAATGCCCGCTAATGTAGTAAATAAGATTTGCAATGTAAACGGACAATTCGGTAATGGGACTCGTATGAAAGCACCAACCGCGATTAGCGCCACAAAGAGTGCTGTCATCGTTAACTGACGGGTGGTAATGCGAGTTTGTTTTGATACAGTAGAGCTCATGGTATACCTCCATTCATAACAAACCTAAGCAGGAATTTGTGCTATCAATGGAGAATAAAAGTCCAAGATAACACGGAAACAAACTACTAACTATCTAAATTAAAGCACTTGTATTTTTAATTGTCAACTATAATGTTGACTTTTAGTTTACTATATAGTCTAATACTATATATACTATGTTTTTAGTACTTTTTGATTTTGACTATAGCTAATAGTTATTATCAATAGTTCATAATAACTAAAAGATATACTCATCTTCATACAAAAATCATTTAATTTCATCTTACCTTCATATAACAAGATTAAATTATACGTAAGTAGATTGAGTAAAATCTACTTTCACAAAATCGTAACTAAACGAAAATTATAATTTGGTATCAGGAGGCATTGCTTATGAAAAATGTTAAGAAAGTATCCAAAGTACTATGTGCATTTGGCGTTAGTACAGTATTATTAGCAGGTGTAGTTGGTGCAGCTAGCAACCATGGTTACAACAACCATAGCAACTGGAATGGTGTTGGTAGCGTTGTTCCATCCGCACAAGCTAACTATTCTGTTGATTATATGGGCGCTATTACAGTATTCCAACAACAATTCCCTGGCGCTACTGTAAAATCTATTTCCTATGACGCAAAACACAATCCTTACTATGAAGTAGAAGGTTATTATGGCAATCGTGAAGTAGAAATTAAAGTAGACGAAGCATCTGGTCAAATCGTTGGTAAAGAAGTAAAAGGTTACTCCAAAGCTTCTAAAACAATTAACGTTCAAAACATCATCATTCCTGAAGTAGCTGAAACAAAAGCTATGGAAAAAGTTGGTTCTGATTTCCAAACTATGGATTGGACCGTTGAACGTGAAAACGGCAGAGTTGTATATGAATTCGATATGACAACTGGCGGCGGTAAAAATGCTGAAGTAAAAGTAGACGCTACATCTGGCAAAGTTATTAGCGCTAAAGTTAAAAACACAAAATACTAAGATTTCTATTTCATCAAGTGAAACCCTATCCTAACCCACTTAGATGACACACTACACATATAACACACATACTATACACACTGTATCCTTTGGATACACTCTCTAACACACTCTCAGAGAGCCCGTAACACTAACCACGGACTCCCTAAATCCTATCTCACACAATAGGAAAACGGTCTGTGCACACACCACAGACCAAACGTTACACACACTATACTCCCTTAAAGACCTTGGATCATTGAATCCAAGGTCTTTTTATATATAAATTTTTATCCTCTATCCTCTATCCTCTATCCTCTATCCTCATTATGAAACTACACATATCCCTCCATCGACAATATGATGAGTTCAATTCTATCGAATCTGTATTCATCCCTATATAACTTTTCAATCTTATAAAGCTATCACATACTAACAAAAAGACCTCCCATTGGGAGGCCTTTTGTATAAGTTTTATAGGTTTGATAGTTATGTGTTCTATTTCTTAAGCAAAATTCAGCTTAAGGATGTCATTTGTAAGTTCTAAAAGTTTGATCTATAGTTTCCAAACTGAAGGTACGAAAGATTAAGCTTTATCTAAAGCTTGTGCTAAGTCTTCGATGATGTCATCGATATTTTCAAGGCCGATGGATACACGGATCATATCTGGTGTTACGCCAGCAGATTTTTGTTGTTCTTCGTTAAGTTGTGCATGTGTTGTGGATGCAGGATGAATAACAAGAGATTTAGCATCTGCTACATTGGCAAGATTGGAGAAGATTTCCAAAGAATCAACTAGCTTAATACCGGCTTCTTTACCACCTTTTACACCGAATGTGAATACTGCACCAACACCTTTAGGGAAGTATTTATCAGCTAATGCTTTGTATTTGCTGTCTTCTAATTCTGGATAGCTTACCCATGCTACTTTAGGATGTTTGCTCAAGAAATCTACTACTTTACGAGCATTTTCTACGTGACGTTCTACGCGCAAGGACAATGTTTCAATACCTTGCAAGATTTGCCATGCTGCAAGTGGAGTAATGCATGCACCAGTATCGCGAAGTAATTGAGCACGAATTTTTACAGTGAATGGGATTGGCAAATCACCAAATACTAAACCATTGTAGTGTTCGTCACCTTCGGAGAAGCCAGGGTATTTACCAGAAGCTTTATAGTCGAATTTACCAGATTCTACTACTACGCCAGCCAATGTTGTACCGTGACCACCAAGGTATTTAGTAGCAGAGTGTACAACTACGTCAGCACCATGTTCTAATGGACGGAATAAGTATGGAGATGCAAATGTGTTATCTACGATCAAGATGATATTGTGTTTATGTGCAATATCAGCTACCGCTTGTACGTCGATAAGGTTAATACCAGGGTTACCAATGGATTCAATATAAACGGCTTTAGTATTTTCATCAATAGCTGCTTCGAATTCTTCCAAATTGTCAGGATTTACGAATTTAGTGTGAATACCCAAACGTGGCAACGTAGCAGTGAACAAGTTATAAGTACCACCGTACAATGTGGATGCAGCAACAATATTATCACCAGCATTTGCTACGTTCAAGATAGAATATGTAATCGCTGCAGAGCCAGATGCTACTGCGATACCAGCTGCACCGCCTTCAAGTTCTGCCACTCGAGCATCCAATACATCTGTAGTAGGATTGCCAAGGCGAGAGTAAATACCACCAGGATTAGTCAATGCAAAACGGCCTGCCGCTTCTTCTGCATCTTTAAATACGAAAGATGTAGTTTGGTAAATAGGTACTGCACGAGAACCTGTTGGATCCACGGTATGACCAGCATGTAATTGTAATGTTTCAAATCTGTATTGTTTGCTCATTATAACAACTCCTTTATATTAACTATGAATTGAGTTCATTCTTTATGCCTAGTATAGTACTATGTTTTAAAAAATATGTCTACTATTTTTTATATGGTCTTCTCCATAACTTTAAACTATAGTGAACAAAGGATGACGAAAACTTTTACCAAAGACTTTAAAGCAAGCACAATCATTTTATGAGAAATAAAATCCCCTAATTACTTCCAAAGAACCAGCTCCCTTGAGAGATGTTAGAAGTAATTAGGGGTACATAGTACTAACAATAAATTAGAAATAAGTACCTAAATTTAGATGTAAGCGCCTAAATTTTTATCCCGTTCAAATTTCATTTTTTGTATTTGTTCAATGATATATGGCGTTTCTTGGTATACATAGTAGTTTAACCAGTTTGTAAATAATAGTGTACTTACAGAGCGCCAGCGCACGATGGGACGTTGTTTCGGATCAT
Source organism: Veillonella sp. (assembly GCF_032470285.1). Lineage (GTDB taxonomy): Bacteria > Bacillota > Negativicutes > Veillonellales > Veillonellaceae > Veillonella. The sequence goes on along the minus strand of NZ_JAWEKP010000004.1, from coordinate 233,853 downwards.
TATCCGGAAAGTAGTTTTCAGGAACCGCAATATCCATACCTTTTTTGATATCCCGCACGTACTCACGATTAAGTGTATCCCAATCGTATTCGGCATGACCAAATACAAAGATATGTTTATTGTCTAAACTACGAACGATAGCAGCTCCTGTTGGTTCAGACCCAGCCAAGAGTTCCAAGTCACGATTTTCCTTAATTTGTTGCAACGAAACTGTGGTGTGCCGTGAGTGTGGCATCCAAAACTTTTCATCAAATCCACGCATGAGCACTGGTCGATCATTATAAATATCGTGTTCGTAAACACCAAATAATTTCTCATCCATAATGGATTTATTAATGCCAAAGTGATGATATAAGCCAGCTTGAGCACCCCAACAGATATAAAACGTAGAGTAAACATGCTCTTCGCCCCAGTTCATGATTTCTACGAGTTCAGACCAATAGTCTACCTCTTCAAAAGGCATTAACTCTACAGGAGCACCGGTAATAATCATGCCGTCAAAGAACTGGTCTTTTACTTCATCAAAGGTGCGGTAGAAGGTTTCTAAATATTGTTCATCTGTATTTTTAGCCTTACGAGATGCGGTATGCAAAAGAGTCAAATTAACTTGCAATGGGCTATTACTAAGAGCACGTAAAATCTGAGTTTCCGTCACTTCTTTAGTAGGCATCAAATTGACAAGCAAAATTTGCAAAGGTCGGATTTGTTGATTCTCCGCCCGTTCAGTATCCATGACGAAAATATTCTCTTGAGCTAATTTCGTTATGGCCGGTAAATTTTTTATTACTTTAATAGGCATAGTGTCACCTCTACATATTCTACAATTTGATAACCTAATCTAATTAAAAGTCTTTAGCCTCATAGGCACGACGCCAAGCTTCAAGCCCTTCTTCCAAGATTTTACGAGGACAAGCTACATTAATGCGTTCAAAATCCTCCCCATCGACGCCAAACATAGAACCTGTATCGAGCCATAGCTTGGCATCATTGATGATCCATTCATCTCGCTCTTTAGGGCTCAGCGGCAATTGAGAGCAATCCAGCCACATAAGATATGTCCCTTCAGGACGATATACACGAATCTTTGGCATATATTTTGCTACATAGTCAATGGTGAATTGAATATTGTCTTGAATATATTCTTTTAAATCATCAAGCCAAGGAGCCCCGACTTTGTAGGCTCCTTCACAGCCCACAATTCCCATCGTATTTAACTGGCTATAGCCAGCACGGTCAATTTCTTTTATAAAACGACGGCGTAAGGAATCATTTGGAATGAAGATATTACTCACTTGTAAGCCTGCAATGTTAAAAGTCTTGCTAGGCGCTGTACATACAACACAATGTTCTGCATAGCTTTCACCAAGGTCGGCAAAGACCTTGTGCGTATGCCCTTCCCAAACAAAGTCAGCATGGATTTCGTCGCTCACGATGAGCACATTGTGTTTAATACAAATGTCGCCGAGGCGTTTCAACTCGTCCTCAATCCACACGCGTCCTACTGGATTGTGCGGATTACACAAGAGAAATAATGTTACATTCTCCTCAATAATTGCACGCTCGATGCCTTCAAAGTCGATAGTGTATTTTTCGTCGCCTTTGATGAGCGGCACATTGATAAGACGACGATCGTTATCGTCAATAACCATACTAAAGGGGTAGTACACAGGTTGATTAATGAGCACCCCTTCGCCAACCTCGGTAAAAGCACGAACCGCCATCGCTAAGGCAAATACGATACCAGGCGTTTTAACAAGCCATTTTTGTTCTGGCGTCCAGTTAAAACGCGTAGCAAACCAATTCTTCAACACTTCAAAGTATTCATCGTCAGACTCTGTATAGCCGAAAACACCATGCTTAACACGATTCAATAAGATTTGTTTTAACTCAGGGGGAATTTCAAAATCCATATCCGCTACCCAGAATGGCAACACATCCGCAGGTTTACCGCGCTTTACAGCAAAGTCGTATTTCAATGATTTTGTATGAGTTCTATCTAATATTTGATCAAAATTATATTGTCCCATAGGAACTCCTTTATTTGTTAAAAGCCTGTTCCAAGTCCGCAATCAAGTCTTCTGTATCTTCAATGCCTACAGATAAACGCAACAAACGACGTGTAATACCTTTGCGTTCCGCATCTTCAGGTTTTAAATCTGGATGTGTTTGCGTCACAGGATACGTCAACAAGGATTCTGTACCACCAAGACTTTCAGCGAATTGAATAAGCTCAATACCTTCTAATACTTGTTTAGCCGTTTCTTCACTATCTACTTCGAAGGATAACATGCCGCCAAAGCCTGTTGTTTGGGCTCTATTGATTTCATAACCTGGATGTTCAGGAAGTCCTGGGAACAATACTTTTGTTACCTTAGGTTGTGTCTTTAGCCATTCCGCAAGAGCAATCGCATTCTTTTGGTGTTGCTCCATACGAAGTGCCAATGTTTTTACGCCGCGAATAACGAGCCAGCTATCCATAGCGGATAGGCATGCACCAACTGTTTTGTATGTTAAACGCAATTTTGCCGCGATTTCTTCATCTTTTACAATAGTAAAGCCAGAAATTACATCGTGATGACCACCAATGAATTTGGTACCACTATGAACGACAATATCGGCACCCAAAGTCAATGGCTTTTGGAAATATGGACTTAGGAAAGTATTGTCGATGATTACTAGTGCATTACGTGCATGCGCCAACGCACAGAGTGCACGAATATCGGTTATCTCCATCATAGGATTTGTAGGAGTTTCAATATATACAGCCTTTGTATTCGGTTTAAAAGCTGCTTTCACCGCATCAAGATCAGAGGTGCCTACATAAGTAAACTCAATGCCGTTCTGTTCGTAAATATTTGTGAACATACGGATAGAACCACCATATAAATCATCACCTAAGATGATGTGATCTCCAGGAGAGAATAGGTGGAATACTGCGTCCACAGCTGCCATACCGGAGGAAAATGCCAATGCATCTGTACCTTCTTCAAGGCCTGCCATCAATTGTTCTAAGCGGTCACGTGTTGGATTAGACTCACGTGAATATTGGTAACCTGTTGTATCACCCAACTTTGGATGAGAGAACGTACTAGACATATAAATTGCAGGGGAAATCGCACCGGTATCATCCGGTTTACCACTGCCATGAACGCATTTTGTATTAAACTTCATTCCAATCAACTCCTCATATTTGTATACAATATGTTAATTATAAGAGTAGACAATGATTAAGGTCAACAAAAATGGGCACTCATACATCCTGAGTGCCCCTAAAAAGACATATCTATTTTGAATGGGTTGTCATAACTCTAAGTTAAGTTGACCTAATTTTTAGTGCGTTTTGTAATAAGTAATGCCAAAATAATACCTAATGACGAAGTTACCAATTGCGGCCAACTAGATACGAAAAGCATGGTATTTACAATCTTTGGTGGAAATTGGAACAAGGAGAAAAACAAGGAGTACCCGCCAAAGAGTACGCCGGCTTTTACCAAAGCCGCCACAATGATAAGCAATGCTTTTGGTTTATGTTGTAACCAGTGGGCTACGAATACATACGCTGTCGTTCCTAGGGCCGTAATCAAAATGAACGGCGGCAACGGCAACATGCCTTGTAAATGCGCCACTACTGGTGCAATCCAAGCAATAACAAGACCATTCTTCCATCCATAGCGCCATGTGGCGAGTACAAAGGTTGCGGACGTAATAGACCCGATGAGGAACATGCTCACCTGATTAGGAATAAAGGGGAAAATGAGGCGCAAGCTTTGCGCCAATAAGGCAACGGCCAACAAGAGACCTGTGCCCGTAATAGATTTTGTAGACATAAGAACCTCCTACTATACGATATAGATTTTACAAGAGGTACCTACCTCACATTTAAAATTAAGCCTCTACAAAATATAGACGTGCTCGATCATATACCCAATTATAAATATAAGTATAACCTAATATGACTAATGTCATCGTTATATCTGTAGCAAAGGCCATCCAAAAGCTCATATGCATCATGTACATGATTATCGGTACCGTTGCAAGCATAAACAAACCTTCAAACAACACCGCATGAATTATGCGGATTACAGGACCTCGCGCTAATCGGTCACCTGGTACTAGTTTATCAAATATCCAGTTAAACACAAAATTCCAAACCATCGCCAACAAGGAAAAAATAATCATCAAGACCAAAGGCTGCCCCTCATGCGGAACAAACTGCATCACCAAACAGCCAATCAAAACACAGCCCAGCTCATATAAAACCGACTGTACAACACGCTCTGTAGCAGACATAATAATAAACTACCTCCATCAGAAAACTCAAAAAAAGATATTTACTATCATATCAATATTATATTATATTTATTTTCTTAGATTTGTCGAATATTGCCATTTTAAAATAAAAAAAGCCGCGTTGTATCTACTAAGCGACTTGCCCCTCGAAGTGAGTTATGCCATTTTCGGATATAAAGAAAGCCCCTCGTAGTGTTCTTTAAGCTCGACTTGCTTTTCCCAAAGTGAGTATTGCCATTTCAGGATAAAAGAAGCCGCCATATGTCTGTCCAGCGACTTGCCCTCCCGAAGTGAGTTATGCCATTTTCGGATATAAGGAAGCCCCTCGTAGCGTTCTGTAAGCTCGACTTGCAAGGGATGGAGAGCGAGCAGAATGCTACGAGGGGCACTATTTAATTATCCTAAAAGTGGCATTACGAACTGAATCCATGGAATCCCCACCACGATAAATATCGCAAGGTAGATAATCCCAAAGATAGCGCCTAATTTCCAGAATTCAGGCCCTTTGTTATAGCCACTAGCAAACCAGATTGGACTGTGACCAGTACCATATGGTGTAAGGATACCCATAATACCCATTGGTACTAAAAGAATTAACATAACTTGAGCTGGGTCAACGCCAGGAATTTGAAGAATTAGAGTAGCAAATAAGCCTACCATAGCCGTTACATAAGCAGTACCAGATGCAAAGAAGTAACGAAGCAAGCAGAATGCTAACAACAAACCTAGAACAGCCATAGTTGGATCTAGAGACACTAAAGAACCACCTGCAGATTTAGCAAGCCAGTCCAAGAAACCTACATTTTTAAGACCCGCAGCCATAGGTACGAGTGTAGCGAACCAAGTCAAAACATTCCATGCTGGTTTGTTAGCAAGGAAGTCTTGCCATGTCATAATCTTAGTGAAAATCATCAAGATAATAACAATCAAAGCTGTTGTAGTTGGGTTTACTTTAAATGTAGAAGCACCAATCCACAATACAAGAGCCAACACGGAAATCAAGGCCATGAAAATTTCACTGCGCGTCATGGAGCCTAATTTCTTATACTCATCTTTCGCCCACGCCGCAATTTCAGGGGAACCTTTTACCTCTGGTTTGCAGAATACATAAGTCAACAATGGAGTGATGATAAACAAAATAAGACCTACTGGTAAGAAAGCTAAGAACCATGTCCCCCAGTTTGCCGCTACGATACCAGACTTAGCAGACAATTCAAGAGCCAATGGGTTTGGCGCTTGACCAGTCAAGAAGATGGAGCTAGATACACATGTAGTTGCCAACGCTACCCAGTTCAAATAGGAACCGATTTTACGAGGATTCTTATCTGGATAGGAGTCAAACATTGGACAAATACTAGATACGATTGGGTAAATCGTACCACCAGAACGAGCCGCATTACTTGGGATGAACGGCGCCAATACAAGGTCCGTAATAGCGATGGCATAACCAAGACCTAAAGAGGACTTGCCAAGCTTTGCTACGAGGAACAAGGCAATACGGCGGCCAAGGCCAGAGTTTTCATAACCGATACCAATCATGAAGGCTGCGAAGATCAACCACACGATGGCATTAGAGAAACCGCTAAGACCCCAACTGATAGCTTGTGCATCAGTAATCGCCTTTGCTACACCAGTTGCTTTGTCTATAATAGGTGCTGGACCAACCTTAAATAACATAGATACGGTAACAGCAATGATACCGATGAAAGCTGGTGGCATTGGTTCTAAAATCAACCCCACCACAAGGCCTGCAAAAATACTTACATAAATCCAAGAATTTGCGCTAAGACCTTCAGGAGCACCGATGAGCCATACAAGAATAGCTACTACAAGCGGTGCAAATAATTTCCAATTCAACTTCATTAAGAACACTCCTTACTAAAAATAAAACTGCAAAATTGCTAATACAGTATAGCAGAATTTTTTTAGTGAGAATATAATATTCGTCATAATACTTATTGATTAATACTAAACTTTTAGTAATAGTTTTTACTAGATATTTTTGGTTTTATACAATACAATATAAATATCGAAAATTATTAATTTAACTAAAATTACTGAAAGGATTTAAATGAAACCTTTTATACGCTATATAAAATCTTTATGGTTTCCAGTCATTATCGTATCAATTCTTTCGTTACTCACCGTGGCAGGCACATTATATATACCAACCTTAACGGCCACAATCATCAACGATGGCGTAGATATTCGCGACGTATCTCGTGAAAGCTTACACAACACGGTAGGCATGGTACTGCAAGATACTTGGATTTTTACCGGCACTATCACAGAACAAGGAACACACCACGAACTCATCAAACGCGGTGGTCACTATAAAGAACTATACGAAAACTATGTGGCAGGAATAAGTATATAAAATTCAGGATTGCCATTAACATCAATGTGAAGGGTTCCATATCCATCATTGATATCTTTCGTCATTTCATATATAGTAACCATAGAAGCAGAATTACTGGTCTGACTACCTGTACCTTTATGTACAGCAGCAGCAGTAATTCTGCTTTTTATTATAATATATAATTTCATATAAATTAAAATCATTAGGTGAAACCCTTATTTTATTCAAACCTTGTTCCGTAGTTAACCTAATAGCACCTAAATCAAACAAATCAAAATCATGTGACGACCCATGACACGCAGCTTGATAGTACTGATAATTATATTGTTTTTGAAGCTTGTCTAAATCTTTTTCGTTTAGTATACTATTGTTAATCATAAACTGATTAACACTCATTTGTCCGCTTGATTGGACGTTATTGACTGTTAATTGGTTTATTTTTTGTATTACCATACAATAGAATTATAGGAAAAAAGAACCACCGATAAGCTGCAACTTATCGGTGGTTCTCTTATTTATTCACCTTTTGGTACGAACCATAGGCCGTTATTATTTTTCTCCATGTAGTCTTTGAATTCTTGAGATTGGTAAGCTGCTACAAGGTCTTTTGCCCATTGTGCATCTTTATTTTTCTCGTTAACTACTACTTGTAACAACCATTGTGGCAATACATCTTCGTTAGCCAACGCTGATTTTGGATCAATTTTTGCATTATAAATGATAGCACCGGTAATAACAATATAGTCGAAATCAGTACGTACAGAAGGAATTGTAAGAGAGTTCATTTCAGTAAATTTAAGATGTTTAGGATTTTCAATGATATCAGCTTGTGTTACTGTTGCTAAATCTTTGTTAGGATCAAGTTTAATCCAACCGATTTTTTGCAACAATGCATAGGCACGAGCCATGTTAGATGCATCATTTGGTACTGCAATAGTATCACCATCTGCCACTTGGTCTAAAGAGGTTTTAGAACCGCTAAAGATACCTGCTGGCACCGTTGGAATTGGAGTCAACGCTACAAGATGACCATTTTGTTTTTCGTTGAAGTTTTTCATGTATGCTGTATGTTGTTCAACGTTGAAATCTACTTCACCATCGCTCAACACTTGGTCCGCTTGTACCAAATCAGACATATCTACACCTTTAAAGGTATAGCCTTGTTTTTCCAAAATTGGTTTTACACCTTTTTCAAATAGTTCAGAGTAAGGGCCTTGAGACTTACTATAGGATAATTCCTTTTTAGCACCATTATCGCTATTATTGGAACCGCAGCCTGCGATAAAAGCTACGCTAAATACTAATGCCGCGCCAAGGGCAAGAAGTTTTTTAAATTTCATAGTACATTCTCCTATACTTTCACAATCAATATAACCAAAATCTATTTCATCAAATTAGGAACGACGTGCACGACGTGCGAAATAGTTACCTATTGTTTGAATAATTTGAACAAAAATAATCAAAATAATTACGGTAAATAACATCAATGGGAAGTTCAATCGTTCATAACCATAGGTGAGGGCCAAATCACCTACACCACCAGCACCAATAGCACCAGCCATAGCAGTAGCACCGATTAGACCAATAGTACCCGTTGTAATAGATAAAATAAGTGAACCCTTTGCTTCTGGTAAAAGAAAATGCCAAATCACCTCAAAATAAGAGGCCCCCATTGATTGTGCAGCCTCGATAATCCCTTTATTAACCTCTAAAATAGAGTTTTCAAAGAGTCGAGCTAGATAAGGGGCAATAAATATAACAAGTGGTACAATAGCCGCTGTTGTACCAACACGAGTACCTACAATCATCTTAGTTAACGGTAATATAAACACCATCAAAATGATAAATGGTACGGAGCGTACAATATTAACAATTGTATTTGTAATGGTATAAACAATACTATTTTTGACGATACCATTAGGATTTGTTACCACCAATGTAACTGCGATAATTAGACCTAATACAGTACCAATGAATAGAGATAGGAACACCATATATAATGTCTGTTCTGCGGCTAATAATAACTGCGCTCCTGGAACACCAAGTTCTTGCATGAAGAAATCCATTATAGTGTCACCTCCTGCCATTCAATACCTTGAGCAACAAGATACTCTTTTACCTTGCCCACCTCAAGATCATCGCCAATAAACTGAACAATGAATATACCAAGTACAGTATGTTCTAACTCTGTTACCGTAGCAAATAATACACTCGTTTCTAAATCAAAGGTTTTATTAATATGATATAGAACATTATCTGTCGTATTATTTCCTAAGAAATGCATCTTAAGAATTGTGTATGGCCTTTTATCACAAGCTAATGTATGTTTCACAGTTGATGGAATCTCATCAGGAATTACAGTCCTAACAAATCGCTTTGTTGTTTCATGCTTAGGTTTACTAAACACCTCAAGTACAGAACCTCTCTCGATAAGCTTCCCATATTCCATAACTACAACGCGATTACATATTTTCTGAATTACATCTATCTCATGAGTTACGATAACTACTGTTACCCCTAGTTCACGATTAACACGTTCAATAATTGTAATATAGATTCTGTTGTATCAGGATCTAGAGCGCTAGTTGCTTCATCACAAAGCAATATGGATGGATCTGTAGCTAATGCACGGGCAATACCAACGCGTTGCTTTTGACCGCCAGATAATTCTCCAGGATATGCATTTGCTTTATCGCCTAAATCAACAAAGTCTAATAAGGTTTTAACCTTTTTATCAATGTCGGATTTTGGTACCCTATTAAGAATTAGCGGGATAGCCACATTATCATACACAGATTTAGCATTCAATAAATTAAACTGTTGAAATACCATGCCGATGCGCTTACGAACCTTTCTGAGCTCGTTAAAACTTAAGCCATTGATATTCACACCATCTATTTCAACATGACCAGAGGTAGGTACCTCTAAAGCATTAATCATTCGTAACAGTGTGGATTTGCCAGCTCCACTGAAGCCAATAATGCCAAATATGTCCCCTTTTTCTATGGTAAAGTTTACATCAGATAATGCAGTAACCTTTTGCTTATTAACGTCAAATTCTTTCGTTACATTTCGTATAGCAATCACTGTACCGCCTCTTTCCCTTTATATTGATAGGAATTAATATTTCTCCTAAAACATATCTTCAAGGTATGTTTTAATTATGTACTTAGATTACTACAATTTATAATGACTGTCAAACAAAAAAGAACCTCACCAATTAAAAGATTGAGGTTCTTTTATTATATAGCTCTTATCTTATAAGGGTTTACATCCCTATTTATCTAATTTTATATTTTTTACATCAAGCTGAACCGATTCAGACTCTAACAAAATAACTTATCTATATCGATTAAAAAGATATAGGGATCCTAAAATGACCGGTGCCCCAATATAGAGCCCCATATTAGGAATTTCTCCCAATAAAAATGCGGCTACAATAGCTGCCACTATGGGTGAGATATACATAAAGTTGGTTACATCTGAAACCTTTTCCGCATGTTCCAAGGCATAGCTCCAGAAAACAAAGCCTAACGCACTAGAAAGAAATGCTAAATAGGCCATGGCAAATTTTGCACTAATCGGTGCCACAGCTATCATTTCAATGGCATGTTCCGCAAAAGGCAAAGCCATAATGGCACCTGTAAACATAGACCACATGGCGATAGTGATAGGCTTATATCCTTTTAAACTAAGGCCACGATTAAGGATATTATAAACTGCAAAGAGTGTCATCCCCAGCAAAGTCCATAATGCACCTGTAGGAATTGTAAGGGTTGAATTCCAAAGAATAATTATGGCTACACCTATAAAAGCTGTTATTGTAAATAACCAGCCTATGGGGCGTATTTTATCTTTATAAACAATCATGGCCATCAGTGCCGTCGTCATCGGAGTCAAGGCCATAATAATACTAGATGTGGCCGCCGGAATTGTGCGCAAACCTTCATTAAAAACAACTTGGTAAACAAAATTCCCTGTGGCGCCTAACAGAATATATAGTCCCCACTCACGCCATGTTGTCGGTATGTGTAAGCCTTTTACAACACCGATTACCAGCATAAGTAAGGCCCCACCCATAACCCTTGCCACAGAAAGTGTTAATGAATCTACGGATTGTAATGCTATTTTACTGAAAGGAAATGCAGTAGCCCATACAGCAATTGTAGCAGATGCACCTAAAAGTGCTTTCTTTCGATTTGTCATTAACATCCGCCTTTCAATAGTATTCGCATATACAATCTTATAATCCACTTTGATTAACGTATATTCTATCCAAATTATTTCTATCTTGATTCATTCTACCAAGATCATGTTATCTACATGTTTTATATCTTAATAACACGATCTAAATTGTACCATAATATACCACTGAAACTACAAGAAATCAAATCATACCTTTTTTCACTGCTTGAACTATACACAAATATAAGCTATCCAATATTATTGAAAAATCTGTAACCAAGGATTCTTAACAATATTGATATGCAATTTCATATTATTATATACACATTAAATAAAATCACAAAAAACAAGAACTCATACAAACCTATATACACTGGTGTATTTAAACAATTTAGCTTATGGAAGTTTATGAGATACTTCACAAAATCGCATAGTATGTATTGAAAATCTATATCATCTATTTATTGTGGAATTGTTACAAACATTGTACACTATAGGCATAGAAATCTATAGTTATATCCTTTTATGGAGGTGCAAAATGCAACATACTGCATGGAAAGATTTTAACACAGGTGTGTGGGATAAAGCCGTTGATGTACGCGACTTTATTCAAAGAAACTATATCCCCTATGAAGGGGACGATTCCTTCCTTGCTGGTCCTACAGAACGAACAACAAAATTGTGGGAACAGGTAATGAAGCTTTATGAAGAAGAACGTGAAAAAGGCGGCATGCTTGATGCTGATACTTCCGTGGCCACACACATTACTGCCCATGCGCCAGGATATATCGACAAAGACCTTGAAACAATCGTTGGTTTACAAACTGACAAACCTTTAAAACGCGCTATGTTCCCATATGGTGGCTTGCGCACAGCAAAATCCGCTATTGAAGAATACGGCTTCAAAATGGATCCGCAAACAGAGGACTTCTTTAAGAAACATCGCAAAACTCATAATGATGGCGTATTTGATGTATATACTCCAGAAATGCGTGCTGCACGTACAGCTCACATTGTAACTGGTTTGCCAGATGCGTACAGCCGCGGTCGTATTATCGGTGACTATCGCCGTATCGCTCTTTACGGTGTTGATTATCTCATTGAAGATAAAAAAGAACAATTTAGCATCACAATGGGTGACATGCTAGAGGATATCATTCGCGACCGTGAAGAAATACAAGATCAAATCCGTTCTTTGAAAGAATTGAAAGAGATGGCAGCGTCCTATGGCTATGATATTTCCAAACCAGCTAAGGATGTTCGTGAAGCCATGCAATGGATTTACTTCGGCTATCTTGGTGCCATTAAAGAGCAAAACGGTGCTGCTATGTCCATTGGCCGTAACTCCACATTCCTCGATATCTATGCGGAACGAGACCTTCGCAACGGCACATACACAGAGGAACAAATCCAAGAATTCGTAGACCATTTCATCATGAAATTGCGCATGGTTCGCTTCGCACGTATCCACGAATACAACAATTTGTTCACAGGTGACCCTGTTTGGACCACTGAATCCATCGGTGGTATGGGTACTGACGGCCGTACATTGGTGTCCAAGATGTCCTTCCGTTACCTACATACATTGACTAACCTTGGTCCTGCTCCAGAACCAAACCTCACTGTATTATGGTCCCCTCGCATGCCTATCGGTTTCCGCCGTTTCTGTGCGAAATTATCCATCGAAACATCTTCCATTCAATACGAAAACGACGAATTGATGCGTCCTAACTCTGGTGATGACTACGCCATCGCATGTTGTGTATCCCCAATGCGTATCGGTAAAGAAATGCAATTCTTCGGTGCTCGTTCCAACTTGGCTAAATGCTTGCTTTACGCAATCAATGGCGGTGTTGACGAAAAGTTGAAGAAACAAATTGGTCCTAAATACCGCCCTATCACTTCCGAATACTTAGAATTTGACGAAGTATGGGAAAAATTCGACGACATGATGGAATGGTTGGCAGGCGTATATGTAAATGCATTGAACATCATTCACTACATGCACGATAAATATGCTTATGAAAAACTAGAAATGGCATTGCATGACCGCAAGGTAACTCGTTGGTTTGCAACTGGTATCGCTGGTTTATCCGTAGTAGCAGACTCCTTATCCGCTATTAAATATGCTAAGGTAAAACCTATCCGTGACGAAAATGGCATCGCTGTTGATTTCGAAATCGAAGGTGACTTCCCTAAATATGGTAACGATGATGACCGTGTAGATAGCTTGGCAGCAAAGGTTGTTTCCACATTTATGAACAAGATTCGTAAACATCCTACATATCGTCAATCCGTTCCAACTATGAGCTTGTTAACAATTACTTCCAACGTAGTATATGGTACTGCTACAGGTTCTACTCCAGATGGTCGTAAAGCTGGCGAAGCTTTCGCGCCTGGCGCGAACCCAATGCACGGTCGTGATTCTCACGGTGCCGTATCCTCGTTGGCATCCGTAGCTAAAATGCCATGGCGTGATTGCTCCGATGGTATTTCTAATACCTTCTCTATCATTCCGGACGCATTAGGTAAATCTGGTGAAACATTTGTTTCCGTTAGCGATTTTGATATTGAGTTAGACCCTTCTCAATTGCCTAACAGCAATACAAACTTCGCATGCAGCGAACCAAATGTTACTATAAAGGAAGATAAATAAAATCTTCCACAGTATCGGACTGCTTTCACCGGCACCGATACGAGTGTTAGTCTTGGTTGAAAGGAGGTTATACCCATGAGCAACCAACAAGTTGATAACTTGGTAGAGTTATTGGATGGTTATTCCCAAAAGGGCGGCCATCATTTGAACGTTAACGTGTTTACTCGTGAAACATTGTTAGACGCTCAAAAACATCCTGAGTTGTACCCTCAATTGACGATTCGTGTATCCGGTTATGCGGTGCACTTCAACAAATTGACAAAACAACAACAGGACGAAGTTATTTCCCGTACATTCCATCAACGTATCTAATCGAGGTTTCCTATGACTGGACGTATTCATTCGGTTGAAACGATGGGTACGGTTGATGGTCCAGGCATGCGCATGGTGGTATTTCTTCAAGGATGCCCCATGCGCTGTGCTTATTGCCATAATCCTGATACATGGGATGAAACTAGCGATAATGCTAAATTCATGACCGTAAAGGAATTATGGGACCAGTACGAACGTAACCGCCAATTTTATACTAATGGTGGTATCACCGTCACAGGTGGGGAAGCTCTTATGCAAATCGACTTTGTTATTGAGCTTTTCACATATTTCCGTGAAAGAAACGTCCATACCTGTTTAGATACAAGTGGAATTTGTTTTGACCCCCACCAAGAGGTGGCATACCGTAAATTACTCAGTGTAACTAGTCTCGTCATCCTAGACATTAAGGAAATCGATCCAGCCAAGCATTTATGGTTAACGGGTAAACCGTTAGAGCCCATTCTCGGGTTTGCTCGATTGACGGCAGACGTGGAAGTTCCGATTTGGGTTCGTCACGTAGTAGTCCCTACGATTACAGATAATGCCGATCGTCACTATCGTCTAGGCTTTTTCCTAGGATCTCTGAAAAATTTACAAGCCGTTGATTGCTTACCTTATCACGTTATGGGTATTGCTAAATATAAGGAGTTAGGTATTCCCTATCGCCTAGAGGGCATCCCAGCTGCAACGAAAGATATTGCAGCTAAAGCGACAAGAACCGTGGTGGAAGGCATCAAGGCCTATAGACGCCATTGGTGGAGTCCCATCAAAACACAACATCAATCATAATCAAGTTTGAGGATAACTACCTCCCTTGATATATATAAATATATATACCAAGACTTGATCTATGATAGCCCTAATCAATAGAGCCGCCCCCATACAACCGGGGACGGCTCTTATTGCATTTAAATAAACTTTCTATCATACAAACGGGCAGCGATGAGGACCACTAAACAAGATCCCACATTATGCACTAATGCACCTGTAGTAGGCGTCAAAACCTCAAGCAATGAGAGAATAATAGCGATACAATTAATGACCATTGATAAAGCAATACTAAATTTTATAGTTTTAATCGTAGCATCTGATAATCGTTTAATATAAGGAATTTTACTAAGGTCATCACTCATCAAAGCAATGTCTGCTGTTTCTATGGCAATATCACTACCAATAGTCCCCATTGCAATACTCACATCAGCAGTCTTCATAGCCGGTGCATCGTTAATTCCATCGCCAACCATACAAACCTTATGATGTTTCCCTTGCAATGATTCGATAATACTTACTTTTTCTCCTGGTAAAAGCTCCGCATGTATTTCGGAAACGCCAGATTTCTTTCCAATATATGTAGCTGCTTCTTTACTATCACCAGTAAGTAATACTGTTGTCATATCTAAGCTTGAGATAGCAGATATCATATTTATCGCATCATTTCGCATTGTATCAGATAATGTAATGATACCTATAATATGCTCTTTATCTGCAATAATGACAGATACCTTTCCTTCACTTCGATATACATTAATGGCTTTTTGAATAGAATCACATACAATAATATTATGCTCTTCAAGAAATCGTTCATTTCCACAATATAATTCCCGACCTTTTATTACGGCTATAATCCCTTTACCTACAGACATCGTAAATGAAGTAGTATCAAGTATTTCTAAATCTTGCTCTATGGCATGAGAAACGATAGCCTTGCCAATAGGATGTTCGCTCTTAGCCTCTACAGATGCAGCTAATTGAAGAATATCAATCTCACTATAATCTGTATCAACGGCTAAAATAGATTGAACTGATAACTGACCACGTGTTAATGTGCCGGTTTTATCAAATGCCATGGTATCTACTTTTCCCATAGTTTCAAGAATTTCACCAGATTTAATAATAACGCCATGTTTAGTAGCTTGACCAATAGCGGCCATAACCGCAGTAGGTGTAGCAAGCACCAATGCACAAGGACAAAACACAACCAACACAGTAACACCGACGATGATATTACCAGTTACTAAATAGCCTATACATGCAATCATCAATGCAATAGGAACCAATCGACTAGCAACAATATCAGCTATACGCTGAATCGGAGCCTGTTTCTGTTCCGCATTTTTAATAAGTTGAATCATTTTTTGAATAGAACTATCTTCGCCCACTTTGGTAGCTATAATATCTATGGCACCAAAACAGTTAATCGTTCCGCCAAATACATCATCATCAATTGTTTTATCAACAGGGATAGACTCTCCTGTCATAATAGATTGATCTACCGTTGTTTCACCATTAATAATGCGTCCATCTACAGGCATCGTTTCGCCCGGAAGGATTCGTAAATAATCACCACTTTGTATAGACTCTACAGGAACCATCATTTCTTTGTTATCTTGTATTTTACGACCCTTAACAGGTGCTAATGAAATTAACTTCTTTAACCCTTTTTTTGCTCGCTCCGTAGTTGCTTCTTCAAGGAGAGCGCCTAAAGCCATAATAAAGGCGACCTCACCAGCCGCAAATATATCTCCAATAGCAATGGCCGCAAACATAGCCATGGAAATCAATAAAGCTGACGAGATTTTACTAATCCCCTTATTATATATAATCCTTCGTATAGATAAATATACAAGAGGAAAACCACAAATAATAACGGTAATCCAGGAAGGTTCAAAAGGGATTATATTTTGAAATAGTCTCTGTCCACAAAACTCTTCTATCAAATGCGGAATTCCATCAAGCAGTAAAAATAGCCCCGCTAAAATCGTCATATATAAACCAGATAATATATCATATATTCGATGTACCATACAGCAATCCCCTTATCAGACTTTCACTATCAACATGAATTGAATTATGACTATACTTACAGTACAATAATTACGATAGCGAACACTTTGTTCACTTTAATTGTATCAACCTATGGTTCTAATACAATATATAAAACATCATATATGTTCATTACGGAACATATATGATGTTTTGTACTAAAAGTATGATAGGAGTTAATATGGATCGTAGACAGAAAAGAACTCGCAAAGCCATATTTATAGCTTTTAACGAATTATTATCTAATAAGGCATATGACAAAATCACCGTTCAAGAAATCATTAGTGCCGCAGATATTGGCCGCACCACATTTTATGCTCATTTCGACACAAAAGAGGCATTACTAGAAGCCCTCTGCGAAGACTTGTTTTTACATATAAAAGATAGTATTAATCATTTACCTCATGCTCATGGTCTTTATCAACAAAGTATTTACCCAGTCTCAGTATTTGGTCATTTATTACAACATTTACAGCAAAATGAAAATAAAATCCTCGAACTACTAGCTAGTGATAATAACGAAATCTTTTTGCGCTATTTTAGAGATCATCTAAATGAGTTGGTGCAAGGATATTTCATCAATCAAAACCGTAAAGCAAATACAAATCTACCGGATGACTTTATTATCAATCATATTTCAGGTAGTTTTGTCGAAATGGTGTTATGGTGGGTAAAAAACGGCATGAAAGAATCGCCTACAAAATTAGACAATTACTTCCATGCCGTTATAGAACCTATTATATAATTATTTAAATTCTATCAAGATACTACATTAATTGGTTCATCCTTAAAGAAGGCTTGTACATTGTCACGAATAATGCCTACCAAACGCTGACGTGTTTCTAAACCTTTCCAGCCCATATGAGGTGTAAGAATAACATTATCTAATGTATATAGAGGGCTATCCTCTGCTGGAGGTTCTACCTCTTGTACATCGAGGCCCGCACCTGCAATGCGTTTAGCCGCTAATGCTTCACAAAGGTCTGCTTCATTAATAAGTGGACCACGACCAGTATTTATGATGACTGCACTAGATTTCATTTTACCGATAGTTTCTTTATTAATCATGTGCTTAGTTTGGTCATTCAATGGGCAATGCAATGTAATATAATCACTATTTTCTAGTAATTCATCAAGACTTACATAACGAATACCATCTCCATCAGCCTTTGGTGTGCGTGTATGAACCAAAATATTCATACCGAGTGCTTTTGCTACTTTGATCACTTCCATACCAATGTGACCAGCACCAACAACACCTAATGTTTTACCATTCACTTCTGTATGGCTCACTTGTAAATGTTTTGTGAAATTACTGCGATCACCTTTAGCAAGCATGCCGATTTGTTGCTGCATAGTGGATGCAAAATTGAGGATCATCATGATGACTGTATGCGCTACACGTTCCGTACTATAGGCCGGGATATTACATACGGTGATACCCTTTGCTTTCGCTGCGTTAAGGTCAATATTATTATAACCCGTGCCAGCTTCTACGATGAGCTTTACTGTATCTGGGAATTGTGAAAGTAACTCAGCAGTAACAGGAATCTCTTTTGTTACTACTACGCGAGCACCTTGAATGCGTTCAATAAGCTCTGCATTTGTACTATCCTCGTAAACTTTTACATCACTAGATAATACAGAAAAATCTAATGCATGGTCGTAATTCATTTTACTTGCGTTTACCACTACTACACGTTCACTCATGAGAACCTCCTAAATTGAATAGCCTAAAACATAGGTAATACCACTTCTATATAAATTATACATAAATTATACTATTATTTATATAATTTTATACTAAAATAACTTCTATTATATATCAACTACCTATACCAATTAATATACTTTCACAACTAATTAGTATACTTTCACAATAATTGTATATAATATATGTATAAATCCTATAAAATTCAAAGTAAAACTCATTTTTCTGTATATAACTTTCACAAAAGTATTGTGTAATTCCCCAAAAGTTATAAAATAAAAGTAATGTTATATAGAATTGAGGAATACAATGAGACCTACCTATTTGACCATAAATACAAGTCTCGTTCGCGAGAATTTGCGTAAAATTAAAGATAGTTTACCTGAATGGAGTACGTCTACAGCTGTCATCAAGGCCAATGGCTACGGCCACGGCAGTGTTATGATGGGGCGTATTGCCGTGGAGGAAGGTTACGAATCCTTAGCCGTTGCTATTCCAGAGGAGTCCGTACCACTTCGCAATGCAGGTATTATGGTACCTATTTATTTATTAGGACTCACAAGGCCACAATCCTTTGAACTTGTGGCAGACACTAATTCGATTCCTGCCGTTTGTGAATCTACCGACTTGGAATCACTCAATAAAGTAGCCGATAATCACGACATGATTATTCGCGTTGCTGTTGCCGTTGATACAGGCATGCATCGCATCGGTATCAAGCCTGAGGATGCCATTGAGTTTATCAAACGCATTGAGTCCTACGAAAATTTGGAAATAGACGGATTCTTCTCTCACATGAGCAATGCTGATGCGGCGGATCAATCACACGCCCATAGCCAAACGCAAAAATTTCATCGCATGGTAGATGAAATACGAGCATTCCGTCCAGAAGCAGATTACCGTTTCTCCCTCGCCAACAGTGCAGGTCTTTTATCTGTCAAAGATAGTCTATTCACAGATGCTCGTCCTGGTATTATTCAATACGGTATCATGCCATCTCTTGATGTGCCAAATCGATTGGGCTTAAAACCTGTTTTATCTTTCCATAGTGAAGTTGTTCATGTACAACATATCCCTGCTGGCGAAGGCATTGGATATGGATCTACCTATATCACAACTGAACCAATGACAATTGCTACTATCCCTGTAGGCTATGCGGATGGCTACCCTCGTAGTTTATCCAATCGGGGCACCGTACTGATTCATGGCACTCGTTGTCCCGTAGTAGGTCGTATTTGTATGGATCAATTCATGGTTTCTGTTCCGGATACAATCACGGTAAAGCCTGGCGATAAGGTGGTGCTTCTAGGGTCTCAAGGTCATGAAAGCATTTCTGCTTTAGAAATTGCAGCCCTTGCTTCCACAATTCCTTATGAGATCTTTTGTGGATTCTCAGAGCGCGTACCACGACAATATATTTAACCTATGTAAAATAAAGAAAGCCCGTATCACATGTAGAATTCTACATGTGATACGGGCTTTCTTGCTCTCCTATACCCAGCGTGCTGTAAAGCAGTTACGTTCTTATTGTGAGAGAGAGTATATATACCAAGTATATAATCTTATGATTCGGAGGGAACCACAATTCATAAGGGGCCCTCTGAACGATAGATGGCATAGGAGAGAGTCAATGTTTATCTATCCAATCCAGAGGGCTGTGTGTAATTGTTTATTGTGTGTGTTGTTTATTGTGTGTGTTTTTGTGTGTTTTTGTGTGTTGTGTATGTGTGTGTAAGTGTATTTATGTTATGTGTGTATAGTTTTGAGTGCTTAGTGTTCGTTTTTGAAAGGGTTTGCTTTACAGCGCTATAGAATAGGAGATCAACTTATTTTGCTACCGTCCCTGTTTTAGCATCCAATACAACGGATATCGGTTTATTTTGTGCATCATGGAATTCTATGGTATATAGTGGTTTACCATTTTGATTAGCAAGAGACCACGCATTAATACCAGTCGCTACCTTGCCAGACTGTACGAAAGCTGCATTAATTGCCACATGTGGAGGTATTACTGTTCCGGCATCAATAGCACTAGCTTCCATAGATGCATCATATGCTTTAGGAGTACCATCAGTTACATTACCAGTAGCCACATCTAGAGTCATAGAATGAGCACCACTAGTATTAAAACCAGCTACTTCATAGATGGCAGTTTTACCTTGAGTTTTGAAAGATACATTTGTAATTTTGGAGTTTCCAAATTTGCTTTCGAATTGGTCAATTAAATAATTAGCACCAGCTACGAAAATACTATTTTGGTCTACTACGCCTTCTTGCTGGTTGGTTGTGCTAGGTTGTGATTTTCTACTTTTAGAGTTTTTTTTTCCTCTTTAGTAGGCTCTTCTTTATCAGCTTTTTTTTCGTCTTTCACAACTTTTACTTTAGGCGCTTTATCTACTGCAGCTTTTTTAGTATTTTTAACTTCTTTACCATGCTTCGCTACAGATTCAGATTTTTTATCACCACTGCGTACTACTCTTGGTTCACTAGGAGCTTTAGCTACAGATGCAGTTTCAATAGAAGGGACCGCTGCTGCAGGATTTTCTGTACTAGGCACTACAGTTTCTTGAGCTACTGGTGTTTTAACATCTTGTGTAGCTGTTGGAACTGGTGTAGTATTACGAACTGCTGTACCTACTTGATTAGCTTCTGCTACAGGAGCTACTGGAATTTTAGGTGCAACTGCAGTAGTAGCCACATCTGGAGCCACCGCTACAGTAGGAACTACTGGATCAGTAACTGGTTGTGCTGGAGTCGCTGCACTCGCTGTTTCTTGCGTAACAGGCATTGGAGTTACTGGTTCAGCTGCTGTTACAGCTACAGTGGCACCAAATACGCCAGCCACTGCTAAAGCAATACTACTTTTTAAAATAGATTTTTTCATATTGTCCTCCTTATTAATTCATTTACATGCAACTTTACGCATGTATATTTCCAGTCAACTCAATGTCATCATGTAAGTTCCAAAACATATATCCAGCATGGACTTGTAGATATATAGCTTGGAAATTTCAGATATACTTGAGTTTGTCTTTCGACTGGTACACATACTATCGACAGTCTATGAAGTCAAAATGTAGAAGCACTGTTAAAAGCTTATTTTATAGTGAGTTTAGAATGAATTTATATATAATTCCTATGAAATCCTATGGGATTTACTTTATACTTAAAAATTCCATGAAAAATATATCAAAAGCCGTTTATCCCATATATAAGGGATAAACGGCTTCAAAATATACGTATCGATATCTAAAATTGCACATTCATGAGCAAACTTTCACAAAAAATGCCTCAATACTAGTTATTTTTTTAAGAAAAATAGTATTAAGGCATTTAATTATTATATTCAGAATAAAATAACTAGGCACTATTAAGATATAATAACTAGTCAATCATATATTAATCGTCAAATTTAACAGATAGCAATTTACCATTCATTGCATCCATACGCACATGTACCTCTTTATTATCTGCTGTACCAAAGCTAACTTTGTAGACGATTTTACCTTTATCATAGCGCACAGCCCATTCATTAAGACTCACAGCTTTACCCTTTGTTTGGGCATAAGCAAAGTTCACCACAGCTGCAGGCGGTAAGATTTCCCGAGGATCAAACGATTTTTTCTTTAGTGATTTATGGAAGTCCCCTTCGCGCTTTTCAAAGATTTGATTAGTAGCATAGATATACGTTAACTCATACTTGCCAGATTCATCAAAACCTTCAACATCATACTTAATTTGACCTCCATCCGCATCAAAGGCGATTTCCGTAATTCCTGCATTTGGATGATTTTGGATAAAGGCATTTAATAAACCATTAGCGCCTACAATCGCCGCATGGTTGCCATCAACAACTGCCACAGTTGGCTCTACAGCTACTAAAGGGGCTGCACTTGCATTTGGAATGCCAAATGCCGCTGCCAAGGCCAATACAAGGCTACCTTTTACAAAAAATGATCTCATTGGTTCCTCCATATCTCAAACAGTTATCATAACAATATATATACAATTATACACTAAATCAACGCGGTTTATAATCTTTATTTATATAATTAGTGCATGTACCTGCGCCCTATGATACAATGCACATAGATTTATTTTTGTAACTACATGTGAGCTAACTATGATTTCAATTTACCCCACTATATATCACAAATTTCAATGCAAAGCCGATCAATGCGAAAATACATGTTGTCAGCTGTGGACCATCGATATAGATGAGCCTACTGCTGAACGTTATCATGCCATGACAGGTTCTCTTGGTGAAAGCTTACGCCAAGCCATCACGGTTGATGATGAAGGCAGTCATTTTATCTTTTCTAAAGCACAACCTATGTGTCCCTTACTCAATGAAAAAGGTCTATGCAAAGTAGTTCTTGAATTGGGAGAAGAAGGACTATGTGATACCTGTCATATGCATCCACGCTTTTATAAATACATTGAAGACTTAGAACTATGTGGCGTTGGATTATCTTGTGAAGCATCGGTTGAACTATTGGCCCAACAAGAACCGATGGACTTTCTCTTCTTTACAATTGAAGATGACCATAATGAATTCAATCCAGAGGAGCGATTAACAATCCACAATATTTTTGAATTATTAGCCTTTGATTTAAATCCTAATCTATTCCAATATACGCCAAATCCTTCAAAGCAAGCTTTCAAAGAATTATTAGACCTATATAAAAAAACGGAGCCCATCGATGAGAATTGGACAGCACAAGTTAATACATTATCTAGTAAACTAGACCAACTCATCACATCCGTACAGACCTATATACAGCATGAAGATATGAGCCTATTTAACAAAGTGTACCAATATATATTGTATCGCCAAATCGATATGCTATCAGATTATTCCTTGGAATCTATCTTAGCCTATGCAAAGAATGGTACTGACTATATACTTATAGCCAGCGCCTTAGAGGGACAACCATTAAAACAAATTGCTAGATGGTCACAACAAATCGAATACGACGAAGATAATGTGGCGCTATTATTACAACACTACGAAGCCCAACTTATTATAGAGTGAACAAAAACCGCAAGAATTTTATCTTGCGGTTTTTTTAAGTCTTATTATAATACATCATTTGAAGAGAGTATGAACAAAGCGAATCCATTGAGGTAATACAGAGACAGATAATAATGCCACAATAAAGATAACAATATAGGTTTTAATGATACCTAATTCAACATAACGTCTCATTAATTGGGCTACAATGAACACGGCATAATACTGGCTGAACATCGTAATAAGATAAGCCATATCCCCTACATATTTTTGAAGAGACAAAGAGAAAAAAATAATCCCTAGTATATGAATTAATACTAAGACAACCGTGCGAAGTGCATTTGTATAAGCTAATCCATATATATAATTGCGCAATACCCCACCATAAGTACCACGACCACCTAATAAAACAAGTAAGCGCCATATAACAAATGAACCGATGATAATTTGAAAAATTAAAAATACAGAACTTGCTAAAATACTAATTACATCAAAATGAGTTAACCCAGTAATCCGTTTAATTCCGAGCATTGGAGATATCACTTTCACCATAAACGGTAAGCTATAGGTCATTATATATAATACAATAGTAGATACGACTAGATTCAGAATGGCTCTTGTATGAGATCCATAATTGATAATATTCTGAAAAGATTGTTCGCTAAGCCTGGTAAATAAATGCAATATATCCTTATTCCATGTCATAAATGCTCCTTTTAGTTTAAAACTAGTAAAAAAGGACGAGCCATGTCTCGTCCTAGATATATCATATGTATTTTATCGAGTCAACATATAAATCCATTCAAACACGTGTGCTACCAAAAGAGCAATCAACATTAGAATCAAACCTTCATAAGGGGTCCCATTAATACATGCTCCCACAATACGTCCCATAGTTTGTAACAATAATACGGTACTTAAAACACATAGCACAATCATACAGAAGCCAATGATTGCTTGCAGTATTAATGGTACCGAAGTTAAAATCAGCATAATCCCTGCTGTAAAAGTAATCAATGCCACAACAAGTTGAGCAAATGACATGATATGCAAAATACCGGTTGTAACAGTTCGAACATAAAATTTACGCTGTTGAGCAACCGCATAAACTATAATGATACAAGCCATGAAAATAACTTTTCCGATTACCCATGCAAAGCGACCTATATTCCAAAATTCTCTAGAACTACCCATCTGTTCCAAAAAAAGTTGTATTTCATGTTGACCTACTGGAAGAGATAGCGATTCCCACCTTACCAATAATGAAGAATTACGTATAAACGCACGTATAGCATCTAAATATACGCCTTCACCTACAATAGTAAATTGATAACATATGAGTGTTAATAGCAACATTCCTATGAGTTGCCCATAGGCAATATCAAAGTGATACATACGAGGATTATTCTCTTCAATAGGGTTTAATAAACGATAGATAAACTGCATTAAACCTACCATCATAGGTATCACCACCTTTTACACAATATACATACACAACATTTAAGTTTAGATACTATAACATACAACACACAATAAGGAGCTATAAAAAATAGTTCCTTTTCATTTTCCGTTCATCATTATAGCACAAAACAGACATCTTTTCATACTTTAATTATCCTAATGGAATGGGTCCTTCGGGGCCCTTTTCCCTTATAAAATACAGAAAAAGCTATTAGCAGATTATATATAATCAGCTAATAGCTTTTTTCGTAGTAAGGGGTATTTTGTTACAGCCCCTTTCATGTTATGTAATTATCTGGAAGTAGCAAGTACTACCATGCCAATCAAGATACCTAAAAGGATTACAGGAATCAAACTCGTAATAATAGAAATACCAAAAGTTGCTAAACGGGATTTATTAATTTGGCGACTCAACAATGTTAAGCATACCCAGAATGTATAGACTGCAAAAGCTATCGTTGCGAATATAATAATAGTTATCCATACAATACTACCTACTATAGAGTCAGGATTAGAGCCTAGTAGCAACAAAAATGGCAATGATAGTAATAGGAAGCCAATGAAATATACTAAGCCCATAATCTGATTATAAGCTTGTTCGTACCACATGATTTTTAACACAGACTCATATGTAGTATGGGCATCAAATTTATTGGCGACCCAAGAGAAAATCGCAGAATAAATAGCAATACCAATAAAAGCAAATAGCAAGCCAACCGCTAGGCCTAATATACCGGCCCCAGAAAGAGCCGCCGCACCAGTAAGTGCAACACTAAGTTTATCCACAAATATCATACTCAAAAAAGTAGGTAGAATATTTGAAAATACGAATGCCACCAATGCCAAAGCTACTGTAGCATAGAACCCTTTGCGACAAGATCCATGCTCTACAATCTGTGGAATACCACGTTTAAATGGAGCTACCACAAGTTGCCAAATATCTGAATACCATTTTGTTTCCATAAAACCTCCAAAACACCTATATCTATCTAATTGTAACACAAACTATATTTAAACCGTCATGGACAACATTATACCTCCCACACCAAAGATGAAGGATACTATGTAAAAAGAAATACCCGTTATCCAAAGATTTAGACCAAATTGCTTAGACATGAGTTTTGCCATAATAAAAACATTAATTAGCTCCATGGTGCTTAATCCACCCGAACCACCACGAATACGTAAATCTAAGAAAAGATTATGGTCAAGACCTTTCATCAGCAACCCCTGATTTATTAATGATAACCATATCAAGTCTCCTTTTTATTTAATCTGATAATATATTATACTATATAATCTAACTTTGAAGATATTATTTTAGACTATTATAACGCAAAAAAGCAGCCCACTAGGAGCTGCTCTTTTATTTATCTTATTGCAAAGATGCTGCAATTTTTGTAAGGTTTTCATCCATACGTTCTAAGTATGTTTTATTATCTTCGTTGCTTTCGATAGTATAAATAGTTTCTACCTTAGCACCTACTTCTTGTGCTAAAGTTTTGGATACCTCTGGGCTAGCCATTTCTTCTGCAAAGATAGTAGTAATATGGTTTTCTTTAGCATATTCGATGAGTTTAGCCAATTGTGCTGCATTAGGTTCACCTTCAGCAAATACATCTTCCACACTGTTTTGTTCTAAACCAAAATCACGGCATAGGTACGCAAATGCTGCATGGCCTGTAACAAAGTTTTTATGCGGAGCTTTAGCGAATTGCTCTTCATATTTTTTAATCATTGCATCTAATTTAGCAACGTATTCAGTATAATTCTTTTCATAATAATCCTTATTTGCTGGGTCAACTTTTACAAGGGCATCCTTGATATTTTTCACTTCAATTTTAGCATTTTTCAAAGATAACCATGCATGAGGATCTTCTGCACCATGTTCTTTAATTTCTTCTGGGTCAGTATTTTTAATAGCTTCAACACCTTCAGTAGCTACAACAGATATGAGTTTATCATTTTTAGCTGCTTCGATAGCTTGTTTTGCCCAAGGCTCCATACCAAAACCGTTATACACAAATACTTGAGCTGTTGCCAATTGTTTCATATTTTCAGGCTTCAACTCGAAATCATGTGGTTCTACGCCATCTGGTATAATAGTAGATACCTCTACCTTGTCACCACCAATAGCCTTTGTAAACTCAGCCATTGCATTAAAGCTTGTTACCACTTGGATTTTTTTACTTGCTTGTTCCTTCTGTGCACTCGGTGCATCATTGCCACAACCTGCAAATAAAGCAGCCATCATAATACCTACAACTAACAAAATCAGTTTCTTGATCATCGTAGTCCTCCTTTGTAAAAACCTGATCGCTATGCCTATACAGAATATACTCCATTCTTTAGTTGCAGTTGCGACTCAGTTGCATTTGTAATATAGTTATAGTATAAACTTACTTAGAATTTTGTCAATCAGAAATGTGGTTTTCATATGTTATCAATAGAACATCTTTATTTTTCCTATCAAGGTCAACCGCCTTATGTGTTAAATGACCTTAATTTACATATTCACAGTGGTGATTATATATCCATCGTTGGGGATAATGGGTGTGGTAAAAGTACCTTGCTCCGTCTCATTTTAGGTTTTCTTACCCCTGTAAAGGGCTCTATCAAGCGAAGCACCAATAATATTCGGTATGTGTCTCAAAAAAATGACTTCTCTCACGCAGGATTTCCTATTACGGTAAAAGAAATCCTCGATTCCTACCGCAAACTTTTAAAGATTAAAGATAAACAGGAAGTCAATCGCGTATTAGAGCTTACCCATATGACGGAATTTAAAGACCGTCTCATCAGCAAACTTTCAGGTGGACAAGCTCAGCGTGTATCTATCGCCCGCGCCCTCATCGGTAAGCCTGACCTCATCATCCTCGATGAGCCTTCAACAGGTATCGATAGAAAAAGCCAAGAGGGCATCTATGCTCTACTTCGAAATTTGAACCAAGAGCACCATATTACGATTATCTCTGTTGAGCACAATATCGAAATGGCTCTCGCCAACTCTACCAATATCTACCATATTGCAAATGGTCAAGGTCACCTTTGCTCCCCTGAGCAATATGCTAGTGAAATCATGCACAGTACAGGTCGCAATCCAATAGATCACAAAAACTGCTCCTGTTTCACAGATGTAACAATAGAAGCTCAGGCTCAGGCTCAGGCTCAGGCTCAGGCTCAGGCTCAGGCTCAGGCTCAGGCTCAGGCCGATGATACCACAGTTGAGGAGGTGCGCCATGTTTAGTTATGATTTCATGCAAAATGCCTTCTTCGTAGCAATTTGTATTTCTCTTTTATGTCCATGTATTGGTATCTTCATGGTGCTACGCCGTTCCAGTATGATTGGCGATACCATGAGTCACGCATCACTAGCAGGTATTACACTAGGTTTATTAACGAATACTAATCCAATTTTAGGAGCCTTTATCTTCACTGCCATCTGCGGTGCACTCATCGAGTTCTTGCGAAAATATTTTTCACACCATCTCGATCTTATTCTTACTATCATCTTATCCCTCAGCATCGGTACAGCTATTACACTTATTAGCTCAGGCAAACTAAAGGCTAACGCAAATGTATTCTTCTTTGGTAGCATCCTAACGGTAAACGCAACCGATATGATTAGCATTGCAGTGCTCACCATTTTATCAGTATTAACGCTATACTTTTTGTATAACTCCTTACTCTACATCGCTTACGATGAGGAAGCGGCTCGTGTAGCAGGAGTTAAGGTAGATTTTATCAATTATATCTTTGCTATCTTAATGGCTGCCGCCGTATCGATTTCTATTAAAATTGTTGGTGTTCTCGTATTAAGTGCCATGATTGCACTACCAGTAGCATCTGCATTACAATTAGAAAAAGGATTTAGAACAACACTACTCTGTTCCATTGGATTTAGTTTACTAGCCATGATCATTGGACTTTTTGGCTCCTACTTCCTTAACGTAGCACCTGGTGGCTTCGTATCGTTAACATCGGTAGGGATCCTACTAGTAATATTAGTCATTAAAAATATTCGCACTATCATACGACGCTTTCAGTTTAGTAGATAAGCTAAAACAATAATTAATATATTTAGGCATAAATATTATAGCTAGTTAGAGTAATATAACTAGTTAGAGTTAAATAATATAACTAGTTTAATTAAAATATATAACTAGTTAAATATAAAAATATATCTAACCAAATGCGATAGCATATTTGATATTCTATTAGCCATATAAATCATCTAACTATACAAGTGTATAACAGTTTTAGTATTAAAACAGAATCGAAAAAGAGTTATGAATACAACAGCTTGGCCGGAAGGCATAAAAAAGACCAAACAGCGCGAAGCCATTTGGTCTGTATTAACAACTACAGATAAACCTATTACAGCCCTTGAAATCGCAGAACGCTTAGGTAATGGTAGTACTACTTGGATGTCTACTATCTACCGTACACTTGAACTATTAGAAACTAAGGGTATCGTTACACGTACCACGCTCATGGGTAGTGAGATGGCATATTATGAAATTACCCCTCATACACATCGACACTATGCTGTATGTACGAGCTGTGGTGCCATGATACCACTCCATACCTGTCCTGTCGTAGAAATGCCTCAAGAACTCAGCGAAGCAGGATTCACTGTGACGGAACATCACCTTGAGATCGCAGGGATTTGTAAGAAGTGCAAAAACAAGAAGTAGAAAATAGACAACTAATGTTTAAACAACAAAAAGGACGCAACTGATAGTTACGTCCTTTTTAGCTTTAAATATGTTTTGTATTAACCTTATTTAGTTTTCACCAGTTACAGCATTAACGGAGCCACTAGGAAACCGAGTGCTACGGAGATGGCAATAGCAAGTACGCCTGGAATGAAGAATGGATGGTTAAATACGAGTTTACCAATTCGCGTAGAGCCCGTATCGTCCATTTGTACAGCCCCCAAAAGTGTTGGATATGTAGGCAATACAAAGAGTGCAGATACAGCTGCAAAGGATGCGATAATAATATAAACGGATCCTGTGTTCTCTGGTGTAATACCGAGAGCTAGAATTACAGCTGGTACCAAAGCTTGCGTAGTTGCCGCTTGACTATACAACAATGTACTTGCAAAGAAGAACGCTACCGCCAATAGGAACGGATATGCTGTTACCATGCTAGAAGCGAGCGCTTTGATTTCAGGGATATGACCTTTTACAAAGGTATCACCCAACCATGCTACGCCTAGTACACAGACACAAGCGGATAAGCCGGATTTGAATGTACTTGTATTAACAAGTTCTGCTGTATCAAGCTTACAGAAGAATGTGATAGCAGCCGCAATAATCATCATAAAGCCGATGATAGCATCATTTCGACCAAAGATAACTGGTTTAATAATACCAATGTTTTTGGAAATTGCTGTTGCGTAGAATACGATACAAATGATACCAATCAAGAAAATCAATACTGAAGTTTTTGCACCAGGTTTTAAGTGGAAATCAGTGCTTTTTTCACGAGGTGGCGCCACGTGACCTGCCGCCAAACGTTCTTGATACACTGGATCAGAAGATAAATCATTATTCGCAAAGGTAGACATGATAAATGCCGTAATCATAACCCCTACAAATGTTGTGGAAATACAGATGGCGAGCAATGTAGGATAGTTAACACCATATGGCTCAAGGAACCCACTCATAGCAACTACTGCTGCCGATACAGGACTCGCTGTGATACCAATTTGGCTTGCTACAACGGCGATAGATAATGGCACAGATGGCTTAATGTTTTCACTTTTCGCCACCTCTACGATTACTGGAATCATAGAGAATGCTGTATGACCAGTACCCGCTAGAATAGTTAAGAAATACGTAACAGTTGGTGCCAAATAGTTGATATGCTTAGGATTTTTACGCAAAATACTTTCAGCAATGCGCACCAAATAATCAAGACCGCCGGCTAACTGTAAGGCACAGATGGCTGCGATAGCAGACATGATAATCAGAATTACATCCCATGGAATCTGTCCCGGAAACATCCCCATACCAAGGCTTAACAACACAACCCCAAGGCCGCCAGCGTAACCGATGCCCATGCCACCTAGGCGAACACCGAGGAAGATGGCACCAAATAAAATAATAACTTGCATAATTACATAAATGTCCATACGATGACCTCCTTTATACATATAT
Source organism: Veillonella sp. (assembly GCF_032470285.1). Taxonomy (GTDB): domain Bacteria; phylum Bacillota; class Negativicutes; order Veillonellales; family Veillonellaceae; genus Veillonella. The sequence goes on along the minus strand of NZ_JAWEKP010000004.1, from coordinate 202,875 downwards.
AGTATCATAGATATGCTAAATAATCATCGAATTTTGGCAATGTATAGTCTATAGTTTAAAATATGACGAAATTTCGATATGTTATGCAAAAAAACTACACCCCATTGCCTTAAACTACTAACAAAAGACAATAGGTGTAGCTTTTCAATAATTAATTTAGCATTATAAAATAATTGGGCGCATATCTTCAAGTATCCCCTCTTCCTCAGTTGCACGTTGGATACTTTCACCTACAATACGAACCATGTCCTCTAATTGTTCCACAGTCGATGCCAATGGAGGCATAAGGATAACCACGTCGCCAATAGGGCGGCAAATAAGACCTTGTTCACGGGCAAGGATTGCCACCTTAGCACCTACCGCATCATTTGGGCGATACGCTTCGTGGGTGGACACATCTTTTTCAAGTTCAATACCTACGATGAGACCCCGCTGACGAACCTCTTTCACATGCTTCAAAGATTTAATAGGTTCTAAGGCCTTTGTGAAAGCTTCTACTTTAGCAGGCAATTGTTCAATTACCTTTTCATCACGGAATACTTTCAAAGAAGCCAACGCAACGGCACAGGCCAAGGCATTACCAGTATAGGAGTGACCATGATAGAATGTTTTCTTTTCCTCAAAGGTGCCGAGGAATGCATCGAATACGCGTTGTGTAGTCAATGTTGCTGCTAATGGAAGGTACCCACCAGTGATGCCTTTGGATAAGGTCATAAAATCTGGAGATACTCCTTCATGTTCGCAAGCAAAGAATTTGCCAGTTCGGCCAAAGCCAGTAGCTACTTCGTCAACGATGAGGAATACATCGTGTTGTTCTGTTAACTCACGAACCCGTTTCAAATAACCGTGAGGCATTACGAGCATGCCTGCCGCTGCTTGCACCAATGGTTCCATAACAAGAGCTGTAATTTCATCGCCTTCTTCGTTAAGGATGCGTTCCAATTCAGTCAACGACTCTTCAAAAGCTTTATCTCGATCTGCCAAATCTCTATACACACCAGGGCTTGGCAATGTTAATGGTTTAAATAATAGATTATGGAATACTTGGTGAAATAATTGAATACCACCTACGGATACGGTACCTAATGTATCCCCATGATAGCCTGCATTGAGGGCAATGAACTTAGTCTTTTTCGTTTGCCCTACTTGTTGACGGTATTGGTACGCCATTTTAATAGCCACTTCGATAGCTGTACTGCCATCATCAGAGAGGAATACTTTATCTAAGCCTTCTGGAGCAAGCTCTACAAGTTCTTTACACAATTGTGCAGACGGAGGACTTACGAGGCCTAATAACGTGCTATGCGCAATTTTATCGATTTGATCCTTCAATGCTTGGTTCAATACAGGATGGTTGTGACCATGAATATTAACCCACAAAGAGGATACACCATCGTAATACTTTTTACCGTTCTCATCGATGAGGTATACCCCCTCACCGCGTTCAATTACTACTGGTTCTTGTGCTAGCCAATCTTGCATTTGTGTAAATGGATGCCATACAAACTCGTGGTCCCATTGTGCTGCTTGTGAAAGCTGTTTCTCTGCCATTTCGTCACCTCATACTTACTAAGTTTACAAACTATAACTCTCTATCACATATACCTTATATAAACTAAATTAAGTTGCCCAATCTAAGGTATGCTAAATCACAAATTTAATACGTCTCAAAATTACTGTTAATATGTACTCAATATCACTTCTAACATATATTAACTTGCTATAGCTAATAGAAAATCAGCCAATTATTATTTATAGACCTAATACTGTGTTCCATAATTCCTTAGAATCAATAAAAGATCGAGCCCAACCAAGTTGAACCTTTTGAATATCCGGACCTTGGTATGGCGGCACTACAGCTACTACAGGAACACCTGTGTAACGCTCCATATCTGCCACATTTGTTTTCAACAAAAACAGATCTACAGCTGTTGTATCATTTACGATAATAGCTTTCACCTCGATACCATGCAACTTAGCATATTCGCAAGTCAAAACGGCGCGATTAATAGATCCAAGACGACCATCTGCTACAACAATAGCTGGTAATTTGATATCTTTCATAAAATCCGTGAAAGTTTTATCTCCATAGAGAGGGGTCGTGATACCGCCTGCACCTTCTACAAAGGTTATGTCATAGCGACTCACTACATCTAATGTATGTTCTACAAGGCCATCATAGTCAATCTCGATACCAGCCAATTCCGCTGCAAGGCGAGGAGAGAAATCACCGGCTATAGCATAAGGATTCACTTCATGACGACGAGATTCAGGAATACCTGCGGAGCGCATCAAATGTGTTGCATCTTTACTCTCAAGGCCAATATTATAATTATCCTCATCCATCGTCACACATTCAGGGAAAGGAACTGCACTAGAAGACACAGGTTTCACCATACCAACAGCAAAGCCATCGTCTACAGCCATCGCCCCCAATAACCCTGTCACAAACGTCTTACCTACATCTGTATCTGTACCAATTATAGAAATACCTAACTGCTTCATACAAAGCTCCTCTCAAGCGAATACTTACTGCCGCATAGGTTAACTAATTTATATGATTAAGTTTACAATCTAATTACAATATACAGCGAAAAGGAATATATAGTCAACCTATTATTACTGTTCAAGTTTACGATGCTATGACTCTATGGGTCCCGAATACATCGCTACATTTTAGCTAAAAAGCTGTGTCCCTAACCTCCGCGCTCCATAGTAAACTAAGTCGCACTTCGCTTAGGAACACAGCTTTTTATAACATTATCGCAGTATTAGTCCCATAGAGTCACAGACCGCTACTTTGAATACGATAATAATAGGTTGGCTATATGGGAAAAGAGAAAGGGAATGGCTAAGCCATTCCCTTTCTCTTTTGATACAGTGAATTTTGTTTTATTGATTTATGGATAGACTCGATGGGACGAGTTCACAAATACAGTTATAAAAAGAGTAATGACTAATCGATTAGCGACTTAGCTCGCTTTGGAGCGTAGAGATTAGTCATCACTCTTTTTTACCTAAATGTAATTATCTAATGGGGCCCCATCGAGGCCACCACTAAATCTCAATATAACGGAATTCGCCTGTATCAGGATCCATCATGCCTCCATAGAACCCCATTCCTTTTGGAAATAGTGGATGGTGGCGTAGGAAGTTAACTGTATAAATTACATTGTCTTCAGAGATATGGAATCGATCCATCCAGTCGATAAGGCCCGGTTCGATCATGCGAATAGCATCTTCACTAATACCTTTCGCTTTCATAGATTCCATAAATGTAGTAGCAGAAAAGTCGATCATACCGCAGTTTTCATGACCGATGATTAGCACATCTTCAATTTCCATACCATAGGTAGCAACGAGCAGACTTTGCACGATGTTATCGATAGGTTGTGTTACACTATTCCCTGCAGTTTTAATGACAATTATCTCGCCTCGATTAAAGCCTAGTGCTTCTTCTAGCATACCTACTAAGCGGGTATCCATACAAGTTACGATGGCTAACTTTTTTGTAGGATGGCTTGTTAACCCTGCCTTTGGTAGCTCAGGATGATGTTTTACATAATCTTTATTGGTTTCAATTATATTCGTAATATCAATCATAAGGGTCCTCACTTTATATACTCTATTCCCAACTGAAATAGATCCTATTCATTATATACACCTTATTCATCACAAAACAAGTTTAAATTACAAGTTATAAATTATTATTATGAATTTTAAGATTATACAAAATCTTTAACTCAATAATATTAACTCCTATCTTATAATTAATTTTTATTTATATCAATCATATAAAATCTTCAAAAATACGATGAATATTCTGTATAATTCTGACATATATAGTAGATTTAAAAACCCTTCCTATGGTACTATTAACACTATAGAAAGCAAACGCCACATGATACCGCATATGACGTGAACTGTATGTACAGTAAGGAGGTTTTATAATGGGTATCAATCAAAAAACGTTGCCAGGCATTTTACTCTGTGCCATTCTCGCTATTCCTTGTTGGTTGCTAGGACAGCAATTTCATCTAGTAGGTAGTCCAATCTTTGCCATTATTTTAGGTATAATTATCGGTTCTATCTTCACATCATGGAAACGGGAAAAAACAGGTGCTGGCATTGGGTTTACATCAAAAAAGATTTTACAATGGGCCGTTATTTTGTTGGGCTTTGGTCTTAACATTACACAGATTCTACATGTAGGTTGGATTTCTTTACCTGTCATCATTTCTACCATCGCTACATCATTAATCGTATCCTATGTTATTTATCGATTAACCCATATTGACTCTAACGCAGCAGTCCTCATCGGTGTCGGTTCATCAATTTGTGGTGGTTCCGCTATTGCTGCGGCGGCACCAGTTATTAAAGCTGAGGATCATGATATTGCACAAGCAATCTCTGTTGTATTCTTCTTCAATGTAGTAGCCGCCTTTGTATTTCCTCAATTAGGTGACGCCATTGGACTCTCTAACATGGGCTTTGGATTGTTCGCTGGTACTGCAGTTAACGATACTTCTTCTGTAACAGCAACAGCTGCTGTATGGGATAGTATGAAAGGTACTGGCACACAAGTTCTGGAATATGCTACTATCGTAAAGCTAACACGTACCCTAGCTATCATTCCTATATGCTTAGGTCTTGCTAGTTATCAAGTATACAAAGCTAAGAAAAATGCCTCTCAAACAGATGGCGCAAATGTTAGTATTGCTAAAATTTTTCCAAGATTTGTTTTATACTTTGTACTTTGCTCCCTTGTCACAACAACATTATCCTATGCTAATGTAGATATTCAATTCTTGAGTATCTTCAAAACAATTTCCAAATACTTTATTACAATGGCCATGGTAGCAATTGGCCTTAATACAAATATTGTAAAATTATTAAAATCCGGTGGCTCAGCCCTTGCCTTAGGAGCTTGTTGCTGGATTGCTATCTCCGCTGTAAGCCTTATGGCACAACATATGATAGGTTTATGGTAGAAAATATACAGATATTGTATATTATGTTATAATTATATATGAATAGAATAGTAAGGACCCCTCCAGTAATGGAGGGGTTTCGTGCTACTATTCACCTTATTAGTGCTTTATCATACCATAGTCAGGAGGGTTAATATGTACTTCTTACAAGGACTTCTTGTCGGCCTCGCTACGTTTGCCCCTGTTGGCATGCAAAACCTCTTCATTATTAATACGGCCTTGGTGCAACCTGTTCGCCGTATTATATTGACGCTGATCATACTAGCGTTTTTTGACATGAGTTTAAGTGCTGCCGCCTTCTATGGTATTGGTACCGTTCTTGAAATGTGGCCAATCACAAAACTCATAGTTCTCATCTTTGGGGGACTCCTCATTGTATATATGGGTTTTAATATATTTAAAACTCAACCAGACATGCGCAACGTAGACACGCATATTCCAATTAGGAAAATTATCGTCTCAGCCATCGCTGTATCATGGGGCAATCCACAAGCCATTCTAGATGCGACAATGATGCTCGGTGCTTTTCAGGCTAATATTCCAAAAGAAAGCATCTACCACTTCTTCTCTGGTTTCTTGGTAATGACACCTATTTGGTTTGGATCTCTTGCTACCACAATGCATCTTCTAGCTAAAAAAATTAAGATTACTCATATGGCATGGATTAACCGTTTCTGTGGTTCGGTTCTCGTCATTTACGGTATCAAGCTATGTATTGATGGCCTCATGATGTTAAAAGACTTTTTGTAAGGCTATACTCATAGATACAAGAAAAATTTAAATTTCTAATACTATCATAACTATATAAGGAAAATACAAATAGACGATGTACAGAAAAAGAAAAAAGTCGTTAGCAAATTGCTAACGGCTTTTTCATTTATAATCTCATTTATAATTTTTCAAGTACCTGCTGGAACATATCTCTGAGTGCTACAATATATGAATTATTTTGATTTCGTTGAGATATAAAGTAGTAGTGGCGTTCCATAGGTTTACCATGATTCATCAATACCTTACGTTCGATACCTGGCATAGGATCTGTTAAATATTTAAAACAATCTAATAGTAATAGCCCTTGCTGCCCTGCAACCAAGTATCGTGCTTCTTCTAACGTACGAGCATAAGCGAAGGCGCCATTATAACCTATGGCTTTGCGATAGTGTTCTTCTTCAGACAAGGTATATTTCCCACGACACAATAAAATAAGTGGTAAATCATCGATATGCTTTAGTTCTACACAGTCTTCATTAGTATATCCTTGTGGTACCTCAATAAATGTAGTGGCTTTATCAATTAAATGACTTTCAAAATCATCAGATAAAATTTGCCATTGATCATTAAATACTACATCTACACGACGATCACTGAGCATGCCATATAGCTCTTCATGACTGCCGCTGTACATACGAATATCTAAATTTTTATAACGCTTTGCCATGTGAATCACCGTTTGCTGCATAGCAATTCCACTGTAACGATTCAAATAACCAATGCGCAAACTCACACGTGCATCCGTACCGATACGCGTCGTTTCTACCTTAATATCATGAAACCGTTCTAATAGTTTTTTCCCAGATCGATATAAATATTGTCCTGCTGGTGTTAGATGAAAGCTTCGTTTTTCTCGAACCATTAGTTCAACACCAAGACTAGTTTCAAGAGCTTTGATTTGCTGAGATATAGCAGATTGAGATACATATTGCTCTGTTGCAGCTTGTGTAAAACTGTTGTTATCTACTACACACACAAAATACTCTAATTGTTTTAATAACATAACGATGCACTCTCATCTCTCTTACAGATTAGACAGCTCAATATCTTTGAAACATTTCGCAACATACGGCCCCATATTGGAGTTTGCCATACGTTTTCTCTACATAGTATTTATAGATTCTATACATACTACTAAATATATTTAACTATGTCTAAAATGGTGAAAGCAAATCAGCTATGCCGATTGACTTTCACTGGGAATAACTAAACTACGATAAATAAACAGCGCCGCTACAAAGAATATAGCTGCTGTAGACCAAAAGACCGCCCCGTACCCAAAGGCACGAGCAATCATGCCACTAAGGACAGGCCCCAATACATTTCCCATCATGGCCACACTAGACACCGCACCAAACACGATACCTCGCCGCTCAATAGGAACCGCCTTGGATATGAGCGTATTGGCAATCGGTGTAATAAAACCCATGAAGAATCCTGCAATGGCACGGAATATTCCAAGGCCCCATATACTAGGCATTATATATTGAAGTATAAACAAAGTCCCTACAGCCCATGTAGCAGTAAAAACAATACGAGGCATGGTTAAACGTTCTGTTATCTTGCCAATGGAGATTGAAGCTAAAGCACTAAACAAACCGGCGCCAAAGATGATTATACCAACAATAGTGGCTACAAACTTATCATTCATATGCATATAGTGCTTAATGTATAGTGGTAAAATGGGGCCAATACCGGTAATACCAAAATTACATAAGAACAATAGCCCTACCAAGAGGCGAACTCGAGGTATGACCAAAAAGGATTTAATTAGAGACAGCTGCGACTCTCTAGCATCTACCTTATGCTCAAACTGTAGATTAGGCATGAATAGATAAATTCCCAACATACAAAGCCCTGTTAAGGCTGAGAACATAACAAATGGTGCACGATAACCTAATAAGTCCGCCACCAAACCACCCATGAGTGGTCCAAAAACGAGGCCCATAACCATGGAGGCTTGATATAAACCCATTGCCCAAGGTACCTTATTTTCAGGGGTTACGAGAATAATAATAGCCAATCCTATTGGAACATAGCCCCCTACCACACCTTGCAATATACGTAACATTAATAACTGCCATGGTGTTTGTGTAAAAGCACAGGCGCCAACAGTCACCATCAGGGTAAACAAGATGAACATCATCACCTTACGCGGACCAAGCTGATTAGCCTTACGCGACCAATAGGGTGCACTCAGTGCCACCATGCAAGGCGTTACACCTGATACAAGGCCTGCCCACATGGCGGCTTCTCCTGGATCATGAAGACCTAGCTCAGCTAAAAATAACGGAAGAAAGGATAATACACCAATAATTGTTATACCCCCACCAACCTGTATAGTACAGATTAGGTATATAATTCGTTTCCAAGAAGAATCCATAATATCCTTCTTTCTTATATGAAATTACCTATAAAGGTAGTAATATACATATCGATATGAGCTAAAGAATACTATAATACAAAAGAAATGTTTATAGAACAGATTTTTAATCTTACCTCAAAAGAATGCAACAGCATATATTTACATAAATCCATAGAATATATACTTATAATTCTATTGTATCGCAAACAACCTAAAAAGACCATCGCTTATACCCATAAGGGTCAGCGATGGTCTTTTTTATCGTGTGATTCTCCTACTTTTACCAAAGAAAGAGATGCCTACGATATATTATTTTTGTTTGAACATCCAATAAATATAGTAAATAACAAGCGCATAAGTCACTACATCAAACACAGGTAAGAATGGCACCATTTTAGATAAACGTCCAAATCCATGAACATGGATATTTGCCGCAATAATAGCAACAAGATTCAAGCGATGAATCCAGATTGCTTTTCTACGAGATACAGATTTTGCCATATTCCCTACCCAAGGTGTTAAGTATAATACCGCAAAGATAAGAGCAATAAACATAGCCACAAGGGAGATATAACCACCCCAGAATCCTAAGAAGGATTTCAAAGCTTTCAAAAAGTACACATACCAGTGTGCACATACGAGAACCACACTAACAATACCTACGATGCGATGAATTTCAAACATTTCTTTTGGATTGTATCGTTTGATAAACCATTTTGGTTTTGTTGCAATGTATGTTAATACAAGCCATGCCACATAAGGAATAAGGCCTAAGTGAACCTTCCAATTGCCGAATGATCTACCACCTGTTACATAACCATATTCCACCATGCCCATAAATATTAAGGATAAAACTGCAATCCAAATTAAAATATGATATTTACTCTTAAACTGTTTTTTTACAACTTCTGCCATAATAAACCTCTCTATGTCTTATACAATCTACAAGTATACATCTAGTTTGGCCTAATGTAGCATGCTAATAAAACACTCTCACCCTATAGCATTCTACTTAGAACTAATTACTGATTAACTTAAAATCCAATCATTAAATTAGAATTTGAAGTTAAGATCCGCACGATAGTAATCATTTACGCGATTGCCTTCTTGTGTTTTAGCATTAAAGCCGTAGTATGCATTAATGCCGATATTTTTCTCTGGTGCGTAGGATGCACCTAATTGCCATGCTTTATAGCCTTCATACCGTGTTTTCTTTAATAAATCATTAGATTCATATTTTTGTGTTTTAAATACAGGTGCATTCTTAGCTTGATCAAAGTAATCTAATCGGATAGCCCAAGAGTTCTTCTTATTAATTTTATAGTCGCCCCATTTAACGCCAACGTTCCAAATATCGGAATCACTCAAGCCAGATGCTTTTACCCACTCGCCATCAATACCGAATTTACCAATATTATACTTAGCATTTAATCCATATACATTATCGAATTCGTTATTTTTCTTGCCATTACCCATACGTACATTTGTTGTACCTACATGAGCAAACATACCACCAAAACCAAAGCGATCATTAACAGCTACATTAGCATTGATAAGACCTACATCACCATTATCAGCTTTACTAGTCTTAGCAAAACGACCTGCTGTCATGTAACCATAAGCGCCATTTAATGTAACTTTATCACCAAGCTTAGCTGTAGCGCCTACCCCATCAAAGTTAGAGCTATAAATCAAGCCACCACCAAATTTTTGAGTATAGCGACCCGCATCGACCACAACATTTTTACCGAATTTGTGCTCTACATATGCTAAATCCCAATTAGCTTGTGCCTCTTTAGAGCTATCACCTAGTTCAATAGAGCCTGTTGTAATACGTGCTTTGACAGAGGTATTTTTATTAACCTTTGCGTCGAGACCTAGACGTACACGAGCTGTGATCTTATCTTCGTAATCATAACCATCGCCACCCTCTTTACCGATGTAATTGATACGAGCATCACCAGTAACTTTTACATTGCCTACGCGGTCTTCCAATTTAGCTACACGCACACCAAGTGTATTCAATTCATTGGAAAATTCATCCGCCAAGCGATTTAACATAGCTTGTTGTTCCGCATTTGCCCGATCTTGATTAGCCATACCTTTCGCAATCATTTGGGCCATTTCATAACGCGTAATATTATTTTGCCCTTTGAAAGTACCATCAGGATATCCATTGATAATACCAGCTGTAGCCAATTGATCTACTGCTTGATAAGCCCAACTATCAGAAGGAACATCAGAAAATGGGTTAACAGCAAAAGCTGTAGCCACACCCATCATGGCAGCCACTGCAAAAGCACTGGTCATTTTACGTTTAATCATACTAAACCTCACACAATAAAAATAACAAGAATAAAAATGAATAGATAATGAATCTGTGAACCTAATTATCATTATCATGTTTAACATACAGATAATAACAATTTTCATTATATGAGTAAAGGGAAAATGTATATCAATCTCACAATTATTTATGACTCAAACTGATAATATCCTATGTTAATTTACTAGAAACTATAAATGTAACGAAAAATCCCTTCTGCATGATACAGAAGGGATTCTAGTAATTCATATTATTTCTTTTTAAATATCAAGTAAATGCAGTAAAGAACGAGACCGTATGTAATGATATCAAACACTTGTAAAAATGGCACCATTTTAGAAATACGATTAAAACCATGAATATGGATATCTGCAGCAACAAGTGCTACAAGATTTAATCGATGTAACCAAATACCTACATTACGACCAGATGGTGTAACCTTTCTAAGTTTTGGAGTTAAAAACGCAAGGCCAGAGATTGTAGCAATACCAAAGGAGGTAAGAGCCACATATCCGCCCCACCAACCAAGGATGGATTTAGCCGCTTTACCAAAATAGAGATATAAATGAAATGCAATAACAGCTACAGTGGCAATACCTAATGCACGGTGTACCTTATACATGTCACCTAAATTATAGCGGCTTGTAAACCATTTAGGGCGAGTCGTTAAATAGGTCATGACGATCCATACACACCATGGCACAAGACCCGTATACACTTTATAGTTACCAAAGGCACGACCACCGGCCATGTAGCCCCACTCTAATAAACCGATCATAACTAAGGAGAAAATAGCAATCCATACAAAGATATGGTAAATACTTTTTTTCTGTTTTGTTTCAACTTGATTCATCATATACCTCTCGAAAATAATACCTAAAAAATTCAATATATACGATATAGTTTATCATTTAAATCGGATTTTGTAGATTACTTATATTAGATACATAGTATATATTATAAGAATAATTCTAAATTAAAATACTTATTATAGTCATTCTAAGCTTATTACAATGAATAAATTTCTTCTCTACAGGGAATACATTGTAATCTACTAATACAGAATCGGTAAATAAAAAGCCCCTCATAGTTGTGAGCATATGCTTTCACCACTACAAGGGGCCATAGATTAATGAATCCTATTATATATAGGCATACAAGTTAATCATCATCCTAATTATTTTTGATCCCGTTTACGATATACGATGAACGGACGTGTTAAGTAGTTGAGTGGAACACTCAAGCAGTGTACCAAACGGCTGAATGGGAAGATAATAGCAACCACCATCCATGCCAACATGTGGAATTTAAACATGAATGGCACGCCTTCCATCAAGGATGGATCAGGCATAAAGGATAATAAGCTACGGAACCATGGGCCGATGGATACACGGTAGTCAAAAAAGCCAGATGCATTAAGCAATGTACCAGCCATACCACTAAAGATAGCTAATGTTAAGAATAAATATAACCATTTATCAAGGCCAGATGTATTTACTTTCATAGCAGGTACAGTAAAGCGACGTTTCATCAAGAGCAAGAAACCAACGATAAAGATGATACCCGCTACAGCACCCATATATAATGCACCTTCATGGTACATATGGTCATTGATACCCATAGCTGCAGTCCAAGCTTTAGGTACTAGTACACCTACTACGTGACCGCCGATAACGCATAGCAAACCAAAGTGGAACAATGGATTGGCAATACGCAATTGTTTTTTCTCTAAAAATTCACTTGATTTTGTAGTCCAGTTTCTTTCAAAGTAGAAGAAACGAACAAGTGTGCCTACGATTAAGAAGGTAAACGCAATATATGGCAAAGCGCCCCATAAAAATAGATTCATCGTGCACCGTCCTCCAATCCATTTGCAACCGACAATATGATATCAAATAAGAATGCATAGGTCAGTTTTGCTTCGATCAATCGATCCCTAATATATTCTAGCTTTGGTTTACAATAATCATACACTTCACGAGCCTTTTCAGGTTCGATAACTGCACATAACTCTAAAATAGCTGGAATATAGTCAGGCATCTCCTTTGGTAAATCATAGCCATTTTCTAGAAAGAAGGCTTTATATTTAACGAGTTCCTCTGCTTGTTCCCCTGTACCTTGCAATTCATAAGTTGATAAGTACATTGTTGTATTACGACTGAAGTCAAAGATACGTACGTATTGGTCTTCAAAGGCCTTACGATCCGTTTCTTCAATGTAATCAAAGAACTCTAACAATCCTTGGCGAAGTTGAGGATGCTCAACAGAGCGAGTATCCGCTTTCCATTCACCAAGTTCATTGTACCAAGATTCATCTGGATACCGAAGCAAAAAAGAAGCAATGAGAGCTATTTTTTGTGCATCATCCATTATGGCAACCCCCTGTCGGGCATGCAAAACCACGATTGTGTTGCATTTCTAAGCGACCTTCGCGAGATACATTAACATCGGATGGGATAACAAAACGATCATTATATTTAGACAAGGCTAACAATTTGTACATAGCATACATTTGCTCTTCTGTAAGATCTACTTCATGAGCGATTGCTTCATCACCTGTTTCACGGCGACGCATGTATTCACGCATATCGAGAATGCGTTGTAATACACGAGCTAAAATATCTGTATTACCAGCAGTAAACATATTAGCTAAGTATTGTACAGGCACGCGCATTTCATGTGCATCTGGCAAGTATACATCAGATGTAACACGTTGTAAAATTGGGCTGAGCGGTGGCACATACCAAACCATTGGCAATGTGCGATACTCTGGATGCAATGGCAATGCAACGCCCCATTCTTTTACAAGCTTGTAAACAGGAGATTTTTTAGCTGCTTTCAAGAATGCTTCAGAGATACCCGCTTCACGAGCGGCTTTAATAACCTCTGGATCATTAGGATCCAAAATTAAATCTACTGTATTTTGGTAAATTTCTTGTTCATCCTTAGTAGATGCCATTTCTTGAACTTTATCCATATCGTATAAAACTACACCAACATAGCGCATACGACCTACGCATGTTTCAGCGCAGATTTGAGGCAAGCCATTTTCCAAACGAGGATAACAGAATACGCATTTTTCAGCTTTGTTTGTTTCCCAGTTATAGAAGATTTTTTTGTATGGACAAGATGGAACGCAATGTCTCCAACCGCGGCATACATCTTGGGAAACAAGTACAACACCATCTTCATCACGCTTGTAGATGGCACCGGATGGACATGCCGCTACACATGCAGGATTTAAACAGTGGTTACAAAGACGTGGTAAATAACGCATGAATACTTCTTCGTAGTCAAATACGATATCGTCACCCATCTTAGCCAAGTTCACATCTTCTCGTGCATGATGACCACCAGCCAAATCATCATCCCAGTTAGGGCCCCATGTTACTTCCATTTTTTGCTTTGTTAGCAAGGAACGAGGACGTGCTACAGGTTGATTATTTTTACGACCGGTATGAATCAATGTTTCATAATCATATGTCCAAGGTTCAAAGTAATCCGTAATTTCTGGTTGTTCTGGATGATAGAACAACTTCATCAATCGAGAGCCTTTAGAGCCTGTGGAAAGCGCCAAATTACCGCTTTTATCGAGAGTCCAGCCACCCTTCCATTTCTCTTGGTTTTCCCAATTACGTGGGTAACCTACGCCAGGGCGGGTTTCCACGTTATTAAAGTACATATATTCCGCGCCTTCGCGGTTCGTCCATGTATTTTTACAAGTAATAGAGCATGTATGACAGCCTAAACACTTGTCCAAATTTAGGACCATGGATACTTGAGCTTTAATCTTCAAGCCAATCCACCTCCTTCAATTTACGAGCCACAATTGTCATATCACGTTGGTTACCAGTTGGGCCATAGTAGTTAAAGCCATAGCTCAATTGACCATAACCGCCGATCATGTGTGTCGGCTTCATGTGAATATGTGTTGGCGCATTGTGTGTACCACCGCGACGATCTTTCTTAACTTGCGTACCAGGAACGTTGATGTGACGGTCTTGGGAGTGATGCATATAAGAAATGCCACGAGGAATACGTGGAGATACAACTGCACGAGCTGCAACTACACCATTTTTATTGAAAGCTTCTACCCAGTCGTTATCTTTAACACCAATTTCTGCTGCATCATCTTCGTTGAGCCAAATTGTTTGGCCACCACGGAATAATGTTAACATTTGTTGGCTATCAAAATACATACTATGAGTAGACCACTTATTATGTGGTGTTAAGTATTTCAATGTAATTTCTGGAATACCTTCTTGTTTGTAGTCACCTTGTACTGGTTTATAGGACAATACAGGTTTGTACAACGCCATAGCTTCACCGTAATCGCGCATCATTTCATGATCACAATAGAAGGATTGACGACCTGTTACGGTACGGAATGGTACTTTATCCTCTGTAGATGTTGTGAATGGGGAATAACGACGGTTTTTATCGTTTTTACCAGTACTTGTTACAGAGCTAATGATGAAGCGTGGTTGGCGAACCATGTCATCAAAGGTAATTTTTTCTTGTTCACGACCTTTTGCGTTCTTTTCAAGACCAGAAAGGCCAGTTTTTTCTTCCATTGCCTTCCAAGAACGAACAGCCAATTTACCATTTGTACAAGAAGACAATGTCAATACAACATTACAAGCTTCTTTACATTCGTAAATGCTTGGACGACCATGAGAAATGAATTCTGGATTATCGATTGTACCATTTTGTGCGTACAATGTTTGATATTCATCAGATACATCCCAAGCCAAGCCATGAGCACCCATTTTGTTTTCGATGTTAGGTCCCAATGCAATGAATTTTTCAAAGATTTGGCTATAGTCGCGTTTTACATGAACAAGGTTAGGCATTGTTTTACCAGGAATTGGTTCACATTCGCCTTTGCTCCAGTCGAGAACCTTACCTTCTGGTTGAGCCACTTCACCTGGGCTGTCATGACCAAGAGGCAATGCTACGATATCTTCGTATTCTGTGAAGCCAGACTCTTTTGCTACGCGAGATACTGTTTCTGCAAGGGTACGGAATGTATCCCAATCAGATTTAGTTTCCCATGCACAATCAACAGCTGCTTGGAATACGTGTACATATGGATGCATATCTGTAGAAGACAAGTCTTCTTTTTCATACCATGTAGCTGCTGGGAATACGATATCAGAGTACAAGCCTGTAGAAGCCATACGGAAGTCGATGTCGATTAAGAGGTCAAGTTTACCTGCCCCATCAGCTTCACGCCATTTGATTTCTTCTGGACGTGTAGGTGCATCATCATCTTCTAATACCGCATTTTTAGTACCTAATAAATGTTTCAAGAAGTATTCGTGGCCTTTAGAAGAGGAACCGATAAGGTTCGCACGCCATACAAACAAGTTGCGTGGGTGGTTTTCTTTAGCCGCAGGATCTTCTACGCAGAATTGTAATTCTTTATTTTTCAACGCTTGCGCCACATATTGATTAATTTCTGCTTCTGTACCAGCACCAGCTGCACGAGCATCGTTAATCAAGTCTTGGCTGCCTTTATTGAAAGTAGGATAGGATGGCAACCAACCTAAACGAGCCGCTAATACGTTGTAATCGCCAGGGTGACGATAACGAGGCTTAGCTAATTTAGATACGCGGTCTGCCAAGTCGATGCAATCAGAACGATATTGTTCTGTAGCAAAGTAGAACCAAGATGTACCATTTTGCAAACGAGGAGCTTTACTCCAGTCATTAGCTGTCATGATACCGCCCCAGCCTTCAATAGGACGAAGTTTTTCTTGACCTACGTAGTGAGCCCAGCCACCACCGTTAACACCTTCTGTACCGCAGAACATAATAAGGTTCAAGATGGTACGGTAAATCACGTCAGCATGGTACCAGTGGTTGATACCACCACCCATGATAATCATGGAACGACCTTTAGTTTTTTCTGCATTATCTGCAAACTCACGAGCTGTAGTAATAGCGATATCTGCTTTTACACCAGTAATTTTTTCTTGCCATGTAGGTGTGTAAGGAGTGTCATCTGTGTAAGATGTTGCCACTTCACCACCGATACCACGGTCGATACCATAGTTAGCAAGAATAAGGTCATATACGGTAGTTACTTTTACAGGACCATCTACAGTTTGTACTGTAATTGTAGGAATAGCACGTTCAATTACACCTTCGTGCTCTTCATCGCCAAAGTATGGCAACTTAACAACAGTCACGTCTTCACGTTGATCAAACACGGATAAGCGAGGATCGATTTTAGCCCCTGTATCGCGGTTTTCAAGGCGCAAATTCCATTTTTGTGGATTTGTATGACGTTCGCCCATTGTACCATTAGGAATAACGATTTCATTTGTTGTTTCATCGATCAATACCATTTGGAAGTCTGCGCCTTCCTCTTGGCGACCTAAGTCCTTAGCATTCAAGAAACGACCAGGTTGAACTGTGCCGTTGATGTCTTCAACGCGTACAAGGAATGGCATATCTGTGAACTCTTTAGCATACTCTTTGAAGTATGGAGTTTCCTTGTCGATGTAGTATTCTTTTAAGATAACGTGGCCCATTGCCATAGCAAGAGCCGCATCAGTGCCGGCTTTTACATTGAGCCAAGCATCGGAAGAAGTTGTAGATTCCGCATAGTCAGGGGATACGGATACTACTTTAGTACCTTTGTAACGAACCTCTGTTAAGAAGTGAGCATCTGGCGTACGAGTCAATGGTACGTTAGAACCCCAAGTCATGATGTAACCAGCATTGTACCAGTCACCAGATTCAGGTGTATCAGTTTGTTCACCCCAAACTTGAGGGCTAGAAGGTGGTAAATCGGCATACCAGTCATAGAAGGACAATGGTGTACCACCCATTAAGTTAAGGAAACGAGCACCTGCTGCATAGGACAACATGGACATCGCTGGGATTACAGAGAAGCCTGCGTTGCGGTCAGGGCCGTATGTTTTTGCAGTATATAATAAGGATGCAGCAGTAATTTCTGTCGCTTCATCCCATGTGGAGCGCACAAAGCCACCCATACCACGGGCAGATTTGTATTTCTTCGCTTTTTCAGGATCTTCTACGATAGATTTCCAAGCTTCGATTGGGTTCTTAGCATGCTTTTTAGCTTCTCTCCAAAGCTCAGCCAATTCGCCGCGCACATATGGATATTTTACGCGCAATGGGCTATAGAGATACCAAGAGAATGTTGCACCACGAGGGCATCCACGTGGTTCGTAATCCGGCATATCATCTGGTGTTTCAGGGTAATCAGTAGCCTGATTTTCCCACGCTACAACACCATTCTTAACGTAGATATTCCAGCTACAAGAACCAGTACAGTTTACGCCATGCGTTGTGCGGACAACTTTATCGTAAGACCAACGGTCACGATAAAAATTTTCCCACTCGCGACCGCCATCTTCAGTTATTTGATGGCCGCTTGGAGATACGTTCTTCTTCCGAAGAAACTTAAACTTTTGAGACAACAAGCTCATCTCATGTCCTCCTTCAAAACTACAAAAAAATCCCTTGCATTAGCTGAGCTAACACAAGGGAGAAAATACTGTTATTCGATATTACTAATATTAGGGTCTATATTATCAACCTCTAAATCTAGTAATCCGATTAAAGCGTCAAAATCACAGATTACTAGATGGTGTTTGTCATAGGCTACATAGCCCAACTTACGCAACTCACTTAGCATGCGATTTAAACTTTCTCTTGATGTGGCAGCAAATTCAGCCAACTCTTGATTTGTTAGGGCGATATCGATAAAGATACCATCCTCGCGCTCTACACCATAACTATTGGCTAAGCGCAACAAGGTAGAATAAAATGCTCCCTTCTTGCCATATAGTAGCAAGTCTCGGTATTTTGCCTGTTGACGACGCATATGTAATGTGTAGATTTGCATCATCGCAATAGCCAATGAATGATCTTTTGCAATAGCTGACTCTAACACATCATAGCGAATGGAATAAACAGAGCAATCCTCCCGAGCGATGGCGTTGAACACATAAGTTCTTGTGTTCTCCTCATACAACGGAACCTCACCAATTACATTATTCGGACCTACTAGACGCAACGCAAAAATGTGCCCACTAGCTTCGAATTTCTTAATGCTCATTCTACCTTTTAACACTACGTAAAAGTGTTCTGCCTTGTCCCCCTCGTGGAAGAGAAAATCACCTTTTTTAAGATGGAGTTCCTCGCCCGGCAAAGCAAGTAATTGGTTAATTAAATTTTTATCCATACCTTCACCACTCCATTGTACTTTTAAAATAAAATCCATTAGTTATACTAATCTATTTATAGTAAAAGTACATGTATTATATACTTTTTTGTATATATAAGATTATTATAACTTATTAATTTCAGAATATGTGTGTTTTATGTCACATTCACAAAAATTTTTACAATATATAATATATTTGTGATATAAGACATTGCAAATTTTGTTGATACAATAATTATAACTCAGTTCTCTAAGTAATTCGAATACTTTCTATAGAAATTCTATAGATTGCAATATTCATATACATTGACTGATAATTGTATCCTCCATGTCTTCATTGCATGTATAGTTTTTCAGTAAGGAGAAGTTCAAAATGAGCGAACTAAAAATGCCTCAAGTAGGGGCAAGCCGTAGCGAAATTGTGGCTAATTGGCAACCAGATAATCCAGAATTTTGGGAAAAGTTTGGTAAAAAAATTGCTAAACAAAACCTGGTTATATCCACAATTGCATTAACCCTTTCATTCTGTGTATGGTATTTATGGGCAACCATTGCAGCGCAACTCAACGGCGCAGGCTTTAATTTCACAACCGATCAATTATTTACATTAGCCGCATTACCAGGTCTTGTAGGTGCTACATTACGTTTTGTATATACCTACATGCCAGCCTTAATCGGTGGTAAAAACTGGACATTTATTTCCACACTTATTCTATTAGTTCCTGTTGTATGGCTCGGCTTTGCCGTTCAAGATACAACAACTTCTTATACGACATTCATGATCTTAACTGCCCTCATCGGTTTAGCGGGTGGCAACTTCTCGTCCTCCATGGCGTACATTGGCAACTTCTTCCCTAAATCCGAAAAAGGTACTGCTCTTGGTATCAACGGCGGTGTTGGTAACCTTGGTATTTCTGTAATCTACTTCTTGGCTCCATTCGCTATGGGTTCTGCTGCATTAGGTAGCGTATTTGGTGTAACACCAGCTATCATCAAAGGTAACGCAGTATACCTTGCCAATGCGGCTTTCATGTGGATTGTACCACTTGTTGTTATCCTTGCACTTATGACACGTTTCATGGATAACTTACCACTAGAAAAACCAAATCCTAAAAATCTTGTACAAATCTTTGGGAACAAACACACTTGGGCACTTACATTGCTATACACTTGTTCCTTCGGTGCTTTCTCTGGTTATGCGGCAGCACTTGGCTTATTAGTAGGTAAAGAATTCCCTGAAGTTCCATTTGCGTCTATCGCATTTGTTGGTCCTCTTGTATCAGGTGCCCTTCGTCCTGTAGGCGGTTGGTTAGCAGATAAGATCAATAGCGGTACAAAAGTTACCTTCATTAGTCTTATTGGCTTATGTGCTTCCACTGCATTGATTGCGGTTGGTGTAGATATGCACAACTTCCCATTCTTCTTTGCAATGTCCGTATTAACCTTTGTATGCTGTGGTTTTGCTACTGGCGCAACATTCCGTATGATTCCACACGTATTTGGCAATCCTTTGCTCTCCTCTTTAATTACAGGTTTCGTAGCCGCTGTAGCTGCATACGGTGCCTTCATTACACCTAAAATCTTCGGCTTTGTATATTCCATGTTCGGCAATATTCACCCAGCCTTTGCTGTATTACTTGCATTTAACATTGTAACTGTAGCAGTGTGCTACTGGTTCTATGTGCGTAAAGGTGCAAACATGAACGTATAATTTTCTGGAACAGAAAATTTACGTTCACTGAACAGTACTACAAAATATAATTCACTTCTCTATACTAAGTGATAAAAGAAACCCCGCATCTCTCCTCCATACTTATCAGGTCTGCGGCCCAGGGCCTTGACCTCGTAAGTCGGATAGATGCGGGGTTCTCTTTTATGAGAATATAGTTGCTAGTGCGATACTCATATATTGTGAATTATATTTTACGAAGTATAGTGCGTATATTAACTTTTCTCCCCTCAAAATTATAGCCTTCATTTTGAGGGGAGAAAAATGGACTGCTAGGCAGTCCATTCATTCTAATTTGACGATATATACCTTTATCTCTATAATATAAATAGATAGTCAGACGAGTAGGAACGTCAGGCGCATCTCAAAAACTAATTATCTAGGAAATGGCCTTTCTGTTTATCTAATTACACTTGGTAACGGAGGGCTATTTGCTTTTTGTGAGGCAAATAAGCGCTATAAGTGCTCCAAAGGAAACGACTAGCGTCAAGATTCCAGTAATAACTGTAATAAGTTCAAAGTCACTCATAAGCTCACCCCCTTCTATAACGAAGAGAGGCCCAACCTCGCCAACTACCTTAACAACATTATAAATTGAACAAATATACGATACAATAAGCAGTTATTTATCGATATATATGAATTAAATAATAAAGAAGAGCCTGCATTGCAGGCTCTTTTTGTTATCCAAAGATTTCTTCTAGTAGTGCATCATCGATGATAGTACCAACGTAGAAGTCGCTGAAGATGCCGTATTTTGCACTGGCTTCTTCGAAGCGCATATCGTATACAATTTTTTTGAATTGGATGTCGTCGTTACTAAAGATAGTAATACCCCATTCCCAGTCGTCTAGGCCACAGCCACCAGTAGTGAATTCAGATAATACATCCAAGTATGTTTTACCAAGTTCACCGTGAGCTTTCATCAAAGCACCGCGCTCTTGCGGTGGTAACATGAACCAATTGTCATCACCTTCGCGTTTTTTACTCATATTATAAAAACAGATATATTTATCGCGAGGTACATGAGGATATAATTTTTGATTAACCTCCTCTGTATCTAACTTGGCCTTAACATAGGTGCTTACTTCTGTTACAGAAGTATAAGAATAAGTTTGCACCAACACGCTTGCAATAGCTAAACGACGGAATTTACGTTCTACTTGAGCCAAGTATTCAAGGGATGGACCGAGAATCCATAAGATTAAATCCCCTTTTGCTCCATTACAATCATAGAATGCATAGCTACCTTCTTTAGCTTGATGTTTAGCTTCAAGGTCGGCTAAGAATGCTTTTAATTCATTGCGCGCTGCTGCTTTTTCATCCTCTGTGAAGCAGTTCCATGCGCTGAAATCCATGGCGAATACCATGTGTTGGCTATGCCAACCTTCTACTGTAGGGATTGCTTTTCCCATTATGATCACTCCTATCTATGGTGATTATATCAAAATAATAATGTATATCTATAATTACGGAAATCAAAAGACTCCACTTATTATTATAGCATATAGAGTCTTTTCAATTTAGTTTCTATTGAGATTTTTTATTAGTATATTCTTTAGTTAAGACTAAATTACTGCTTTTAGGCTGAGATAATCCTATGTCGCTTAATACTGTACTAACTCTTTTAAGCAAGTCACTATTTTACTTGTCATTCACAAGTTTTTCTACGAGTTCTTTTGCTTGTTTTACACCGTCAGGGATCCCGATTCCATCAAAAGGTGTGCCGATGAGGTGTAGATTTGGATACTGCTCGGCTACATGTTCACGTACGACTTTAATACCTGCACGATGGCCTACATTATATTGAGGCATGCAGTGAATGAGACGATTGATGCGCACCCACTCTGGCTTGGCAGAAAAATTCATAATATGTTGAATTTCTTTGACTGCCAATTCTGAAAGTTCCTCTTCACTGAGTCGTTCTACTACATCATTACCTGGCTTACCAATAAAGACACGCAAAACCACCTTATCATCAGGGGTAGTTTGAGGCCATTTTTGATTAAGAATAGTACACGCTGTAAGAGGTGTATCCGTATTACGGGTAATAAGCAGACCCGATCCTTTTAAATCACCATCAAAAGTACTTTTATCAAAGGCCATAATAGCAATGGCGCAACTAGATTGCTCCATGGATCGCAAGAAATCAAAACCCGCATCATCCTTGAACCATTGAGTATATGTTGCCGGCGGTGTAGTGATAATCACATGGTCTGCCATAGATTGACAACCACAAGAATTGTTATACTGATTGGCCACATCGATTGCGTACATGCCTTCAACATATCGAATATCCGAAACTAGTGTACCTGTATGCAAGTGTACATTACTAGGCATAGCCTCAACAATAGCGGTAATCACGCTTTCAAGGCCGCCTGTCAATTGACGAAACATGCCGGATTGAGCCGCTGTTCCCTTCCGACTTTCCATATCCGTTTGCGCCTTAGCAGACTGATGATTTGAACTAGTCTTTGTTATATGGTTAGAACTGCTTGCACTATTACTAGCAAAATTAGCTTGACTAGACTTTGCTTCGTGGCTTTCAAATTGACGGTCTGTCATAGTACCTTTACCAGCACGAGGCACATCGCCTTCTGCTACAGCATCTTTAGCTGCTTTAGAGACACCTGCTTTGGAATGACTCATCTTAGCAGCCATCATACCTTTCACCATGTTCCCATATTTTTGTTCTACTTGAATGAAATGAGGGAATGTCGACAATAGACTAATTTTATAAATATCCCCACCATAAATACCCGCTAATAGGGGCTCGATGAGTTTATCCATCATTTCTTGACCTAAGTGGTATTTAAAGAAATGACCAATGGATACATCACCATTTTCATCGAGTTGGTATGGTTTCTTAAAATAGTCTAAGCCAGCGCGCAATTTACCAGGCCAAGAAATGAGCGTTGCTTTCACAAAGGGCATCATTTCCGTAGGAATGCCCATGATGGAGCCGCCTGGAATTGGGTGGATAGAACCCTTATCATATACAAAGGCTTGGCCTGTTTCATTAGACACAAGGGTATCCCCTAGTCCAAGATCATGCACAAGATCTGTCATTTCTGTTTTACGACCCAAGTAGGAGTCAGGACCGAGTTCCACTACGAAGTCATCCACATGTTGCGTTTGTATTTTCCCACCAAATCGTGGTGCTTGTTCATAAAGAGTAATGGTCCATTCTGGCTTTGCATGACCTAGATAATAAGCCGCTGTTAGCCCTGTTAAGCCACCGCCCACAATTGTTACGTTCACGAATGAATCCTTTCTATTATTGCACTCGCCATTGCTTGTAAAAATATTTCATTACAATTTGGCATGGGTGCACGCATATATGTTGCGCCCTTTGCTTCAACGAGTTCTTTACACTCCACATCATTATCGTACAATACCTCAACGTGATTGCTTACAAATCCAAATGGTACAAAAACAATGCGATCAGCACCAGTTTGTAAGGCTTCGTTGATAGCATCCTCTACAGTAGGGCCCAACCATTGTCCATGAGGAGCTGCACTTTGCCACGCCACAGTCCATTTCGGTAATTTACAATGTTCAGCAATCTCTTTGGCGCTTTCCTCTAAAGCTAACGCATACGAATCGCCACCATGATTATTGATAAGAGGTATACTGTGAGCACTAAAAATAACAAATAAATCTTTATTAATATTCACACACTTTGAAACTGCTTTTACCCAGTATTCCTTGAAAGTTGGTTGATCCCACCAGGAACGGATAAAGTCGAATGTCATATTATCATGGTTGGAAATAGCTACTTGCACTTGTTTTTCATAAGCTCCAGTACCGAGAGCGGTGAAGAATGGAGCCGTTACAATAGCGATAATATGCTCCACTCCTTGCTGGACTAAGGAGTCAACTGCATCTGCAATGGACGGTTTCATGTGTAAAAAACCAATAGCGGAAGGCATAGTCGGCAACAGAGTAAGCAAGGTTCTATATTGGCACTCTGCCATAGTTTGAAGTTCAACATTTTCCCATTGACCGATTGTATCATAACGCTTAGTAAGATTAGCAATCTCTTCTTTCGTTGGTACACGGCCACGACGAATACTCGTCATATAGGGTACTAAATCATCCTTACTTAAAGGGCTACCATAAGACAGGAATAATAATCCTTTTTTTTCTACTTTCACTAATTTACCTCTCTTGAGCCCAAATTTCACGACTACGTTCATGCACATAGTCCGTTAGCCAATGGAGTTTTTGAGGATCTGCCTCGGGGAATACGCCATGACCTAAATTAAAGATATGGCGACCATAGCGAACTCCTTCGAGCAAAATACGATCTACTTCGTGAGCCAATGTTTTTTCGTCCCCGAACAGATACGCTGGATCCAAGTTACCTTGCACGGTTTGCGTTACACCCCGTTCATTCGCCATAACAATGGAACTACGCCAATCAAGGGCAATGACGTCTAATGGCAAATGAGACCAAATAGACACCAAATGGTCAGTGCCAACGCCATTCATGGCCATTGGTAAATGAGGATATTTAGCTTTTACAGCCTTAATGATTCGTTCCATATGAGGGTAAATCCCTTGTTTATACTGATCTGCATTAACAGCCCCTACCCAAGAGTCGAAGATTTGAAGTGCATTGGCACCCGCTTCGGCTTGCATGGATAAGTACGCAATGGACATGTCCGCCAGTTTAGTCATCAATGCATTCCACACATGAGGAGCACCGATGAGCATGCCACGAGTCTTATTGTAGTTCTTCGTTGGTCCCCCTTCGATAAGGTAGGATGCAATCGTAAACGGCGCACCGCAAAAACCAATGAGTGGCACGTCGAGCATGCCAGATGTTAAGAGTGTAATCGTTTTACCGATATACTCTACCTTGGTAGGATCAAAGGAATCTAGAGCCTCTACATCAGCCATAGAACGGATAGGCGTGCTAAACACAGGACCCACACCGGCCTTGAGCTCAACATTTACATTCATAGCCACCATTGGGCTCATGATATCTTTGTAGAGAATTGCCGCATCAACGCCGTATTCCTTAACAGGTAATTCCGTAACACGAGCACATAACTCGGGCTCTTTTGTAATTTCAAATAATGAATATTTCTCTTTGATTTTGCGATATTCCGCTTGGCTACGACCAGCTTGACGCATATACCACACAGGCGTTACACCAGGGTTCTTCCCTTGGATCATGTCCAAATAAGCTGTGTTCAAGTACTCAACCCCTTTCGTTCTAAATGTATACTAACACACTATGGTAACTAAAACAGTTACTTTGGTTACAATCACACACATTATTTATTCTTTAATAATCCCTAATAATCCCTGTGAAAGCATGTGCCTCCACAGGGATTATTATTTCATTACCACTTTGATTTAACTAAGACTTTAATTCAAGTATGTCGTTAAATTTACTAGTACTGTAATGTAACCACTACTTTAATTTGACTGAGTCTTTAATTCAAGTCCAAATTTCATTTAGCTACGACTTAGTCTATGGCAATCGATGCCCATAATAGATTGAGCCATATCATATACGGAGCGTTGACAGGTAAAGAGCCAAATCTGTTGATTCTTTCCAAGCTCAGCCAACAGTTCCAAGGCACTACGTTGACGATTTTCGTCAAAACGCACCAAAATATCGTCCAAGATAATCGGCAAGGATTCTACTTGATAAGAGAATACCTTGGCTAGGGCAAGACGCAATGCCAAGTATACTTGGTCAGCTAGACCACTAGACCAGAATTTAAGTTCTAGTCGTTCCCCATTGTTGTTGATAAGTGCTACCCCTTTATTGATACCTAGAATATCAAGCGTATACCTCTCACCAGTTAGTCTTTCAACATAAGAGGAGGCAAGCTCTAACATATGAGGTTGTTTTTCTTGTTCATATGATTGTTGAGCCTTATCCATACAATGACTTATCAATACTTGCGTAGCCCAATCTTCGAGAGCAGACTCTAATTCACTTTGTAAAGCCTCTCGTTCTTGCAACATTTGGTGTTGTTCCTGGTCAGAACCAAGTGTACGCATGGCTTCAACGATTTGGCCGCGACGCTCATACAAGGTAGCCAATTTATCTTCGATAGAGGCTATTTCACGCTCAGAATGAGCCAATTCATCCAACCAGTTATCCTTGTTGCCTTCACGCAAACGACGGTAGAACAAGTCTTTATTCTCCGCATCAGGAGCAAGCAAATCAAGCTGCACTTGACTTTGCTTGTAGATGGTTTGCCACTGTTTATATTGGTCCTCATCGATAAGATGTTGACGATACTCGTTGGAACTTTCCATACCCGCTTTATGGAGCAATTCTTGTTGACGAAGGAGTAGCTCTTTTTCCTTACGATGCCAATTATCGTATTCATTGCGGAAGCTTTTACGTTGTGCTTCCTTTTGTTCCCATACAATCTTATTTTGTTGGAAGTTCTTATATTGGTTATAAATGCGTTTTAGCTCTGTTGGAGATACTGGCGCCTCTATCCCAAGGTTATACCACAAAGCCATCGCTTGGTCTTCAATAATACGTAGACCTTCTTTATGCTCCGCCAAACGCTTTTCATAGCCTTCTATGGTACGTAGTTGCTCATGATATTGATCATATTCATGTTTGAGGCCAAAGAAATCATCTTCATCGAGACTCTTAGCCGCCCCTCGGGGTAACCAGTTTTGCCATGCTGCGAGAGCTTCATCGTAAATGCCTTGTAATGTATGACCTTCTTGAATCCAACGTTCAAGATGTGCCACCCCTTCTAAGGATGGTACAGGACTCGCTGTAGGCGTAGCAGCCTTGATCAAAGCCTCTAGCTGATGCTCTACATCGGATTTACGGGAGGATAAAATTTGTAACTCATAGTTTAATTTAGACACTTCAGAGTTACCATTATGAAGCCTCCATGTAGCATACCAGAATAGCCCCATAGATAGAATCAAGAAAATAAAACCACCTATAGTATATAATGCCGATTCAAGAACCAACAAGCCTGCTAATACTACTAATACAGCAATAACAGCACCTATACCACTAATGCGTTGTAGCCATTTTGGCAGAATTGTAGGCTGTGTATCTGAACCAGGACTATTCCGTCTAGCCTCTACTCGATCTATATCCATTAAGATACGATCTAATTCACGTTCTAAATATTCTTTTTTAGCTAATTCTTCTTCACTAAAGTTAGGTAAGGATGCCCCTTCAAGGTTCGCCGTCGGCACCTCATCGGTAGCCTCTGCAGGTTTGCGGTCTTGCCAATGTAAAAGTTGTTCTTTTGCGGTGCGCAAACGACTGGCTAAACGTTCTCCATCAAACCAATTGATGTCTTCTGCCATTGGCTCATCATAACGCCACGCAGAATGTAGGGTGCGTGAAAACTCCAATTGTTCTCTAACCTTACGGATGTACGCATCGCCTTCTTCGCACTCACGGCGTAATTGCTCCCATTTAGCACCTTGTTGAATAAGATCTTCAATATCTTGGCCATAAGTTCCAAATGGGCTATCAGGACTAAAGTTAGCCGGCATCAATGCCGCTTCCTTTTCCTGCCATAATTGCATATTGTCACGAGCCCGTTTAATTTCTTCATCAAGGCGAAGAAACTCATCACGACTCAAGGCGAGCTCACTATTGTACTGCTGCATGTGCATACGTGCCTCTTCACTGCGACGATACGTATCCCACGCACGCAATACTACATCGATACCATCCCGATATTCCTTCCATTCTTTCAACTGATTTTGCAATTCCATTTCGGTTTGCTCCGTACTGTGAAAGACGGTTTGTAATTCCACATATTGCGCTTCATGCTCCGCCAACTGACTCAGCTTTTGGCGGTTTTCTTTAAGCTCATCCATCAATACATTGATGCGACGTTTACCATTCGAGGATGCTACAAGTAGGTCTGTAGCCCCTTTTTCAACATCCTTAACAGCGCCACCTAAGTGTTCTCCCCCTTCAGCGCCAAAGAATCGGGAACGAACCTCTACCTCTTGTAATACATCAAGGCCTTGTAGGTCGTCTAATGTTAACGCAAATATGCGGTTATATGTTTTTTTATCGATGCCATGCCACCAATGTTGAGCCGGCTCTTCATGGATGGCAGGATTACCAGGACTGTAAAAGTCTAACTGCTTACCCTTACGACCGATATAGTAGCTTTCACCATTACGGTCCACATCAAGGGCCCCCGTCATAGGACCATAAGCCTTATGAGTACCGCCAAATAACAAGGTGCGCATCCCTTCGAGCAAGGATGTTTTACCACTTTCATTAGGGCCATACATGAGTTGAACCCCATTGTCACCCGTAGTGAAAGACCAGTCACGATACGGGCCAAATTCATCAAATCGTATGCGTTTAATGTTCATCATTAGCCCCCATCAATACAGTAACACCTTCAATTTCACAACGTTTCAAAGCTCGTGCCAATAATTCATCACTTAATAAATCTGCATATGTGCCTAAGCGTTTAAATTCAGGACGATCCGCCATAATTTGGCGCGCAGTCTGTATCGCATTCCCATCTACCATATCATCATAAGCACGCAAGTAATCACCTACTACATCTGTTAATAGACGTCGTTCAACTAGATTAATACTAG
This sequence comes from Veillonella sp., assembly GCF_032470285.1. Taxonomy (GTDB): domain Bacteria; phylum Bacillota; class Negativicutes; order Veillonellales; family Veillonellaceae; genus Veillonella. Next base: position 173,904 of record NZ_JAWEKP010000004.1, on the reverse strand, counting down.
GTCTTGTATTAGAAATGATACGGTAAGGCATAACAAATATAGATTTGCCTTTCTCTTCATTTTGAGACTCTTGCAACCATAGTTTTCGAATCCCCTCTTGCGTACATAGGCGATGTAGAGGTCCTGTACCAGACAAAACGATGGATAGCAAGATGTTTTTCTTATGCTGCTTTCGCAAGTTTTCTTTTTTACGGCGCAAAATCTCTAAGAAATCTGTTTCATTTTGCATGCCAGCAATATCGATTTTGATTTCCTCAAACCGGACAGCGCAGGTGTCGATAAATCGCAAATCACAATGACCATTATGAGATACAGATACAAGATAACACCCCTTAGGTCCATGTTCTTTACGATGCAATCCTTGCGAATTACCAGCATAAACTACGAGAGGCTCCTCGCTAAGAACTTGAGATTTATGAATATGGCCCAATGCCCAATAATCCATAGCGGCCTCTGTTAAATCAGTTAAGTTACAAGGTCCTGTTACATTGTGGTTTTCAGAGCCTACACTAGAACCTACAGTACCATGCATGACAGCAAGAGAAAATTCATCCCGTTCAAAAGCTCTGTATTGACGAGCATAGTTGTCACTTTCATTACCATGACCACAACTAATACCATATACGCCACCAATTTCTATATTGTTAACGATGAGCGGGAAACGCTGTACCTGTTCGCTAGAAAATACATGTACATTATCTGGCATCTGTAATTGTGCTTTCCAGCTTTCAGCAGGATCATGGTTACCTTGTACCATATAGACATCAATACGATGCTCCGCCAAGCGATACATGGCGCGCACAAAACGGACTTGAGCCTCTAAATTATGGTCTTCGCTATTATAAATATCACCAGCTATTACAACAGCATGAACATGTTCTGTAATAGCAGTATCAATAATTTTATCTAAGGCTACATAGGTTGCTTCACTTACAACGCGATCAACAGCGCTGCTAATACCTGTAGCATATTGAAAGGGTGCCCCTAAATGCAGATCACCACAGTGTATAAATCGAAACGGCTGCATCTATATCCACTCCTCCATTAATATTCTTATTATAGTTATATATAGTAATTACAATAGTTTATTATACTACAAAACCTTAAAGATAAGTTAAAAATAACTATCATTTACCATCAAAACAATATAGTTAAACTAAACTTCTCTTAACTATTAATAAATATAAATTATAAGATAAGCACATATTCTTTCATCATAAGATATAAATCATAATATGTTATTATTTTTGTTAACCAATTCACGCATTAAGTTGACAATTTATACGCGAACGTTTACAATCAAATTGTCAATATATTATGTTTTTATTAAGTTAACAATTTCCTGGAGGCTATTATGGCTTTGCCTATAGATCAACAACCATCCCAAGTGGGTACATACGAAAAAATACTTACCATTGCAAACCGCATCATGAACGGCGGCGAAATTACAAAAGAAGAAGCAATCGAGCTAATTCATACTTCAGATGATGATACTATGATTCTACTCGCTATGGCTGATAAAATTCGCCAACATTTCAATGATAATTCTGTGGATGTATGCGCCATTGTTAATGCTCGATCCGGCAAATGTCCTGAAAACTGTAAATTCTGTGCTCAATCCGCACACCACAACACAGGCGTTCAGGAGTATCCTTTCATGGATGAAGAAAGCATTCTCCAAGCAGCACGTAAAGCTAAAGAGGCTGGTGCCATTCGTTTTTCCATCGTAACAAGTGGTCGTAATACTAATAATCCTGATGAATTTGATCAAATCATCCATGTATTAGGCCGTATCAAAAACGAAATTGGTCTTGAAATCTGCTGTTCTCTTGGTTTGTTAACTTACGAACAAGCACTCAAATTAAAAGAAGTTGGTGTTACTCGATACCACTCCAATATCGAAACGGCACCTAGCCACTTCCCAGATATTTGTACTACACATTCCTACGAAGATAAAATGTTTACCATAGATAATGCACAAAAAGCAGGCATCCGTGTTTGCTCTGGTGGCATTCTTGGCCTTAACGAAACATTAGAACAACGCGTAGAAATGGCGTTCGAACTTAAACGTTTACATATTGACTCCGTGCCATTAAACATTTTGAATCCTGTTAAAGGGACCCCATTTGAAAGCAACGAAGCTTTACGTCCATTGGATATCTTACGTACCTTCGCCGTATTCCGTTTCATCTTGCCAAACGCATTGATTCGTACTGCAGGCGGTCGCGAAGTAAATCTACGGGACTTACAAGCTTATGCTCTAAAAGGTGGCCTAAACGGTATTATGGTTGGTGGCTACTTAACTACTGGCGGTCGTTCACCTCAAGACGATCTTCAAATGATTCAAGACTTAGAGTTGACTCGCAATACAGCTCAAGTCTAAAAAACCTCATATATACCATTCTCCATATCTAGAGGATGTAGTATATAAATTATTCCCTAATGCTTTATAAATATTTTACACATAAAAAGAACCATCTAGTTTGCTGTACTAGATGGTTCTTTTATTTCCATAATAAAATGTAAATGGCTTGACCATTTGTGTTACCCGCAATGGGCTCAGGATTCTCATTAAATTCTACATTCTCATACGGCGTCCCGTCTGACATGTACGCATCTACCTTCAATGTTTCCATGGTTCGATTATATCTACTGATATAAACTTTATATCGCAATTCGTCGCCACCCAGTTCATTAACTCGCAGCCACAAAAGTGCATCGTAATCACTCTTCTGTACACTGTCATTGTCAATAAATAATTGGTTTCCTGATGCATCTGGTCCAACATAGTACCAGTCCGTTGCGTTAGTAGTCCCCCCTATACTGAGTAGCCACAAAAGTGTTAATATGGTGAATATTTTACTCATATGACTGCCCCTCTCATGCTATCGAGCTGTATATTTTATAAAAGCTTAATGTGGATAAACCTTTATAAAATATACAACTTCTCCTTTATATAATACCAAAATTGTCCCATATTTATCAACAATAATTAAAATTAATTACCATGTTTTTTACAAATATAAGAAACTTAAAGAAATTTATTAAATTTCTTCATTTTTAACTCATTTACCCTTCCTATAATGATAATGTCAAATGATAAATAGAGGTAACAATTCCCTGGTTACCGTACGTGTATTTATCTCCCGACAAGTAATACTAACCCCAAACCTACTACTTGTTTAAATACATGTTTCATTTGATATTAATACTAACACTCCCCTTACATGAAAAAAGGACTCTATACAGAGTCCTTTTTTCGTTACTTCATAAACTTATACATATTGTTAAGTCTACATACATATTACCATAAGGGTTAATAGTAAAGGGTTTATAAGGACTCACGAATTAACAAGTAATACTATATTCTTTAAAAAAAACGCTCAAAAGCTTAAGGAAATACGATAACCATTACGCTTTTGAGCGTTTTTTATTATAAACTACAATTTACTAATTTCTATCTTACTATTTTACTTCAGCCCAACCTAAAGCAGCACGTTTTTCATCGATATCTGCCAAGATTTTCTCAGCTACTTTAGCAGGATCCGTATTTACATACATAACAGAGCCTAAGATATCTTTAGTGTCTTCTTTGAGCCATTTTGTAACAGCATCAGAGCCTTGTGTAGGTGGCTCAACGCAGTGGTAAGAGTTAATCCCCATCAAGCGGAAGCCAAGGGATGCATCGATACCTTTTTCGTTAGACCATTCAGGGCTAGACATAGCAAATGGCAATTGAGGTAAGTTAAGACCAAGTTCTGCCGCAATACCACCGAAGATACCGGAGGAACGCGCATTATCTACACATTCACCCACATGCCATACTGGTGGTTGATCATCACCCAAGAACTCTTGCAATGCAGGACTACATTTCTTGTTAGCATCTGTATTACAATAGCCAAGTTTCATCAATGGGAAAGATGCACAACCATTTGTAAGGATGATACAGCCATTTTTAATAAGTGTATCAACAATATCTACAGTTGCCTTTTCATAGATAACACGAGGGTTGGAACAACCTACTACGTTAACGATACCGCGAACTTTACCAGATTTTAAAGCCTCTGCCAATGGTTTGAAGGAACCATAATGTTTAACAGTGGATTCTGGAGAGAAGCCAACTTCTGCTGTGATTTCGTATGGCGGAATGAATACAGGCATACCTTTGCGCAATTCATGAGCTTCAAGAGCACGATCCAAGATTTTGCGAGCCAATTCTTTTGTTTCAGCCAAGTTAGTGTGATGATGGTCGTAGCCGATGTGTTCAGCACCTGGTAAACGAGCTGCATCAGATGTAGTAATAACCTTTGTGTTGAAGCAACGTGCTACGTCCATGATAGCAGGATAAACGTCTTGAACGTCAGCTACCCAGCAATCAAGAGCGCCTGTACCAAGTACAAGTTCAGCACCGATAGCGTTACACAATGGAATAACATTTTCATAACGGTACATACTGGACAAACCAGAGCAGCAGATACCGTAGAATTGGATACCTTTAGCTCCGATAGCTTTTGCTTTTTCTAAATATTCTTCAGAAGCGCCAATTTTACAAATTTGGGATACCAATGTTGGCAAATGACCATGAACAGCGATGTTAACATATCCTTTTTTCAAGGCACCAATGTTAACTTTAGATGTACGACGACCACCTTGACCAAACAATGCGTCTGTTGCGATGTCCGCTGCTACTACGCCTGTGAATGTGAAAGCAAGACCACAACGCAAGAATTGTTTCATGTTGCTTTCCCAATCACCATCTGTACCTACGCATGTACGATGATATGCATCAAAGGCTTCATTGTACGCAGAAATAGGCAAGATATCCAAGTTTTTCCAAACTTCACGACGTTCAGCAGGAGCCATTGCAGTAATTGTTTTATATTCACCAGGTAATGCACGGCTCAAATCTTCTAATAGAACATCTGCCAAGTCATTAGCCACTTCTTTTAAGGAACGGCCTTCTTCAGGGATATTGAAAGCTTTACATACAGTACGGATTTTTTCTTCCCCTAAAATTGGAATATCCAATTGGTCATTAGCAGCCGCTTTCAAAGAAATCAAGATTTCACGAGCATGTGCACCATGTTGGGTCAAGCCACCTGCAGCAGCACGTGTCATATTACGAGCAACGATAAGATCTGCATCGGCACCGCAGACACCACGAGGGCTCTTAGGTGTAATTTTACATGGCCCCATGAAGCAGATACGGCAACATACCCCGGCAATACCGAATGTACATTGTGGTTGTTGTTTATCAAAACGGTCAAATACTGTATCGCAACCGATTTGCTCCATGCGAAGAATCATTTCGCGTACCGCAGGATCTGGTGTTTGTTCGATAACATCTTGTTTTGTAGGCCATGTTTTACGATACTCAGCAACGGCTTTCATATAGTCGTTTACGCCATGTTCATGAGGTACCCCTGGTTCATGAGTGTGTGGCACCCATTTATCCGTCGGAAGAGCCTTTGCATGACTATGGTCGTGACCATGGTCATGATCGTGGTCATGTTGATGATCGTGGTCGTGACCATGACCGCCACAGTGGCAATGATGTTCATGATTATGGTCGTGACCATGTTGTTCACCATGATTGTGTTCATGGGTATTTTTATTTTCCACATCTTTACTCATTTGAAACCTCCTAGGGGCCTACATAGGCTAACCAATAAAAACAAAAACATATTCTACTTTTAATTCACTTTAAATCCACTACAATGATGGGTTTTAAATCCTATCTCCTAAATATGTTTTAAACTACTATAAGTATATTTTCTGAAAAGACATTTGTCAATTAAAATTTGAGAAATTTTTGACGCATCTATATCTAAGAATATGATAATTACTATATTTATTTAATTCGATTCTTTCAGTTTATTTTCATAAATAAAAAGAGACTAATTCCTAATTTTTACAGGAATTAGTCTCTTTTTCTTTCTTTATTTTATTAATTAATTGATTTACGTATTAATTTATGTATTAATTATTAATTTATTAATATAATCCGCCCCTCAGAATATGCCACCTAAATATCTTTTACCTATACATCACAAAAATTGCTGCATAATATGTGCTACTTCAGATAAATGGAAACGTTTTGCCCTATCAGACCTCGCCACAAGAACTAATTGACGGAAACAAAGTTTCGATGCGAGAGGATAAAATTTAACCTTATCGTTATCCCCCTTGCTATTGAGCGTGCTCGGCAAGAATGTAATACCATAATCATCCTCTACCAAGGACCGGCATGAGTCTAACGTTTCAGAGCCAATGACGGCTTTGGGCACAAAGGATTCCGCTTGACATAGACGGTTAACCAACGTCCGCAATTTGAGACCTTCTCTTAGCAAAATAAACGGAAATGCTCCAAAAGGAGATATTTCTCGAATTCCATCACCAGTCATGAGAGAATCTGCAATGGCTATGGCCTTCTCATTTTCCACACTAATGGCCAATAAAATCTGCTCATCTAAAACGGGATAACTTTCAAGGTCCTGAGAATAAATCGGCGTTGGGAATAACCCAACATCAACTAAACCATCACAAATTTGCTGTTCCAAAAAGTGAGATTCTCCCTCTACAACATGGAACTCCCAAGAAGGCTCTATCTGTTGAAAGCTTTTCAATGTTTTTCCAAGCATATGATGTCCATAGAATTGAGACAAACCGATACGCACATGATAAGCTACATCTGTGCCTTGATTAATGATAGATTGAGTTAAAGCCTCCGCCTTTAAAACTAACGGCATGCCCTCTTTTGCAATTTGTAACGCCGCAGCGGTTGGCACGACTTTTGTACGATCACGAACAAACAACGTAACTCCTAGCTCTGCTTCAATGCGACGAATTCCCTGACTCAACGCCGGCTGAGAAATATATAACTTTTTAGATGCCTTAGAAAATGATGCCATCTCAACGATGGTACTAATATATTTAATGTCTTTTATGTCCATATACGAGTCCTTATAACTATGTACATATACAAGTCTTATAATAAAACATTATTTCTATTATAACTATATATTACTAAAATATACGTTACATATACATGGGGAAAATAAAAAAATACCAAGAAATTTAGTGCCTTACAAACCTAAATTTCTTGGTATGTCTTATAAGTTAAACGAACTACATATAGTATGCGGTAAAACCGCATTCTATTACAGCCCTTTTTAATTTTTAGATTACATTAAAGATTTAAGTACATCCAATACTTCTTGAGGTAATTCGTTTTTATGACCTTTAAGTTTTTCTACATAATCATAGCGGAACTCAAAAGCTTGGTGCAATTGGTGATGATACTCGCGTACTTCGAATGGAGGTTCAAAACCAGGAACCTCTACATAAGAAAGATTTTCGTATTCACAGAACGGTTTAAATTCTAATGTACCTTCTACTAAACGCTCTAACAAATCGAGAGTAACTTCTTTAGGAATTTTATTTTCCAAGAAGAAGCCGGTGTTCATGATATAGCACTCTACACCACATTTAGAGAATAATTTTTTATAACTTTCATAGTCACGAACCAATGGATATGTACGGAATGGATTTGCATATGGTTCGATAACAAGCGCATTTGGATCGACGTGAGCATCAAGTTTTTCTGCTGTAGAACGACGAGTCGCAAGGGTTGCCCCCATTGTAGAAGCCAATACAGGATCGGAAATCTTAAGGATTGGTGGCAATGTTTTATCTTTCATAAGCCATACTATGGCATTAACAGGTTCACCTACGTAGTTTACGCGGTTATCTGTCCAGAATTGAGATTTAATAGCACGACCATTGCTGTTTCGCACATCTTCGGCCAGTACAACCTTACGTCCATCCTCATCCATCGTTACACCTACATTTTGTAGCGTCAACAAGAATTCGTTAGCAGGATGTTCCACAGGATAATCTTGCATTTTATCGAAGTACGTAGGTTCAAGAGCAATAGAACTCAAATCCTCAGTATTGATGATATATGCATCGTCATGCAGGATAGAGATATCATAACGACCATCATGTTTTTCATGAGTCAATGTGGATTTACCGGAACCAGATAAACCGAATACACCGATAGTGTAAGATTTACCACCTTCAAGGTTGTAACGTTTCATGCCACCGTGGCAAGCAACATAGTCGAAACGATTTGCCAAGGACCACGCAAGTGTAAGTGTACCTTTTTTATGCTCTCCAAAGTAGCGCATACCAAGAATCATAGCACAGTTATGCGCAGGGTCAAAAATAGCAAGACCGCCTGGATGACCTGGTACAACATAGTCAGGATCAGAGTAAATATAGATGTCGCCTTCTGGGATCTCTACACTGTCATTGTAGAATTCTTTTACAGCTGCATCAAAGAACTTGAAGTTCATGAGCCAAGAATACAAAATAGACGCGTGATCTTTTGGAATCATCAAATGAGCACGAGCTGTGAATTTTTTATCAAGACCAACGATAGATTCTGCAGAAATCCACTCTTTATTGCGGCTATCATACACAGCATCACGTGCAATATTCGCGAGTTCAACTTCATCGATGCCCTCGTCTCCAATAATACGACGAGCTTTAGCATAACGACCTGTAGTTTTACCATCATTTGTAACAAGGACCTTTGCATCAGCTGGCAAACCTTGTTCTAATGGTTTAAATACTGGCATATCGAGGACGATAACACCTGGCTCTTCAGAGGCTAGTTGATACGCTTGTGCCACAGATGTTACAGGAGTTACATTGTTCCCATAGAATGCAGTTTCAATTGTACTGCGCATCATAGAAAATAATGGATTTGTTTTGATTTCACTTTGCTTCCAAACGCGTCTTGTAGACATAGTATCTAGATCCTCACCTTTTAATATATTAGTAATTTCTCTTGTAAAAGTAATGTTGTATATGAAAACACTGCTTAGGCAAATACTTTCATTATTTTCTATTTTACCCTGTTCAATCAAATTTGTATACATAAAACAGATGATTTATAGGAAATTAATGTATGTTTATTTCGAATTAGTGCAACACATTTGGCCAGATAAAAGAGACGAGGTCCAAAGTCCTCGTCTCTTTTCAAGGTTTAAAAGTACAATTATTTCTTATCTTTATTGATAAATGCATCGATTTTGCTAATTAGATCATCTACCTCAAAATCGCCGCGTTCTGCCATCATCTTGATTGTTGCCACCTTAGCCATTACTTTTACCATAGGTGTTTTTAATTTCTCAAATTTAGGATTTAAAGAAATCAAATGATCTACAATATCCGGGCATTGTTTAATTAGATTTGACAATGTTGTTTTTGCATCGATATGGAATCGACCATTTGCATCAGTTGTTAATGGTTCTTCTTCTACCTCTTCTGCTGCCTCTTGAGCCAAGGATTTTTCTTTACCACCATCGCCTACAAAATCAGTTTTATCCCAAGTCAACAATGTACGGGAACCCTCCAGTTCACGGATATGAGTACAGTCTTGCATCATTTCCAATACGCCGCGGAATTTACCATTTTCATCGCGTACTGCGGTGTAGATAACATAGATGAACAAGCCTGGTTTATTGATCCAGAATTCCGCTTGGCTTTGTTCGCCAGAACGGAACTTCTCTACGATTTCTTCTACTATATGAACAGATTTTGCTGGGTGACAATTCTTCACCTCACGGCCGATAACGTTCGCACTGCGAGGGAAAATACGATGTGCCGTATCGCTGTAGAACTTAACTAGTTCATTTTCATCTACATAGGATAAATCTACCGGTAAATGACGGAACAACAAATTAATTTGCTCTAATGTCAATTTACCCGTTGCTACATCGAGGACTGCGTCCTTACCAACGGGCGCACCACCAACAGGACCTACATATTTAGATAGCAAGCCGGCTAAATCATTTAAGAACTCGTTAGATACAGCACCACCTTGAGCTGAATTATTGCCATTCAATTGTGCCGCAGAATCATTGATACCTGGCACTACATATAAGCCTGGCGCATTGATGATAGCATAACCAATTTCATGGTCATTTTTACTCATCCGCACAAACTCTTCGTCACTCAACAATTTATAAGACGTTGGCAATAAGACTTCTAGTTCTTTAGAATTCAAATCCCGTAATTTCGCCAAAGTTTCTGGTACGGACGCTAGGAATTCTTCATACTTATCTTCCCGAAGCAATGCATAGGATGCAGAGATAGCATCGCGCACAGCATCATCAAAGGTCCACATAATGCGCGTTGGACGGTCAAAGCCGTGGTCCTCAAGCATTGGATACAATTGATTTTGCTTACGAGACAGATGTGTTCTCCACTCTGCTAAGGAATCAAAAACACCGAGCCACGGATTTTTGATAAACTTCTCTTGCTTTAATAATTCATCCGCTTCTAGGGCTACCTTCTCAACAGCGTTGATTTCTTCCAAGTACGCCCACAATGGATGATTTTTAGGGTACTCATTTTCGGCACGTACCAAAACGCCATCAAATAATTCTAAGAGATCATCCATTTTCTCTAGGATTTCTTCGTCCTTGTAAACACCTTTCAAGCTTTGCTCTGCGTAAGCAAATTCATCAGGCGTACAAGTACCTAGTTTCTCTTTTAAAATGCGATTGCCCTCTTCTAAGGACAATTTACCATCTAAATAATCTTCTTTAATGGACACAATAATTCTGTAACGTTCATTGTTAATATCTAGCTTTTGTTTTAATGGATTCATATGCTTATACCTCCACGGGCTAATCTATAATTATATTTTTATTATATCATTTTGAAAGTAATTTTCAGTTGCTACAGATACAATTTTGATTTATTTTTAAAATTTACGAATCAAATATTATGAAAATAAATAACTTTACTTTATTTTTTAGAATATTTTGGCATACAAAAACTGCACCTCAAAAGTTGTGTCCAAGTTTTAGGGTGCAGTTCTCTATAAGTGTCTTTAATTAGTTTTTAAAATCAATATATTCAGTTTTAGAAGATGCTACAGGTCTACCATTGGAATCTGTAGCAGGGCTAAATCTCCATTTAGAAATAGTATCTACAATAGCCGCATCAAGAGCACTAGAGCCACTAGATGAGACAACTTCAACGTCCCCTACAGAACCATCTTCCTTGATGGTAAAACGTATATCCGCACCATGAGCTGCTTCACCATAGGCGGCGAGCAGTGCTCGGTCAATAGGTGGTGTAGCTATAGCTACTGGTGGATCGTATGGAGCTGCCAACACAGAAGCTACCATACTCATTACAAAAAATGAGCTTAAGATAATACAACGCAACACTTTATTCATCGTTTTCTCCTTATTTAGCTTTCACAGCTTGCTTAGGCAGAGTAATTGTCATCCCAATAATGGATTCGTGTGCCTTTTGATCTGTGCCAATAGCAGGGGTAAACTTCCACTGCAAAATTGCTTTTTTTACTGCTTCATCAACAGGAGCATATCCAGAAGAGCGCTCTACGAAAACATTTTTAACATTACCTTTTTTATCAATCAAGAAGCGTACGCGCATATCAGGCGCTACCGTAGCAGTTTGAGGAATCTCAGGCAACTCTGGTTTTACAATAGTAACCTCTCTTGGAGATTCTAAAAACTTTGCCGCATCAGCTGTATAATCACTTACCATGCCAAAAGATGCAACAAGTACTGCTGCAGCAGCGTATCGGAATAATTTATTCATAAGAAGCCTCCTTATTAACCTTTTATCTATGCATAATATCATACTAAATAAAGATGAATATTAAAAGAATAAATTCTTATTGATAAAATTTCTCATTTATGATATATTGAATTCAAGATAACTGTTCGAACTCACATATCTAGTTGATATGACAAAAAACTACACAAAGGAGGTTCATCATGAGACGTAGAAAGCGTATTCAAATGAAGGTCATGATGGTACTTGGTATCGTTGCCCTCATTGGGCCTAGCCATCTACAAGCACTTATTCCCTAGATTATTTTGACCTTAGCAGAAGACCGTATAACTGCCACTAGCCGCTACGTTAGTAGCGGCTATTTTTCCGTTTAGATTCAGAGAGATATTTTCCTTCTTCAAATTATTTCATTATTAGAACAAAATATTTCCCTCAAACAAAGTCATTAATGTTTTTAAATTTAGTATCTATAAAAAAGGAGGCTTATTATGAAATTTAATCGAATTTTATTAGTCGTCGTATCATTAGCACTTATAGTATTTGCCCTTGCAGGCTGCGGAAAGGACACAGCCCAAGATAGTCAGAAAAAACTTAATGTCGTAGCTACAACGACGATGTTAACGGATTTAGTAAAAGAAATCGGCGGTGACCATGTAACCGTTCAAGGTCTCATGGGACCTGGTGTAGACCCTCATCTATATCAAGCGAGTGCAGGCGATGTAACAGCTATGTCTAAGGCGGATGTTGTAGTATACAACGGCATTCACTTGGAAGGTAAAATGGGGTCCATTTTTGATAATCTAACAAAGCAAAATAAAGCGACCATCCGCGTATCTGATGCCATTGATCCAGCTACATTGCTCGACTTTGACGAAGAAGATGGTGTAAAAACAAAAGACCCTCATATTTGGTTTGACGTTGCTAACTGGAAACTGGCAGCAAAAGCAGTATACGAAGGTCTTGCTAAAGCCGATCCAGCTCATAAAGAAGATTACAAAAAACGCTATGACGCATATCTTACTAAATTAGATGAAACTGATGCGTACGTTAAAGCTCAAGCAGAATCGATTCCGAAAGAATCTCGCGTACTTGTAACAGCCCATGATGCATTCCAATACTTTGCTCGTGCGTACGGTTTTGAAGTAAAAGGTTTGCAAGGTGTAAGTACCGCTACAGAAGCAGGCACACAAGATGTGAATGAACTGGTTCAATATATCGTAGACCACAAAATTAAAGCGATTTTCGTAGAGTCTTCTGTACCACATAAAACAATTGAAGCCGTTCAAGAAGCAGCTAAGGCTAAAGGCTGGAATGTTGCCATCGGTGGCGAATTATATTCCGACTCTCTCGGCTCCGAAGGCACTGAAGGCGGTACATATATCGGCATGGTAAAAGCCAATATTGATACAATTACCAAAGCACTTAAATAATCAATTGCTAGATTTTCTTAATTAAATAAGACAAATTAAATTTACGTATACTAACTTAAATAGACTCAAATTTACTTTGTTATTGTAAGTACATGTGCTACTAGCAATATTAGCTAGTGGCACTCATTAATACAAGGAGGTTTCCATGGAATGGGCCGTTGAAGTTGAAGATATGACCGTAGCATATACGACAAAACCCGTATTATGGGACGTAGATATGAAGGTACCCATCGGTTCCTTAGCGGCCATTGTCGGCCCTAATGGGGCCGGTAAGTCCACATTATTAAAGGCCATGCTCGGTCTACTAACAGTTATCTCAGGAAGTGTAAAATTTTATATCGATCACCACTTAGCGATGGACAAAAACGATTACAAAAAAATCGCCTACGTCCCTCAAAGTGGCAGCGTAGACTGGGACTTTCCCACTACCGTACTAGATGTAGTACTCATGGGTCGTTATGGTCATCTAGGTTGGTTCAAGCGACCTAGCAAAAAGGATAAGGAACTCGCCCTCTCCATGATTGAAAAAATGGGCATGAGCGACTATGTAGACAGACAAATTCGCCAGCTTTCAGGGGGACAACAACAACGCGTCTTCCTCGCAAGAGCTCTCGTCCAAGAGGCAGATATTTACCTCATGGACGAACCCTTCAAGGGCGTCGATAAAACCACAGAGCATGCTATTATTTCGCTTTTACAAGAGATGAAAGCTCGAGGCAAAACGGTTATCGTCGTCCACCACGATTTAAATACGGTGCCCCAATATTTCGATTGGGTAACGATGGTAAACAAACAAACTGTCGCCTATGGCCCCGTAGCAGATACATTTACGGACGAAGCTATTGAGCGCACCTACGGCAAGGGGAGGATTGTATGACCATACTCCAATCCTATACGACGCAAATGGTACTGCTCGGTACGGCTCTATTAGGCCTCGCTAGCGGTATCGCTGGTACCTTTGCGGTACTTCGCAAGGAAAGCCTCATCGGTGACGGCCTATCGCATGCGGCACTACCCGGTGTGGTCATTGCCTTCTTGCTGACGGGCATCAAGGACATCGAAGTTCTCATCGCAGGTGCTGCCCTATCCTCTATCACTGCGGCTTGGCTCATTACCATCACAGTAGAAAACAGCAAAATCAAATTTGATGGCGCTTTAGCCACCATACTCTCCGCCTTCTTTGGGCTCGGTATGGTATTGCTCACCTATGTACAAAGCTTAAACAATGCTGGTCAAGCGGGGCTTTCAAAATTTATATTTGGACAGGCAGCCACCATATTAGCGCGCGATGTGTACATCACATCTGCAGCAGCGCTCATCATCATCGTGTTAACCGCATTATTCTGGAAGGAGTTAAAGCTCATCTCCTTCGATGTGGAATACGCCAAAACACTACAAATTCCCGTCACTTTCACCCTTATTTTATACCGTTCACTATTGATCATGACCATTATCATCGGCATTCAATCGGTAGGCGCTATCTTGATTAGCTCCCTCCTCATTGCACCCGCCGTAGGGGCAAGACAGTGGACGAACAAACTGGGCACCATGTGTATATTAGCAGGATGTTTCGGCATGATATCCGCCATCGGCGGTACTATCTGGAGTACAGCGGTTCCAAAATTACCGACAGGTCCAGCTATCATCGTCATTTTATCGATTCTCGTATTATTGAGCCTCATCTTTGCTCCTAACAGAGGTATGCTCTGGCAGTTCCGCAAAAATAGACGGTCAAAGCACGCATTATTGTTAGAAACCACAAGAGCTCCCAAATTCAAGGCACAGCAAAGTATTTACGTAGCAGAGGACGCACAACCTCGCATAGGAGGTGCCCCATGACAGTTCATACAGAGATATTACTCATTGCCATTGCGGTGTCCATCGCATGTGCCATCCCTGGGGTCTTCCTCGTATTGCGTCGCATGTCCATGATGGCCGATGCCATTACGCACACCGTATTCCTCGGCATCGTGCTCGCTTTCTTTATGACGGAAGATTTAAACTCTCCATTTCTACTCGTCGGGGCTACCTTAGTTGGTGTAGGCACCGTATGGCTTACGGAAATGATACACAATACGGGGCTTGTCAACGAAGATGCGTCTATCGGCATCATCTTCCCGCTTCTATTCTCTATCGCCATCATTCTAGTCAGCCTATACAGCGGTAACGCTCATCTCGATGTAGATACCGCATTACTCGGCGAAATAGCCTTTGCACCCTTTGATCGATGGATTGTGAACGGCACCGATCTAGGGCCTGTATCGCTATGGATTTCTCTAGGCGTGGCGCTCATCAATTTAATATTAGTCATGCTGTTCTACAAGGAATTGCAATTATCTACCTTTGATCCGCTACTAGCGGGGCTCTTCGGCTTTATGCCAGCCCTCATCCACTATGTGCTAATGACCATGGTATCCCTCACCGTTGTGGCCTCGTTCCAAGCGGTAGGTGCCATCCTCGTCATCGGCCTCATGATAGGACCTGCGGTCATCGCTTATTTATGGACGGACTCTGTGAAAGCCATGCTTACTAGCAGTATCATCATCGGTATTATCTGTGCTGTCGTCGGTACGGAAGTAGCTTTCACCATGGACGTATCCATCGCGGGTTCCATTGCAACCACCATCGGTATCGCACTGATTATCGCTGTTATTGCAACACCAAAGACAGGCTATATCGCCACATACCGCCGTCAACGTCATTTGCGTCGTCACTATCGAGAAACGATGATGCTGTGCCACATTTATACGCATATGGATACACCTATTGCGCACGTTGAAAACGGCATCGGTACCATTCACGAGCATTTGAACTGGAGACCTGACTATACGCATCAAGCTGCTTCACAGCTAAAGAAACAAGGTCTATTATATGTGACAAATGGACACTACGTGCTTACTGATAAGGGTATAGCACAGGTTAAAGAGATTATTTAAATACAATACCAATACTTTTCCCAACAAAAAGAAGCTGAAATCAATGCTGCTCTGCAAAGATTTCAGCCTCTTTTATTTTTAACTAATAGTCTTACATCCTATTAATAACTGGATTCACGTCAATGACTATCTATAACAGATAGTACCAACACTATAATAAGCTCAACGCAATCACAAAGAATCCTATTAATTAATAATAGCTTCTAATGGAATAACATGAGGTAGCCCATTGTCATCGATATAAATTTTCGTTTTAACACGATATACATCTTCCATCATGGCTTCTGTAAAGATGTCTTTCGGCGCGCCTTGAGCGTATACTGTACCCTCTTTAAGCACGATGATTTCATCTGCGAACATAGCCGCCAAATCAAGATGATGCAATGTTACGAGCGTTGTAAAATCATTTTCTTGAGTCAGATTTTTTAGCAATGTTAACAAGTCAAATTGCTTGTGTAAATCTAAAGCACTTGTCGGTTCATCAAGAATTAGGATTTTAGGTTCTTTTACAAGGGCTTGCGCCATGAACACAAGTTGGCGTTGACCACCGCTGAGCTCCATGATGCTGCGCGATGCAAAGCCCTGTAAGTTCAACCGTTCCAATACCTCTTGTGTGGCTGCAATATCCTCATCACTTACACGGAATGACATGGATCCCATGCGCCCTAGCATAACGACTTCAAAAACAGATAGATTGACTTTACAGTCATTATCTTGAGACAAATAGCTGACTGTACTGCTAAAATCCTTTGTAGAATATTGAGATACAGGTTTACCATTAACGGAAATCTCGCCCTTGCCTTTCAAGATACCCATAATTGTTTTTAAAAGTGTAGATTTACCAGCACCGTTAGTACCAATGAGCGCAGTCAATTTACCTGTTTTGGCAGCAAAATCAACGCCCTTTAAGATTTGTCTGTCTTCCGTAGCGGAATAACCAAAGGTTAGATTATGAACTTCAATCATTTGAAATAGCTCCTTTTCCTAGTTAATACCAACGAGAAGAAGAAAGGTACACCGATGATTGCTGTCACAATACCGATTGGGAACATCGCCCCAGGAACGAGCATCTTACTCGCAATAGATGCGAGAGACAAAATCGCCATGCCACACACTGCAGATAACGGCAAGAAATACCGTTGATCCTCACCCACAAGCATACGTGCAATATGTGGTCCTACAATACCGATAAAACCAATGGTTCCAACGAAAGAAACAGCAACGGCTGTAATGATGGAGATGAAAGCAAACACTTTTACTCGTAAGCTTTCAACATTAACACCAAGACCAGAAGCCTTTTCATCGCCTAATTTTAATGCTGTTAAACGCCAAGATTCACGCATCATGAGCGGAAGCATGATTGCTAGCACGATAAGAACAATAGAGATGTTCACCCAATTTGCCTTAGCTAAACTCCCCATAGTCCAGAACACGATGTTTTGAAGGGCCTCAGGAGATGCCATATATTGCATCAAGGATTGAAGCGCTTGGAACAAGAACATCATGCCGATACCAGCGAGAATCATCGTTTCAGAGGAAAAATTCTTAATCTTATTGATGGAATAGATAAAGAAACTCGTCAAACTAGCAAATACAAAGGCGCCAAATGGAACCATAAAGACACCTAAAAACTCTAATGCACTAGCGCCTACAACAACCATAAGAGATGCACCGAAGCCAGCCCCTGCGGATATACCAAGTGTATACGGGCTAGATAACGGGTTATCAAGGATAGTCTGCATGCCAGCACCAGCAATGCCCAAGGAAGCACCTACGAGCAATGCCATAATGGCCGTCGGAAGACGAATCGACCAAATGATAACATATGCGTTTTTGGAAACCTCTGCTGGGTCTGTTAATGCGAGCCATACATCACTCAAGGTGAGTGATGCAGGGCCCACAATAATATCGGTAACAAAACTTACCGCACAAATGATCAGACCGATGATAATAAACATGAGCTTTTTATAGCTCTGTTTCTTATAATCGTACTGATTGTTAGTTTCTGTCACTACGAAAAACTCCTTTTTAGTTCAAATGCATAAACCAAACGCCACCGTAAGAGAATGGAAGGAATTTATCATAGAATTCCTTAAGTGTGCCTTCCGGATCTACATCCTTGAATTCCTCAGGATAGAATGTTTTAGCTAAGTATTCGAATACTGCAACGTCATATACTTCACGGGGTAAACCATGGTGAGTAGAGAATACGTTTTTAGATTGAACGGCTTTCAATTCAGGCCAGCCTTGACGTTCTGTGGTGAAAGCTTTCAACAATTCTTGAGATTTAGCTTCATTTGTATCAAAGCCTAAACGCATGGAAGTCGGTTTCTTAGGCCAGTAAGAACCAATAATCATGATGATATCTGGGTTTCTTTCCAAAATAAATTCTGGGTTAACAGGGCCTGCTTTTTGAACTACATCTTTTGTAATAAGGTCGCCACCTACTTGCGTTGCTAATGCGCCCCAGGCTACATTTGCACTATACGCAAAACCTAAACCTTCTGGACCTTCGTTACCTGTTTCAATATAAACAGTTGGTTTTGGTTTATTGATTTTGCTAATGCGGTCCATGACTCTTGTTAAACGGTCAGTATAGAACTTGTTGATTTCTGCTGCACGCTCTTCTTTACCCAATGCTTTACCGATAGCTTCAATAGATTTTTGGTGATTTTCAAGCTTTTCAGCATGGTAATCGATATAGATAGTTGGGATACCAGCTGCATCGATTTTAGGTTTGTAATCAGATTCATATTGATCTTTAAAGTATAAAGGCATGAAAATAACATCTGGGTTTAAGGAAATTACTTTTTCCACATCAAATGTTTTGTCATTTACGTTACCGATGAGAGGAATTTTTTCCAACTCTGGCACTTCAGATTTGTAGCGATCCCACATATCTGTACGCAATTTGCTCAAATAAGGGTCCATACCAACAATAGTCTTAGCTACATCTTTACCTTGCAATGCAGCCATAGTCAAGAACGCACCACCGGAAGCACTCAATTGAACTACTACGCGTTCTGCTGGTTTTTTCAACGTAACTTTTTGACCTGTTACGTCTGTAATCTCAATAGATTTACCAGTCTGAGCTGCATCCTTTTTTGCATCCCCAGGGCCACCACATGCAGTCAGGAGCATGCTAACAATCAGTAGAAAAACTGTGGCTAAATAAGCCATAAATTTCTTTTTCTTAACCATAGAATACCTCGATTCCAAACTTAATAAGTTCTAATAAACACAATATATAACAGCATTTATTTGGGTTTTACATCATCAGCTCCTTCACACACAACACAACCCTAATTCATATGCATAAACCAGATGCCACTATAAGAGAATGGCAAGAATTTGTCATAGAACTCTTTAAGTGTAGCTTCAGGATCTACATCCGCAAACTCTTCAGGATAGAAGGTTTTTGCTAAATATTCGAATACGGCTGCATCAAAGACTTCACGTGGAAGACCGTGGTGCGCAGAGTAAACTTGTTTATTTTCAACAGCTTTTAATTCGCTCCAACCTTGACGTTCTGTGGTGAAAGCTTTCAATAACTCTTGAGAAGATGCTTCGGTTGCTTCAAAACCTAAACGCATAGAAGTCGGTTTTTTAGGCCAGTAAGAACCCATGATCATGATAATATCTGGATTTTTCTCAAGTATAAACTCTGGATTAATAGGAGACGTTTTCTTAATAACATCCTTAGTGATGACATCAGCACCAGCCATAGTAGCTAATGCCCCCCAAGAGTAATTACTACTAAAGGAATTACCAAATTCTTCCGGACCATTCATACCAACTTCAAGGTAAACTGTTGGTTTTGGTTTGTTAATTTTACTAACACGATCGAGAACTCTTGTCACGCGATCCGTATAGAACTTGCTGATTTCTGCGGCACGTTCCTCTTTACCCAAAGCCTTACCTATGGCTTCGATAGATTTTTGATGACTTTCAAGTTTTTCAGCATGGTAATCTATATAAATAGTCTGGATACCAGCAGCATCCATTTTTGCTTTTGCATCAGACTCGTACTGATCTTTCAAATCTACAGGAATAAAAATAACATCTGGATTTAATGCCACAACTTGCTCAGCATTAAATGTTTTATCACCGATAGTACCAACTACTGGAATCTTAGCTAACTCAGGCATTTCGGTAGTAAAGTGTTTCCACATATCCGCCCTATAATCCTGCAAAGATGTATCCATGCCGGCAATAACCTTTGGCGTATCCTTACCCATAAGTGCGGAAATCGTAAAGAATGGACCACCGGCACCACTCCATTGCAAAACAACTCTCTCTGCTGGCTTTTTAAGCGTTACCGTACGTCCTGTTACGTCAGTAATCTCGATAGGCTTATTCATCTGAGACGAATCTTTCTTCGTCTCACTAGGACCTCCACATGCAGCGATAAGCATACTAACAATTAGGAGGAAAACCGTGGCTAAATACGCTATGAACTTCTTTTGTTTGAACATAAGTACCTCTCTTCTCTCAACCAAAACTATCACTATAAGTGCACATAAAAAGCCCGTTTCCCCACGAAGAGGAAACGGGCTGTCATCTCAGTTAGACTAACTACCACGCCTAATAAGCTAGCATATAGTATGAGCTTTCAACTATGCATAGCTAGTATAAATTCATCTATATCAATCCCCATCCCTGTCTCTCGCAGGTCAATTGGCAATTGTTAATTAGGCAGTTCTCCTGGCTCCAGTTTAACGTTACTTTGCGCCTTCCCAAAAACTTCAGTGACCGAGAGCATTACACCCTCTATGCAAAGTACCTCGCTGTTACAGTGGCGTGACCGCTTTGGCTTGTACCAAATTCTCTATTAAGTCAATAGACACCTAACCCAATCATATGTGATTTTCCTCATCGTAGCATGAGGGATATACAGTGTCAATAAACGTATAGGGGTACTGCTATCCTTGTAAAATCTACACTTTTCAGCAAAAAAGAAGCTAAAACTCAACCACTAAGCGGAGTCTTAGCTTCTCATTAGGACAATTGGTAAAAATGTCCGTCAAATTCTATAATTTATTTTTATCGATTAATAACTTTTCCTCTGCAATTCAAGGCGCATTTGATACCATTTAGCACCGCCATGATCCGACGTTGACTCCCCTTCATTCACAAAACCAAACTTGGCATAAAAAGGAATCTTTTCTTCCTTACAGGTTAGAATTACACCCTTTCAGTTTTCCTCTCTCGCAAGGTCGATAAACGCCCCAATTAACTGACCACCTACACCGCGATTTCGATATTCTGGCATTGTATTTAAGCCAAATATCATCTGCCATGCGCCGTTAGGGTTATGTAACGAAGCATCAGCAAACATCTCATCCGTTAAGACTTCATCATCCGTTACAAATCCATCGATAAAACCAATCGGTGTATCGCCGTCAAAGGCAATTAAAAACTGACCTGCATAATGATCTAATCGATCCTTAAAAGCCTCACGAGGCGCAGCTTCAGCCGGAGGGAAACAAGTCGCTTCTATATGTGTCACTAAATCTAAATCAGAGGTTGTCGCTTTTCGTATTAATATATCCATATCCTTCTCCATCGTATCTACATATCGGTTTTATCATATACCGTTTATAAAACAAAGGCTACACATAACTCTATGTACGTGTAGCCTTTTATTAACAATTTGACCAGTTACTTGCTATACAAATTATCCGACCAATCATCTTTTCGTATATTTAGGTACATTACGATATTGCATCGGTAAGGAATTTTCCTTTACCTTAAACCCATGCTTCTCATAAAAGGTCGCATTCTTGCTTTCGCCAATCATAACATTGATGTACAAATACGATTTGTAAGCATCTTTCACCATTTCAAGCAATTGCCCTGCAATACCTCGGCCATGATACTCAGGATGAACCAAAACATAATTGATGAAGCATACCAACTCACTATCGTCCATAAGACGAATAAGACCTATTAAACGGTCTCCATCCCAAGCAGTAATCACGCGCGAGGAGTTCATCAAAGCCTTGTATAATCGGTCAGGATATTTACCTACCACCCAACGAACAGATAGAAATAACTCTGCTACCTGCTGAGACGTAAAATATCTTTCTTCAGTATACTTAATAGTCATAAAAAGCCTTTATATTATCTAAAAGTCCAAGGATTTCTTAAAGTAGTAGCCTTATTAAAGGTTAATGTACAGAGTGTAGGATTTTCTTTATCTAAGTAAGCAATAAAAACTATTTTATTAATCAATTTCTCTTTTACCATCATCGCTTTTTCAGCATCGTGATACATATATTCACGAAGCAATTCCGGAAGAGTAAACCGAATACTAAGGCTGTAAATCTCATCGTTATTAACTATTGGTACTATAATCCATTCATCAGGTTTATCTGGATCAAAATGTATTGATACTTGTTGGTGCGGATTAGCTTTCAATAACTCATTAAATTCTGAATTAGCTAATAGAGGAATCATATATACACTATTTATTGTAGCCAAATATATAAATTGATTTTCAATATTATTCTTTAAATCCATTATCAGCTTTTTTAAATCAATATCAAATAAATATTCATCCCAACAATAAGAAGATCTCCTATAATATGCCACTTCATCACGAATTAATTCTGAAAATGTCCTTTTGAAACTATTAAATTCAGTATCATCTATACCTGAATCATCCATCAATTCATCTATTATTTGTTGAATAAGGTTTATGATATCTTTATATACATCACTAGATAAATCAATTAAATGTATTTTATGAGCAATTGCATAACGTTGTGCAGGATTTGAAAAACCAGATGTAGAAAAGATAGCATAATGATATTGATAACGTTTAACAGATAATTGCTCCGTACTCAAATTTACAGTAGAGTAGTTAGTATTAATATCATTTAAAATCCCAACGCCCACTCTAACTCTATCAATACCAACTTTTGTGCTTGCATAACACTTTGCTTCTACAAATAAGCGCAAAGGATATACAAAAGGAGGCGTGATTCTAAAAGTCCCCAATGTGTCAAACTGATGATAACCTCCACGTCCTCGAACATTTAAACCATTATGTTTACTTTCTATTTCTTGTTCGCCATGCGGTACACCAGGTTCATAAGGAATATTGCTCTCTGTAATTACTTCATAACCATTCACTTCGATAAGTTTTGATAATACTATCTCTAAAAGGTATCCTTTTGCTTGCTGTTTATTCATGCTACTGCGCTCCTAAGTTATAAGTGCCAAACGTATTTTTCTACAACCTCTTGCTCATATAGATAACATCGTCCATAGGGTTATGATAATACGGCTCGCATTCAACAAAGCCATGCTTCTTATACAAATGGATTGCTGCTTGCAACGGTTCAATTGTATCTAGCACCATTTCTTTATATCCAGAGGCCTTAGCGTGGTCCATGATGCTTTCAATAAGACGATCACCTAACGCATGTCCACGCCCTGCGGGACGTACGTAGAGGCGTTTCATTTCACAGCGCATATCACTATGCTGATAATAGGCCACCATTCCTAGCACTATCTCATTTTCATCAATGGCAACCAATAACTCACCATTGGGTGCCGTATATTTTTCAGCAATATCGGCTAATTCCTTATCTAAATTCTGAAAGGACAAATCGCGACCAAGCCATTGTCTCTGTAATCAACTCTTTTACTTGATCTAAATACGGTTTTCCATCAACAATCTTAATCATTTAAACTCCAATAATAGTGATTACTTTAACTTTCGCATCTCACGAATAAACGCCTCTGCCTCTTGTAGATTCTTAGGGAATTCAAAATAAATACATTGCTCATGTCCACAATAAGGATTTCGGAAGTCATAGCCGCTCAACAACAAATACTCGATAATCTTCCATTCTTTATCATTAGATTTTTTAGGAGCCTTGAACTTCTCGTTCACAAAGTACATTTTACCTTTACATGTAGGGCAAGTTTTATTTCTGTTAAACAACTCATAGTTTGTGCCCTCCGACAAGGAGATCCGGCAGGTTACACATACATTTTTATAGCCCATAGTTATTTACTCCCATATGGTTTATGTTGAAAGATTTCTTTTACAATCCCTTCACCAACAATATTTCCGCCTTCCATGATAAAGAACTCAGTACCTGCTTGTAGAGCAGAGTAATCTACAGTTTCATAAAGTGGCAGCGCATTAGCTTCTATTTGTTTATTAAAGATGACATCCTCACCATCAATAAAGTTAATACCAAGATATTCCTCAGTACCTTTTATAACGATATGAGGATAGTACATTCCATTATTTAAATTAGGTGGAGTTCTCCTCTTCTTGCTAAAGAAAGTAACTGTACAGCCAATAGTAAAATCTAAATTACTCATTTCGAGCCTCATTCAACTACATATACCATATCACCTTTAAAGTATATGTTCATTATACAGTGTACGGGATTCCCTTCGGTCCATAACCAACCCTGGAAAACAGCGTGTCCCCAATTATAGGTCTCCGTAATGACCTCAAATTCACTTTCACTATATTCCTGCTGATACTGAGGTAACTCAATTCTTTTACCTGTGAAAGTATCTAGAATTGTATTATTAAACACGAGAATTTCAAAAAAATCTATATCGCACGTCTCAAATACAACTTGAGCCTTATGAGTCTGTTCAGTACCATTTTCATAGGAGAAAATATAATCAAATATAAGGATCAAATTATCATCTGTGTATTCTATTTTCTGTACTCGCGCATCATGGAGAGAATATTTGGAATGATTGCCAAAAGATCTAGTAATATGCATAATTCCTCGAATCAAATAGTTCATGAAAATAAAACTGCTTATCAGCAATGTGGTTTTAATAATTATCTTCGATAATCCTTTTAGAATTATCTATTATTACGTCTATTACATGTTGAAGTGTACATTTTTTTATTTTGGCTATGCCTTTAATAGTTTCAAAAAAAATATCTCTAGAATATACTTTTTTTGTCCTCTTGGTGAATGGCGCATCTGTTTCTAAAACTACTCTTGACAATGGAGTTAATTCTATTATCTTTCTACCATTAGTAGTACTAATCATATCTAGATTAATAGAAATATAAATATTCTCATCTTTAGACATAGCTGCTAAGAGTTTATTAACCTTACCTGTATACCAATGTAAAATATATATACAACTACCTTTTTGTAAAAAATCAAATATAATATCATCTGCATTTCTTGAATGAATAGAAATTATTTTTTTGCCAATCTTATTACATTCTATTATTATTTCTTTAAATATTTCTATCTGCTTATCAATATAAGAAATTGAATAGGATGATTTATCTAAACCGACTTCACCTATAAAACGTGCATGTTTTATATATTGTAAAAATAGCTTCATTTCATTTGGATACTCCAGAACTAACTGTGGATGATATCCTAATGCAATTTTTATATAGGGCTCATCCCCAAACAAATTATTATACTTCTTATATAATTGGGGAATATTTGTCATTGCAATTAACCCAATATTATATTCTTTAGCTTTTTTTAATAAAGAAAATTTATCATTGTATAGATCTGGATGACAATGAAAATCTATTATATCAATCATTTCTTATAATCTCCGATATAAATCTATTAATTTCATCAATACCACGACAATACATTTCAGCCAAACTATTTAAATTCTCATCTAAAACACCGGATTTTTGTATTTCAAGTATCGCACTACTTTTCTTAAATTTTCTTATTTTCTGTAAAAATGCATTTTTATTTAACTTTGCCACTTCAGACTTAGTCAACAAAAAATCTCTAACAATGGTTTTATCCTCTCCAAAAGCATTAAACAAAGCAGCCCTTCTAATTATACAAGGTATACAGGAACCACAATGCATTGTTTCACTATGTTTACTATATCGTCCTAAATCAGGATGAGAACAAGACATTGTTTTAACATAATTTGTTTTTAATAGCTCTTGATTTTTACATTCTAATACCATTTCTCCTTTTGTTTTAATCTGATATGGATTTTTGATTGATATTTTTAATTCCATTTTTTTTACCAGATCCTTTAATTTTTTTATATAATACGGATGCGTCGTACGGGTACTACTACTTCCAAACCTAGCCCCTGATAAAGGTATATTTAAAGATATAAAGCCATTTTCAGGAATATACATTTCTGTATCTACATTAAATGCAGATGCCATTACTATTGCATGTGAAAAAAACATAAAAGAACGAGTTCTCGTTGTATCTTCAAATGCATGCTTACAAGCTACATAAAATTGTATATAATCAGAATCATCTAGTCCATAAGTATCTTTCAAACACGTAAACACCTTATCTTGATATTCCTTGGTTCCTTTTCCACCACCATAATGACTAATAAATAAAATTTTATTCTTTTCTTCTTCCAATAAGTCTATAGCTCCGATAAATGAATCGAGTCCACCTGATAATAAACATACTTTATCATAATACTTAATATCAGTTTTTTCATATCTTTTACTTTTATAATATATATCTTCATCCAACTTAACCTTTTCCCTAAAGGAAAATTCCCAATTATCTCCACTTAAAAAATTAATCATTTCTTCTAACAAGGGCTTATTGCTATTCCAAAAATCAATATTTGAAACCGGTACATTTAATTCAATTGTTCTTGTCCAATTATCCAATTGTTTATTACGTAAAATTTTTCGATCCATCGCAAATACAAATACTGAAATATAGAGCAAATCAACAGCCAATGGTGAAAACTTACCATTAAACTTCATCTTTTTATCCCAAAAATGAAATCCAATATCCGAAGAACAATTAATATCTATATAATCATCATAACCATCTGGAACATTATTTTTTTTATCATTACTACAAAAAACCTTCACAACTAAGCCTCCATAATTTCTAAACACATTTTAAAAATACCATCATACATATCTTTAGAAAAAATATTATCCTTATTTTGTTTAAAAGCCTCTTCAACACTTGCTTTTATATAATCCTGCATAGACGCTTCGACTTGAACTAACTCATCTAGATTATTTCCATATTTTTCAAAAGAATATCCAAAATCCACAAGCATTTGTTGCCAAATTAAATCAGAAAAAAAGTATTGCATAAGTACTATTGCAGCGTCAGAATCTAGTTTATCATCATCTAAATTTAATTCTAAAAGTTTTTCTAAAGTATTTGCTGTAGCTGTTCTTATTGCAATGTCATTTTTAGATACGGCCTCTTCTTGCACATAATTAACTAACTTCGACATTGCTTCTTGCAAAGAACTACCTTTTATAGATATTCCAATATTATTAAGAGTTTGCGATATACCGTTTTTAACAAAACTTTCAAATACATTACCAAGCTTTATAGTTGCATTCTTACCAATATTGCCAATAAGTCTACTTGAACCACCAGAGGCTTTAATATAAGTGCGCGCTATTTGTTTAGGAGAACCTATAGTCTTATTAGAAGAGATATATTTACTCATCAAACCTTTTGCTGCAGTCCAATCAGATCTATGACTTTCAATCTTTTTATCATCATCTAAATTAAAATCATCTGGTAATAATCCTCTACCCACTTTACCTTTAAATGAACTTGATGTCCCCATGCTATCCTCCTCCAACTATTAAATTATCTTTTTATTCTTATCATCCCAGATTTCTAGCAAACTATTAATGTCTACTTCATTAATAATTTTTAAAGCTTCTACATGAACAATCATTGCTTTAGTTATATCATTTGCTGGAATCAATTTTAACTTACTTACCGCTTCGCGGAAGCACTGATTATTAGTTTGTACAATCTCTACAATCCCCTTTATTACATTAATATTTTTCTTTGCCTTATTAGTAATAAAAGAGTTATATAATATATCTATCATAGTATTACACTCAGCCTCAGAAATCTCTTTAATAAGTCCTTGTGCACGAGTTATTAAAATATCACTATCGCCCAAATAAGCATCAATTATTTTAGCTGCAGAATCAGAAAGTTTAATATTCGATACATAATTGAATATAGTATTGGTATTTCTTGATAGATAAAAATATGGCTCTAAATTTTCTTGTTCAATATTAGGATCTTCGTTCATCCACTTCTCAAACCAATCATCTTTCCATTTTTTTTCATGACTGCTATTTGTATTCTTTTGTTTCTTAGTTTCCACATTACCATAAGATTTATATGCATTTAAAAATAAATCTAACTCGCCTTTGCCATATAAATCTATAAAGTCCATAAAAATATTAGGTTTAACATATTGAAGCATCATCATTTTTACAAGTACTTGCTCATTTATTTTAATATTTTTGAGTTTTGCAACATTTTTTCTCATTTCAAATTCATTTAAAAACCGTTTGAACTGTCTTGGATTACCATTTAAACCACTGTTTAGCAAGGATGATATCCTTTTCGACAAGCTATATGCATCCAAAATTTTTTCTCTATTAGAAGGCTCAATATTATCAGGTAATTGAAACTTTGTTGTATTTAATCTAAACTGTTCAATACACTTAGTTTTAAAATTCGCAAATGATTGATTATCTATCAATTTAGAACAAAATAACAATGTCAGATACATTTCTGTTTCTGATACCGTCATTGTAGGTATTCTTATAGGATATTGTATTATTTTTTCTAAATATTCTTTACCAATATTTATTTTGTGTTCTACATCAAATATACTATCAGAATATTTTTGACGAATTGCATACGAAATTTGTCTCTCGTCAGCTCCAAAAACAAATGCTACTTTCCCATCAAACAAGAATAGTCTCATTGCTTCGAATATTTCTAATATAGTATCTGGTAAACATCTGTCCATTTCATCTATATATATTACAACACGAGAAAGCCCACTTTCTTGAATTAAGGAACCGAACTGTTCTCTAAAATTTGATATATCATCTCTAAGTGATTTATGTGAAGTTAGTGCTTCATAATTTTCTTTAATATTTCTAATGTATGACTCTATATCACTACCTATCATCTTAGTCATTTCACCAAAATTAAGTGGATTTATAATAGTTGACATAATAGTCGGAGCATTTTTTACTAGCAGAGTAGATAAATCAAATAAATTTATACTTCGTCTTAACTTTACAAGCTTATTTGTTGGTTTTTCTTTTTGTTCTAGTTCTATTTCAAGTCCATCTAAAATACGGTTAATCACAGTTTTTTTAGTATCACCATAATCCTCAAATAACCAAGCATTAAAGTTTATAATCATAATACTTTTATCTAATTCTTTAAGAGAATTCTGACTAATTGACATAATACTTGATTTACCACTTCCCCAATCTCCATAAACCCCAATACTTGCTGGTAATAAGCTATCATCCATTATTATATGATTAACTAAATCAGCAATATATTCAAAATCAATAAAATCGATATTTGACTCACTATCTTTCCACATATCTAACTTTTCACTCCCCAGCTACACCAAAAGCCTCCCATCAAATGACGGGAGGCTTTTTATACACACTAAAATTCAATAACTCCCTTTCAAACTTATTCTTTTACCTTTCAGTTGAATTCAGTATTACTCAAAAGTACAGTTAGTGAATTTAAAATCAATATTTCTTATTATTCCCACTCAATTGTAGCGGGTGGTTTTGATGTAATATCGTACACGATACGGTTGATGTGTTGTACTTCGTTTACGATACGACGGGAGATTGTGTCCAATACGTCGTAAGGGATGCGCGCCCAGTCAGCAGTCATGAAGTCTGTTGTTGTTACGCCACGCAATGCCAATGTATAGTCGTATGTACGGAAATCACCCATAACGCCTACGGTACGTGTAGATGTTAATACTGCAAAGTACTGGTTGATGCTGCGATCAAGACCAGCTTTTGCAATTTCATCACGGAAGATGTAGTCCGCATCACGCAAGATGTCGAGTTTCTCTTTCGTGATTTCGCCCATTACGCGGATAGCAAGGCCAGGACCTGGGAATGGTTGACGCCATACTAGGTAATCAGCCAAGCCTAATTCAGCACCAAGTTCACGCACTTCGTCTTTGAAGAGGTTACGCAATGGCTCGATAAGGCCTTTAAAGTCTACAACTGCAGGCAAGCCGCCTACATTGTGGTGAGATTTGATAACTTCTGCTTCACCAGTACCGGACTCGATAACGTCAGGGTAAATAGTACCTTGCGCCAAGTAATCAACGGAACCGATTTTACGACCTTCGTCTTCGAATACGCGGATAAATTCTTCACCGATAGCTTTACGTTTAGCTTCTGGATCTTCAAGGCCAGCTAATTTATCTAAGAAACGTTTTTCTGCATCGACGCGGATAAAATGCATACCGGAATCTTTGAAAGCTGCTTCTACTTCGTCACCTTCGTTTTTACGCATTAAACCATGATCAACAAAGATACAAGTCAATTGGTCGCCCACAGCTTTAGAAATAAGAGCTGCTGCAACGGAGCTATCTACACCACCAGACAACGCCAACAATACTTTGCCATCGCCTACAGTGTTGCGGATTTCTTCAATAGCAGTTTTTGCATAGTTTGCCATTGTCCATGTGCCTGTGAAGCCACATACTTCGTACAAGAAGTTGTGAAGCATTTCTTTACCATGTTCAGTGTGCAATACTTCTGCATGGTATTGCATAGCATATAGTTTACGTTCTTTATTTTGCATGGATGCAACAGGACAATCCTTAGTATGTGCTACGATTTCAAAGCCTTCAGGAACCTTCGCTACATAGTCAACGTGGGACATCCAAACAACTTGGTCTTCTTCCAAGCCTTTGAACAATGGAGATGTAGTATCCACTTTAGTAGGTGTTTTACCGAATTCACGGTTGTCCGCAGATTTAACTTCGCCACCTAATGTATGCGCCATAAATTGCATGCCATAGCACATGCCAAGAATAGGAATACCAAGTTCAAAAATCTCTTTCTCAATTTTTGGAGAGTTTTCTTCATACACGCTGTTAGGACCGCCTGTGAAGATGATACCTTGCGGTTTCAATTCCTTAATTTTTTCCAGCGCTTTGTTGTATGGATATACTTCGCAGTATACGTGATTTTCACGAACACGGCGCGCAATCAATTGGTTATATTGACCACCAAAGTCAACAACAATTACAAATTCCTTGTTTTCCATAATTCCTCCATTAAGCAAGAAGTTGTATTTTACAATACTTTCACATATATATTTACAAATTAACTTTATTTACGTTATCTGCCAAAATTAGCCATGAATTTCAACACCTAATACCGATCGTACAAATTCCGGATCAAAATGTTTTGTTCTAGATCCACCATATCCCAAATCAAGTGTTGAAATAGATTCCATCTCATCTTGTGAAAGCTCAAAATCCCATACATTTATATTTTCAATCATTCGTTCTTTATGAGTCGTTTTAGGTATGACAACAACGCCACGTTGAATATTCCACCGTAACACCACTTGCCCAACCGTTTTGTCATGAGTCTCTGCAATATCTTGTAAGAGTTTCTCCTCAAATGGACTATATCGCCCGCCGCCTAATGGTGCCCATGCCTCAGGCAGAACATCATAATACTTCATCGTATCTAACGCATCCGGTTGTTGAAAGTAAGGATGTAGCTCGATTTGGTTTACTGCTGGCTTTATATCTACGTTTTCACAAAAATTCGTCAAAACATTAGGATAGAAATTACTTACACCAATATCCATTAAACGACCATCACGATAAGCTTGTTCTAATCCACGCCAAGCGCTAAAATAGTCTCCCATGGCTTGATGCAATAAATATAAATCAATATACTCGAGCCCTAAATTCCTTAACGATTGATCAATCCCCTCATCCACATCATAGGCATTCATATCTTGAACCCACAACTTGGATGTGATAAATAAATCTTCACGTTTTACTTTACCCATAGCAATTGCTTCCGCAATAGCTTCACCTACGGCCGCTTCGTTTCCATATACAGCTGCTGTATCAAACAAACGATAGCCTACATCAATTGCATCAAGTACGATCTGTTTACATTGCATTAAATCAGTAACCTGAAAAACGCCAAATCCCAACATTGGCATCCGAGCACCGGTATTGAGGGTTGCATATTCCATTATTATCTCCTCATTTAAAACGTTTTACGTTTATATTTCATTATAGCATAGGAACTTATACGCCTCTATATATTCCGAATAAAAGTTTCACAAAACTTTTAAACATTCAGATTTATCTTAATACTTTTATGTAGTGTAACAATTAATTTTTACTTCTAATTACTAATATATAAGCTCTAACATCTAATAGTCAGCATCTAATCTTCACTGTCTTTTTTCTTATCATTATTATGTTTTACCATTTTAACGGCCCCTACAGGACAGATGGAATAGCAGTCACCACAGCCAATACAGCCTTTCCCGATATTAAATCGAGTCTTACCTTCGGTGATGCATTGAACAGGACAGTCTTCAGCACAAGCGCCACATTTAACGCAAGTATCGTCGATATTAAACTTTAGATTTCCCATTATGCATCACCTCCTATGTACTGTTTATCTATGCCAAACTTAACATTATCTACTTTGACTTTTTCTTATTTAACTCATTATTATATGCAATAGCCGAGTAAATAGCTTTTGCCACGCCTTGG
The DNA here is from genome assembly GCF_032470285.1 of Veillonella sp. Classification (GTDB taxonomy): domain Bacteria; phylum Bacillota; class Negativicutes; order Veillonellales; family Veillonellaceae; genus Veillonella. The sequence goes on along the minus strand of NZ_JAWEKP010000004.1, from coordinate 141,350 downwards.
TGGTTATTATCTGTCGTTTCGTATCGTGCCGCTTCTTTAATATTCGGCTTGCTATTGCCCATGGCTACACCTGCACCCGCAAAGCGTAACATAGATAGATCATTTTCGCTATCCCCCAGTGTCATCACCTCATCGGGACTTAAGCCCCAATGTTTTGCCAAGGCTTCTACAGCAGTGCCCTTTGTGGTGTGGGGCAACACGAATTCTAGATTGCCTTCACTAGAGAGCAATACATCATAGAAACGTTCACGACCTGTGCCATCGTGGGACAGACCTTGGTATTCATCTCGTAAGTCTTGCAAGATACGCTGACGCATCGGCTCGTCACCGTAGAAGATTTGAATTTTCTCTGGACCTTCATTTAAGGCTTCCATATGAGCTAACAAATCACATACCATGGTCCGCGTAGCCAAGATAAATGGACGAATATTAGGTCTAAAGAAGAAATTGGATTGCTCAATTTCACATTCAGACATGTTCACTTTTGCTGCGTCATCACCTTCTGCCAAAGCATAGTGAGCATAAGTTGCTCCTGGCAGACGAGTGTCTCCTGTACCAGAAATCTGATTTTTAGTATTAGGCAGATGATTATCCATTATGCCATGCAAAGTCTTTTTATCTTCTCCATTACGTTCACTAGCACATACCCCTAAGCGTTCAGGTGTAATACATCTAGACGGAGGATACATGCCAAAGATTTGGTCTTTCACATAGGCCTCTACATAAACGCCATAGGTTAATAGTTTGTGTAACAAGTGTAGAGCTTGTTCTTTATCAAAATTTACGTGGAATAGACTTCGGTTTTCGTCCTTATCCATCACGTAAGCACCATTGGTGCACATGAAATAGCGCAAGCATGGTAATTTTTCGATGACATCATTCATCTCATTCCAAGCACGGCCAGATGCAATGGCTACCCGAATCCCACTTTCACGAGCTACACGAATCGCCTCAATGGCATCCTCAGGAATTGCCTTTGCATCGTTTACCAAGGTACCGTCTACATCGGATGCGATAAATCGAATCGGCTTATCCCCCGTGAGGCCTATATAATTTTTTATTTCTAATCTTTCAGTTAAGGACATATACACTCCTTTTAACTAATGAATCGTATGTTGATAATACAGTTACTCAGGTAGATACAAAAATGAGCTATTTAGTACTATTAAATTCAGCAACGATTTCTTCTAAGGTTGTTGGGTTTTCTACGAGTCGTAGTAAAGCGCCACCAATAATATTAGCACCATCAATGATGGTTTGTTCAATAGTAGGCTCTAACATGGCACAGGCAAATTCTTTAGAATGGCACACCTTTGGCTCGCCAGCGAGACGCAATTTAGGATGGAGTGCTGCACATTGATAGCTTACATTGCCAATATCTGAGCTACCTCCAAGCGCTGCTGGGCCAGGCTCAAAATCGAGGCCCATATCAGCCATTACCTCTTCGATAAGCGCTGTGCCACGATTGTTTTGGTTCATATCATCATAAGGGTTGCCATAAAACTCTACATCCACAGTTGTACCTGTACAAAGGGCAGCCCCTTCAAAGATTTTTTTGATTTGCTCAGATAAACAATTCAAGTACTCACGCTCCGTATGACGCACGGTAACCTCTAATTCACCGAAGGCAGGAATCACATTAGATGCGGTACCTCCCGCAATGATCCACGTGCCGATGCGCGTTTCAGGGCGCACTTGTTGGCGCATCATATCCATAGCATGGATAGCGAGTTGCACACCATTTACCGCATTGATGCCATTCCAAGGCTCTCCGGCTGCATGGGCTGGCTTACCATGATACTTAGCACGGAAACAATCGAGTGCCAAAAATTGTGAATTTGGCCGTGTTTCCTCGCCGTCGAGATGCACCATGATGGCAAAATCGTATTCTTTAAATACCCCTGCATTGCACATATCCACCTTACAGCCCATCGCTTCTTCGTCTGGTGTACCGATAATATCGATGTCCATGTTGAAAGCTACGCCTTCTTGTTGCATTTTATGTAGTGTCAATGCAGCTAGCACGCTCATAGAGCCGCTGGCGGAGTGACCGCATGCATGGCCTACCTCTGGCAGTGCATCGTATTCACAAAGTATGGCTAAACGACCTTTTGGGCTGTCTACTTTCACAGCAGACGACTTAAAGGCAGTCGGCAAATCACAGAATTCATAGATTACGTCCATGCCGTGTTTTTCAAGAACAGCACCTATAGTTTTGACGGACTCGAACTCCTGACTGGAAATCTCAGGATTCTTGGCTAATGTGTAATTAATGGCAAACGCATCAGGTGCGAAGCTTTTACAAAGATCAGCAAAAGTAGTTGTAAGGGACATATTGCCTCCATGTATATAACCACATTATTGTAAAGGATTATGATACTCTACAATAAAAAATAAAAAACTCGTTTACTCTTAATTATACAATGTTATTGCCTATTGGTGTAAAATTCCGTACAATATAAACAGAAATGTATAAACCATGTATATGGATGTTTGAGGAGGATACTATGTTTAAGTTCAAAAAATTGACAGCCATCGCCCTCGTAGCGGTAGCAGCAATGGGTTTATTGACTGGTTGTGGCAACGACAAACCTAAAATGACACAACAAGAAGGTGTATTGCGTGTAGGTTCTGAAACTACATTCCCACCATTCGAATTCACTGAAGGCGACAAATACGTTGGTTTCGACGTTGATTTGTCCGAAGCAATTTCCAAAAAAATCGGCCTAAAAATGGAATTCAAATCCATGGGCTTCGATGCTTTGATTCCAGCTGTTCAATCTGGCGATATCGACATGATTGCTGCAGGCATCAACGCTACTCCAGAACGTGAAAAAGTATTGGACTTCTCCGATGTGTACTTCGACCAAGGCGGCTTCATTACAGTTGTTCGTAAAGACAACACTACCATCCACAACATGGACGAACTAGCAGGCAAAACTGTAGGTGTTCAAATCGGCACAATCCCTGTTGAAATGGCTCAAAAAATCCCTGGTACAACAGTAAAACAAATCGATTCCAACGCTAATATCTTCATGGAATTGAAAGCCGGTACAATCGATGGTGCTATCATCGATAACGCAGTGGCTATGTACTACCTAAAACAAGGTGCTGATCAAGATCTTAAACTCGTAGGCGAACCTACTAAATCCCCAGGCACAGTTCTTGGCGTGAAAAAAGGCAACAAAGCTTTACAAGAAGCTGTTAATAAAGCTCTTAAAGAACTTAAAGAAGACGGTACTTACCAAAAAATCTACGACAAATGGTTTGGTAATTACAACCAAAAATAATATCTATCCTTATGCTTTAGGGTAAATACAATCCCCTCTGAAAGATTTCAGACATCACATAAAATGTGTGACAACAAATCTTTTTCAGAGGGGATTTTTTACGCTTAAATACAACACATACTGAAGCTTCCATATTAAATGGGATTAAATACAGGCATATTAGAAATAGGCTAGTAAATTGTGAGAATAGTTAAACGATATCAATATGCTATCAGATATCAATAGAAGACATACAGTTATACTAGCATTGCCTCTTTTACGGTACCTAGCGTTCGTTATATAATAAATATGTATTCTATCGTATAAAAGGAGGCCTAATGGCACAGTACTTTACGGAACGCCTGCAAAAGGTCTTCCACATGATTTTTACATTCTATAATCAAAAAATGGCTCAAGAAGGCTTACGTCAGTTAGAGCTCATCGTCAACAATCAGCAAGGTACAGTACAAACTGATCATCGCGCTTTGCGAAACGATATGACCACCCTTCTTGAAAGTGATATAGATACTAAAGAAGATGCTCTCAAAATAGCCAACGATCCAGAGGCTAGAGAGCTAGGTGATGCCTATGCACTCTTGGCGCGCGTCTATGCAGGGCCTCGCTTTACCTGGGAAGAGTCTAACTTCCCAGAGGACAATATGCGCACGTATCAGTGCTTACACGATAGCATTCGTCGTTGTAGCCCTATCGGTACATTACAAGCCTTGCGTATCAAAGGCTCCATCACGCCTACAGTGGAGAAGGATATGCAAATCTCCTTCGACGATGCATTTCGCATTGTCTATGATTATGCAAACCAAGGAGATGCCTATTGCCAATATGTTATAGGCAATGTCTTTTTCTGGCGTGATGACAATCGTATCAGCCCCGCTAAAACTATGCTAACACCACCGCCCATGAGCTGGACTAAGCGCATTCAAAGAAGCCTTACAGCAACCTCTGTGCAGGATCGTATCGCCGCTTTGCAAGGCACTGTGCCAGACGAAACATTGCAAGAAAATGCATTTAATCTTGCGAAAGAGTGGTTTAATAAGGCCCTCGACAATGGTCTTGCCATGTTCCAAGGGAACTTGCGCAATATCTATATCGACGAAGCCGACTTTGCCAATGCGCGCCGCGTCGCCAAGACTGCGGCCGAGCTTGGCAACCCTACCATGATGCTATATACAGGTTTAGACTGCCATGAAAACGGTAAATTCGAGGATGCTTTCACGTGGTTCACTAAAGGTGCCGCCTTAGGCCAATCTGAAAGTATCGCAGAATTAGCGGATTATTACTATCATTTCTATGATACCAAAAATCTACGTTGTACGATTCCCTACGATCCGGTAAAAGCCATAGGTCTCTACCGCCGTGCGGCAACAAAAGAGTTTAGTGATGCAGGCTACACCGCCTTACAGGCGGCCTTTGGGTATATCTTTCACATAGGCCACCTCCCTCTCGACTGGGGGCTCATTGCAGACTTAACGCATATGGCGGCTACAAAAGATCGTTTTATGTTCGCCTTGCCCTATATCGGTTATATGCGAATCCACGGTTTAGGGGTGACGAAAAACATTCGCTTCGGTGTACAATCGTTATTGCGTGTCTTAGATGAGGAACAACGCGCCTTCGAAGAGGAAAATCGCGTTCTTTTCTACGATATTACGCGCGCTTTAACACGTGTTGCCTTGGGCTATGCTTACGAAAAAGGCTATGTAACAGGCAAACCAGATTTAGATCAAGCCGTATCCTATTACGAGCAATCCCATCAATATATCTTGTCTCACAAAGCCAATTTGGATCCAGAGCTAAAGGATATTCCCATCGATGACGAAGCAGAAGAACGATTAACGGCCTTTGAAGAGGTTGATGGTCACTGGCATTACAAAGAAGGCGTTGCCGAATCCACTACTACGGTGCGCCCTGCACCTGCCACCTGGCCTCAAGATGCGGCCCGTTTATCTGTAACTATGGACGACTTCCTATGGGATACGACGTTATATGACTGGCAAACCATCGAAACAGCCTTAGACTCACAAGAAGAAATGAAGCTCAGCTTTTACAATCGTTTTCTATCCGTTCCAGATGTATTGCGCAATATCTTCAAGCTCGATGTAACGCGGATGCTACGAAATCATTATCAAGTAAGACTGCACGGTTATGATCCAACAGAAGGACAGGAAATCGTCTATAAGGACGTATTCAATAAAGAAAATACCTTAAGCCTATTAAAAGAGCTTTACCATAATCGTCAATTGCCTAGCCTCGAAGAGAACTGGTCCATCGAAAAGAATGAAGAAAAGCCGACCTGGCACTACGTGCTCGATGTTGATCAACAGCTATTCTTGCTAGAGGAATACGACGATGCGAACGCTATGATTCAGACTGCCTTGCAAGGGTTGAAAGAGAAAAAATACGAACAAATTAATATTCGCACCCATGACTTTGTGGGCCCATCCTATTTTATTTTTAAAGGCAATCAGTCGACCCCATTTAGAGTGCAGCTCTATCTGAAAGAATCCGCCCGTCACACCATCGATGAAGATGGGAACCAACAAGACACGCCTGGCAAGACCTACTTATTTGAACAATATGTGGGGAACGAAGTGTCCTTAAACTATTGGATTCAAAAAACGATCAATACCTTGGAAATCCCTGAACTAGATAATTGGAAACAATTAACAGTGCCAAAGGATTTACAAACATAAAAAGACCATCCCCAGTGAACTGCACCCCCAAATTTAGACATAATTTTGGGCGTTGCAGTTCAGCAAGATGGTCTTTTTTTTTAATCCCTAGAATCATAATAATAGAATTATTATGATTCTAGATTTTTTACTACAGCGTTTTTATTATAGTACTCTTTATAGCACTTTTATTGTAATGTTTTTACAACATCGGCACAGCGTGCGCAAAGTGTAGGGTGTTCACTATTTTGGCCTACTGTATCGCGGTGGATCCAGCAGCGTTCACATTTTTCGAGACCAGAGGCAACAACAACTGTGGAAATGCCGGTTTCTTCGTCTTTAACAGCTTCTGCTGGTGCAGCGCCATTCACGATGTGAGCTTCGGATACGATAACGAGTTTAGCCAAGCCTTCTTCACCAAGGGCGTTCAATGCATCGAATGCAGCACCTTCAGCATATACTGTAACGGATGCATCCAATGGATGACCGATTGTTTTGTCTTGACGAGCAAGTTCCAATGCTTTTTGTACGGATGTACGCAAGTCTAACAATTGATTCCATTTGTCAGCCAATTCTTGGTTGAAATGTTCTGGATGACCTTGTGGCCAATCTTGAAGCATAACGGATTCGCGCATGCCCTCTTCTTTAGGCATGTATTTCCAAACTTCTTCCGCTGTGAAAGAAAGTACTGGAGATACCATGGCTACCAATGTTTTCAAGATTTCGTACATCGCTGTTTGAGCAGAACGACGAGCTACATCGTTTTTGCTTTCAGCATACATTGTATCTTTCATTACATCAAGGTAGATGGAACTCAAGTCTACTGTGCAGAAGTTATGAATTGCATGGTACAACATGTGGAATTCATAGTTTTCGTACGCATCAGTAACCTTTTGACGTACTTCTTCTAAGCGCAATAATGCCCATTTATCGAATTCGGACATATCTGTGTAAGCCACTTTATCGGTATTCGGATTGAAGTCATCCAAGTTACCGAGCAAGAAACGGAATGTATTACGGATCTTACGGTATACTTCGGATAATTGTTTTACGATGTCTTTGGACAAGCGTACGTCTGCTTGGTAATCCGCGGAAGATACCCACAAACGCATTACATCGGCACCATATACGTCGATGATGTCGCTTGGAGCCACTGTATTACCTACAGATTTAGACATTTTGCGACCTTCGCCGTCCACAACGAAACCGTGAGTCAATACGGAATTGTACGGTGCTTTACCTGTTGTGGCTACTGCAGTCAACAAGGAAGAGTTAAACCAACCGCGATGTTGGTCAGAACCTTCAAGGTACATAGCACATGGTACGTCAAGATCATTAACTTCGAGCACGCCAGCCCAAGAGGAACCAGAGTCGAACCATACGTCCATGATGTCTGTTTCTTTTTTGAACTCATCATGACCGCAATGAGGGCATTTGAAACCTTCTGGCAACAATTCTTTTGCACTGTGAGCCCACCATGCATCGGAGCCTTCTACGGCTACTTTTTCTTGTAATGCTTTAATAGTATCATCGTTGATGATGTGCTCGCCGCAGCTTTCACAATAGTAAATAGGAATTGGAACGCCCCAAATACGTTGACGAGAAATTACCCAGTCACCACGGTCGCGCACCATGTTGAAGATGCGGTCATGGCCCCATTTAGGAACCCATTGCACTTGGTTGTCGATTGCATCAAGCGCTTGTTGACGGTACCCATCTACAGAGGAGAACCATTGTTCTGTAGCGCGGTAGATGACAGGATTTTTACAACGCCAGCAGTGAGCGTATTGGTGACGCAAACTAGATTTGTGAAGTAATGCATTGTTATGTGCCAAGATTTTGATTACAGGCACTTCTGCATCGTGAATTTCTACGCCAGCTAATGGGAATTCAGTATCGCCATAACGGTTGTCGTCTACTTGTTTAGTGTAGTTACCAGTTTCATTTACAAGGGATACGATAGGAAGTTCAGTTTTTCCTTCCTTGTTATAACGCATAACGATGTTAAAGTCGTCTTCACCGTGTGCAGGAGCTGTATGTACGCAACCAGTACCTGCTTCAAGTGTTACATGGTCACCGCATAATACAGTGGATGTACGTTCTACGAATGGATGTTTAAATTCAGCTAATTCTAAATCTGCCCCAGAGAAGCGGTTTACGATTTCGTAGTCTTCGATACCAATATCTTTCATAGCTGCGTCAACAAGTTCAGTAGCCATCAAGTAGTATTCATCGCCAGCTTTCACCCAGCCATATTCAAGCTCAGGGTTAACGGAAATAGCTACGTTGGCAGGCATTGTCCAAGGAGTAGTTGTCCAAATAACAGAGTATGCTTGTTTTGGATCTACGCCAGCTGGCAATGTAACCTTTTTCTCGGATACGTAAGGGAATTTTACGTAGATGGAGAAAGATTTTTTCTCAGCATATTCGATTTCTGCCTCTGCCAATGCAGTTTCGCAGTGCGTACACCAGTATACAGTTTTAAGACCTTTATAGATGTGACCGCGTTTTGCCATTTCGCCGAAGATGCCAAGTTGTTTAACTTCGAACTCAGGACGCAATGTCAAATACGGACGGTCCCATTCGCCTAATACACCAAAACGAATGAAATCTTGTTTTTGTGTTTCTACGCATTCTAATGCATATTCCTTACATTTATTGCGCAAGTCCAATGGCGCCATTTCATGACGGTTAAGACCAGTGTTTTTAATAACCGCATGCTCGATTGGCAAACCGTGCGTATCCCAACCAGGAATGTAGCGAGTATAATGACCAGTCATAGTCTTGTATTTCATGATGATGTCCTTCAACGTTTTGTTGAGGGCATGACCGATATGCAATTTACCGTTCGCATATGGAGGACCATCATGCAAAATGAATGGCTTTGCATCTTTACGCAATTCCAAACGTTTTTGATAAATCTTGTTATCTTCCCAGAATTTTAAGATTTCTGGTTCACGCTTAGGCAAATTGCCGCGCATTGGGAATTCTGTTTCAGGCAAATGTAACGTCTTACCGTAATCCATGCTGTGCTCCTTTTACATAAAAAAATCGCCCGCCCCCGAAGGGACGGACGTCATATCCGTGGTACCACCCTACTGACTCTCGTTACTTGTGAAAGCTAGCGCCACCGCATTTCTGCGATTGTCACACCATGCTAGCACATGATTGTAACACATAAGACGCAACTCATCTCTCATATTGTGAAAGCCACTTAAACATATAACGGTGTTCACCGGCGGCGTTGCCGCTTGCTCCAAAGTGATCCGCAAATCTCTAGATTTCCAAACCTTTCAGCCCATGAGTTTGGTCTCTACAAAATCCGTCTGAGACATGCCGTCTTTTTCAACGCAATATTCATATAATAGATAATTATAGGACTCAAACGGGGAAATTGTCAAATATTTCATTTCTAAATTTAACAGAACCTACATCCCCTATTAAGCAAAAGAAAAAGCCTACTTACGTAGGCTTTATTGTATATACAATTATTAGATGGCACTCATGAGAATTAATTCAAGAATAATAATTGCAATGCACACGTACATGAATTTACGATCCATGTCGTCAGTTGGAGTTTCTTTAAGACCAGTGCGAGCAGCTTCTTCAGCAGTAATTACTTCATAGCTCATTGGAGATCCATATTGGTTATCACCTTCATCACCCTTTTGAGCGAGTAGATAAATAACATAGATAATACCAAATGGAATCAAGCTAATCAAAAGCATCCAACCACTTTTACCAATGTCATGTAAACGACGTGCAACAAGACCAATGGAAGGCAATAGAATTGCAAGATTATATACTATGGAAATAAGACCTACAACACTTGCTAGCGCAGTATCCATTACAAGAGCACTCAATACATTGAAGATACCAGCAATAACAATTGTGATACCATAGAAACGCCAATATTCACTGCGGCTTGCACGACCTTTGAAATTAGCATAATTACCCATAATCGTATGTTTAAAATTATCTACATACGAAAGATTTTTGATAGACAAATCAGTCATAATCTTCTCTCCTCTAGAAATAACAAATAAATTCTTCTTGAAAATATTATATCATTACTGTTGACGATTTTGAAAATGAATGTCTATATGTTTTGGGAATAACTTATGCTTTATATTTCATTATAGGATACATCATAAACTACATCGCACTGGTCATAAGTAGTTTATCTACCAAGAACCAGAGTACAAAGATAGCGCAGAATAGTCCTGCAGTTAGTCCCATAGATGGCGTAGTATCAATAAGACCTAATTCACGGGCCATTTGTTTTGTTACAACTACTTGACCGTTAGGGGGACCAAAGCGATTTGGTTGGCTTTCACCAGGCAGAGCCATAAGGATCAACAGGATAATGGTCCCTATTACAGGGATGAATCCAATAAATACGAGTCCCCCTGAGCGGCCTTGATCGTGTAGACGTCGCACTGAAACAGCCACGCCAGGAATAACCATAATCACGGACAAAAGGACAAGGATGACCAAACCAAAACCTACGCCTACTACGCTAGATAGTGGGCTAATATAGCTCAAAAAAGCACAAGTAAATAGAATGGCCACAAACAACAATTGATAGACTAACAAGAAATGCCAATATTCACTACGACTTGCACGACCATCAAAATCAGCATATTTATAAACCAAACATTGTTTAAAATTTTCAATCAAGCCTAGATTGTATTTATCTAACGAGATTTGTGGTCTACTAACATGCCCACACTCTGGGCAGTAACAATCTGTTTTCAACACTGCATGTCCACAATAGGGACAAGATTTCATAATAAACTCCTTCTAGCTACAAACAGAAATCAGCAAAGATTACGATGTCCTGCTGTACTTAACACATATAACAACTAAGATATTCTTTATTTATTAATATCTAAGTTTTTAAATTCATCTGAAATTCATTTTACTATAAAGTGTTATATTGTCTATAAAGGAGATGTTAAACTTTTATAAAATAAAATAATGAGATTGTTAATAAATACAGGTGATTATTACATGTATCCATTCCCATTAATTCCATACCATAATATCTCTCTAATGATATCAGCAATAATAATAGATTGGATAATAAAGATGGCAATCCCCATCGCCCAATCTTGACGACGGGATGGAGTTTCTTCTAGTCCTGTAGCCTTGCTAACCTCAGGAGTAATAGGTGTATAGCCGGTTCTTTCACCATAGGAATTCTCTCTTTCATCGCCACGACGCAATTCGTAAACGAGGAATATAAAGAAGCCTATAACAGGAATAAATGAGATTAGCTGCGTCCAACCACTCCGGCCAATATCATGCATACGCCGCGCTGTGATAGCTATATTGGGAATTATAAAGAAAAGAGATACCCCTACAGCAACATTATCAATAAGTGTTTCATAATTAGGAAAGCCCAAGGTACTACAAAGTAAAGCTAAAATCCCAAGTAATCCTTGTATCAGTGTAACACCTGCCACGAATCGCCAATATTCACTACGGCTAACACGGCCGTTAAAATTAGCATAATTTCTAATGCCTAATTTGAAGGCATCAGTATAGTTCAAATCATATATATTTATGGTTGACATAACCTAATCCTCCTCCGCGGCTTCAATAGCAACAATGCCCCAGCCTTTGCCTTCATTATGCAAACGAACTAATAGAGGCTCTAGATTATCTTCAAAGGTAACGGTAAAGCCCATATAGTTTACAACAATATCATCATCTTGGTCTTGAGAAACATAGTTAAGCTGTATCGCTTTCACCTTAGGAACCTCGTCCTTAGTCATGGCTTGCTCCCATAGTTCAAAGGTACCATATCGCTCCATAGCACGAGCGCTCAAATAACGATATGCACCACGATAATCCTTTTTATTGAGGGCTTCATAATAATTACTTACCACAGTACGCCCCTCTGTTGTAGCCGTTTCACTTTGTAAAAGACGATTTGCTTGTTTCGTTAACGAACTAGGTTCCAAATTGCCATAAGCAGTCTCTTCTACCATAAAATTATGATTAATCATTGTACTACCTGCACTAGTGGCTAGGCATCCTAATACTAATATGGCCACAATAAAGAGGCCCGATACGGAACGTTTTTCCTCTGATTCATTAGATATAGGCGATGTGCGCTTACAGAATAGATACAATAATGCAAGCCAGCCTAAAAAAGGAACCAATAGTAAAATCATCAACATTGGATCATTATTAGAGTCTCGTAGCCGTCTTGCCATTAGCATAATCTTCGGCAAGCATAACAGGATGGACAATACAACTAATACGCCGCCACCGATAGAGACAGCATAAAGAAATCCGTACGGTATGTAGGTTGCAAGACCTGTAATACATATAATTAAGCCATATACAAAGGATATAGCACTTATGGTAAGCCAAAAATCGGCTGTATTTGTACGTCCTTTACTGTTTGCATAGTTTTCCACTAGCTCACGATAGAGGATTTCGTATACTCTCTGTTTCATAAAACTCCTACCATAATCTTAGATAATAAATATATATAGATATTCCTATTATACTATGATTTATCAACTTAGTTGATTCATTTTTTGTTCATGAAATATGCCTATACTACAGATATATTTCTTACAACTAAAATTCGTACAATCAATTATACAGGAGATAATTATGAAAGCTAAATTAATGAAAGCAGTAGCTTTAGCTAGCTTAGGTGCCTTCTTAACAGTTGGTATTGGTGCCAATGTAGCCCAAGCCAAAGATTACCACTTCAAAATCGGTGAAAATCATCGCATGGTAAAAAATGATGATGGCACAGTAGATAGCAGCGCTCATCCATGGTACAAAGTAAATGATAAAAAGAAAAAGCACAGAAAGCATAGAATATCTGAACGTGAAAAGCATGATAAAAATGTAACAGCAAAACGCAGTGAACAACATCAACGTTCTGAATCCTCTAATGACTAAGCCTTGCGCATAATACATATTACTAGCCCTATAAACACAAAACTAAATTAACCAACCAATGAAAAGGACGTTATACATTGTATAACGTCCTTTTGTGTTATCCCCTATATAAATTTTCCCAAGCCTATATGAGTTATTATATTATGCGCCAGCCTTTAGAACAGCTTGTTTCATGGATTGTACGTAATCAAACAACGCTTGGTCCGCATGTTCGCCATGTTCTGCTACGATTTTAACGATAGCAGAACCTACGATGGCTCCATCGGATACGCGCGCCATAGCTTCTGCTTGTTCTGGCTTAGAAATACCGAAACCAACAGCTACAGGAATATCCGTATATTTGCGAATCGTTTCAACAATGGATTTAATATCCGTCTTGATTTCACTGCGCATGCCTGTAACGCCAAGGGAAGATACACAGTATACAAAGCCTTCTGCATCTTTAGCAATCATTTCGATGCGATTTTCAGATGTTGGTGCAATTAAGGATACCACTTCAACACCATGCTTATGAGCCACACTAGCGAGCTCGCCTTTTTCTTCAAATGGCATATCTGGCACGATAACACCAGAGATTCCTACCTCTTCACAGAGGGTAAAGAATTTTTCACGACCGAATACGTAAATAGGATTCAAATAGGTCATGAACACGAGTGGCACTGTTACTGCCTCTTCACCTGTACGCAAACGACGCACCATATCGAAGATATCGTTGATTTTTACACCTGTAGAAAGCGCACGCGTGCTTGCCTCTTGAATAACTGGGCCTTCCGCTGTTGGGTCAGAGAAGGGAATACCAATTTCTACCATGTCCGCACCGGCTTTCACCATAATACGAATATAACGTTCTGTATTCTCAATACCGTGGTCACCAGCGCTAATGAACGGGATGAATGCCTTGCCCTTTGTGAAAGCGTCTTTAATTTTACTCATGAAGATCCACCCCTCTGTATTTCGCCATAGCCGCCACGTCTTTGTCGCCACGACCGGATAAACAAATAATAATGATGTCGTCCTTGCTCATAGTAGGAGCAATTTTACGTGCATGTGCCACCGCATGAGCACTTTCAATGGCTGGAATAATACCTTCCAAGCGAGATAAGTATTCAAAGGCATCGACTGCTTCGTCATCTGTAACAGGCACGTATTCAGCACGACCGCTATCGTGCAAGTACGCATGTTCAGGGCCGATACCAGGGTAATCGAGGCCTGCAGAGATAGAGTATACTGGAGCGATTTGTCCATCTTCGTCTTGGCAGAAGTACGATTTCATGCCGTGGAAAATACCAACGGAACCCTTTGCGATTGTCGCCGCATGTTCTTCTGTATCGATGCCACGACCTGCCGCTTCACAACCGATGAGACGAACACTTTCATCTGGAATGAAGTGATAGAACATGCCCATCGCATTAGAGCCGCCACCTACACAAGCCATAACAGCTGTTGGTAATTTTCCTTCTGCTTCGAGGATTTGCTCACGCGCTTCACGGCTGATAATGGATTGGAAATCGCGTACAATCATAGGGAATGGATGAGCACCCATAACGGATCCCAGTACGTAATGCGTATCGGACATGCGGTTTGTCCATTCGCGCAACGCTTCGGAAACCGCATCTTTCAATGTACTAGTACCTGTTGTTACAGGATGTACCTTAGCTCCTAGCAATTCCATACGATATACGTTAAGTGCTTGACGTTCACAGTCCTCTGCACCCATGTATACTTCGCATTCCATGCCCATCAACGCAGCGATAGTAGCCGTTGCCACACCGTGTTGACCTGCGCCGGTTTCAGCAATAACACGAGTTTTGCCCATCCGTTTTGCCAATAACATTTGGCCGATTACGTTATTCAACTTGTGAGAACCAGTATGATTTAAGTCCTCACGTTTTAAATAGATTTTGGCACCTCCAAGGTCCTTTGTCATGCGATCTGCATAGTATAAAAGGGATGGACGACCTGTATATTTTTTATGTAAATCCTCAAGTTCGTGTACGAAATCAGGATCATCTTTGTACTTGTTGTACGCCTCTTCTAATTCGATGACTGCATTCATCAATGTTTCTGGCATAAATTGGCCACCAAAGGAGCCAAAATAGCCATGTCTTTGTTCACTCATATAACTTACCTTTCTATATACCATTCCTACTAGCACGCCATATTATGGCATTGCTATTGTTCTCACAATGTTGGTGAAAGCTTTAATTTTCTCATCGTCCTTCACACCATCTGTTTCGATGCCGCTGCTAATATCGATGCCATAAGGGCGAACCGTGCGAATAGCGTGCGCCACATTGGTGCTATCGATACCACCAGCGAGCATGAACGGACGTTCAAACTCATCTAAGCAAGACCAGTCGAACACTTCGCCCGTACCGCCCCGCTCATCTTTATGGTATGCATCAAACAGCAACATATCGGCACTGCTATCGATCCACGCCTCAGCATCTGTAGAGCTACGGATTTGAACAGCCTTCCACACCTCTACATCTGTTTTCTCTTTGAGAGCCTTGATGAAAGCCTCATCTTCGTCGCCGTGCAGTTGCACCGCATCAAGATTGGCGTCTGTAGCAATCGTAACGAGATTTTCTAGCGTTTCATTGACGAAAACGCCGACAGTTTTAATAGCTTCTTGATGTATAAGCGTCGGACTTGCATTTTCTGTACTAGTCAGTATCCCTTCATGCGCATCACCAGTTGCTGTTCCTTCTTGCACAGCACCAATTACTGCTCCATCTTGTACTACATCATTACTGCATTGTACTTCGTCTCGACTATATAGATTTCCATATTGCTTATGTAGTTCTTCAACCAATGTTTTAGCTTGGTCTACAGTGACTTGTCGTTTACTTGATGCAAATACAAGGCCCATGTAGTCTGGTTTTGCTTCTACTACAGCAGGGATTGTTTCCACTTTGGAGATACCGCACATCTTAACCTTTGGTGTGTAGTAGGTTGGACCATAGAGATATGCTAATTTCTCCACCTTGTTAGGAGAACGCATAAAGGTTTCACCCATCAAGGCTACGCCGATATTGTTATCCCGCAACACTTGAATATCCTCTGGTGTTTCAAGGCCGCTTTCAGATACGAAGATCACATCGTCTTGAACGAGATTCCGCAAGCGTACACTGTTTTGTACATCTACAGTAAAGTCTTTCAAATTGCGGTTGTTAACGCCGATAATACGCGCACCGCAATCGATGGCCATTTGTACTTCGTGCTCATCATGAGCCTCTACCAAAGAGGACAATCCAAGCGAATCAGCTAGCTCACGGAACTTTGTTAATGTTGGCACATCGAGGCATGCACAGATTAATAAGATGGCACTAGCGCCCCAAACCTTCGCTTGGTAGATTTGGTATTCATCGATGATAAAGTCCTTGCGAAGCACGGGAATTTTTACGGTGCTTGCAATCTCTTGCAAATATTTTTTATCGCCTTTAAAGAAGTCTGGCTCCGTCAATACAGAGATAGCCGCTGCACCAGCAACCTCATATTCTTTAGCGATGTCTAAATATGGGAAGTCCTCAGCAATGATTCCCTTAGATGGAGATGCCTTCTTTACTTCGCAAATAAAGTTGAAGTCTTGCTGACGAAGGGCTGCTTCAAAAGGAAATCCTGTATCAGATGGTAACGCTAAAGCCGCTGCTTTCACAGCCTCAGGAGACTCCACCTGTTTTTCTTGGGCTACCCGAATTTTGGTAGCCTCTATAATCTTATCTAAAATCAATGGTCATACCTCTTGGGTTGCTTTCACAAACTGTTCCATTGTCGCAAGCGCCTTACCAGAATCGATTATATGTTTCGCCTCTTCGATGCCCTCTGCCAATGTAATGCCGTCTTTTGCTAGGTAAATCGCCATGCCCGCGTTAAGAACAACCGCAGTGCGTTTACCGCCTTGCTCACCACCGAGAACGCGGCGAGTAATCTCAGCGTTCACCGTAGCATCGCCACCTTCAAGCTCAGTTTTATCAGCGTATTCGAAACCATATTCCTTAGGATCGAATTCGTAGCTTGTGAAAGTACCATTATTAATTTCGCATACGTACGTTTTATTGGTAGCCGTAATCTCATCAAGGCCGTCAAAGCCGTGTACCACAGCACCGCGTTTAACGCCAAGATTAGCCAATACGCGAGCCAACGGTTCTACTAAGGATTTGTCGTAAACACCCATCAACTCAACCGTAGCACCGGCTGGATTTGCCAAAGGTCCAAGGATGTTAAACACAGTACGCACGCCCAATGCCTTACGTACAGGGCCTGCATATTTCATAGCTTGATGATATACAGGCGCAAACATGAAGCACATATTGGCTTTGTTAAGCACTGCCTCGTTTTGTTCACCATTAAGCTCTAATTTAGCGCCCAACGCTTCGATCAAGTCTGCAGCACCACATTTACTAGATACACTGCGGTTACCATGCTTTGCTACAGGAATGCCTGCTGCAGAAATAATGAACCCAGACGTAGTGGAAATGTTGAACGTATTAGCCTCGTCACCACCAGTACCTACAATTTCCACAACAGTGCCGTTATGAGGCACGGAGCCAGCCTTCTCGCGCATAACCTCAGCGAACGCCGTAACCTCATCTACAGTAGGGCCCTTTGCTGCCAATGCGCATAAGAAACCAGCCATAGGAACCTCGGCTACCTCACCGCTCATAATTTTATTCATTGTATCTTTAGCAAGGTCGTAAGATAAATCCTGACCATGCGTTACTGCATATAATGCGTCTTTAATCATTTATATCTCCTTACTTGTTGTTCATTTTACTTCGGTTCAACGATAATAGGGCATATACCAGCGTTAATGCTACATGTGATTCACGTGGACCTATGCCCTCCACTGGCCGGGTCTGACTGCGGCCTGTGGCCTTCGCAGGGCCAAAGTCGGGCCTAGAACCCCGTGAACTCACATAAACACTAGGACATTTAATCTTTTATATGCCCTACTCACCGTCCCAATCGCAATAAAATGAACAACAATTCAATATCTCTCAAATGATCCTGCGCATTATATAAAGTAACGCACAGGTCATTTCTTTATAAGGTGGTGGGAATGGTGGTGCTTTGCACCACCTTTTCCTATATTAGGAGTTCTGATTCGCAGATTTCTTAAAAAAAATATAACTACAGTTCACAATATGTATTGTAGAGGGGCTATTAAGTAGGTACTACCAAAGTTGAGTTGGCAGGAAATAAGGTCTTAAGGAGCGACTTGGCGGCCCCACGTAGTGGGGTGGGTGGCCATCGGAGTTCCGAGAGACCTTATTTCTGCCTTACCGTACTAGTAACTAATAATAGCTCCTCGAATACAAAACAGTGGTTATTTTTCTAAGAAATTGCGAATCATTTGTTCCCCGTTCGGTGTCATGATGGATTCCGGATGGAATTGCACTCCATATATCGGGTAGTCTTTGTGTTCTACGCTCATTACTTCGCCGTCGTCTGTAATGGATGTGACGATGAGTTCGCTTGGCATGGTTTCGTCGATAATCGCCAAGGAGTGGTATCGAGCGACTTCAAATTGTTCAGGCAAGCCCTTGAGGATTTTGGATGGGTGTACTTGTTTGGCTACGCTTTGTTTGCCGTGCATTACTTGTTTAGCGTAAGAAACGGTGCCGCCGAATACTTCGCCGATGGCTTGGTGTCCGAGGCATACGCCGAGGATTGGGAATTCCCCTTTGCATTCACGCAATAGCTCTTCGTATACACCCACATCAGCTGGTCTGCCAGGTCCTGGTGAAAGTATCACATAGTCTGGTTTCAAAGCACGGATTTCTTCAACTGTTAATTCATCGCTGCGGATGACTTTAATATCTGGATCGATAGAGCCTACTAATTGATATAGATTAAAGGAAAAGCTATCGTAATTATCTATAAGGAGTACCATTATTCTACCTCCTGTGCATCTGTAATTGCGGAAATCATGGATTGGCCTTTGATCAAGGTTTCATTAAACTCGCTTTCAGGAACGCTATCTCGAACGATGCCTGCGCCAGCGCGAACATAAACCTTACCGCCTTTATTCATAGCCATGCGGATGCCGATACATACGTCCATGTTACCAGAGAAGTCGATGTAACCTACGGCACCTCCGTATACACCGCGCGGACTTTTTTCAAGTTCGTGTAAAATTTCTATAGCACGAATCTTAGGCGCCCCAGACAAGGTGCCTGCTGGCAGTGTAGCACCGATTGCATCGAGTGCATCTTTGCCGTCTTGCATGTCACCGCTTACAGTAGATGTAATGTGAATTACATGGGAGAAACGTTGCAACATATGTAACGCCTCTACTTTTACGGAACCAAATTTAGAAATTTTACCTAAATCGTTACGACCAAGGTCAACAAGCATATTATGTTCAGCCAATTCTTTTTCGTCATTGATAAGTTTTTCTTCAATCGCAAGGTCCTCTGCTTCATTTTTGCCACGGCGCATAGTGCCTGCAATTGGGAAGGTGTACATTTTGCCGTCTGTCAGTTTCACCAATGTCTCTGGAGATGCCCCTGTGAGCTCTACATCGCCACCAGATAGGTAGAACATATATGGAGATGGATTCAAAGTACGCAATACGCGGTATGCATTTAACAAGCTGCCTTCGAATTCAGCTTCGCGTCGGTTAGATACAACACATTGGAAGATATCCCCTTCCTTGATATAGTGCTGCGTCTTTTTAACAACTGCTTCAAACTCATCCTTTGTAAACTCAGAGGTAAACTCTGTTTTAAGGATGCCTTTTGGCACATCCGCCTCTTTGCCGTTTACAACGAGATCAGCAAGAGTTTTCAATTCAAGCTCAGCCTTGTTGTAGTTGCGTTCTAAATCATTTGTGCTGATGTTAGCGATTAAGTAAATTTTATTTTTATAGTGATCAAAAGCGATAACCTTATCAAAGAGCATAAGGTCTACATCGTTTACCATCGCAGAGTCATCATCTGGCGTTGGGAAATCCAATGTTGGCTCGATGTAACGAATATATTCACATGCGAAGTACCCTACAAAGCCACCTGTAAAAGTTGGTAACTCTTCTAAGCGAGGGCTTTTATATTGGCTCAAAATATTACGAATCTCTGCGGCTGGATCAGAGCACTCAAAGGTACGTGTAGTACCGTCTTTGATGGTCATTTTATGATTTTTACAGAATAGCTCAATCTTAGGATCGTAGCCCAAGAAGGAATAACGGCCCCAATGATTACTATTATCCGCACTTTCAAGCAAGTACGTATGACTGCTCACTTGTTTTAACGCTTTCAACACGCTAATCGGTGTGCGTACGTCGGATAAAATTTCCATATATACAGGCACGATATCGTAGCCCGGTGCGATAGCTTTCACACGGTCAAGACTAGGGAAAATCATGAGAACCTCCATCTGGCATTTGCCAATAAAAAAACTCGCCCATGACAATATAACGTCAAGGACGAGTTTATAGTTCTATTATTACAATATGATTGTATGTGCTATAAATCGCGGTACCACCTTGTTTGAATGCAGTGCATTCCCCTTTCGCAGGATACTAACATATCCCTCACGACTAACGCTCGTGTGACGTCGCACCATACTAGGAATGAAAGTTCATTCTGTTCCATGCGCCCTCGGTGGTCCATTTAATAAGCTGCGTACTACGGGTTCTCAGCTAATCCCGCTCTCTGTGAGTGCATTTCCTATTTTTATCTCCACCTCATCGGTTTCTTTAGGCGAGTATAAAATTATAATCTGATTATAATGTTTCTATAGAATGAAAGTCAAGGAAAATCTTAACTTTCAATACGCCAAGATTTTTTAAACAAAAGATAATAACTAACAAAAATATTAATATACGGAACAAAAAGTCCAATAATCCACAACCCGCTTAATAGAGAATCATGAAGTCTACGTATGCCTAATGTAATCATTGCTAAAGCTGGCCATATCAGGATATACATAAAGCCCCACTGTGGTATATAAAGAGGTATACCAACCTGAACAATTAACGATACTACGGATATAGCCATATACATAATGACATCCATGAAAAGACGAGATCCTACAAGACCAACCCAAAAAGCTGATACGGAAGCTCTTCCTTTAATATCGAATGGCTTAGCAAATAAAACATCCCATATACAACCACACACATAGTCGAATGTACCAATATCTTTATCTTCACTAACGGTGGAGCTTCTATCGTAGGCAATAATATAGTTATTATAGCTATCCCGCCCTTCATCTAAGCCATACTTATTAAAATCAGGCACACTAAGAGGCAACGCAAAACAAGCCAAGATAAAATACTGCCAGAAAAATCCTTCCCAATAAAAGCCTGCATTGATAAAGGTTTCAGATATAGATTCCCAACTGAAACTCATCCCCCAATACACCCACAAACTTAGGTATGCTATGGGTACTAAGATCATATACCACAAGGATGAACCACAGTCATTTAGTCTACGTTTGAGGATAAAAATAGTTGCAATTACATGTATAATCTGTAGACATCCAAAATAAATATAAGACAAATACTGACTATCTTGCAGTGAACGACCTTGAATAAGCACTACCAATAAACCAAATATAAGATAGGATAAAAATTTACTAACCATTAAGCCAAGCACACCCCACAAATATGCTAGTCTGCCTATCCTTTGATTCACTCTCAACATTTCTATATTTTGTTTAAATAGTGAAATTTCATTATGTAACCACATTAAAATAAAGCTCTCTTCTCTCTCATACCGAAGGATATCTACAAATTAAAGCTATGTAAACATAATCAATACAAAAACATATAGATAAATAATAGTAACATGAAGCTCAAAAATACTATCACAATAAGACTATTCTTATAATCTTTAGATACTTTTTTTTGAGCAATCTGTAGTATTCGACTTACAATAAAAGAAATGCCAGCAATTATCATAAATCTAAGCGAAATTTCCGTTAAACCTTCAATACAATAATAAGTAAATGCAACAATAATCAATAAAGAACTACATATACAGACCCATTTATATAAATTAGGGAATAACATATATTTTCTCCTAGCTGCTTCCTGCTCAGAAAGTTGTTTCCCCATAACATACTTATAATACCCTCTACAATTAAGAATCAACATAACTAAGGCTGCAATCATCATATCAAAATTTATATTTCTCATATTCATCCCTTTTATTGTTATATCACACCCAGTTTTCTATCTATTCTAATATAAATAATTAAAATTGAATATATTATTCCTCAAGCAATCGATAATTTATATTGTTTTCCTCTAAACACTAATAGTATACTGAAATTACATATGTTGTCAGCTTCTACTGATTATTATGCGGAGGAGAGAGAATGAGTTTTTATTTTACTGATCAAATACAGCAGTCTTTCAATAAAATATTCCATCAATGTAATAAAGATATTGCTTGGGCGGGCAAGGCTGAGCTTGATGCCCTTGTGAAATTGGACGAGGAAGGTCAAAAGATTCCAGGTATCGGCGATGTGTACGCTATTTTGGCGCGCGTCTATTCTGGACCTCAGTTCACGTGGATTGAAGCAGGCTTCCCTGAGGATGACACAAAGGCGTATAGTTATTTACATACGGCTATTCGCAAAGGCAGTGCCATCGCTATTTTACAAGCTATGCGTACCTCTGGTGCCCTTACACCAACTATTGAAAAAGAGTTGCCTATGACGAAGGACCAAGCATTCCAGCGCGTCTATGAGGGCGCCCAAAAGGGTTGTTCCTACTGTGCCTACGCCATTGCCAATGTATACCAATGGGGGGATTACCACATCTTACCATCGGCTCGAAAGGTGGCTAACGAAGGTGAACCATCTACCTTTGTCCGTTTCTTAAAAAGCTTATTTGTACAAGCAGATCAACGTAGATCGACCAATAAAATAAATGCTATTGCTCAACAATGGTTGCGTAAATCTGCCGATGCAGGCCTTGTTATTGCATACCGAAACTTGCGCATTACCTATGTAGAGCAAGATAATAGGGCAATGGAAGAACAAGTCATTTTTGAAGGTGCCAAAGCAGGTTTGCCACTCATGATGTATTTAGCAGGCGATATTTGTAAGTCTCGCGGGGAGCATGAACGAGCTCTCGAATATTTTGAGCGTGGTGCGGCCATGAATAATGGCATGTGTTTGCGTGAAGCTGCCGAGTACTATGCAAAACCATGTGAGTCTAACAAAAGAATTCCTCAGAATATTCAAAAGGCCCTCAAATACTATGAGCGTGCTGCTATAAGCCCAGATTATTTAGACTTTAACGACCACGCTTATGCTACCATGCAAGCCATCATTCTTCGCACCTTGAATATCGATGGTCAGTCTCAAGACTGGTCTCGCATCGCTCACTTATTGCAACAACCAGCTATTTACACGCTCGATGCTATTTGGCCGTATCTCGCTTATGTATTTACTTTCAAAAAAGGTAATACCCCTGCTATAAGAACCGCCATAGAGTGCGTCAATCAGGCTAGCAAATGTTTCGATAGATACGGTAGTTATGACTATGCGGACCATCTATGGCAACTGGCCGCCGGCTATTGCTACGAAATTGGTGCCATTACAAAAGAACCTGATTTAGACCAAGCCGTTACGTTCTACGAGCATGCTCGTGAAAGCATCAATCGTCTCAACACAAGAAACGATAATTGGTTAGGTACTGGTGAGCCGTTGGCAATTCCTGACGAAGCCTCTGAGCGATTAGAGGCCTTTGAACTCGTTGATGGACATTATCAGTACAAAGAAGGGATAACGCAATCTTCTACAACATGTAACCCTATGCCACCTGCATGGCCGCAAAACTCTGTCGATGTATTAGAAATCTTCGAGAATTCTACTACTGGTTGGCGCACGAATAAATACGACTGGAATTTCATTCAACGGGAATGGGATACACAAAAATATCTCAGCTTTATCATCTATGATAATCGTCAATCCATAGAAAACATCATTTACGATGTGTACAGTATCGTTATGTTCCACAATGAAGACAAAAACTCTTGTACTATCTATCTATACGGCTACATTGAGGAGCCTAGCGAACTAGATGAAAACGTGGATCCTAGGGTATATGAAATAAGATACTTTAAAGAAATGTCCATTCCTGCAGGTCTCGCTTTAATTAAAGACTTCTATGATAATGCTACATTGCCTGTGATTGATGAAAGCTGGGAGAAACAGTACAAAAATACTACGCCTCCTAGAGAATATGTATTAACTTGTGACAACGATATCTTCTACCTCAATCAATATGAACTTTCCAATCAAATGATTAAGGATGCCTTAGAAGGCGTAGCCAATGGCAAGTACGATATCATTGCGGTTCGCCCATCTAACCTCGACGATCCGGGTATTAGCTACTTCATCGAGCGCGGAAAAGGTAAAAACTTACATATTTCTCTCTATATCACTATAGAAGACGACGTAGAAGATGACATCGTATATGGCTTTAAACGGGAATCTAGCAACTTAACCTCCATTAATTACTGGATCCAAGAATCTATAGCAAGCAATAAACTTCCGGACTTAAGCGATTGGGAAGAAGTTAAAAAGAAAGACTAAAGGAGGGATACTTTGGAAACGTGGAAACGAACGGTGTACATTTGCGCATTCTGCATATTCTTCATGTCCCTCGGGATTAGTCAGGTAAGCCCTATTCTCCCTCTATACTTCCATGAAATGGGCTTAAGCGATACAGGATCGATAGCACAATGGTCCGGTGCCTCCATGGGCATCACCTTCCTCATTGTCTGCTTAGCAGCTCCCTTCTGGGGCCGATTAGCAGACCGTAAGGGACGTAAGATTACCCTCATACGCTCTAGTCTTGGTATGGCTATATGTAGTATATTATTGGGCTTTCAGACTACACCAGAAGGTGTGTTCCTCGTTCGTACATTGCAAGGGTTAGTAAGCGGTTTTTACCCCGCATCGGTAACACTTATCGCGTCAGAAACACCGCAAAACCATACAGGTTGGGCTCTAGGGATTATAGGATCCTTTAGCCTTGCAGGCTCACTAGCCGGTCCGCTTGTAGGAGGGTATCTCAGTGATGTAGTAGGTATTCGAAATGACTTCTTTATCATCGGGGCCCTTATGCTTATCTCCTTTGGCTTGACGGCAATGCTGGTACATGAAAACTATGTTCCAAAGCCACTTGTTGAGAAGCAAACCTTTAGAAATCTAAAAACTCACTTACCTGAGTTTTCTAGTTTAGTCGCTTTATCTGCAACCTCCTTCCTGTATGCCATTTCGGTTACCGCCATCTCCCCCATTATGACGGTTTACATTAAAGGAATGCTACCAAGCAATACGGAAAATATAGCCTTCATATCTGGTGCTGTGTTCTCTGCCATGGGTATCGCCCAATTCTTTAGTAGCTCTCCACTCGGGAAATTAGTAGACCGTATAGGCCCTAGAAAGGTGCTCATCTACTCGATGATCTATGTAGGTCTACTCAATATACCGCAAGCCTATGTGGACTCTGTGTATGTACTTGGGTTTATCCGTTTCTTGCAAGGTTTTGGGCTAGGTGGTATGTTACCTGCGCTCAATACCTATTTAGCATCAAAAACACCTAAGGAATATACGGGACAAGTATTCTCGTACAATCAGTCTTGTTTGTCTATGGGTTACTTTCTAGGCTCCTTTGGTGGTTCCATTGTAGCCGCTCAATTTGGCTTCACAACCCTTTTCTGGGCATGTAGCCTTACCTTTATCGGCGCTGCCCTATGGGTTGCGTTAAAACTAAAGTAACGCCGTAATACAACGAAAATAGTGCAAATGCATTAAAGAAACTATATAAACAAATAAAAAGAGCTGTTCTCAGAACTCAGATGTGTACTGATTCCGAAACAGCTCTTTTATTATATTTTTTGTAAAAGTTTAGAAAATTTCACTAGCTAGGGGATGATCATTCTATATGTATAGAATAACTATTGTCTCTAGTTAGGTATTATAGGATACCGAGGATTTCCCACCATGCGTAGCCCACTGTAAGGTTTACGATGAAGCACATGATAGCGAAGATACCGCCGATAATCCACCAGCTCTTAACTGTGTTGTAACCTGCACCGAATACGATTGGAGCCGCTGCACCGCCGTAGTGAGTCAACGCACCACCGTAGGAGTTTGTAGCAGCTAGTAACAAGGACAACGCCATTGGGTTTACACCCGCTACTTTACCTACAGTAAGGAATACTGGAAGCATGGCTACAACGTACGCACTACCAGAGGCGAACAAGTAACGAACAGCGATACTGATAGCGCCGATGATAATAAGAGCCAGCATCGGGTTGTCGCCGAAGTTGAAGTGTGTCCCCATAAAGTCAGCTAACCATTCAAAGAATTTAACCTTGGACAACGCACTGGACATACCGATGATACCACCGAACCAGATCAATGTGTTCCAAGCACCTTTGGATTCAAGCATATCTTCCCATTTGATTACGCCTGTTACAAGCGCTGCTACCATGGCTACGATAGCTACTGCTGTTGCATCAAGGGAGAATTTAATGCCAAAGCCTTGCGTCAAGATGGAAGGCAACGCCCAGCCAACTAAGGCAAGAATAAAGATAGCAATAAGAGATTTCTCGCGACCAGACATAGGTCCAAGTTCTTTCAAACCTTCATCAGCAATCGCATGAGAGTCGATGTGTTGAATAGATGGTTTGTCTAAGTAGTATACCAAAGCAGGTGTAATGAGAAGCATTACAAGACCTGGTACTACGAGTGCTAATGCCCAAAGGCCCCAGTTAATATCTACACCGAGGATTTTGTTCATGTAGTCAGCAGCCAATAAGTTTGGTGCCATTGCTGTAGCGAACATCAAGCTTGTTACCTTAGTTACCATGTATGTGTTAACCATGAGGTAAGAACCAGCTTTTTTAGCGCTTTCACCAGGCTCAGAACCTAACGCTTTTGCTACAGAGTTCATGATTGGGAACACGATACCGCCACAACGTGCTGTGTTGGAAGGTGTTACTGGGGAAATAATAAGATCTAATAAAGCAGTTACATAGCCAAGACGCAATGTAGTGTGACCTAAGGATTTAATCAATAGGTACGCAATACGACGGCCAAGGCCTGTTTTTACGAACGCCACACTGAGGGAGAACGCAGAGAATACTAACCATACTGTGGTAGATGCATAGCCAGACAATACGTTTTTCGTAGCATTCAAGAAAATTGCAGAACCTGCAATAGATAATAACAAGATAATTGGTGCTGGCCAAGGTTTAACAACAAGACCAACGATAGCCATTAAATAGAAACCTAGCAGTCGCCAAGCTCCAACGCTCAAACCTTCTGGCGGTGTAATGAACCACATTGCCAGAGGAATGGCAAACATAATTGCAATTTTAAGTAGCTTATTCATTCTTACTCTCCTTTAACATAAGCTATGCCTTTCATAATCGGTCGCGCCGTTCTAGCGACGCCCGCCTTCTCCACATGCCAACCCTTATCTTTGGTTAGGCATATTTCGAAATCAAATTTCCCTGATGGATGCGCTAAAGTAACTTGATTCGTTTCTTTAGCACGTTCGCTCACTACTTCGTTCGCCACCGTACCCGTAATAAGCGCTGCTGTAGCTGTACAAATACCACCTGTAACAGCATACGCTTTATGCATTACAGCTAGTGCCTTTGTACGCGCCACGATGTCTATACTATTCCCCTTGATAGTTCGACCATCGCTTGCCACGTAGGTTTGTGGTGCGGACACCATGCATACCTTTGGAACTGCAGGACTAGCAGCCTCTTTAGATGGAGCAAGTCCCATCATTACAGCTGCAGTAGTGCGAATATCTTCAAGTGTATTGAGTAATACACCGCCATCCGTTTCTGTGAAAGCCGGTAATTCCGTGCCTTCATAACCAAAGTCTGTAGCCTTTACAAATACAGCTGGATTAGCTGCATCTACGAGACTGACTTGGATTGTGCGACCATCAGCCAATGTAATTGTGTCTTGTACATTGCCTGTTGGTAGTAGCTTACCTGTCTTAGAACCGCCAGGTTCCAAGAAATATAATGTAATACGAGCACCTGTACCAGGTACACCATCGATAGCAAAATCACCGTCAATAACAGGTTTACCATCTCGGACTGGCACGTGAGCTTCGATAACCTTATTTGTATTTGTGTTAAAGATACGAACCACTGTTTCTGGTTCTACGGCTTTCACAAAGCCTTCCATAATAGCAAATACCCCTGCACCAGCAGAAATATTGCCACAATTACCTTCGTAATCTACCACCGCATCAGCGATACCGACATAACCAAAGGCGTAGTCGATATCCGCATCATCGCGGTCAGAAGGGTTTACGATAGCTACCTTGCTCGTCAATGGATCGGCACCACCGATACCATTAATTTGACGCGCATCGGGAGAGCCATATAAATCTAAAATCATACGATCCCGAGCAGCTGGGTCAGTTGGAAGCGTATCTTTTAACAGATACGTCCCTTTACTAGTACCGCCGCGCATATAAGTAACAGGAATTTCTTTATACCCGTTCATAACTTACTCCTTTATGTTCACCACTTACGCTTTGCAATTTGCATAGTAGTTGATGAGACACCCTGCTGCGATAATATCTTTTTCTTCATCGCTGAGGTGCCCTAAATGTAATGTGATTTCTGCTTTCTTCGCACCTCCACTGATAACATATGCTGTGTAATCATCGGAGTCAGAGAATAATTGGTCACGCACATTTGGCACATATACATAGTCGCCTACGACCATAGTTTTAGAGTCTTCTTCGCTAGTTACGAACGGTAACATGCCCCAGTTAATTACATTGCTGCGATAACGTTTTGTAGCATATTCAATAGCGATATTAGCACCGCCACCCAATACACGTTGACAGGATGCTGCTTGCTCACGAGCAGAGCCATCACCCGGACGATTAGCATATACCATGCTGGAAACAGCTGTAGACTTAGCCATATCTTCTACAGATTCTGACAAGCCAAGAGCTTGCTTAACCTCTTCGTATGCAGCGACTAACTCTACTGTACTTTCACCTTCTTGACGAGATTTTTCCCAATCGCGAACGGTTTTAGCACGACCTACATATTCAGGAACCTTACGGCTCAAGGCAAATTCAGACAATGCATATGGATCTGAACGGAAGGAAGATGTTTCACCAGATGGAATCAACTCATCCGTAGTCGTTACAGGGTCATCGATATAGGCAACTACTTTGAGCAATACATTTGGGGTCAATTCTTTAATAGCTGGCCAAGGTTTAATGGATGGTCCATAAATGAGTTCAGTATTTTTTTTAGGCTCATTGAAGCCGCTATATACTTTGCTTTCATAAGGTTTATCATCATAGTGGTAAGCTGGTACTACATCATCATAATCGATATCAGTAGCCGCAGTTAATGCACCACCGTTAATAGCAGTAGCCGCTACGGAACGGGAGTCGAGAAGTGCAACGGAAGAAATTTGTCCGTTACCAGGTTTAGAACCTTCGCGATTCGGGAAGTTTCGTGTCGCATGACGACCACTGAGTCCAGTATTGTTAGGTGTATCACCTGCACCAAAGCATGGCCCGCAGAAAGCTGTACGCACGATGGCACCAGCACTCATAAGATCTACAAGAGCACCATTTTTCATAAGTTCTAAGTAAATTGGTTGGCTAGAAGGATAAACGCTAAATGCGAAACGACCGGAACCTACGCTCTTACCGCGTACGATGTTAGCCGCTTGCATAATGTTTTCATATAAACCACCAGAGCACCCTACGATGATACCTTGATCTAAATGCAATTTGCCGTCAAAATGTTTTTCAGGCAATTGTAAAGACAAGGATTTATTATCTAATTGCTCTACCGCTTGACGTTCGATTTCTGCTAATAAATCGCGACCACCTTCGTTGATTTCTTTAATTGTATATACATTGCTTGGATGGAATGGCATAGCAATCATACTTTCCACTTCCCTAAGATTAACTTTTACTAGGCCATCATAATAAGCTACATCACCAGGGTTAAGCTCTTTGTACGCATCACCGCGACCATGAAGTGTCAAGAATTCTTTCGTTGTACTATCTGTTCTCCAAATAGTTGTAAGGCATGTAGTCTCTGTAGTCATTACATCGATGCCGTTACGGAAGTCCATGGATAAATGTTCAATACCAGGGCCTACGAATTCCATTACTTTATTTTTCACAAAGCCGTTTGCGAATACAGCTTTTTCAATAGCGAGTGCCACGTCTTGTGGACCTACGCCGTGTTTAGGTTTTCCATCGAGGTAAATAGCGATAACTTCTGGACGTTGTACATCATACGTACGGCCAAGCAATTGTTTTACAAGCTCTGGACCGCCCTCACCAATCGCCATAGTACCAAGAGCACCGTAACGAGTATGACTGTCGGAACCGAGAATCATTTTGCCACAGCCTGCCATTGTTTCACGCATATATTGGTGAATAACTGCAAGATGAGGAGGTACATAGACGCCGCCGAAGCGTTGTACTGCAGATAAGCCAAATACATGGTCGTCTTCGTTAATTGTGCCCCCTACAGCGGCTAAACTGTTGTGGCAGTTTGTCAAAATGTAAGGGATTGGGAATTTATCTAGACCACTAGCAATAGCCGTTTGAATAATACCAACATAGGTAATATCGTGAGATGTTAAGGCATCGAATTTGATGCGTAAATCTTGATCACCTTCGTGTTGTTGGTGGTCCATTAAAATACGGTACGCCATCGTTTCCTTATAGGCGCGCTCTTTATTAAAAACTTCTTGCTGATCAAGGGCTGCACTAGAATCCGCAGGAACGATATCCGTACCGTGATATAAAAATACACCATTTGAAATTAACTCAACCATGACTTGCTCCTTTATTACTTTCAGGCATGTGTAAACCTTTACAAACACTATATTTTCACCATGTTTATTGGTGAAAGTTCCATTACTCTTACTAGTACCTAGTCTTTAGTTATATCTAATCTGTATAGCCCTAGCGTCCCCTCGTCTGTACCAACTCTATGGGATAGAGTACAATAATACATATATAAAGGAGAGTTTATGGACACGAAAGATTGTACAATTTTAAAAACCTTAGCAGAGGAAAATAATATTACTTATGCGGCACGTCGTCTATTTATGACGCAACCTGCATTGAGTGAACGGATAAAAAAATTAGAAAAGGAATTTAACTGTCCCATCATCAACCGACAAGCTCGTGGTGTAGAGTTTACCTATCAAGGTCAACGCCTTGTACGATACGCCGAAGATTTGCTCAATTCCTATACTTCGGTGCGCCAAGAGCTATTAGCTATGGGTAGTGAACCACGCGGTACATTAAACCTAGGATGCTCAAATGTATTCGCAAAGTATCATATCCCCCATATCTTATCCACCTTTAAAGAGGCTTATCCACATATTGATATCATCATGTATACGGGACTTAGCTATAAGCTATACCATGACTTCCTTGAAGGCCGCTTACATGCTGCCATCATTCGCGGTGCCCACACTTGGACAGAGTCGAAAGAACATATCTGGTCTGAACCATTCTGCTTCTTCAACAAAACGCCTTGTGCCGTAGAGGATTTACCTCGTCTGCCCTATATTCACTATCAAACAGATCCGAATTTACAGCAAACTATAGATGATTGGTGGTATTCTCACTACTCACAACCACCGATGCGCATCATCGAAGTGAACGACATCGATACCTGTATGAAGCTCGTCAACCAAGGACTTGGTTTTACCATCCTTACCAAAAGCTGTGGCAACGATTACCCTAAACTATTTAAGGAAACCTTAAAGGATCTTGATGGTCACATCATGACTCGTGATACGTGGATGTACACCCGTAACAGCGCCCTTGAGTCCAAGCCAGTACAGGCTTTTTACTCATTTATGAAAACCTGGGCAGACACAAAGGCATAGTATATATTCCTTTAATACATATAATATATTATGAAAATGCAATAAAAACAAATTGCGTTTTTCTTTGGTATCCATAAATATTACTTATATCTCAACTTTCAATATATGCGTAAAAATCATATAATTAGCCGCTTACATATAATCAATTGATTAGTCTCTTATATACAATCATCTTGATTACCATGCTAGTTTAAATCATATGAATTGGTGCTTTGATACAAATATATTGATTGGCTATTAAAAGTTATAACAAAGAAAACCCGTCATGATCACAACAATCATGACGGGTTTTCTTTTACAATATAGTTTTATTGAACTAGAGTAACAATAGCATGATGACTACAGTCGCAATAATACATGGGACGGCATTGCGTTTCGCCATTTCCATAGGGTTGATACCTGCAAGTCCCGCAATGATGATACCTGCTCCTGCTACAGGACTCATACTTCGACCGATACCAGCACCGATTTGAGCCATGGATCCAAGTTGCATAATACCATAACCAAAGTCTGCTGCATGCGGTGTTACAGCACCGTTAAAGGCAAGAGCTGCCGCATTACCAGAACCAGAAATAACCGCCAATAAGAACGGACCAAAGGCTGCCCCGATTTGGGCGATTTGTTGAGAGTTCTTCATTCCATCAATAAGGGCACTTGTAAGTCCAATGAGTTGCATCCCTGCTGTAAAGCATGCTGCTGCAGCCATAAGGCCCACTACATCACACATACCATCTCCAGTACCACGGAAGAACTTCTTAACAGCTTCTGCCACATTAGGACGCACGGCAATGATACCAATAGCAGTACCGATGAGCATAGATACAGGAACGGAGATTTCTGGAATCACCGCTACCTGTTTACTACCTAATACAAGTAAAACAAGAGGAATAATTGGAATGATTGCATAGAAATAATTTACTTTGAACTCTTTGCCTTCCTCTACAGTATCGTTTTTCATTACATACCCTGTATGCTCCTTCTTAACGATAGCTACAATATTAAGCAAAATAGCGGCTACTACGATACCGATAATTGCTTGCATGGAGAAGCTGGCAATAACTGTCATTACGTCTACCCCCGCCAGTTGTGCCACTTGAGGGTTAAACATAAGGCCTGGACTCAAGGAGCTGCCCCATGTGCCTAAAAAAATAGCAGAACCAGCCATTGCTGGATGTACTCCAGAACGAATGAGGGCAGGAATTAAGAGTGCACCTACAGCCGCAGCACAACCTGCCGCTGTAGGTAGTGCAATGTTGATTAAGAATGTAATAATAACGGCACCTGGGATGATGATTTTAGTCATCTTTTTAAGCCCTGCAGAAATGAAATACACCATATGCTCCGTACATTTTGTATATTCCATAACATAGCTAAAACCTAACACCGTACAGATTGTAGGCACAAGGCCTGGATTTGTAAGTTCTTTCACAAAGGCCGTCGTACCAGCGCCAAGCTGCCCACCAATAAAGCACATTAATAAGCCTGATAATAATAAAACGAGCCGCGTTTCAAACTGTTTAATAATAGCGATAAACGTCGCTACTACGATAACAATACCTGTAATAACCATAACTCTCCTATCCGTGTACATAGGATGCAAGATAGCTATATCCCCTCTATAAACACTTTACACCCAATACACAACTAACAACACTAAATACAATAATCCTATCTATGTCTTACACCTAATAGGCCTAACAATAGTAAAAGTAATCACTTAATTATATACAGTATAATCATATAACTATATAACTACTTATCTATATAACTACATAAATACATAAAGAATAAATACATAAAGAAATATATTAAACAAGCTTTGTTTCTTCCAAGCTAAGTTTTCTAAGCACCTTATCAAGCACCTCTGCACCCGTTACGATATCATCCATTTCAGCAAATTCTGCAGGATTATGACTGATGCCATCGCGACATGGAATAAAGATCATTCCCGTAGGAACTGCCTCCGCCCAATGCATCGCATCATGACCGGCACCGCTCGGCATTGTCATGTACTCTATACCGACAGACTTAACAGCCTCTTCGATTTCTCGAATCATCGCCGGGTGCATCTCCACTGGATGGTCCTGTGCAATTGTTTCAATTGTATACGATAATCCACGTTTCTCGGCAGTAATGTCGATAAATTCCTTAACGAGAGTAACTACAGAATTGCGAGCTACCTTAGAAATGCTACGAATATCTACCCCTAGCTTTACAGCACCAGGAATGACATTCATCGCGCCAGGCATAACCTCTACAACACCAACAGTACCCACCACGGGTGGCTCCTCTTGCATGGATGCAATCTCCTCGATGCCGAGGATGATTTTTGAAGCTCCACATAGAGCATCATGACGCAAGTTCATCGGCGTAGCGCCACTATGATCGGCATTGCCCCGAATGGTCACATAGAATCGCTCTGGCGCTGCAATACCAGTCACAATGCCAATCGTTTTCTGTTCGTGCTCTAGTACCTTTCCTTGTTCTATATGAATTTCTGTGAAAGACTTTACAGGTCGTTTATATTCCATTTCTTCAATCCCATCGGGATTTAAGTTGCGACCTTTCAATGCTTCGTACAAAGAAACTCCTTGTTTATCTACCAATCGGTGTAAGTCTTGTAATCTTAATTCACCACGCATGGCCTTACTACCTAGTGTAGCATTCCCAAAACGACCGGACTCTTCGCACATGAAGGATACCACAGCGATGGTATGGTCATGTTCATAACTATCGTCAGTCATGCTACGAATTACTTCAATGGCAGATAACACGCCCACCACACCATCGTAATTACCTCCATTGGGTACGCTATCTGTATGAGACCCTACCATGACAACTGGTAAATCTGGTTTCTTACCAATCTTATAGCCAATGACATTACCAAAATCATCTATTTCAACGGATAAACCCGCATCAGTCATGCGGTCTATAATATATTGCCGTCCTGCCCAATCTGCATCGGTGAAAGCAAGGCGATTAATGCCCTCACCAGATGCCGTCAATTGGGCCATAGCCTCAAAATCTTTAACCAATCGCTCTCGTTGAATCATGTAACACCTCACAATCTATTACATCAATTACTGACAAACCATATGATGCTAGTACATAAAGCTTATTTTAAATAGTGAGCTGCAATAGTACCTAATGCAACGATACCATTTAGCATATCTTCTTCATCGATATCAAAGAGCGGATTGTGATGTGGCGCTTTAATAGCAGAACCTACTACCATGTAGGTTGCTCTACCGCCGCGATCGATGACACGATTCAAGAAGTACGCACAGTCTTCACTGCCGCCACCACTGTAATCGAATGGCACCTCTTTAAAGATCCCAAGTGGTTCCACGATAGCTTGTACTTCACGAGCTAAATCATCACTGATACGACCTGCAGGAGTTTCTCCTTGTTTTGTGATTTCAAAGGTACAATCATGCATTTCTGCAGCACCTTTAATAATAGTCTTCGACCGTTCAATCATGTAATCATTGATTTCTGTCGTAGCACCACGAGTTTCTAGTTTAAGCACCGCCACATCAGGCGTCACATTGCGGCCTGTACCGCTTTCAAAAACACCTACATTCATACGAGAAGCGCCTTGACTATGACGAGCGATGGCTTGTAAGTTAAGAACTGCTGTACAGCCGGCGAGCATTGCATTTTGTGCCTTTTCAGGAGAGCCCCCGGCATGAGCAGAATAACCGTGGAACACCGCATCAAGTTTTGTTGTCGCTAAGAAGCCATGATCGCTACAAGCAAAGCAATTGGATAATTTTTCGTTAAACCCAATATGCATGCCGAACATCAAATCTACATCATCTACTACGCCTGCTTCCGCCATCGCTTTAGCACCGCGTACACCTTCCTCTGCTGGTTGGAAGATGAGTTTGATAGTGCCTTTGAATTCATCCTTGTGCGTAGCCAAGTATTCAGCTAGGCCTAGCCCCATCGTCATATGTGCATCATGACCACAGGCGTGCATCGCCTTATCATGACAAGAACGGAACCCGCCCTTTGCGGGTACATGGTTATCATCTTTAGCTTCAATGACATCATTGGAATCCATGTCTACACGAAATGCTACTACAGGGCCTTCACCACCAAACTTCATAGTTGCAACAATGGCCGTTTTACCATAGCCCATCTTTTCAACAAGCTCAGGATTTGCGCCTTCTTTGATGGCTCGATCCATAGCAGCTTTCATAACCTCATCACTAGGCAAGCCCATGCGAGATTCTAAATCGAGTACATCTGCGCCTAACGCCACATCATAGCCCAAAGAAATAAGCGTATCCGCCACTTTCGCAGCAGATCGATACTCAAGCCAAGCAGGCTCAGGGTACATATGAAAGTCGCGACGCATAGCGATTAACGCATCGCGTCGTTGTTGCACAAAATCTTTTACAGACATAAATACCTCCTTAACAAACTAATAATCACGTATACATTTACTATATGAATTGAAATGTAAATAGTCAACTAAATGGCGCATGTATACAGTATCTAAAATATACTTTATGTTACAACAAAAAACACATATACCACGAAATGATTTCTGTGATATATGTGTTCTTATCGATTTATTCTAATATTGTTTTATTCAGTTTTGCCAGTACTTCTCGTTTAATAGTTCGTTGTCTATCCCAAGCGATGATAACAACGGTAGAAATAATCATAGCCATACCAATTAGTCCTAATAGACTAAATTCATTTCCTAAAAAAGCCCACCCAAAGAAAGCCGCCGAAATAGGTTCAATAGATGACAAAATAGAGCCTGGTACGGCCCCAATTCGTTTAACCCCTTCTAAATAGGCATTGAAAGATACTATCGTCCCGAGAAATATGACATTGAAACAACCAATAACAGTCCATGCGTCCCACACTGCATATGAGTTTGGTTGATGAAATAATATAGCGGCTACAATACCGCTAATGAGCATCCCGAATCCTACAATAGGTAAGGTACCATATTTGTAGAGTAAATCAACAGGAGAAATACTATATACAGCTACACCGATAGCAGATAAAAGGCCCCATACGAGAACCATTAGAGGGAAGCTTTCAATAGAAAGGCCATCATCATTGCCCATTAAACAAATGGTCCCCACTAAAGCAAGTATAACAGAAACCATCTCTCCCTTGGATGGTCGTTTACCATAGCGAACAAGCAGATAAATAATAATCATAGATGGTGCCAGATATTGTAATACCGTTGCAATACCAGCTCCCGCTAAAGCAATGGATCTGAAGTATGTATATTGGCATAAGGCCATTCCAAATACGCCAAAAACAATGAGTCCTAGCGTATCTTTTACACTATGAAATACATTAAAGATAGAATTTCCAAATCTAAACCATGCATAAATAACAGTTAGTAAACCTGCTGTAATCAATCGCATAGTTACTAGCCATTCCAAATTCATATTTCTAAAATTGCTTAAGAACTGTACGGATGCACCTGATACACCCCATAAAACAGCCCCCAATAGAGTTATAATAACACCAATAACTTCATATTGTTTCATACTACTCACCGAGCAAAGATACGTGAACTTTCACAACCACCTTACGGATTTTGATAGGTTTATCGTTTACAGCAAGCAAGGGCCGATGAACATCAGACGGGAAGAATACAGTGTAGTACCCTTCTGGGCAATGGATTTGCCCTTCATCAACAGCTTCATTAGGATAGAAATAGCAATCTCGATCCGGATAGGACTCCACAGGTTTAATGAAACCTTTATCTACGAAAAAGCCCATGTTTTCCTCGCCGCTCACCATAAATTGGATATCTACATAATTACGATGCGATTCCGGTTTTGTGGCTTCAAATAGTTTTGTTTCTACATCATCTACATTAGCATACATCATGTCACCCTCGATGGCATGACGTCCTCCAGGCAACGCTTTCAAATCTGTGTTTTTCAAGAAATCCAAAGCGCGCACAATGGCTTTAGGATAGCCCATTTTTGTATAATCTGCGGTAATACTAGAGAAAAACATACACAATCCTTTCACAATATCTATGAATATGGCACCACAATAAACCAATTATATTACCTTTTATGTTAGCACATATATACATAAAGAACTAGCTATTCTCTTATGTAAAAGCCCTCCATACGCTACATATATGGAGGGCCTCAGTAAAATACTATTCAAATTTATGACTTACGTCAATTATTACGCTATGAAATTGTTACAGTATTAAATTGTTACATTATGCAATTGTCTATTCAGTTGTAGTGATTCAAACTGTATTAGATACAGCATGTGGCCATTACCTTATTCTTGGGTTTTATGAGCAGCGATAATTTCTTCCGCTTGCTTATGTGGAACCTCTTCATAGGTATAGAACTGACGGTTAAATACACCTTGTCCTTGTGTAATGGAGCGTAATGCAGTCACATAATCGGACATTTCAGCCAATGGTACTTGTGCTTTAACAACAGAAATACCTGTTCTTTCACTTTGTTCCATTCCTAATACACGACCTCGACGGCTATTCAAATCACCCATGATGTCGCCCATGAAAGCATCTGGTGCAAACACGTTGACTTCATAGATTGGTTCTAATAGGACTGGTTTCGCCTTAGGAATCACATCCTTGATAGCCTGTGACGTAGCTACTTTAAATGCTAACTCTGAGGAGTCTACACTGTGGTAAGATCCATCCAAGAGTGTCACTTGCACGCCAATCATAGGATATCCTGCAATTAGGCCTTTATCTAGGGTTTCTTTGGCACCCTTTTCCACTGCTGGTATGTATTGTTTAGGTACAGCACCACCAAAAATTTTGTCTACGAATGCAAATTCGCTACCATCATATAATGGATCCACTTGAATCTTAACGTGACCATATTGACCATGACCGCCACTTTGTTTCTTATACTTAGACTCGGTTTCAGCAGAGCCTTTAATGGTTTCGCGGTATGGAATATATGGAGCCACAAGTTTAGCTTGTACGCCGTATTTACGGTCCATTTTGTTGAGGATATGCTCGAGATGTACTTCACCCATACAATCGATTTGTAATTGGCGAGCTTCAGCATTTTTCACTACTACGCAAGTAGGATCTTCTTCCGCCACTTTAAGAACAGCACTAGCTAATTTTTCCTCCTCACCTTTTTTCACTGGTTCCATAGCCACTGTATACAAAGGTTGAGGGAAACGGATAGCATCGTATGTCACTTTAAAGTCAGGAGCCGTTAATGTATCGCCGGTCTTAGCATTGGCCAATTTCGGTATAACTACGATATCGCCAGCTTTTGCAGCAGATACAGGGATTTGTTGCTTCCCGATAAGGGTAACCATCTTGCCCCATTTTTCTTCTACACCTTGGTTTACATCATAAAGGCGATCGCCTTCTTTCAGTTCACCAGAGAAGATACGTACAAAGCTTTGTTTGCCTGCGAATAGGTCTAACAATGTTTTAAATACGAATGCAGTTAATGGTTTATCTACATGTACAACACATTGTTCGCCGGTTTCCGCATCAGTTGCGGTCATCACTTTTTTAGTTGCATCCGGCATGTAACGGATCATCCGATCCAATACTTGATCTAAGCCAATACGAGATGTGGCACTGCCACACATGATTGGGCACACACGGCCACTAATCATCCCTTCACGCAAGCCTTGGCGGATTTCCTCTAAGGATAATTCTTCGCCTTCTAAATATTTTTCCAACAACTCATCGCTACCTTCAGCCGCGGCTTCTACGGTCATTTCCCGAATTTCTTGAGCCTTTTCGATAAGGTGAGCTGGTACAGCGACCTCTGTTGGTTGGCCGTCCTTATAAGTAAACGCAGTCATTTTCGCTACGTCTACAACGCCTTCAAAATCGGCGCCTTCACCGATAGGAATCTGCAATGGCATAATGCCTTTGCCAAATAATTCCCGCATTCTTTCAATAGTGCCAAAGAAATCAGCACCATCGACATCCATTTTATTGATAAATGCCATGCGAGGCATTTGTAATTCAACTGCATAATCCCATGCGCGAACTGTGTCAGTTTCTACACCAGATGTGGAGGATAGCACCATCAACATACCATCACAAGCACGCAAAGCGGCACGAACTTCGCCATGGAATTCGTTATAGCCTGGAGTGTCTATGAAGTTAACCTTATGTTCATGCCACTCACATGGCGCCATGCCCAATTGAATAGTTACATTACGTTTAATTTCTTCCGGTTCAAAGTCCATAATATGTTTATTATCTTGACCTTTACCTACGAAATCAACCGCACCAGAAGTTAACAACAAGGATTCAACAAGAGCTGTTTTGCCCGCACCATCGTGGGAAACAACAGCAACGTTTCTAATTTTATCACTACTGTACTCTTTCATTGGAATCGCCTCCTTACTGGCAAATTACGGCTTTGCTAATACATTTCGACACTACAATAAAAAAATCCTCTTTTTCTGAGAAAAATTTCTTAGAAAAAGAGGATTATATACTAATACTAAATTAGAACAAAAATTTTAGTATTCCTATGTAGATCCTAAACTTAATTAAATTATTAATAAGACTTTATCGGTATATCCTATATATAGATGGGACTAGTGTCCTCACAAAGTTATAAAAAAGACGGTCTGTACTTGTGCCGCGACATCAGGAACGAGGAGCAAGCAAGTATAGACCGTCTTTTTTAATTAAGTTGTCGTTATGTAACGGGGCCCCATCTATATATAGGCAATACTAGTGGTAAATATATTAATTCACTAAATAATTTAGTTAAAACATAGAATACTAAAATTTCCCCGTCCGTTTGCCGTAGTGTTTAGAGTCCCCATTTTGTTTCCAACCCACTGTATCACCGATGGACATTACGCGGCGCGTCAAGCAGTCTTTACATTGTTCTGCATTGTCGTCTACGCATGGCTTGTTATCATATAGCAAATATTTTGCACGGTGTTCAGGAATGGTGATGATAGGCATAAGGATATTCGCCCCTGCGGCTAAACCTTTTTCACGGCCTAGCTTATCGAGTGCTTGTAATGCAGTAGTAGCTGCGATATTTACGTCTTTCAAAAATAAACGAGTCAACGCAATCATCTTGAGCCCCAGTTGAACACGACGCAATTTACCTGCTTCGTCATCGATACCCATCGCCAATGCTTCTTGACCTAGAGGCGTATCGTGATGCACCACATAAGGGCCCATGCCGATCATGTCGATATCCATGTCGCGATAGAACAAGATATCGTTCACAAGATCTTCCTCAGTTTGACCAGGTAGGCCAATCATAACGCCTGTGCCAACTTGAAAGCCTACGCGGCGCAAACGACGTAAACATTCTACGCGCGTCTCAAAGGAGTGCAATTCATCACGAGGATGAATTTTATGGTATAAATCTGTATTAGTTGTTTCAATGCGTAATAAATAACGACTCGCACCGGCTTCACGCATGCGGCGGTACGCCTCTTCGCTTTGTTCCCCTACACACATCGTTATGCCAAGAGAACCATCACCAATGGCTTTAATGTCGCGAATTAAATCCACAACATAGTCTACAAAGGCATCATCACAGCGTTCACCAGATTGGAGTGTAATGGAACCATATTCATGGTCATATGCCCACTGCGCCATCTTGATGATGTCTTCGCGATTCATATCAAAGCGTTCCGCCTTATCATTTTCTCGGCGGATTCCGCAGTAATTACAATTCTTAATGCATCGGTTCGAGAACTCGATGAGGCCACGATAATACGCTACAGGCTTTACGTATTTTGCCTTTACTTCGTAGGCCTTTTTATATATTAACTGCAACTGTTCTTCATCAGTTACAGACATGAGAAATCTTAGTTCCTCCTCGGTCAGCCATTCATCGCCGACGAGGTCTTTTGCAAGAATGTCTTGCACTTGCAAACAATCACTTCCTTTCATAACGAATCGTCATCGATTCGCTTGGTATGGTGATGGATTCAATGTCAGTGACACAGGTAAATCCATTGATTTCGCGCGGCAAGTCCCGCACATGTTTCACTTGTCGTGTTAAACATTCGTGAGCCATCACACCTCGACTCATTTTGGAGGACGTACTCATCTGCTTAAACGTGTCGCCCCGTAATTCCCAAAATTCAATGGTTACCACCTTTGGATGGTTCACCATTTTTGCATATTCTTTAGATGCTAGGTTTAGGATCCAATCTTCCTTGTGAAAGTATGCATCCACTGCTTCACGCCATGTATCGTATAAATTAACGCCTACCTTATCAACCATATCGAGTCGATAATCGCGCACACCCATATTAGGTTCAACGACACCGTACAACGCAGACATTACAACGAGGTGGCTTTCACCAAAGGTCTTAGCCTCATCAGACAAGTTCTGCCAATCTAAATATTTAAAAGCAATGCCATCGTAGCTTTCACAAGCCACACCTACTGGCTGGGACTCAAAAGCTTGATAAAAGTCATATAAAGCTTGCGCCTTATCATCCTTTAGTTTTAAAGCTTTACCAAGAGCCGTTACATCGAGAGATCGGACATGTTTTATGATTTCGTGTGTGATGTGCGGCTGAAATTGTCTGTCTCGGACTGCATAATGTACTGCCTCATCATTTCTAGCAACATCGGCAATCGTTTTTGTCTTACTAGGAGAGAGGACGATTTTCATGAGATAATTCCGCCTTAATAGATTCCTCTGTCAAATTATCGATCAATTCTGGGTTCCACAACATGAGAGGCACCGCCACTACGTGGCTTGCTTTCAATTCTTTACATAATTTAATGCATTCTTTGAGATAATTAGAATCTTCATCTACAAGGTCGCATACGATAACCACGTGACGCCCTTTAAGGTTTACACCTTC
Source organism: Veillonella sp. (assembly GCF_032470285.1). Lineage (GTDB taxonomy): Bacteria > Bacillota > Negativicutes > Veillonellales > Veillonellaceae > Veillonella. The sequence continues at coordinate 98,743 of NZ_JAWEKP010000004.1, read as the reverse complement.
ATAATCGATACTTTCAGCAGATACTGTAAGCATGCCTGTTTCCAAGCGGCCTTCGCTCATGTCGTTCAAACGAGACATCAATACATGCTCAAGCATAGTAGATACAGGTGTCACTACGCGACCTATGCCGATAAGAGCCTCAGGTTGTGCATGAACGATAACCGTTTTCTTGCGTTTATCCGTTCTGAACTCAATAAGAGCTTTTTCTAAAGCGCCAAAAAATACGAATAACTGCCAAGGATCAAAAGAGCCTGTTTGGAACATATCGATAACAGAACCATCCTCATCCATATTGAGGCGCGTCAATAACTCTTCAGCAATGTCGTTAACCACAACACTAAAATCAGATTGTATTGTCTCTTGCACTTTGATTTCCTTTGCCATTAGGGCCTCCTAGTTTTCCATATATCACACTGCTAAGGAATATCCCCAACAGATATTATATTAATTTTAATTATACTATCTTTAATTGTACCATATTTTATACCCCTCTTGGGTATTCAAAGATACGCTTTTCACATAATAGATACGTTAGTAACATGACAAAAGGACCGCCATAGCGGTCCTTTGCATTTTAATTTTGTATTCTAATGTTGTACTCTAATATTATACTCTAATATTGTACTCTAATGCTGTATTCTAATTATGATTTTATAATAAACCTTTTGGTAACTAACAAAGAATATGCTCTTAGCCTACAATCAATAAGTAAATATTCATAATTGTAACGATGATACCTATGCCCCATAAGAGAATATTTGTAAATTTACGGTTCGCGTATTCTCCCATGACCTTGTGGCTACTTGTCATGTAAAGTTGCAAGAATATGGTGATAGGTAATTGCAAGCTCAAGAACATTTGAGAGAACAATAATGCTTGGAAGGAATCTGTAATAAACACGATCAATAATAAGGCTGGAATATATGTTAGTGCCAAGCCTAATCGCGTATGGAAGTCTTTCATATCATAAGACTCGCCAAACATTCCTGCAAAGATACTTGCCCCCGCCATACCTGCCGTAGCAGATGAGGCAAAACCTGCAAATAACAATGCTATCGCAAAAATAATACCCGCTGCGGGTCCAATGAGTGGTCGCAACAACTCCTCAGCCTGTTCAAGCTCTGTTACTTCAATTCCATGAGCAAAGAAAACAGCCGCCGCCAATATAATCATGGCGGAGTTAATCATCCACCCAATCCCCATAGATAACAAAGTATCGAGGAATTCATAGCGTAACTGCCGTTTCATTATCGCTGGATCTTGTGTATTGAACTGGCGACTTTGGATGATTTCAGAGTGTAAAAACAAGTTGTGAGGCATAATTACGGCCCCTAATATACTCAAAATAACGAGCATCGATGTATTAGGAATATTAGGATCCACCCAACCGATACCAGCCGCTGCCCAATCCACATTGACCATATTTACCTCAACGAGGTACGCCAACGCGATGAGGGACACAAAGCCAGCAATGATTCGCTCTAATTTACGATAGGAGTTCGTAATGAGCATGACCGTACAGATAAGAGCCGTCAGACTACTGCCTATCAAGATAGGAATACCAAAGAGCATCTTCAAGGCGATAGCGGCACCAATAAACTCAGCCAAGGCCGTCGCTGCCGCCGCAATTCCTGCCGTGCTAAGCACAAAGCGAGATGCATAACGCGGTAAGAATTCATAGGCACATTCCGACAAGCATTGACCGCGTACAATGCCTAAATGTGCCACATTATGCTGTAATAAAATGAGCATAATCGTAGATAGTGTGACTACCCACAATAATTCGTAACCATAACTGGCTCCAGCTGCCAAGTTAGCGGCCCAGTTGCCTGGATCGATAAATCCAACGGTTACGATTATACCAGGTCCTATATATTTAAAGACATCACTTACCTGTTGCTTACCGTTTTGATGGACAGTAAACAATTGTTTCTTTAAAAAATCAATCATTATAACCCCTTACCAAGAGTTATAGAGTGAACGTCATCTCCGTCTGCATACGAGCATCTGTTTTAGACTTTTTATCCTTGGAATCAGCGTAACGAATACGCACTTGATTATTTACCTTAACGCGAGAATCATCAATTTTAAATTTCTTCATTTTATCTTTGATCTGTTCATCTGTTAAAGCCCGTTCTTCCGGTTTTGCTACTTCATCGCCAGCCTTATCAAGGGCCTCTTGTTGATCCTTGGATACTTGATAGGTCTTACCAGATTTTTTAGCCCTTTCAGCACGCTTTTCATCTAGTTTTTGACGGCGCTCATCAGTAGCTTTTTTATCGCGAGCAATACGGTAATCCATTACATCACGCATATTTTCTTGGTAAATACGCAATGCATACTCTCGATCATTGTCGTTCATTTGCTCACGTTTTGTGACTACCTCATCGATAAGCGGCATAAGCTCATCCTTTGTGTAGCTAGCACCATCAAAAGTAAATCCGTGAGTATCTGTAATAGCACCATGTTTAATGAGCCTTTGTAACGCTGTATATGTCCAATCATTAGGCGTAATAACATCTGAGTTCACATGCTGTTGTCCTTTACTAGAACTACTAACAGCCTCTACATCAGCACTTACGCCATCCACCATAGGACGTGCACTTGGGATGGCAATACTTTCAGCATGACTAAACCCAACAGACGCAACAAGGCATAATGCACTAATGCCTAACGCTCGACGGATACGATTCATTTGACGTGTATGTTTTGTATTCATAAGAGTCTCCTTAAAATTACATTTTATACAATCTATTATATGAAACCCCTAGACATACGTCAACTCTATAACCTTACACACCTGTGTCATTCAATACTAATAAGGCCTTGGACTCACTCGAATCCTCACAAATTAGGCCTATATAAATAATATAATAAATCACTATTATACAAAAAGACCCCACATCGAGTGATGTGAGGTCTTTACATGGCGGAGGATTAGGGATTCGAACCCTAGCGACGGTAACCCGCCCTAACGATTTAGCAAACCGTCCTCTTCAGCCTCTTGAGTAATCCTCCATGCTTTACTGGGTAATCATATCATACCCAATAAGGCATTGTCAATCGTCTTATTTCAGCATAGATTCGATGAACCAGATCTGTTTTACATAGTATGCAACGTGATCTTCCATCATGCTTACGAGCAAGAAATCACCTTCTTCATCAGCTGCTGCACGAATTGCTACAGCTTGATCATTCATGTATTTAAAATCCTTAAGAAGGATATCAATTACCTTTGCTTGAGGAATGTCTTCTTGTCCCAATTCTTCGATTTTAGTCAATTTTGCGTATTCTCCGGAATTTACCAACGGAAATTGACCTTGCATTTTCACATGTTCTGCTACGGCATCAAAGTATTCAAAGGCTTCATCATAAATGGATTCCAAGTATTCATGAATAGATTTGAATTGCGGACCAGTTACATTGAAGTGTAGGTTATGTAATTTTACATTCCATACGGAAAGATCTGCTAAATATTGATTTACTTGTTGTACGTTTTTCATAATAAAACTCCTTTTTTCACTTAATTCTCAATTATAGTTTATTCTAAAAGCAGAACAAACACAGTTGGCTTCTACGCCATCAATTCGTTTATTTAATTTATAATCAATATTGATTATGTTTATATTTTACCAATAATGATTTTCCATGTCAATATATAAATAGATATTTTTGTATAAAAGTTTAATGAAAACATTATAACCATACTAAATCAAACATATCCCCAATCCAATCCAATACAATACAATCCATACCAAATCTAAATCCAATAATTCATAGAATCATATTTCTACGAATCATAAAAACCTCTAACTACTAGTTAATCTAATAATTAGAGGCTTGTATGATTCTATATTCAATATGACTCTATATTAAAATGAGTATATATTAAATACATTTTTATATTAAATATAGTATTCTATGTAATTATCAGGAATTTTCTTCTCCTCTGCTTGTGCAGCAGTTGCATTGCGACTAGGTTTACGGACATACATATTTTCTGGATCTGTTTCAAAGATTACCATATCCTTAGGAATATCATGTTTAATAACGAGATTACAACCGATCTTCGTGCGCGCCCCAATCGTAATATCCCCTAAGATTTTTGTACCCGTACCGATGAGTACATCATCTTCAATGGTCGGATGGCGCTTTACCTTTTTAGAAGACATCCCACCTAGTGTTACTTGATGGAACAAGGTTACATTATCGCCTACAATAGCCGTTTCACCAATAACAACCCCCATACCGTGATCGATAAAGAGACCGCGACCAATCGTCGCACCTGGATGGATTTCAATGCCCGTCACATGCCGAGAATGGAGAGCCACACGACGAGCCAAGATGGGCCACCCCGCCTTATATAAACGGTGGGCAAAGAAGTGCCAGAACAAAGCCGTAATATGAGGATATGTCCATATAACCATCCATACACTTGTGGCAGCTGGGTCAGAATCCATTACGCGCTTAATATTATATTGAATTTTGCCCCATAATTTGCGCAAACCTTGCATCATAGTGACTCCATCTCAAATAACTCTACTTAACATTCTACAAAAATATAGATATATCTAGTATACAACATATTTGGTCTATATTCCTATATATAAGGCTTTATATCTATATAGAACCTATTCTTTTACCAATCTAAAATTCAGTATTGTATCTATTTGAAATCTATTATTTAACGTATTCGTTGTTGCCAAAGTCCAAGAGGGATAAATATTTCTCTACCCCATCAGGTGCAATAACAACGATATTCGCCTTAGGTAACTCACGAGCCATGCGTTTTGCCGCTACAATGGCCGCCCCCGCGGAAAGGCCAATAGAGATACCACTTTCACGCATAAAGGTTTGCACCTCGCTAAAAGCTTCTTCGTCACTTACCGTTTGCACGCCATCCATCAATGTTTGGTCAAAGTTTTCAGGAATGAAACCAGCCCCAATACCTTGTATTTTGTGAGGACCGCCCTTACCTTCGGTAATAGCAGGAGATCCCGTTGGCTCTACAGCAATGGCTTTTAGATTAGGATTATGTTCTTTCAATCGTCTCGTAACGCCTGTGAAAGTACCACCCGTGCCGATACCCGCTACAAATACATCGACATTCGGCACTTGTTCTACAATTTCAGTACCCGTCGTGCGGTAATGCATATCTGGGTTTGCAGGATTTACGAATTGGCCCAAGGTGAAAGCATTTGGATACTTCTCTAAAATTTCATTGGCCCGCTCAAGAGCCCCCTTCATACCTGTTTCTTTTGGTGTTAAGATGAGCTGCGCCCCATACGCCTTGATAAGCTCACGGCGTTCTTTACTCATACTTTCAGGCATGATAATCACTGTTTTAATATGTAGAATAGCGCCTACCATAGCAAGAGCGATCCCCGTATTACCACTTGTGGCTTCTACAATGATGCTATCCTCATGGATGCGACCTTGCTCTTTTGCAGCTTGTAACATACCGAGTACGGCACGGTCTTTTACAGAACCACCTACATTATATTTTTCAAGCTTTACATAAATATTGGTATTTGGCAATTGATATATCGGTGTTTTACCAATAAGTTCAATTGTTTGGCTTGTTACTATACTCATCTAATCCTCCCTCTAGCGATAGATGATAAAAATCGCCCTTAGGAACATCCCAAGGACGATATTATATTGCACCTTGTTATTCACCATATACGGGGTATAACCGTTTATGTATTCCAATTAATACAACCATACTCTAACATTTGAATCATTTCATTGTCAAGAGAATGAGAACGACTTTTAAAACCCTAAAAATACAGGAAATAACTAGCTTTATCTATTTTTTTGTAAGTGCGTCAAGTACCCCATCCCATGTGATGGGTACCATTATAATGATGAGGGCCAATCCAATAAAGAAAATTGCTCCTACCAAGACTGTAAGACGAGGGATAAGAGATATAGCCATGCTACTAGCTAAGTGCGATACTTTAGTTATATCATGATGTAACGCTACATGACCCCATAAGAAACCAGCAACTGTATAGGTGATAATGTATGGGTCGAAAATGATTAGGGTAGTCATTTCATTATTAACATGCATAATTCGGTTAATACTTGGTGATACTAGTGCATTTGCAAGTATGGCTAGGATTTTAAACCACACTAGGCACACGGTATAAGGCCACATTGTTTTTATCGTCATTTTCAGCATATAGAGCAAACCCACCAAGCTCGCTCCAAGAGATCCTCTTTGGCTCCACATGTACTGCTCCATCCAAGATGACTTCTGTTTACCCGCATCTACCTGGTCATAATAAAAGGATAAATCCCGTTCTCCATGAGCTAAATCAACGAGCCCTAATACTTGAAACAATATGAGCGAAAAGACTAGAATAACACCTATTTGAAAGCTTTCACTAAAGAACATGTCCATCAGATCGAAATCAAGATAACCAATGTTAAAGAGATTACCATACACATCGTGAAACGCAATATATATACCATTTGTTACAAGCATATCTAGCACAAATAGGAGCAACACAAAAATGATATATCCGTTCCAGCGAGTCCATTTACTTTGTTCTCTTAAATGAGTGTGAGTCCCTACGATTATCGATGCAGGTTGTAAAGACAAGGTCACACCAATCATAAAACAAGTAATAAAGGATGTGACCATTGTTAAATATTCGTATGCCATATTAACGGTATGCTACGCGCTCAGGCTGCATGTCGTGGAAATGAAGGCGCTCTTTTGCAGTCTTTTCCCACTCTGTACCAGGCTTGCCATAGTTTGCGTATGGATCGATGGACAAACCACCGCGCGGCGTAAACTTGCCCCACACCTCGATATATTTAGGATCCATCAACTTCACGAGATCTTTCATGATGATGTTGATGCAGTCCTCGTGAAAGTCCCCGTGATTGCGGAAACTAAATAGATATAACTTCAAAGACTTGGACTCTACCATTTTCTTATCTGGAACATAAGAAATATAGATTGTGGCAAAGTCTGGTTGACCTGTCATAGGACACAAGCTAGTAAACTCAGGGCAATTAAACTTAACGAAGTAATCATTCTCTGGGTGCTTGTTATCAAACGCCTCTAACACCTGTGGTGCATAATCAGTAGGATAATCGGTCTTGTGACCTAACATCGTTACCCCTTGTAACTCTTTTTCAGATCTGCCGGATGCCATAAAGAACCTCTTTCTATAAAATATAAATTCTGCGAAATCATTCAATATAAATAAATTATATCATACGTAGTGCTAAAAAAGTCTTGATGTAAAATAGGATTAAATAGAAAGTTGCAACTAACATAACTACAACATTCGTTTATACTGCAAATGACTAAATAAAAAAAGGACGCTATAGTCTTAAATCATTCAGTAATTAAAGCTACTGAATATTAGACTATAACGTCCTATCAGATTTAAATAATCATAACCTTAAAATTAATTCAAATATAATCATTTTTTTAAAAGTTTATATATAAAATACCATCCCAACATAAATACTCCACTAATAATATAAGCACTACCATAAAAGTATATCCAAAACTCGTCACTAGTAACCTCAGGATCCATAACAAACATAAATGTAATGCCTCCTAGGAAAAAAATCATTCCAACCCAAAAGATTAAATTAAATATTTTTAAAAACATTTTCACCTCAACAATATGCTAACGCTTATCAAGCGCTTCTCGTTCTTTTTTTCTATCTTCATTTTCTTCAACATTTATTCCTATAGAATCACCTACAACCTTTGCTAGACCAACTTTGAATTTTAGTTTACGTTTTTTTCTATCTCCGTAAGTTTCTAAATGACCGCCCAAAGCTCCTGCGTAACCTTCTGCCTCAAGAGATACTTGTATCTTCCCCAGTCTCCATGTAGCAACTCCAGAAGGCCCACCAACATTAGGACCACTCCTTTCCCATGCATTCGCACGCCTAACAAGATATGTCTCCGTACCATAACTTCGTTAGCACTAGATACCGTAAATCCTTCTAAGCTAGAACCACCAACCATATTAGAGACCTCCGTGTCATGTATTTGTGGTTATTTACATTTTACACGAGATCTCTAATATAAGTCTTTTTATTTGTCGCAATATATTTTAAAATCAAGCCTAAGTATAAAATCGATAAATTCATTCCTTCTTCTTTATTAGTTTTATAAAATTAAAATTTATAATATAATATTCATATATCCATGTTATAGTACCCATTATGATTTATCGTGACGTTTTATACACAATGGAGGTTACCATGAAATTAAAACAACTGATTTTGTCCGGTATAGCCGTTGGAGCGCTAGCTTTCACAAGTGGAATGGTGCAACCTGCCCAGGCAGCAGTCGGAGCGGAGACAGCTACAACGACACAGAGTTTAAAAAGACCTGCATCAGTAACGACACAGCATTATATCAATGTAGATGGCATATTATTAGAGCCCATAGATAATAAACCAAATGTTATCTATGTGGACGGACAACCACTCGTAGCGTTACGTCAAGTATCAGAAGCATTAGGTTATAAAGTATCTTGGGATGCCCCTACAAAAACGGCATTAATCGATATGAACATTGCTACCTTAGCGGTACAACCAGACTCTAAACAAGTCGTGCGCAAGGGTAAATTGCAAATCATCAACCTTGATACATCCGAATCTTTACTGCCTGCAGCACGTATGGTAGACGGAATTCTATATGTAAGTCCGAACGCATTCAAACTCTTGTTAAATGATGTAACCATTAATAAAGACGAAATATATATCGTTCCACAACAAAGTCAATTGGCCACTGATTCAAACACGCAAAAAGGCAAACGAAATGGTATCGAAACATTTTTACCGGATCAAGGGGATAAAGTAATTCCATACGAAGAAGCGGAAGCCAAAGAAAAGAAACCTCTTATTACGGTAAAACGAACTAATACCAAAACAGATACTAAAGACACAGAAAATACTGAATACGTACGCTCTAACGGATTAAACAGATAATAAAATCTTTCGTATAGCTACATATAATTTAGCACCTTATAACTAAAAGAAGGCAACTCATCACCATGATGAATTGCCTTCTTTTTTGATTTCTGCTAGTTTATTATTTCCGTTACTTTATATTATTACTTTATTGTTTCTTCTCACCCTTTACGGCTCAATACAGTTTATTGCTTACTGTTTTTTGACAGATTATCTAAACTATCTTTTGCCGTATCCATACTCCGTTTCAGATCCTTCATGGATTCTTTTATGTCCGGCGCTGTAAGCCCAGATTTGTCGATGCCTTTTGCAGAGTCAGAAGCACGCCTACTATTTTCCCTAGCTTGTTTCATATCGTCTTTAATGCGAGTCATATTTTCATCAATTTCATCAAATGACTCATCATACAGAATAAAATTACTGCCTCCGTGAGAAGTAATATTAAGGGGCCCCATCGTGAGCTGTCCATCATCGATACGCAGAGCATCCGTAGTGATAGTGGTGATTTTCGTATTTACTTTCACATCGCTAAAGGATAAATGTCGCCCTTTATTGTGAAAGTTTCCCGTAATACTTTGAATTGGAATCAGCATATAGTGCCCTTCACCAGACCAGAAGTTCCCCCATACCTCCATGTCTCGAGGTTGGCCTTCACTTTTAAAGTTCAAATTTGCCGATACAGGCACGAGGAACTCAGGAGCCTTGAGGGCTACACTACTGTCTAAATCCTTTGCTACGCCTGTAATCGTATAGGCTCGAGTGTCCAAATTATATACACCCTTAGCCTCCAATTTACCGCTGTATACATTGGCACTAACGTTTTCAAAATTCAAAATACCATCTTGGTACGTCACATCTCCTACTACATTCTCAAAGGTAAGTGCGGGGATGCGTAAAATAGGCATCGTCACACGACCTTTAGCAAAAGGACGGTTAAAATCACCTGTTACCTTTGTAAGCAAGGTCATGGCATCATGAATATTCTCACCAAAGCCTAGTGATGATGGATCCACCCCTTTCACATCAAATTGTAGATCCAGTTGAGGCATGCGATGCTTTAAAACATCCTTTAAATCTACACGACCTTTTAATACAAGACCATCCCCTATGGCGGTACCACCAAATTTGCCCGTCTCCATATCGATACGAATGGCCCTCTTACTATCAAGATCAATTTTTGAGTTTACATTCTTTATCACATAATGGCGATTTCTATTAAAGACCTCTAACTGACTATTTCTAAGTGTAATCTTAAGATCTAAATGTTGACCTTGCCAATTAAAGTTACGTACTTTCTTACCTAGTTCCTCTTGCCGTTCTTGTGTGGTCTTTTTAGGTGCTTTCGGACGAGGCTCTACCTCATTAATTGGTTTATTTACATCTGGAGATATGGGCGCGAAATCCAACCGATTATTATCGTCTAAATCAATAACTATAACCGCATCATCTAATTCAATGCCCTTGATAGCGGAGGACTTAAAATTACGTGTCACCACATCCCACATATTGACGCGGACTTTCCCACTTGGTGCATTGAGCAACTCATGCCCTTCTGGGTCCTTCCAAACAAGGCCTGTAAAAGTCAAAGTTCCCCACGGTGTAGCAGATAAACTTTCAACAGTAACCGTACCGCGCATCATAGTTTGTCGAGCCATAACCTCATTAAAAATAACGCCCATTCCACGACTAGCAATGGTTGCTAGTACAAAGACTATAATCGCTCCAATGGCAAGAAAGGCAGCAATGCCTTTTAGGCCTTTCTTATACAATTGTTTATATTTTGTCCAATAAGAACGTATATAATGTTTCATAGCCCTATTATAACATGTTCAAATCACAATATCCATGTGGTGTTGCCTGTATCAATCATATTGACCATAAGAAACTCTTTTCCATACAAAAAGCGCCTTGCTCACAGAAAACTCTGCATGCAAGGCGCCATTACCTAACTATTTTATAAAAAAGACAGCAAATTTATAGATTAAAAGTGCACCCACAAATGTGAGTGCACTTTATATATTGCAATAATCAATCTTATGCTTTTACTTCTTTACCGTATTTTACAAGGCTTTCAGCTTCGATTTCAGCTTGAGTCCGATAGTCTTGAGGAATGCTAGACAAGCGAATCCAACTACGTACGGCTTCTACCAATACGATAAGGATCATGAAGAACATAGCAGCACTAAATGCTACTAAAATCCATTTACCAGCAGGAATATAGCTGTAGAATACATTTTCATAGTCTGCAGCGATAGCCACGATAGCCATTAAGATACAAGGAATACCTGTTACCCAAGCATAGCGTTTGCGGCCAAGTCTCATAATAACTGTAGTACCTACGGCCAATGTCATGGTACCTAATAATTGGTTAGATACGCCGAATAGAGGCCAGATAATACCGATATTACCTTGTAGAACTAGGTAGCCCCACAAGATACAAATTAAAGCGGCACAACCATACACACCAGGAGCCCAGTGTTGGTCGTTGAATTTAGGATGGAAATGACCTAATAATTCTTGAAGTAAGTAACGACCTACACGAGTACCAGCATCGATTAATGTCATGATGAACAATGCTTCAAACATGATACAGAAGTGATACCAGTAACCCATCAAGTGAGCCATGTTAGGCAATCTGGAGAAGATATGAGCCATACCTACTGCAAGGGATACGGCGCCACCAGGACGGTGCATCAAGTCTTCACCAACCATTGCAGACAATGCTGGCAATTCATGGACTTGAAGGCCTAAAGCTTTGAAAGACTCAACTGTGGAGTTAATCGCAAAGTAATCATCTGGATGCAATGCAGTGGCAGCAATCAAGGCCATCATAGCGATGAAGCCTTCTGTTAACATCGCGCCATAACCGATAGGTAAAATTTCTTTTTCATTAGTAAGCATTTTAGGTGTTGTACCTGTAGCAATAACAGTATGGAAGCCAGATAACGCACCACATGCGATAGTAATGAAGATGTAAGGGAATACGGAACCTTTCAATACAGGACCGCCGCCCCAGATGTAAGGAGTTACAGCTGGCATTTGAATTTCAGGCATTACAATGATAATACCAAGAGCCAATGCACCGATTGTACCGATTTTAAGGTATGTGGACAAATAGTCACGAGGAGCAAGTAACAACCATACTGGCAATGCAGCCGCAAAGAAACCATACACAGCAAGCATAATTTCAATGGTTTGCAAGTCGTATGTGAACCAAGATGCATATTCGCTAGCCGCTACATTTGGACCGTAGATGATGGCTGCGAAGATTAAGGCTACCCCAATAATAGTCGCCTCTTGGATTTTACCAGGACGCAACCATTTCAAATAAATACCAATAAAAATAGCGATTGGAATGGTAGCAAATACGGAGAAGAATCCCCAAGGAGAGTTATGCAATGCGTTAGCTACTACTACGGCCATACCAGCAAGGGTAATGATCAATAGGAATAAGGTAGCGAGCATAGCACCAAAACCAGCAAGTTTACTGATTTCTTCACGAGCAATATCCGCAATCGATTTACCATCGTAACGAACGGAAGCAAACAAGATAACCATATCATGTACAGCACCGGCTAATACGGAACCAATTAGGATCCATAATGCCCCAGGCAAATATCCAAACTGTGCTGCGATAACAGGACCTACAAGTGGCCCTGCACCAGCAATTGCTGCAAAGTGATGACCAAAGGTTACCCATTTGTTGGTTGGCACGTAATCGTGACCATCATTGTGAACCATAGCTGGCGTTGGACGATATTGATCCAATGTCAGTACCTTAGCCGCTATAAAAGCCCCATAAAAGCGGTACGCTAAAATTAGAATACACGCGGAGGCAATAACTAAGTAAATACCATTCATAACCATATAAACACCTCCAATAATCACGTGACATGGAGTATATGAATATTACTGATAAAACTTATGTATCGTATCCATGCCACAATGGCTTCCTAAAATGTTAGTACTTACAACATTATTGTATAACTAATCAACAAGGTGTCAATTATTAATTTCTCATTTTGAAAGTTAAGTATAACTATAAAGCATAATAACGGCATTCTCTACCTATGAGATGCCGTTATTATCCTAGATATATTGGTTACTGAATGACTCATTCTTATCTGTAATAAAAGATAGCTATATCCCTATTCTCCTGCTTTCCTATAAGTTTTTGTAATAGTCCCAAATGTACGCAACAAATTTAGACCTACGACACCGCTTTTTTCAGGGTGGAATTGCATTCCATATACTCTACCTCGTTCTACAATGCCAGGTACATCGATACCATAATTTGCAGTAGATATGATATATTCAGGATCTGTATCCACATAATAGGAATGAACGAAATATGTATATTGATCATCTACATTGCTAAAAGCACTATGAGGCTGGTGTACTACATTTTTATTCCAACCCATATGAGGCACGCTAAGGCCAAGGTTGCGAGGAATTTCTTTTACCTTACCGGGAATAAGGCCTAAACCGGGCGTTGGGCCGTATTCTTCAGATTCTTCAAATAAAAGTTGCATCCCTAAACAAATACCTAATAAAGGTATTTCACGTTTTACTACTTCATAGATGACATCGACTAAACCACGTTCTTTTAGAACTGCCATCGCCGGTGCATATGCGCCTACACCTGGCAAGAGAACACTATCAGCATTTAATATAGTCGCCGAATCTGCCGTTAGCACTGCATCAATGCCAATGTAAGCTAAGGCTTTCTGGACATTGAAGGTATTCCCTGCATCATAATCTATAATGGCAATCATAATAAACTCCATTCTATAGGGTAAAACACGATAAGATTAAACAAAACGTATTACGAATTGTATGTTATTCTATACAAATCAATTCATGAAGTCTCTTAATATCTTACGCATAACATCCCCATCTTGAGGCATGGGAATCGTAAGACGTAACCATCCTTCTCGTTGACCTCGGCGCACTTGGTAACCTGATTTAAGCCAAGCATCTGCAAGACCCTCCGCATCAGGCGCTGCAAAGAAAATAAAATTAGCCTCACTCTTATAGTAGTGAATACCTAGCTCGTCAAAAAGGATTTCCCATTTTGACCGTTCCTCTGCATTTTGAGAGACCGTTCTCGCCACGAATTCTTGATCACCGAAAGCGGCTTCTGCAGCCACTTGAGATAAGGTATTCAAATTGTACGGCAAGCGAATGGTTTGCATATAATTTGCCAACTCTATAGGTGTCATCATGTAACCTACACGGTAATTGGCAAGGCCATAGGCTTTCGAGAAGGTACGCATGATAGCCACATTAGGGAATTCATCCAAGAGCGCACGTGCCGTAGGAACTGCTACGGAAGTGACAAAATCGATATACGCCTCGTCTATGATGACCAAGGTTTCCTTTGGTATAGCTGCTACAAATTTGCGGATATTTTCAACAGACTCATAGGTACCCGTTGGATTATTAGGATTACAAATCCACACGACCCGTGTCGTTTCATCTACAGCTTTCACAAGAGCAGAAAAATCATACTGTCCCGTTTCAAAATCAGCTGGCACCTCACGGATCTCAGCACCTTCCACGAGGCCATTCAAGGCATATTCCGAGAAGGCTGGCACGCTTACTACGATGGAGTCACCAGCGGTAATCAATGTTTTATTGACCATGGCGATGACCTCATCTAGACCCACGCCGATGACCAGTTGCTCAGGTTGTACCTGCCAGTAATTCGCTAATTTCATGCGCAAATCGGTGGCGTTGCCATCCGGATAGTAGTTGGCATCATTATGGGTTACATAGCTAAGGATAGCCTCCCGTACCAATGGCGATGTGCCGTATGGATTTTCATTCGCCGACAAGCGCACCAATCGCTCTACACCAAGGCGCTCTTTCACCGCTTCAGCCGACTCCTCAGGTATATAAGGTTTCAATGTGCGAATTATCTCTTTCATAGGCTATCCTTTCTATCTATTCCTTAACTCATATAACACATATGAACTCCACCAGAGCTCATATGTCCGAGCTCATAACAGGATATACATTATAAGTTTGTAATTTCTGGGCGATCCGTAGTCTTGCTAACAACCCCTTCGCGGCTCGCTAGCTCAGCTTCAATGGCTTCGTATGGGATATTTTTCTCCGCTAATAACACGAGCAAGTGATATAACACGTCTGCTGTTTCGTAAATCAGCTCCTGTGGATCTTCATTTTTTGCGGCGATTACTACCTCTGTAGCCTCTTCACCAACTTTTTTCAAGATTTTATCGAGCCCTTTGTCGAATAAATAATTCGTATAAGAACCTTCCTTTGGCTGTACCTTGCGATTTTTAATAATTTCGTATAATTCGTTCAGTGTTTGCTGTGCCATGTTTAACTCCGTTCTACTTCATTAAAGAAACAGCTTGTGCGCCCTGTGTGACAGGCAGGACCTTCAGGCTTAACTTGAATGAGCAAAGTATCGCCATCACAATCTAGGGCCATGCTCACCACGTGCTGCACATTACCGCTAGTGCCACCCTTATGCCATAACTCTTCACGAGACCGAGACCAAAACCACGTTTCCCTTGTTTCTAGTGTTTTGTGAAAGCTTTCTTCGTTCATCCAAGCCACCATGAGGACGTCCTTAGTCTCCGCATCCTGCACAACCGTCGGCAACAAGCCATTTCCTTTTTCAAAATCCGGTTTCATATTCTATCCTTTATTAAAAGTAATCACCAATCTGTTATCCTATATTAGCTTGTATCTCTTTCTATTGCTATTGCTATTGCTATTTTCTGTTTATCTATCTATTGCTATTTCTATTCTGTTTATCTATAAACAAGCTATTTAACTAACTCTGAACATATAGACTAGTAAAGAACTTGCGAGAGATAATAATTTTTTTTAATCTGTTTTAGCGTACCGTAATTCCGTGAGCTCGTAGTTCTTGTTTGAGTTCAGGAATTTTAACTTCTCCGAAGTGGAATATAGATGCCGCCAGTGCACCGGTAACGCTAGTTTGCTTAAAGAGATCTACAAAATCCTCAACCTTACCTGCCCCTCCAGATGCAATGATAGGTACATTTACGACTGATTCTAGAGCCTTATATAATTCAATATCAAAGCCGGATTTTGTACCATCTTTACCCATGCTTGTCACTAACAACTCTCCTGCTCCACGATCTACGGCCTCTTTAGCCCAGTCGAGAGCTTTCCACTCTGTACGCTTGCGACCACCATGAGTGTAAGCATACCATTCACCAGTTTCTTCATCGGTTTTCACGTCGATGGCTACCACCATGCATTGATTGCCAAACTTTTGAGCCCCTTCTGTGATGAGCTCAGGATTAGCGAGAGCCGCAGAGTTCAAAGATATCTTGTCCGCACCAGCTTTCAACAAAGCCGTCATATCATCAACGCTCTTGATACCACCACCCACGGTGAGTGGCATAAATACTTGTGTGGAGATTTCTTGTACCACATCGCGCATAGTAGTCCGCGCATCAACGGTAGCCGTAATATCTAAAAATACAAGCTCATCAGCTTGTTGCTGCTCATAGGAGGCCGCAATGTCTACTGGACTGCCTACGTCTACGAGATTAACAAAGTTAACCCCTTTTTTTACGCGCCCATCATCTACATCTAGGCAAGGAATAATCCGTTTCGCTAACATAAAGCTCCTTTCCATCGAGTGTCAATCAATATATTCCATTGGTTACGGTCAATAATTAATTTGAGAACATCACAATCATTTCTATTATTTCTGCTGATTGTACTCGGCGATTTCCTCTAACGTAATAGTGCCCTCGTACAAGGCCTTACCAACGATACTATCCATAACACCTTTTTGTTCTAGGGATTTAATATCTGCTAAATTACGAACACCCCCAGAAGCAACGATGCGAGCTGTAGGAAATTCGTTTTGCAAATTTCCAAGTAACTCTTCATTGGCGCCCTGCATTGTACCGTCTCGGTCTACATCGGTAACGATGAAATACTTTGCCCCACCTTCAACCATGGCACCGATTAAATCGGTCATCGGCACGTCGGATTGGTCGAGCCAACCTTCAGCGGCGACCTTGCCATTTTTTCCATCTACACCGATAACGATGCGCTCCGCACCGTATTCAGCGATAACTTGCTTTGTAAGTTCCGGATTTTTAAGCGCTACAGATCCTAAGATAACCCGATCTACGCCCAAACTCAAATAGAGGTCAACAGCCTCTTTATCTCGGATGCCGCCTCCGATTTCAAGGATACCTGTGAAAGCTGCACGCACTGCTTTTACAATGTCTACATTTACAGGCTTGCCCGCCTTGGCACCATCTAAATCAACGAGGTGCAAGGCTCCAACCTTAGCTGCTTCATATTGTTTCGCTTGGTCTACTGGATCAGGGTTGATGACCGTTTCCTGTGCGAAATCGCCTTTATACAGGCGAACACTGCGCCCCTCTTGTAAATCTATAGCTGGAAAAATCATACATTCTCCTTTATTAAATAACTCCCTTTGTAGAGTTAACTCCTTGGATATCCGGATTGATAGTAACTGCTTTGCGCAATGCACGACCCGTTGCCTTAAACATACTTTCAATAATGTGATGTGTATTGCGACCATACAAATTGCGCACATGTAAGTTCATAGCAGCGCTCATCGCAAGAGCTTGGAAGAAGTCCTCCACCAGCTCTGTTTCAAAGTTGCCACCTAAAACCGGCGTACTCCATTCCCCTTGGAAAACGAGGTACGGGCGACCACTCAAATCGATGACAACTTGCGTCAATGCTTCATCCATAGGGACCCAAGCATCGCCATAGCGCTCGATACCAGCCTTATCGCCAAGGGCTTTCACCAAGGCCTGCCCTAAGGCAAGTCCAACGTCCTCAACTGTATGATGAGCATCCACATATGTATCTCCCTTTGCCTCTACCACAAGGCTAAAACGGCCGTGCTTCGCCAATAGCGTCAACATGTGGTCAAAGAAGCCTATTCCGGTCGAGATGGAGCTTGTTTGTGCCCCATCAAGGGTAATTTCTACTGTAATATCTGTTTCTTGAGTGGTGCGTTGCACCGTGCCTGTGCGTATCATAACGACCTCTATACTTCAAATCTATTTTTATAATCTATATTTCTAATCTATATTTTCACTGTATATTTTAAATACACATATAAATATAGATGCCAAATCTATTTTCTAATATTTTTTATAATCTATTTTTCAAATCGTACTTCGATGGCACGAGCATGCGCTTCGAGACCTTCCGTACGAGCCAATGTAGTAATGTGTTTTGCCACTTCTTCTAAACGTTCTTTTGTAAATTGTGTGAAAGATGTACGTTTCACGAAATCATATACGCCTAACGGAGACGAGAATCGCGCCGTACCACTAGTAGGCAATACGTGGTTTGTACCACCTACATAATCGCCCAACGGCTCAGACGCATAAGCGCCAAGGAATACAGAGCCTGCATTTTGAACGAGGCTCATATAGTTCATTGGATCCGGCAATTGGATTTCCAAATGCTCTGGCGCCACTTCGTTCATCACCGTGAACATGTCTTCAATGCTGTCCATAATAGCAATGTAACTGTTGTTTTCAATAGCTGGACGAGCGATGCTTTCACGAGGTAACAATTTAAGTTGACGTTCCACCTCATCAGATACGGCATTTGCTAAACTTTCACTAGTAGTCACCATAATAGCGCGTGCACGAGGATCATGTTCTGCTTGAGATAACAAGTCTGCTGCCAAATGAACTGGATTTGCGCTGTCATCGGCGATAACACCGATTTCACTTGGGCCCGCAATCATGTCGATATCGACTTGGCCAAATACTTGACGTTTCGCCGTAGCCACGTAAATATTGCCAGGACCTACAATTTTATCTACCTTTGGAATCGTTTCCGTACCATAAGCGAGGGCCGCCACACCTTGGGCACCGCCCACTTGATATACCGCATCAACGCCGGCAAGCTTTGCAGCACCTAATACGGCAGGATTAATGCCATCCTTTTGAGGCGGCGTAACCATGATGATTTCTTTTACGCCTGCAATCTTTGCGGGCAAAGCAGTCATGATAATGGTCGAAGGATACGCGGCTGTACCTCCAGGAACGTAAAGACCAACACGAGCCAAAGGAATGACCTTTTGACCACGGATGATACCCGGTGTATCCATATCCACAAAACCCTGCTCGATTTCACGGCTGTGGAATTCTGTAATATTCGCCTTTGCCTTTAATAATGCGGCTTTCAAATCATCAGATAAAGACTCATAAGCTGCGTCGATTTCCTCTTGAGGCACCTTGAAATCTTCAATGGAAACACCGTCAAATTTTTCAGAATACGATTTGAGCGCTGCATCACCGTTAGTGCGGACATCAGCAATGATATCGTACACCCGACGTTCAATCTCCATATCTGTGGTTTGCTGTGTGTAATTCCGTACGATAGCAAGCATCGCCTCTAATGATTCCTTATATATTTTCATCTGTCATCCTTCTTCCTACTTGAGCTATCCATATTGCTAGTTAAATATATGATTCACTCTACATCTTATTTATTAATTTTTATTAATTGCTTCTGAAAGCTGATCTATGAGTTTAAAAATGGTATTTCGCTTTTGTTTTAATGCTAATGGATTTGCTACTAAGCGTGTAGATATGGGCTGTAGCCAATCGAAGATTTCTAGATTGTTTTCACGCAAAGTGGTACCCGTTTCCGTAATATCTACGATAGCATCTGCTAGTCCTACAAGTGGGGCCAGCTCAACAGAGCCTTCAATCTTGATGATTTCCACATCTTGAGCTCCAAAGTACTGTTTTGTAATGGTTGGATATTTCGTACCAATTCGTTGACGACGACCTTCTTTAGGATCATAGCCCGCTAAGGACGCCAAGATGAATTGGCATTTACCCGTTTGTAAATCTAGCATTTCATAGCTCGTATCGTCTTGTTCATCGAGCACATCGCTACCGACGATGCCAAGATCAACCACGCCATTTTTCAAATACGTCGTTACATCTGGCCCCTTTGCAAGGATGATCTCCATAGAATCGCCTAAAGAGATAATGAGCTTACGCGCCTTATTATGTAATGGCTCGCAATCAACACCACATGCTTCTAGGAGTGGAATAAAATCCTTTTCTACGCGCCCCTTCGTAAGAGCGATACGCAATGTATCGTTATCTTGAGCTTTGCTTTCACCCTGCAAGGTAACATCAGTCAAGACGTCGATATTAAAAGCCATCCCTACTGCCGGCATCGGCGTACCATCAAAGCTAGATAGCAAGCCATCATAACGGCCGCCGCTGACGATGTATTGAGACACGCCGTCCACATAGCCTCTAAAAGTAAGACCTGTGTAATAGGATTGAAGTGGTTCCGTAGAAACATCAATGCGAACCCGTTGCCCCGTTGCTTCCACTTGATTTGCCATATCTACGAGATTATCTAAAATGCGCTGCGCCGCTGCAGGCAAGATAATTTGATTAAGCTCATCCTTTATATCTTGAACCGTACCAAACAAGCGAGGCCATACAGTTAAGAAAGGATATAGCGCACTATTTTTAAAGTCAGAAATCAACTCGTTATATCGTGGCAAGTATTTAGTGAATAACGCCTCTAAGAGCTCTGCCTTTTCATCATCACTGAGTCCAAGAGCATCGGTAATAGCACGAGAAAAACGAGCATCCCCAATTTCGAGCAACAAATGATTACCCAACTGAGCTTCGTTCACCTCTTTAATAATCTTGAAGCACTCTTGCTCAGCCTCAAGCCCTTCATAGCCTACCATCTCGATGCCACCTTGCGTCACTTGGTTGACATCGCCACGATGCTTTTTATTTTTCATAAATACATCGCCCAAGTAGTAGAACGTGCGAGGCAATTCAATATTTGTAGTCGCCAAGAAACGACCGATAGGCATGGTCAAATCCGGACGAATTACGACGGACACTTCAGAACTATCCATGAATTCGTACATATGTTGACCGCGCCCCATTGCATAGCCATTGAAAACATCTTTGTACTCTACGAGAGGCGTAGAGATCTTTGTGTATTGACGATTTCGACAAAGACCGAGTACATATTGACTCACATCATCCTTGCGCTCTGCTACGATCCCTATATCATCGCGGAAACCAGTAGGTAATTGCTGCTGTACCATCGTAAACATCCTTTCTATCAATTGATTCATATTATTTCTCACGCCTGTGAAAGCCATATTTCTGTACTATCATTGGGATTATGTGGCTATCCAATACACTATGAGAAAAAATTTACCTATATCGATACTTTTCTATTTTATCGCTTTAATTTATTAAAGTATGAAATCATAATATAACGGTTCTATAGAATTGTCAATAGAACCGTTAATATTTCATGTATTTACTATAATAATGATTTTATACTAGCCCCAAACGTTTTCTATATCTGCCACGCTATGTGCATCAGACCCCAATACAAATGGCACACCGATGATAGCCGCCATGCCTTGAATGAAGCGGCTTGGGTACATTTCACGACAATCTGGTTTGAAGAAGCCGCTCATGTTGTAGTCTAACTCGCGACCTTGGACGCGCATGATATGCAAAATATCGCTCACCACCTGCGCATTGCGACGATCTAAATGACGTTCAAAGCCAAAGTGATGTTGGTATTTCTTGATTAAATCAAAATGCCCTATCCGTTTAGGCGTATATTCACCGAGGTCAGCACGCACGGCTTGGCGCACTGTAGAATAATACTTGTAATATAACTCATATTGTTTTTCAATCCACGGCCCAAAGCCTTTCTCAAATTCTTCAGCACTGTAGTCTAAGCAGTAAAAGGCATTATTAACGCCTTCCATAAAGTGAACGGATAAAATATTATCATCCGTCAACGGACCATAGCGATCCAAGAACTCTTGAATGTCTGATTCAAAGCCTGGAATATAATCGACTTCAAAACCGAGAGAAATATCGATATGTGTGCCATAGGCACGTTGTAATTGACGACCCAACTCTAAGTAAGTATCAACTTCATTTAATTTCAAAGACGCTGTGTCATAGGCCTTTTTATCACCACCATATTCTGCAGCAAAAGCTGTTGGCAATGGTGCATGTTCTGTAAGGCATACCTTTTCGATACGCAACTCGATGGCCTTCTCAATCATCATCGCAGTTCGGTCCCCACTACCATGTGGACACAACTCCGTATGCACATGACCGTCCACGAGACGGCTACGATATTTACTATATCCAACGAACTGCCGTTCATCTTTCATGTTCATTCAATCACCCCTATTCGCCCTAACCCCTGGCGAATCCTTATCTATAATCTATACATCATTAGTATAACGTATTAATATTTATCTTTTACTATACTAATTATTATACCAATAATGCGTATGTTTCGGTATCCTGATATTTACCATGTTTGAATCCAACTTGAGGCGTTAAACCACAATAGGTAAAGCCAAATCGCGCGTGTAACTTGGTGCTGCCTTCATTGCCAGCCGTAATAACGGATACCACATTGTGCAATAACGGATCATTTTTTGCTATTTCTAAAATATGAGCCATCAGCTGTGTAGCGATTCCCCTACCACGATAATCTTGATGGATATAGATAGATAATTCGACGGTACTTTTGTAGGCCTCTTTAGGTCGATATGGTGAAAGCGATGCATAGCCTGCTACAATCCCATCAATGGTACCTACCACAATAGGATGGTGCTCATCGCTATGAGACTCATGCCACTCCTGCCACTCTGACAACGTGTGAGGTTCAAGATCAAGCGTGGCTACGCCGTTTACAACCTCATAGTTATAAATATCTAAACAAGGGGCTATATCACCTTTTGTAATTGGTCGTATTACTAATTCACTCATAAAGTATTCCTCAAAACTGTAGGTATCCTAAAAAATATTATTTCTATTTAACATAATATATAAAAATAGCCCACATACGCAAGAAAAAGGACGAACTATTCGTATAACATACCATTTCACTTTTATCCATCTTTTGAGGTAAGAATTACATATTTTACATCTATATCCCCAATACAACAAAACTGAGTGGTAAAAACAACGTTTTTTACCACTCAGCATATACGTTTTGAAGCATATATAAGTAAAAAGCTCTTATTTTACTTATATACTTTTATCATATTCTTTATTATGACTATTAAAGCTAATACATTTCTATAGGAGCAAAGTTATACTCTTACTTGATATATAAGAAAATTACACAATAACAAATAAAAGTATTGTAATAACAATTAAAGCACTAACAACAGTATAGTCAATTCTTTTCAATCCTACAGATGCAGCAAAGCTGTGTGTGGGACCACCGAATCCACGTAACTCCAAAGACAACGCCATTGTTTCGGATCGTCCCAAGGATTTTAGCAGCAATGGTTGGATAACAGATGCATAGGATTTGATACGCTTAATGAAGTTGCCTTCGAGAGATAAGCCGCGGCAAGCTTGCGCCTCTTGTACAGCATGGCTTTCAGCAATGAAGTCAGGCACGAAGCGCAGTGCAGCAGTGAACATAAATGCATATTCGTAAGGAATTTTGCATTGTGTTACGAGCGCTGCCGTAAGGTCTTGCAATTTTGTAGTTGCCAACAGGCCTATAAAAACAAGTGTCATAGCCAACATTCGTAAGCCGGATACGATGGCAGAGGTTACATCGCCGCTGCCAAGGAATTGGATGAGGCCAAGGAATACAGCGAAACTAGTTAATGCCAACACGGCTTTGCGTTGTTTGAATAACAACCCTGCCAAAAACAGTACACCGAGTTCTACTACGACTAATGCCAATAGCGATGCCCAGTCGCGCAAGAGAATGGCCCATACGGATACAGCGAGGGTCATCAAGATTTTTGTTAACGGTACTAAACGTTCCATATGTCCCTCCTATTTTCCGCTCAACTGAGCCACTAACTTAGATTTCAATTCATCCATAGATTTGCAATAGCCTAAGGATGGTACCGCTAGTGAAAGTTCCACACTTGGCGGTTTTGTAAGGCCTAAATCCTGCAATTCATCCGTAGATTTCTTGAATAATTCTTCTGGACTGCCGTCAAAGGCAACGGTTTGGTTGCCCATGATGATAGCACGGCTACATTCGCTAGCCATAATTTCCATATCATGGGTAATGAGAAGGATTGTAATGCCTTCTGCATTAAGCTGACGCAATAATGCTAATAGCTCTTTAGTTTCCTTACCGTCTTGACCACTGGTTGGTTCGTCAAGGATGAGGATTTTAGACTGCATAGCCAACGCAGAAGCAATGGCAACGCGTTGCTTTTCGCCGCGGCGCAATGTTGGAGGATAAGCTTCACGCAAATGGCCGATGCCTGTGCGCTCCAATACTTCATCAACGATACGCTTCACTTCGGCTTTACTGCGCCCCAAGGACTCAGGTCCAAAGGCAACCTCTGTGGCTACGGTAGGTCTGAACATTTGGCGATCTGGCTGTTGGAATACATAGCCGATAAATTGACCCCGTTTAGACGGCGGCATGGACGTAATATCTCTGCCGTTATAATACATGTGGCCTTCCCTAGCCTTTTCGAGGCCTACGAGCAAACGCGTAATAGTCGTTTTGCCGCAACCATTACGGCCACCGATAGCGATATATTCGCCTCCTTCGATGGTGAAAGTCACGTCTCGGAAAATATCTACGGCTGGCACATAGCCAAAACGGATGTTTTCAACCTTAAGCATGAGCGCCACCGTCCTTTCCTGGTACATCATCAACGCGTTGAACTGGTTGTCTATTTTCTACTATATTAGATTGATCAGCAAGATTATCTACTGTATTTCTTTGATTAGCTAGAGAGTTGCTTTTACCATGCACCTCGGTCTGAATTGCATGAGCCATTTCAATTTGGTGCAAGCCCTTGATAGCAGAGTCGATGCTGAGCCAAGGTTCATCACTGTGAAAGCCGGCTTGTTCCAATTCCATATAGGTTGTAAACACGGATGGCAATGCATCAACGTGAATATTGTGTTCATACATGTAACGAAGCGTAGTAGGTACATCATCGTCACAAGCAATAGAACCATTTACCATGAGGGCCATGCGGTTTGCATACGGCAATACGGCATGCAAGTCATGGTCGATAACAACAACGGTAATGCCGTGTTTTTGGTTCAAATCACCTACGAGGCGATATAATTCAGCGGTCCCATCTGGATCGAGGGAGCTTGTCGGTTCATCAAGAACAAGTACGGTTGGATTCGTAGCCAATACGGAAGCGATAGCTAAACGTTGGCGTTGACCACCAGATAAACTTGTAATCTTGCGATCTTCTAAGCCTACGAGGCCAACTTGCTTAAACACCTCTTCAGAACGAGCTTTAATAGTTTCACGGTCATAACCACGGTTTTCCATAGCAAAGGCCACTTCTTCACGAACCGTCATCGTTACGAGCTGTGTATCGTAATCGGCGAGAACTACACCGATATGATTCGCTAGTTCAGGAATTTCCATTTGCGTAGTCGCATGACCATCTACAAAGACCATGCCTTCTAGGCGTCCACCATAGAATTTAGGCACTGCCCCTACCATCGCCATACAAAGGGTACTTTTACCACAACCGGCAGGGCCTGTAACAACGAGAAAATCACCTTCATTTACATCGAGATTGATATTTTCAAGGGATGGTGTAGTCGCCTTAGGATGATAGTAATTTACGTGCTCAATGGATATTTTAGCTTGGCGCTCAGGCAAGATAGTCAAGCGACTATGATCAGATGTCAATTGGTCCGCATTTGGTAGCATGCCACGTTTAGAGAATAAACGTTGTGCCGGAATATACAAGATTGGTGTAATAGCACCATTCAAGGCCCCTACGATAAGTACCAATGGCCACATGCCGTACATGTACACATTATTTGGCAACCCAAGCACTTGCCACAAAATGGTAACAAAGATACCACCAGATACAACAGTTGCTAAGAAGCCAGACACGACAGGGGTTAAATCAAAACCACCAATTTTACGGAACTTCATGGACAACATAGCGCGCGTTACGAGAGCCGCCGTCAAAGCACCGCCTGGCTCAGACAACAAGTTGCCATAAGGGAACGCTGACTTAGACGTCAATACATTGATGAGGGCCGCCACGAGGCCAATCCCCAAGGTTTGACTCAAACTAGGACGAGTCAATAAAATAGCTACGCAGTACGTAGCAATCGTCCAGTTCGGCGTTACCCCAGCCACACTAGGGCTCACCAAATGCAAAATCGTGCCCAATGCGAGCATCAATGTGCTGACAGTGACCCATCTAAACTGGCCACCCTGCACATGTGTGTACACAAGATCCTGAATCCGTTCCATAATAGCCTCATTTCTATAAAAATATATATGGATTTATTTTATCATTCTTCGAGAATTTGTGAAAGCCTAGAGGCTATCAAGGGACTTCAAGTAAAGCCCATAAAAAAAAGCACCATCTATTAATGATAGTGCTTTTAAGAACTAATGTACTTCATCTAATAATATTCTAAGATAATTACGTCTACTGTTTAATATTCTATCAATATAGATAGTCCGATCTAAATAACGGTAAAAACTTAAATAATTATGACAAAGTAAATATCTGTATTCAATTTTACTTCCTAGATTAATCAATAATCGCTGCCCCATTTCTGGAAATATACTCAACGAATCATTCGCAGTTACTATATCCAAAACGGTTTTCTTAGCTAACTCAATATCACCGGTTTCTTCTTCTATAAAAGATTTTATTTCTAGCAAATCTTCTCGTGCTTTTGGTGCATAGCTAATTTGATTATTCATAATTAAATCCCCAATTCACTCTTTAGTTGCTCTGATGAAATCCAGCCTTGTTCTTCACCAGATTTACGACCTGTCTCTAAAGCGCCCATAAGTTTTATCGTAGCCATTAGACGTTCATAATCTTGAATATCCATAATTGCATATCGGCCTCTACCATTTTTAGTTAAGAATACGGGACTATCTATAGTAACATCACGTAAAACTTCAGAATAGTTTCGTAAATCTGAAATAGGTTTTATATTCGGCATACTATCACCTCCAGAGTACTTTAGTGATATACTACTCATTTTTCTAATATCTTATTACTATTGTAGTTAAATTATCGCGTAAATTCAACACTAAATTTTACAGCACCCTTTAAAATTACTATCAACATCTATGATACTTATATCTTCCTTTTCTTGTTATATACATATGATATAATGCGCATAGATACTTATTTACTAATAAATTGACATTTTTTATAACCGATATAATAAAATCTAATAGTTCTCACTTAAGAACAAATAATTTATTAAAAAAGGAAATATCATGGCACAAGCATTAATCGTAATCGATATTCAAGAAGGCTTAGTTAAGGAAAACCCTTACAATGCCAAAAACTTTATCTCAAATACAAAAGCAATCATTCAACATTTTAGAGATCAAAATATAGAAGTCATTTATATCAGACATTCTGAAAATGAGGGCTTATTAGCAACGGGCAGTGATAATTGGCAAATCTATCACGAATTAAAACCGCAAGAAAACGAAAAGATTTTCAATAAATATTACAATAGCATCTTCAAGGATACTGAATTAAAGGAATATTTAAACCGAAAAAATATTACCGATGTAACATTTGTAGGAATGCAAGTGGAATTTTGCATTGATACATCTGTGAAAGTAGGCTTTGAGTATGGTTATAATATCACCATCGTCGAAGATGCTATCTCAACCTTTGATAATGAGTATCTACCAGCCGGTACAATCCTATCCTTTTACAAAGAAAAGATTTGGCGGAATCGATTTGCACAGCTAAAAACAACAAATGAAATGTTAAGCATCAATTAAATTACGAAAATAATACAAAGATTTTTATAATTTTTTCTCACGTATTTGTCATATATGTATGTTAAAATTCCATTAAATATTTATGCCCGAACATAGGAGGTCTTTTTTATGTATAAGTATATTACGATTTTAGGAGCTGCGGGCCAAATAGCTCAAAAGTTGACTGCTACACTATTAACATATACAGATATGCACATTACATTATATGGTCGTCAGTTGAAAACACGTATACCTCCAGAGATTATCGACCATGAACGTGTTACAGTGATTGAAGGTTCGTTCCAAAATCCTGGTAAATTAGAACAAGCTGTAACAAATGCGGAGGTTGTATTTGTAGGTGCTATGGAGTCTGGCAGTGATATGGCTTCCATCGTGAAAGCATTGAGCCGCAAAAATATACGCCGTGTTATCGGTGTGTCCATGGCTGGACTTTCTGGTGAATTCCCTGTAGCACTTGAAAAATGGACCTTCGACAACTTACCGATTAGCTATGTTCAAGGTGAGCGCCAAGCACGCAATGTATTACGCGAATCCAACTTAAATTACACCATCTTGCGCCTCACATGGCTTTACAATGATCCAGAGAAAACCGATTACGAACTCATCCCTGAAGGGGCTCAATTCAACGATGCCCAAGTTTCACGCGAAGCTGTGGTAAAAGCCATTTTTGATATCTTACATGCTGCGGATGAAACGCCTTTCCATCGCACAAGCATCGGCGTAGGTGAACCAGGTACACACTATGACAAACCAAGCTTTCACTAATATATAAATAAATATTTTGTAAAAAAGAGAAAATACTATATACCAATACAAGACTATCTTCAATACGCTTGAAGATAGTCTTTTTATATATCATTTTATGATTAAAGTATCTAGTTAACCTCATTTGAATTAAATATCTCATATATATATTTGTATACTGCAATTATATCG
Organism: Veillonella sp.; assembly: GCF_032470285.1. Classification (GTDB taxonomy): domain Bacteria; phylum Bacillota; class Negativicutes; order Veillonellales; family Veillonellaceae; genus Veillonella. Next base: position 70,048 of record NZ_JAWEKP010000004.1, on the reverse strand, counting down.
TTTAAATGATATAATTACAGTATAAGAATGATGAACAAATACTTTTAAAACTATAAGGAGATAACTATGGGAATATTACGCGAAACAATTCGTCCATCCTCTGATTTACGAAATAAGTATCCTGAAATTTCTAAAACCTTACAACTTAAAGATGAGGCTGCCATTATTACTGTAAATGGTCGTGGAGATACTGTAAGTCTCGGCTATAATACATATAATATGTTAAAGTCAAAAATAGAATTATTATCCTCTCTTGTAGAAGGACAAAACGATATCATTCAAGGTCGCACCACTACACTTGATGAAGCTTTCAACAGTATCGATAAAATGCTAGATCAAATGGGGTAACTCTATGAAATCCCAACCCTACACAATCATTCCTACTGAAAAGTTCAATAAAGAGCTACATCAACAAATACTTTATATAGCTATGCAGTTTTCAAAAGAAACAGCTATACAAGTAAAAGAAAATATTCAAAATTCAATTTCAAATCTTATGAACCATCCATATATGGGGACTACACCTAAAATTAGAGCACTTAATGACAGTGACTTTCGAATGTTGATTTTAGAAAAGCTTATTATTTTCTACACAGTTGTAGAGGAAGCTAGAACTATTTATTTAATCTCTATACTTGATCAACGACAGGATTATGTAAATATACTAAACGGATTATAACATTTGAACTAAACCAGTGCTTCTTTAAAAATTAAATACCCTTCAAAGTGGTATATCCTAAATCTAATCGGTACATTTTTACTCATGTAACATAGATTTTGGGTATACCTTTTTTATTCCTACATTTTATAGATATTTATATAGATAAACTCACGTATTTACGCTATACTAATAAATGATTAATATACACTTATAGGTATGTGAAAGCAAATGCCTCTTAGATTATCAATTATATTTATATATACAGCTCGTTGTATAAAATACACAAGATTCTATGTATAAAAATAAATAATAGTCATTTTTAGTCCCAGTTAGGGCAGAGGCTTATTAAGGAGTTATTATGAATCGCATTGTTGTTATTGGCAGTTGCAACATGGATATTGTAGTCCTCGCGAACAAACGCCCTACTGCAGGCGAAACAATCATGGGCAACGAATTGCACATCGCTCACGGTGGCAAGGGAGCAAACCAAGCGGTGGCTGCGGCTCATCTAGGTGCAGAGGTCACTATGGTCGGCTGTATCGGTGAAGATGCATACGGCCATATGATTATAGATAATTTAAAAGAAAATTTCATCAATACAGATTACATCGTTACGGTACCGAATACTACAACCGGTACAGCACACATTACATTAGCTGAAGGCGATAATAGCATCATCGTGATTGCAGGCGCTAATGCTAAGGTAGACCAGTCCGTAGTAGATAACGCTTGGTCTGCTATCGAGCAAGCCGATCTTGTAATGGTTCAAAACGAGATTCCTATTCCAACTATTGAATACATCGTTCGTCGTTGTCACGAGGCTAATGTGAAAGTCCTCTTAAATCCTGCTCCAGCAGCCGACCTCGATTCGGAATGGTTAGAATTAGCAACCTATATTACGCCAAACGAACACGAGTTATCTGCGCTCTACCCTAATCAATCTACAGAGGAGATTTTACTAGCTAACGAAAACAAAATCATCGTTACCCTTGGTAGCAAGGGTGTAGGATATGCCGATAACGGTGAAATTCACATTGTACCTGGCTTCAAGGTTGAGCCCGTAGATACAACAGGTGCTGGCGATACATTTAACGGTGCCTTTGCAACGGCTATCGTTAATGGTAAAAGCTTAGCCGACGCTCTACACTACGGCAATGCAGCAGCGGCCCTCTCCATCCAACGCTTGGGGGCTCAAGGTGGCATGCCAACAAAAGACGAGGTCGCTGCATTCTTAGCAGAACACGTATAGATTGAACCGGTCTTTCAAAGCTCCACTGACCGGGTCTGCCTTCGCAGGGCCAAAGTCGCTTTGAAAGGCCTATTCAATCCAAACTATACGTTCTTCAAGCAATGAATGCAACTGTCCTCTATATAACAAAGGGAGTTAATGACTAAGGTATTAAAGCCTTAGTCATCGGAATAGATAAGGAGTTATTTATGCAACGACACGGTATTTTAAATAGCCATATTGCTAAGGTTTTGGCAGATCTTGGTCACACAGATACAATTTGTATCTCTGATTGTGGCTTACCGGTACCTGAAGGGGTTCAAAAAATCGACTTAGCCTTGGATTTTGGTGTACCTAGCTTTGAGCAAGTAGTATCCATCATCGCTAAACATATGAAATCCGAAGCGATTCATGTGGCAACAGAAATTAAAGAAAATAATCCTAAGGCTTACGCCTTCTTAGAGTCTACCTTCCCATCTGATCAATACGAATGGATTGAAACGAGCCACGATGCTTTCAAAGAAGCCACGAAACAATGCAAATGCATTATTAGAACTGGTGAAACATCTCCGTATGCGAACATTATCTTACGTGCCGATTGTATTTTCAGCGATCGTCCCTAAAATAATAGATTAACCAACTAAGTTTATACGTTAAGGAACTGAACCTATAAATCAGTTTATGTAAATTAGATAGCTTAGTTTTCAAAGATTATCTAAACATCTAATCTATTACATATATCAAGAGATACTTTCATCAGTCATATAGGAGTAGTTATGGAAATTGTTATGTCAGGCATTGCGAAGGCATTTGGTACAAACCAAGTACTGCGCGATGTAAGTATTACCCTCAAGGAGGGCGAAGTTCACGCCTTGATGGGCGAAAACGGCGCCGGCAAATCTACGCTCATGAATATCCTCACCGGTATTCACAAGGCGGATGCTGGTACGATTACCATCGACGGCGTAGAGCGAACCTTCCCGAACCCGAGAGAGGCCGAGCTAAACGGTGTGGCCTTCATCCACCAAGAGCTTAACATTTGGCCAAATCTAACATTGTTAGAAAATCTATATTTAATGAGACCAAAGCGCAACAAATTTGGTATGCTCGACAAAAAGGCGATGCTCACTGAGGCTGAAAACACATGCCGCGAACTAGGCATCGAATTGCCACTCACAACAGAAGCAGGCCTTTGCTCCGTTGGTCACCAACAAATGACGGAAATTCTTCGTATCTTGATGTTAGATGCAAAGGTTGTCATCATGGACGAACCGACAGCAGCCCTCACAGAGCGTGAAACGGCGACATTGTTCAACATGATGCGCAAAATGAAAGCACGCGGCGTTGCTATCGTATATATCTCTCATCGTATGGAAGAGGTATTTAGCGAATGTGACACAATTACGGTTATGCGTGATGGTCACACAATTATCACTAAACCAACATCTGAGATTTCTGTAGACGAAGTGGTACGCCACATGGTAGGCCGTTCCATCGACGAGTTCTACCCTGCTCGCACTACAACACCGGGCGATGTGGTTATGAACGTGGATAACCTCAAACCAGAAGGTTTCGACAACGACATCTCCTTCTCCTTGCGCAAAGGCGAAATCCTCGGCGTAGCAGGTCTCATGGGTGCTGGCCGTACAGAAATTATGCGCGCCATTTTCGGTGTAGATAAACACAACGGCGGCACCGTAACAGTAAACGGCTCCGTCCTAAACTGTAAAAAACCAGAAGATGCCATCAAGGCTGGCATTGCTTTCATCACAGAAAATAGAAAGAGCGAAGGCTTGATTCTTGATTTCTCCATCGGTTCTAACATTACATTGCCTAATCTTGGCGAAATTTGCCCCTCTCATGTACTTGATAAGGGCAAACTCAATTCCTTTGCTGACGAATTGTCTAAAAAACTAGGCGTTAAAACACAATCTATTCACGAACCCGCATCATCCCTATCCGGTGGTAACCAACAAAAGGTGGTTATCGCGAAATGGGTCGGTAAAAAGCCATCTATTATCATCATGGACGAACCTACGCGCGGTATCGACATCGGCGCCAAGCGTGATATTTACGATTTAATGAACGAATTAACGAACGATGGTGTGTCCATTATCATGGTGTCCTCTGAGTTACCGGAAGTGCTCGGCATGAGCGACCGCGTTATGGTCATTCATGAAGGTCGCGTAGCAGGTATCTTGGACCGTAGCGATGCAACACCAGAATCGATTATGACATTAGCCACAGGAGGACAATAATGGACAGCAAAGCTCTACAATATGTAAAAAAATTAGGCCCCCTCATCGGCCTCATCCTATTATTTGTAATTATCTCTGTCATGAACGACAGTTTCCTTGAATTCTCTAACTTGCGTAACTTGTTGCGCCAAGTATCCATCAATGCAATTATCGCCTTCGGTATGACCTTCGTCATCTTAACTGGCGGTATCGACTTATCGGTTGGTTCCATCCTTGCCCTCTCTAGTGCAGTGATGGCAAACCTCATCGTAACTGGTACTGACCCTGTATTAGCTATCGTATTAGCCGCAGGTGCCGGCCTTGTATTGGGCGGTATTAACGGTCTCGTTATTACCTATGGCCGCGTAGCTCCATTTATCGCTACCTTGGCGACCATGACAATCTACCGTGGTGCGACGCTAGTATTCACAGACGGTAACCCAATCTCCGGTCTTACTCAAGATCCTCTATTCCACGGCTTTGGCCAAGGGGATATTGCAGGCCTTCCAGTTCCAGCGATCACAATGTTCCTAGCTTTCATCGCCCTTTGGTTCGTATTGAGCCGCACATCCTTAGGCCGTAAAACATACGCCGTAGGTGGTAGTGAAAAGGTAAGTTACATTGCTGGTATCAAGATTGACCGCGTTAAAATCTTCGTGTATGCCTTAACCGGTATGCTCTGTGGTATCGCGGGTGCAATCATCACCTCTCGTCTTAACTCTGCACAACCGACAGCAGGTGCAGGCTATGAACTTGACGCTATTGCAGCGGTGGTTCTTGGCGGCACAAGCCTTGCTGGTGGTCGTGGTCATATTGTTGGCACATTAATTGGTGCCCTCATTATCGGTACCCTCAACAACGGGTTAAATATTCTCGACGTTTCCAGTTTCTATCAACAAGTTGTAAAAGGTATTGTCATTTTATTGGCGGTTCTTGCAGACCGCAAGAAAGCCTAGGAGGTTCCTATGAAAAAACTATTGTTACTGTTGGCGATGGCTATCATGGTTATCGGTCTTGTAGCAGGCTGTGGTAAAAGCGCTGATAACGGCGGCGACAAAAAATCCGGCACAATCGGCTTCTCTGTTTCCACATTGAACAACCCATTCTTCGTAACTATGAAGGAAGGCGTTGAGGCTCAAGCTAAAGCGCTTGGTCTTAAAGTTAAAATCGTTGATGCTCAAAATGACCCTGCAAAACAAGCAAACGATATTTCCGACTTACTTGAAAGCGGCGTTTCTGTATTGATCATCAACCCTGTAGACTCTGCAGCTATCTCTACTTCCGTAGAAGCAGCAAATGCTAAAAACATTCCTGTAATCACTGTTGACCGCTCTGCTGATAAAGGCAAAGTAGTAGCTCACATCGCTTCCGATAACGTAAAAGGCGGCGAAATGGCCGCTCAACTTATCGCTGAAAAAGTAGGCAAAGCTGCAAAAGTTGCAGAAATCGAAGGTATCCCTGGTGCTTCCGCCACACGTGAACGCGGCCAAGGTTTCCACAACGTAGCTGACAAAGACTTAACAGTAGTAGCAAAACAAAGTGCTGACTTTGACCGTACAAAAGGTTTAAACGTAGCAACAAACATTTTGCAAGCTAACCCTGATGTACAAGCTATCTTCGCTCATAACGACGAAATGGCATTAGGCGCTATCCAAGCAGCTAAATCCGCAGGCAAAACAATCTTCATCGTAGGCTTTGACGGTACTGCTGATGCAGACAAAGCTGTTAAAGACGGCACATTGGCTGCAACAATTGCGCAACAACCGGACCAAATGGGTAAAATCGCTATTGATACAGCTCAAAAAGTTATCAAAGGCGAAGCTGTAGAAGCTAAAATCCCTGTAGATCTTAAAGTTGTTACAAAATAATTGTAAATAGAAACTGGGTACAAAAAAGAGTCGCATCCTTTGATGCGACTCTTTTTATTTTGGCTCTCGTTCCAAAAATTCTTTGAAAAACTCAATAAACTTTGGCAAATATGTTTGATCTAAACTTTCAATTGTCATATTACATTTGTAATTATAAGTAGTACAGATAGTAACATCTATCGCCAATGCACCCTTTTGATCTAACGAGAATGTTAAGGTATCCCCTTCTCCAGTTAATACATGGGTAAAGGTTGCTTTGCCTTTACACTTCTCATACAAATCGACTAATTCTTGATAGCCTTTGCGAATCCCGGACCAATCACTAGGATCAATATAGCCAGAACAGATATTATAACCTCGTTTAATATATACGCCAAATACACCAAATTCAGATAGCTCTACATCCATATCAAAGGCTATTGTTAAATTTGGTTCATTTACGATTTCATACATCTTATTCACACCCCACAAACAGTAACATTTTTATTTATTATAACATTACATGTATTAATGAAATAGTATCGATAATTTTTAAAAGCAACACTAATGCATGTAAAGTCTAGCATAACAATAACATATAAAAAATAGCGACTAGTTGGTTATCTTAACTAGTCGCTATTTGTATGGTAGGACTCCAAAATTAGAGTTCCCATTACAATATTTTCTTAAAGAATATGGTCGTATGTACCTTTCCAGGTAGTTGTGTTCGTTTATATTCTTTAAAGCCAAAGCCTTCATACATTTTGGCAAGCCATGGATGTTCTGCGGCTGTACCAAGGGTTACGGCTGGTGTTTTATATACGTTGCGCAATAGGTCTTCTGCTTCAGCGAGGACTTCACGAGCATAGCCCTGTCCCTTATGTTCAGGGGCCGTCACAAAGTGTGCAATGTGCGGATATACATCTGGCGTAGCCTTTGGTATCCAAGGCATGCGGAATGAAATAGAGCATACTAAGGAACCATCTACGTAGAGACCAAATACAGGATATTTTAAGATCCACGCCCGAGATTCTTCTGGGCTAAAGTTAATAGCATCGAAGGATATAGGGTAGTTCTTATTCTCCGCATAGCCTGCAATCAACACCTCATGATATTCAGCCGCATCATCTACGGTTAACTGTCTAAATTCTTTCATCTCTTTACCTCGTTCAAAATGCTCTAATCATAAACTAACTGCGTCATTAGATTGCACACTAGAATTAGCTATATCAAATACAGTATCACATTTTTAATATAATACTAGTATTTTAAAACAGAGCTAGCAGAGCCTTATAACGCTGCGCTATCAAGAGGCAATTCGCTATCTAGTGTAAGGTAACGGCTCAAAAATTTGCGTGTTCGTTCTTCTTTTGGATGTTCAAGAACAACCTTAGGATTCCCTTGTTCTACGATAACGCCGCCTTCCATGAATACGACTTGGTCCGCCACTTCTTTGGCAAAGCCAATTTCATGAGTTACAATAATCATCGTTACCTCTAATTCTTTTGCGATTTTTCGGATAACGGCTAATACCTCCCCTACGAGCTCTGGATCGAGAGCAGATGTAGGTTCATCAAAGAGGATAACCTCTGGGTCCATCGCAAGGGCACGAGCGATACCGATACGTTGTTGTTGACCACCGGAGAGTTGTACTGGATAGTAATCATCATAGTCTTCCATGTCAACTTCCTTGAGGAAGCGTTGCGCGATTTCTCGAGCTTGAGATTTTTTCATCTTTTTAACTGTTACAAGACCTTCCATAATGTTTTCAATAACAGTCTTATTAGAGAACAAGTTATAAGACTGGAACACCATGGATGTGTTACGGCGTACATTTAAGATTTCCTTGTTAGATGCTTTATGTAAGTCTACAGAAATATCATTTAACTGCATCGTCCCTGCATCGGCTTTTTCAAGGAAGTTGAGCGTTCTTAAGAACGTTGTCTTACCGCTGCCGGATGGGCCAAGGATAACCGTTACAGAACCCGTTGGTACATGTAAGTCGATGCCCTTTAAAATTTCACGGTTCCCGAAGGATTTGTGAACTTGTTTAATATCTATCATAATGCATTACCTCGTTTATACTTGCTTGCATAGATTTCTAAACGATGGAAGATAAATTCAAAGACAATCCCCATCACCCAGAATAGACCGGCCACCACGATGTAGGCCTCAAAATATTGTGAATTTTCCTCTGTATATAACTTTGCAGCGCCGAACAATTCAATAACGGTGATAACGAATACAATGCTGGTACTCTTCATGGTGTTAAGAAACTGATTCGTAAATAGTGGCAACGCAAAGACTGTAGCTTGTGGCAACACGATGCGGCGGAACGCTTGGAACCAAGTCATACCGATGGCCTGAGCCGCTTCCATTTGCCCTTTCGGTACCGATTGTAAGGCAGCCCGGAAGATTTCACTCAAATAGGCTCCTGTGTGCAAGGTTAAACCTACAACGGCTACAAAGGTAGCTGGCACCTTTTCAAAGGGCACATGCACCCCTGTTTGATCCTCTAGCGCGAGGAATAGAATTGGTAAACCATAGTACACGAGGTATAAGAGAACCATGTTCGGAATACTACGGCACAATAATACATATAGGTAGCTGAGCTGACTGAGCACAGGCACTTTATTTTGTTGTAGCACGCAACTTAATAACCCTAGGATTGTACCCAAACCAACGCTGAGGAAGGTAATCATAAGGGTGACTTTCACATAAGGAATGACAGCAAAGAAGGTGCCATAAATATAGGTTGAATCGATTATATGTCCCATACGCCCCTACTCCTCACTGATCAAAATGCGTTGCGTTTCCTTGCCCGCAACGGTAAAACGTTTTTCAAGCAATCGGCCCAAGAGGGACACGATGATAATTAGAATGCCATAAATGATGGCCGCATCGACGAATAACTCAAGATAGCGCTGACTATTGCCGCCCATAAGATCCGCCTTACGCATCATATCCACAACGCCGACGTTAAAGATGAGCGCCGTTCCTTTCAACATGCCGATAACGAGGTTCGTCAACGGTGGAATACTCATGGTGAAAGCCTGCGGCAAGATGATGCGCACATAACTTTGGAACTCGGTCATACCAAGACTTTTAGCGGCTTCTTTCTCACCAGGAGAGACCGCATCGATACTGGAGCGCATGATTTCAGCGCTGTAAGCTGCAATATGTAAGGTAAACACGGCATACACAAATACGAGGCCTGGCACATTTTTCATGTTAAGCCCCATGTGGGACATGATTTCTGGTACCCCAAAGTAAATGAGGAAGAGCTGTACCAAGAACGGCGTACCGCGCATAAAGGAGATAAATACAATAAATAATTGGTTTAATACTGGTACCTTCTTGAGGCGAATGATGGCTATGATAGAGCCCAAAATAACACCTAAGATGGCAGAAATAACGGTGATGAGTACCGTTACATGTACATAATTCAAGAGCTGTGGAAATGCTTGAATCATGTAGGACACATCAAAATACTTGCCCACAGTAGCACCTCGCTTCTAGACATAATAGAATAAGGCCGCCAAGGCGGCCTATTCGTTATTTTTGTGTTGGATCGAATGTGTAATCCCCACCAAGATATTGTTCAGAAAGTTTTTTCAACGTACCATCTGCACGCATTTCTTTCATAGTTTTATCGATTTTTTCGTTTACTTGTTTCATGTCATCTGTACGTTTAGACAAGAAATAAGTTGGTACTACGGCCAATACATCACCTACAGCTTTGAGTGGCAAGCCACGGTCTTTAATAGCAGAGTTAATTACGTATTCATACTCACCTGCTGCATCAGCACGGCCTGTAGCAACGAGGTTTAATGTTTCTGCACCTGCTTTATCTGTATAGATAACTTCGATTTGAGGATTTGCTGTTTCGTTGAATTGTTTTACTAACTCGTTGAACTCAGAGGATGTAGTAACGGCGATTTTCTTGCCTTTCAAATCATCCAATTTAGAGATGTCGTTGCGATCGTTTTTAACTACTAATTTACGTGTAGAGTAGTTGTTAACCTCATTTGTGTAGTAGTATTTTGCTTCACGTGTCGGGTTGCGACGCATTTGGTTTGCAATCATGTCCACTTGGCCTGCATCCATCGCTACAAAGGCAGCATCAACGGCCATTGGTTTGAAGTTGAAATGAAGGTCAGGATTACGACGTTCAATTTCTTTCAACAATTCTACGTCAAAACCAGTAAGGTTGCCGTTATCATCTGTGTAGGAATACGGGCGAACTGTACCGCGTGTAGCTACGTTAATCACTTTAGCATCTGGATTTACTTTCGCTTCCTTAGATGTGTCGTCGCCACAACCAGCTACAACGAGCACGCCTAGTGCCAATGCGCCGATGGCGAATAATTTCGTTAATTTCTTTGTATTAAACATGTAAAACTCCTTCTTTTCGCAATGTTTGCAGGAATGACTCTACCTTATCTGTATTGGTAAAAGCCACAATAACTCTATCTATTTGGTCAGCCTCCAAGGTGAGGCCTAATTTAATGCGTATATCCTCCATAGTAAGAGGATTCTTCGGCGATCCTTTAGGATTATTCACCGTTTCTGTGAAAGTATCTCCATTTTTCAAGGTAACGGTTACTTTCGTAATCCGCTCTGTTTGAGATACCTTCGGCAAGTCATAGACACGCTCTATGCGCGACATACAGTCTCGCACTGATTGGTCTATGGCATCTATCTTAAACAACTCGTCCTGTACCTCCCCATAAGCGAGGACTTGGTACACGACATACTCAATAGAAAACTGCCCTTCTCGACCTGTTTTTGGCAATGTGTAACGCAATGCCGCATCAGCACCAGGTGGAAAATGAACAGTCACTCGATTTATCTCATCCCACAAGAACGAATCAGATGTATATAGTCTATGTGCCACGATTTCTGCTGCTTCAGCGCCACAAATGGCTGCCGAGCAATAAGGGTGGACTTTCATCCACAAACCAGGATCAATGAGTTGTCCTGGTGCTAGCCAACGGCTAGCGATGTCATTTGATGTAACGGTAATATTACCGATAGTTTTAAACCAACCCCGTTCGGGGTCAAATGGTTTTGTACTTGTTCGCAGTGATGTATGTTGTAACAGTTCGTAAGCCCATACGCCATTGCGTGCCGCCAGTCCCGCATGGAGCGGCTTACCATCTGTGCCACTTTGAAAGAACATGCCCGCCGATTGAGTAGCAGCCAAAGACAGGAGCTGAGCCAAGCTTTCACCATGAAGGCCTCGCAAAGCGCCTATAGCGGCCGCCGCCCCAATAACACCAACGGTCCCCGTAGAATGCCATCCTTGGGTCCGATGGGCAGGATTGATAAGGGAACCAATAATCCCTTCTAACTCGGCACCGATGATATAGGCCCGAAAGAATTCGTGCCATGTATCCGTCGGCTCGAGCACTGCCAGTAAAGCAGAGTATAAAACAGTACTGAAATGACCTGCTAGATTTGCCTGGGCGTCATCAGAATCTAAATAATGGGAGGCAAAGCCATAATATAAGGCCTTATCAACCTTAGATACATTCTCTATTGCTAAGCCAGTATTGCCCGCTGATATAACCTTGCCACTGAAAACAGAGGAGTTCATATGACGGCCAACATCCAATCCTATAGATGACTTAGCTCCTATGAACCGAGCCAAGTCTCGAACGGCTTGTTTGTTCTCTGCTGGTGCTAAGGATGCTAGATAATCTAGGAAGGCAATGCGAGCCACTGACAGGAGGTCCTCACGGTTCGTCACATCCGTTTGTTCTATGTAGTTCACAATCGTCTGTGTTACGGAATCCATGGAGCCTTCCTTTCAGTTATCTATAATTAAATATATTGATCGATTCGTCAGTAATGTATCAGATTTCATAGTAAAAGATGTACTAAATACGGCTCATCCAACATATGAATTTACCGTCTATTTTATTTACCAAATTTTTCAGCCCGGTCATTTGGTTCTAACCAAATGGAATCGTCTGGTCCTTTTGGAACGAGGCGTGGTAGATCCTCAAATGGCGTATGATCTACATAGTAGAAGCGTTTGCGCATGGAGTCGAAGTCCGTTGTGCCACCGAAGGCTGGATTGGAGTACAAGTCCTTCGCATAGTTCCAAAGATTGGGATAGTCTACGAGGCGTTTCTTATTCACCAAGTATTTTTGGTAGAATACAAGGTCAAAACGAGCCAATGTAGGGAAGATACGAATATCTGAGTCTGTAATGGTATCCCCCATCAAGTAACGTTGCTTGCTAAGGCGTTCTTCAAGCCAGTCTAAGCGAGCAAAGATACGGTCGTAGTAGTACTCGTAGTCTTTTTGATTTGTTACGAGGGCTGCTAGGTTTACAGCCAAGTTGAAGTCAGCGTAGATGATTACATTCAATGCGTCTATGTCGGCACGCAATTCCTCAGGATAAATATCTGGCGCATCAGGGGACACAAAATCTTTAAAACCTAATGCTAATTCTGTAGTCAACGCATGGTAGTCATTATTTACAACAGCACCTGTTGTAACATCTACGATAGCTGGTACTGTGGAGCGTGCATCGTAGTTAGGGTCGCCTTTGCGGTACGCTTCACCTAAGGAGTGAATACCCAATACAGGGTCCTTTTCATCCTTATCAAGGGTAAAGAACCAGTCTGCAATTACACCTGCAGGACGCAATGGATCAACCGTGCCTTTTGAAATCACTTTATCTAAGCCAAGTAAATCGATGGCAATTGCAATGCGATGGGCCCAAGGACAATGCTTAGACCATACAAGACGATAACGGTCTTTCTCTACAGGTAGAAACCCTGGTTCACTGCCAAAAGGTGTTGTGAATTGAGGTTCTTCGCTATCAGAATATTTTTGACGACGGTTAAAATTCGATGCATCTTTACCTTCATACTCCTTCTGCTCCCCTTGAGAACGAGGGTTACTAGATTGAAACTCAGAAAAATCGATAGGACAAGGATTCATAGCGCGTTGAAACTCAACTTCTTTTCGAGCCGCCGCAATGGTAGGATCCTTGATTTTACTTACATCTACGTGTTCACTCATTCTATACTCCTTATAAAGGTCATCCCCATTAGCTTTATTCCACTTTTCATGGTGAAAGCTTCTGTGATATTCCTCAATTATTCCTACTAACTTAATATGAATATAAGCCTATATTATATTATTTAAAAACCTATGTCAATAGTGGGTATTTAAAATTTATAATATCTATTACAAACAAAAATCTCGAGTTATATCGTTTCTAGATATAACTCGAGCTTTATTTAAATTATGTGTATTAAACAAACACTAGTATTGGTAATATTTTTATTCGTGAGGTGTTGTATAGTTAATATCTTGTGCCTTGTAACTTTCACCATGAGCTAATACATGAACGATGGTTTCCAATGTGGCACGTACAGTTTCAACAGCCATGCTTGGTTGATTTGGTTTATCCACCACTTGGGATGGCAAGTATGGGATGTGCATAAAGCCCGCCTTAATATTGCCCTTTTGCGCGGCATAGTGACATACACCATACATCAAGTGGTTGCATACGAAGGTTCCCGCTGTATTGGAGACCTTAGCAGGAATACCGTTTTGATGTAACGCATTGACGATATTTTTTATGGGCAATGTCGCAAAATAGGCACTAGGGCCATCGGCTACAACAGGCTCATCTTCCGGTTGGTTGCCCCCATTATCTGGGATGCGAAAATCGTCGCAGTTAATAGCAACGCGTTCCACTGTAATATCAGGACGACCACCTGCTTGACCTACACACAGGATAAAATCTGGTTGGCACTGTTCAGCTGCTGCTTTTACAGTATCAACAGATTTATAACGAATGGTAGGAACCATTTGTGTCACTACCTTGTAATCACCATCGGTATAACCATCCATTGTTTTGACCGCTTCCCAAGCCGGATTAATAGGTTCACCGCCAAATGGATCAAAACCGGTAATTAAAATTGTTTTCATCACACTACCTCATAACGATATCTTATGGTTCATTAGAATAATCAAGCATGATACATAACCTTACAAGATATATCATATAGTTTCATAAGCATATCGTACTTTCACAAAAGGGTTAAATAAAGTAATACATTAATAGAATATTCAATACGAGCATGATTAATGCAATTGGAAGTTGTGCTTTAATAACGCCGTATTGGTCGCGCATTTCAAGGAGCGCTACCGGTACGATGTTAAAGTTGGCAGCCATAGGTGTCATCAAAGTACCGCAATAGCCTGCAAGCATTGCTATAGCACCGACAGCTGCTGGGTTCGCACCATGAGCTACAACGAGCATTGGGATACCGATGGCACTTGTAATCATCGCAAATGCGGCAAATGCGTTACCCATGATCATTGTGAAGATAACCATACCGATGCAGTAAGCCACAACAACGAGGAATACATTATCTGCTGGTACTACACTTGCGACTGCACTGGAGATAAGTTTACCAACGCCAGCCAAATTAAATAGATACCCAAGAGCCGCTAATAACTGGGACAAAATAGCAGTCCAACTGATAGCATCGATAAGTCGACGGCCTTCATGGAAACCTTGGTTAAGTTCGCCCTTTGTAATAAAAAGAGCAGCACACATAGCTATGATTGCGGCAATACCTAGACCAACAAGAGCGCCTAACTTAGTAAAGAAACCAATGAAGAATGTAATAATACCAACAAGTAACGCTGGTACGAAGATAACATTACCAATGCGAACCGCTTCGCCTTTTTTAAATTCAATAGGAGATTCAAAGTAATGGCCTTTGCCGAGTTGTTTTACTAATACAATAGCCGCCATAGCAATGACAAGCCAACCATTAATTTCCTTGGAGAGATAAGAACCAAAGATAAAGGATACGCTATATAAGAGCCAAAATAAGCCTGTACCAATGCGATATTTATGTTCTTTATCTAGAAATGATTGAATAGCAAAGATAAATAGAATAATCCCTACGAGAAGATATACATAATCTAAGGGCTGCATTTTATAGAATATTTCTAACATATTATTCAGCCTCCTTCTTCAATTCTTCTGGTGTAACAAGAATATTTAACTCATTAGGTACTAATTTACCAGCTTTCATATCCGCTTCGTCACGAGCTACAGAGGCTTGAATTGTTTTATCAAAGATAATAAAGCGAATAAAGTTAACGATATAGGCACAAACAGCAGTTGGCAATCCGTACAATACCATATCTGTTAATTCTACAGAATAACCTAATTGTTCCATAACGCCTTTGATGAGTAATAACCCACCAGCAGCAAGGAATAAGTTTTGACCGAAGAAGTTACCTATATTATCTGCAGAAGCAGCCACACCGCGCACCTTATCAAGCGTACGTTGAGATACTGGACGGCCTTGAGCTACCGCAGCTTCACTCATAGGAGCAATCAATGGACGAACCATAGCAACCATACCGGACATGTTAATGCCAAAGGCTACAGTTACTTGACGCACAAATAAGTAAATCATAAAGATACGACCTGCCGTAGCAGCGTTGATCTTGCCAATCAAAATTTCTGCCCGTTCACGTAAGCCGTGACGTTCCATAAGACCGATAACAGGTAAAATCAAAATAAATAATGACATATAACGATTTTTAACAAAGGCCTCTCCAATAGCACCAACGATATCGTTAATACTGAGACCACCTGCCAGGCCCGTTACAAAGCCTGCGGCTACGACAACTAACAAGGCATTAAAGCGCAGCATCAGACCGATGACCATCACTAAAATACCAGACAAAATCAACATATGGACACATCCTTTCTACAAATCATCCATAACACATATAACCATAAAGATACGTTATATGTATATATTATATACTGAATAGTCATAATCTTACACAAAAAAATACCTTGTATCCAAATTTAGTGAATGTCCCTGATCTGCGATCAGAGCATAAAACACTCAAATAGAGTACAAGGTAATTTACGTAATTAATATAACGCTTTCTTAATTAATTTAATTCTTTCTTGAATAATATAGTTGTATGCTGTTTTCCTCTAAAATGAACCTTATCATACGCCGTAAACCCAAAGGATTCATACATTTTAGGCAACCACGGATGCTCCTTAGCCGTTCCTAATGTAACAATATGTGTTTTAAACTGTTCTTTTAAAAGCTCCTCTGCATAGCCCAAGACTTCCCGTGCATATCCTTTACCTTTGAAAGCTGGTGCCGTTACAAAATGAGCAATATGCGGATATTTATCCGGCGTTGAGTATTTCACCCAAGGCATACAAAACGTAATAGAACTAACTAATTGCCCATCAATATACAAGCCGTATACAGGATAATTTTCAATCCACTCCTTAGACTCCTCTTCCGTAAAATCAATAGCGTCGAAGCTAATGGGATAGTCTTTTATAGCTGCGTAACCATCGATTAATACCTTATGATATTCTGCTGTGTCTGCAACTGTTAATTGTCTAAATTCTTTCATGGTCTTTCCCTCATATCTATATTTTTATTCACAAACTACGAATATTAATTCACTTTGTGAAAGTAATTATACACCTATATGTATTTATTTGCAATATATTTACATAAATATTATATGAAATCATAATATCTATAAAGGAAATCTTATATGCAATAATGTAATATATAGACCAACCCTCAACCATACTAAGTATCAAATAAATAAAAGGTCCAAATTCTCAACCGAAAGAGTATTTGTATAAAAATAAGCAGAATACAATTTAAATTTCAGTCAATGATTTCATTCCGTCTAACCATAATTGACGAATTCCTATAAAATAAGCACAATACCACAAAAAAATTTAGACAAAAAAACAGGATGTATCAAAGATACATCCTGTTTTGAACTTTTACAAACGCTAGAAAAGTTAATTCTATTGATTATTGTATATACGGGAACCGTATACGTCACGTTCGTTTTTAGGTTCGTTGTTAACGCGAACACGTTCAGTTTTATGACGATCGTTATCATCACCAGAAATACGGTCAACACGGAAGTGGTTAAGACGAATATTTTGTAATTCAGGACCGAATTCATTCAATGCACGTTTCATGTTTTCGTCAATAGGAGCACCATTTTGAAGTGCACGGTACAACATGGTAGCGAATTCGTAACGAGTCATCTTAACATCGCCTTTGAATGTACCATCAGGGTAACCAACAAGGATACCATTACCAGCCAATTGGCTAATATATTGGTAAGCCCAATGGTTGCGAGGAACGTCTGGGAATTCAGCAGTTTTGCTAGGATCAATTGCATGTGGAGTCAAGATTTGTAACAAGTTGTTATATTTGTTTTCCATATCTTGAAGGCGTGCATTCAATTCAGCAATTTCACGACCCATAGCTACGCGAGAACGGGATTCAGGGGAACGTTTACCAAGGCGAATAGATACACCTGCGTTCAATTGAGTTTCGCCAGTACCTACAGTGCCACCAACGGAGAACATTGTATCTTCGTTAGGACGGTAGAACGCACCCAACGCAGCGGAGTTAGCATTATGGTAGTGACCATAACCAGCAGCAATTGTCCATTTGTCATCAGGGTTGAAGTCCAATGGATGCAATGCAGCCAATGCAGCGGAACCTGCGCCTACTTTGTTAACACGTCTTTCAACAGTACCAACACGATTAGTCAAGTTCTTAATATTGTTATTAATTTGGCCAGGTGTGGAATTGTTGATTTGTGTTTGTAAATCATTAGCTACGGAATATAATTGGCTACCGTTTACAGCATCTGTAGAAGTAGCGGAGATTTCCCCAGCCGCAACATTTTTAATTTGACGCTCAGCACCAGCTTTACCTACAGACACAGAACCATTAGCTGCAGAACCTACGCCAGCAAAGCCACCAAAGGTATGGCCAGCGATTGTTGCACTACTTTGTGCTGTAGCTTCGCTTGTAGTAGAACCTGTACCTAAAGCAATAGAATTTAAGTGTGTTGCATTTGCATGATCACCAATCGCCATAGCGTAGTCAGCTGTAGCACTTGCATCAGAACCAAACGCATTAGAACGCACGTTAGTTGCCTGTGCACCTGCGCCAAATGCTTGAGCATGATCACCAGATGCAAGGGCAGAGGAACCCATAGCAACAGAATGATTATTGGTTGCTTGTGCGCTAGAACCAATCGCATTAGATTTATAGCCAGATGCTAACGCTTCATAGCCAATAGCTTGTGAGCGAACTTCGGAAGCCTTTGCACGTGTACCAATAGCAGTAGACCATGTACGTTGTGCTTCAGCAGAATGACCAATGGCAATAGATTCATTCATCAACGCTTTGGAAGAATTACCCATTGCTAATGCAGAGGTACCTGCTGCAGTATTATTAACACCAATAGCGACGGAATTACTTTTCCAGTCACCAGTTTTCTTTGTAGCATCATCTGGCTCATTTTCATAATCACGATCACGGAAGTTTGCATCAGATTCTTTTACAGTATTACCGCTACCATACGCAACTGCATTATTAGCACCTGTAACAACATTAGTGTTGTCCATTACAACAGAAGCAGCGTCTACCGGATTAACATTCGCACCAACAGCAGTGACAGCAGCTAATACAGCAAACGCTAATTTTTTGGAATGTTTCATTTCTCTCATCTTACACCCTCACTAAATTAAAAAATCATCCAAATTACAATACAATTTTTCATTCTCTCTATGTTCCGTCTCTCACCTCGGTCTGAACAGGCGCATATTCTAAATTAGCATAAAGAAATACCCCTAATCAGTTTAAGAAAAATTTATATTGTCGATTACCCGCATAGCATATCAAAGTTTTACGATATACACAACCCTTTTTTCTAACACAAACCAAATTACCAAGTCTTTATACCTATCAAAATCCGCTTTATTCCTAGCTTTACAGGGAAATAAATTTTACTCATTATTTCCCCTTATGAGTTAAATTTTTCGCAACTTTGTAAACTTTTCTCATATAACAAACTGTATAACTTATAAATAAATAACCACCTTATAAGTACGCAAAATATACCTTATATCCTCATTAATTCACATTCACACTTAATTCATGAATTATATGTGAATTAAACTGTTTTGTATATTTAATCAACAACTTAACATTTTATTATAATTTTATATTTCTATAGCGCCAGTATCTATCAATGCAAATCGGTGCCCCAAAAAACGCTAACGAGAATGTTATGAGAATAAACATGACAAATACAATTTATATTGACTAATATTTTATGTATATGTTTAAAAAAAGAAGGCCCCTATTCTTCATGAAAATACCCCTTTTACTGATTATCCAGTAAAGGGGGTACATATCAAAAATAGGGGTTTTATAACAAGAATCTTTCTTTATTATATGTAATTATGCTAATAAGGCGCTTACAAGTGCTTCTGCTTTATTAAAATCGGATTCTTCTGGGTTCCAGTTGCATTTGATTTCAGGTTCTACTACAGAGAATCCATATTTAGTCAACTCTTCACGGAGTACCTTTGTAGATTCACCAGACCAACCATAGGTACCAAATACAGCGGCTTTTTTATTTTTAAATTTCAACTCACGCAAGAAATCGAGCCAACCAGCTACGGAAGATAATACGCTATTACCTACTGTTGGAGACCCTACAGCAATAGCTTTAGACTTAAAGACTTCTGTCATGATGTCATTTTTATTGGTTTTACTAATATTGAAAATCTTAACACGTGTATCAGGGGATTGTTTCGCAATTTCTTCAGCAATCTTATGTGCCAACTTCTTGGTGCCGTCCCACATAGTGTCGTATACTATTGTGATTTGATTCTCTTGATATGCTTGCGACCATTCATAGTATTTTTCTACGATTTGCATTGGATTTTCACGCCAAATTGCACCATGACTTGTAGCGATGATATCAATTGGCAAATTAAGCTTTTGAATTTCTTCAACTTTAGCTTTTACCAATGGAGAGAACGGATTCAAAATATTAGCGTAATACTTCATTGCCTCTTCCCATAGACGGCATTGATCAGCCTTATCTGCCCATAATTCCTCTACAGCGAAATGTTGACCGAATGCATCGTTGGAGAACAAGATATTATCCCCAGTCATGTACGTCGCCATAGAATCAGGCCAGTGGAGCATGCGCATTTCTACGAACACCAGGGATTTTCCATTCCCAATATCTACGGAGTCCCCTGTTTTAACGGTTTTAAAGTTCCATTCAGGGTGATGATATTGACCAACCAAGGACTTAACAGCATTTTCCGTACAATAAATAGGCGTATTAGGGATTTTTTCCATCAATGCAGGCAAGGAACCGCTGTGATCCACTTCGCCATGGTTACATACGATGAAATCAATCGCATTCAAATCAATTTCAGATTCCAAATTATCAATGAACTCAGAGGAATGAGGTTTCCATACAGTATCGATGAGGACCGTCTTCTCCTCTTCAATCAAATAGGCATTTTGGCTAGACCCATTATTAATGGTGTAATCAGAACCGTGAAACTCTTGCAATTCCCAGTCGATTTTACCAACCCATGATACGTTGTTTTTAATGTGCTTTCTCATAATAACCTCCATGTTCTGTGAAAGTAAATATACTCACCTCATATCTTTTAATGAGTCTATAAAGGCCCACAGATGAGAGGAGCAACTTTCACCGGTATTACCCAATATATGGCCCCATGTTGTATCAATAGATACAACACAAATCGGTCATTAACTATGGTTCTATTATACGGACATCACATAATGAAGTCTGTACCTGTAGGTACAGATTTGAGAATTATTATAAAAACCACTCATAGGTAATCATATGCCGTACATTAGTACACATCGATTTCCCATGAGTGGTTACGAGTATATGTAATTATATGATTATTTATTACCCGATTTAGATAGTCCAGGGATAGCTTTATAGATATATAATGCAATATATCCATCAACCAAACTATGAACGATGGTGCCGCCGCCTACAAGAACAAATACAACGTAGATGAGATCAATGTTTGGCATCGTAGTTGTAGTATAGAACAATAGGCATGCTAGTACCTCACCAATAGCGTGAACGATAGCACAAGTAAGGTTAAACGCAACAAAGGATAGAGCCCCTGTTAATACGCCTGGATGATGTTTAATATAGTAAGCCCCCATCAAGGCAAAGATGATATGAGATGCAGCACGCATAACGATAACAAGTGGGAAGCCTGCTACAAAGAAGCCGAGCGTAGAACCTATGACAACACAAGCCGCCATCTTTCTAGATAAGAACATAGCCAGGAATATAGGAACATGACTCGCCAATGTATACGATGCCGGTGGAATCACAACTTTCAAAGGCATCACAATAGGAATCATAATGGCTAATGCCATCAATAAAGCAGTAATGGTTAAATTTCGATACATCGAAGAATTCATAAAGGCCTCCTTAAGGACTATCTTCCCACACATCTACCAATATAGCACTCTGATATATGAAGAGCAACTACACATACCGCTAGGCGTCCTACAAAAAAGAGAGGGCCTTACAACCCTCTCTTATTTAATTAGACAAATATATTATAATATCTGTATTTTAACACTTATGATACGATTTTGAAAATGACGTAACTCACGTTAATAAATTTGAGGAATCTTAATTCATTGCTTTTATAAACGTTCGATTACAGCTTGCGCCATTTCTGTGGTACCAACTCGTTTTAAGCCTTCGCGGTAGATGTCTCCTGTACGATACCCATCAACAAGCACTTGTTCAACAGCATTTTCAATAGCATCAGCCACTTGAGGTAAATCAAGGGAATGACGGCACATCATAGCTGCAGACAAGATTGTGCCCAATGGGTTCGCCAAATTTTGACCCATGATGTCTGGTGCAGAGCCGTGAATTGGCTCGTACAATGCAGTACCAGTACCCATGGATGCAGATGGTAAAAGCCCGATAGAACCAGAGATAACAGCGCCTTCGTCGGACAAGATATCGCCGAACAAATTTGTCGTAACGATAACGTCAAATTGTGCAGGATTTACAACGAGTTGCATCGCTGTGTTATCTACATAGAAGTAATCTGTTGCGATGTCTGGATTAGCAGCCGCTTTCTCTTGCGCGATTTTACGCCACAAACGAGAAGACGCCAATACGTTTGCTTTATCTACGGATA
This sequence comes from Veillonella sp., assembly GCF_032470285.1. GTDB lineage: Bacteria > Bacillota > Negativicutes > Veillonellales > Veillonellaceae > Veillonella. The sequence continues at coordinate 47,976 of NZ_JAWEKP010000004.1, read as the reverse complement.
CGACCTTTTTGTTACGTTTACGAGCTGTTTCCATAGCGATATCCATGATGCGTTCTACTTCATAACGGCTGTATGTTTCTTTATCCCAAGCGAATTCGTTAGCACCTTCACCTTGTGCCTCTTCCCGTTCACCAAAGTAAATACCACCAGTCAACTCACGAACGATGACGAAATCTACATCTTGTACGAGCTCCTTTTTAAGCGGAGAATACTCTTGTAAAGATGGATAAATTTTCACAGGACGCAAGTTGCAGAACAAACCAAGCTCCTTGCGAAGGCCTAGGATTGCCTTTTCAGGACGGATAGACGGATCTACATTATCCCATTTTGGACCGCCAACAGCACCAAGCAATACAGCATCAGCATTTTTACAAGCCTCGATAGTATCCTCAGTCAAAGGCACGCCGTATGCATCAATAGACGCACCGCCCGCTTTCTTATCAATCCAATTAACCTTTACACTGGCTTTCTCAAAAGCCACATCACACACAGCCTTCGCTGCTGCAATAATCTCAGTACCGATACCATCACCAGGAATCAATACAATATTCTTTTCGCTCATCTTACCTCTCCAATATATAGTAAAAGATTGCAAACCTCATGCTCTCCCTCAGTGCCCTTTGCGAAGAAATCGCAATAGAACTTAATGGGACAAGAGCTGGCATATCCCTTAAGACTGACTTAGCTCGCTCCTCATTCCCCCTCTGCCACAAATCCATTCAAGATATTGTTAGCTAGAGGAATTTTAAGTTTTGCTACACAAAAGTAGAATGGTTGGAAACGAAACACGTGTCGAAACCGACTTAGCTCGCTTTGGAGGCTTGAGATACGTGTTTCGTTTCATTCTGCTACTTACGGTTTTTAGCAAAACTTACAAGACCGCCAGCTGCCGCAATGTCTTGAATGAATTGTGGCAACTCAGTCCCTTGGTATTGTTCGTTTTTCGTCAAGTTGTACACGATACCTTTAGACAAGTCTACACCGATTGCATCACCTGCATCGATACGATCAACTTGTTCACCAATTTCCACAACTGGTAAACCGATGTTGATAGCATTACGGAAGAAAATACGTGCAAAGGAGTGGGCAATGATAACAGGTACACCTTTTGCTTTGATAACGCCTGGGGCGTGTTCACGAGAGGAACCACAACCAAAGTTTTTGCCTGCTACCATGATTTCGCCAGCTTTCACATTAGGAGCGAATGTAGTATCAATATCTTCCATCGCATGTTCAGCCAATTCATTCCAATCAGCAATCGCCAAGTAACGAGCCGGAATGATTACATCTGTATCTACATCGTCTCCGTAGCGCCAGATTTTTTTGCTTTCAAAATCCATTTTAAACCTCCTCAGGGCCTGCAATGCGGCCTAATACAGCACTTGCTGCCGCCACGTATGGGCTTGCCAAGTATACCTCAGAATCAACGTGACCCATACGACCACGGAAGTTACGGTTTGTTGTGGAAACTGTGCGCTCCCCTTCAGCCATGATGCCCATGTAACCACCTAGGCAAGGACCACATGTTGGCGTGGACACTGCGCAGTCAGCTTGGATGAAGATGTCCAATAAACCATCTTTCATAGCTTGATCGTATACATCTTGGGAACCAGGAATTACGATACAACGAACGAATGGAGCCACCTTGCGACCTTTGAAGATTTCTGCAGCTGCCACCAAGTCTTCGTAACGGCCATTTGTACAGGAACCGATGATAACTTGGTCAATCTTGATATCTTTGTCGATTTCGTTGATGTAATGTGTGTTGGATGGCAAATGAGGGAACGCTACCACTGGTTGCAATTTGGACAAGTCGATTGTAATAGTTTGAGCATATACCGCATCAGCATCTGGAGCGATTGGTTCAACAGGGCGATTTACGCGGCCTTTGATATATTCTTCAGTAATTGCATCGTAAGGGAATACACCACATTTACCACCAGCTTCGATAGCCATGTTACAGATTGTGAGGCGGTCAGCCATAGTCATGTGTTGTACGCCTTCGCCGGCGAATTCAAGGGCCATGTAACGAGCACCGTCTACGCCGATTTGACCGATCAAATCAAGGATTACGTCTTTACCAGTTACCCATTTGTTAGGTTTGCCGATAAGCTCAACCTTAATTGTTTCAGGTACTTTGAACCAAGTTTTACCTTCTGCCATAGCAACGCCTGCATCAGTGGAGCCTACGCCTGTGGAGAATGCATTTACCGCACCATATGTACAAGTGTGGGAGTCAGCACCGATCATCATTTCCCCGGGGCCGATAAGGCCTTTTTCTGGCAAAATAACGTGCTCAATACCCATTCTACCGACTTCAAAGTAGTTTGTAATGCCATGTTCGCGTACGAAGTCGCGCATTACTTTCGCTTGTGTAGCGGATTGAATATCTTTATTTGGTGTGAAATGATCCGGCACCAAGTAGATTTTATGACGGTCAAATACAGGTTTGCCGATTTTTAAGAACTCTTTACGCGCCGGTGGGAATGTGATGTCGTTCATCAAAACAGCGTCCAAATGACATTCGATGATTTGGCCTGGCTTTACAACATCAAGACCCGCGTGGCGAGCCATATTCTTTTCAGTAATGGTCATACCCATATTATTCTTCCTCCTGTTGTTCTAGCTCCATAGCTAGGAATACTGAGTTAACTGCATTAATATATGCATTCACACTTGATTTAACGATATCTGTGCTAATACCACGACCATGGTACAAGCGACCGTTGTATTCTACCTTAAGGGTTGCTTCCCCAAGGGCATCTTTACCGGCTGTGATAGCACGGATTTGGTAGTCTTTTAAGCTGATTGGCAAGCCAACCACACGTTCAACCGCTTTAAGGGATGCGTCTACTGGGCCATCACCAACGGCTGCATCAGCTTTTTCACCTTCTGGAGTCATGAGACGAACGTCAGCATAGGCATAGCCTTTCTCACCCAATTTATAGTATTGAGCCACGAGCTCGAATGCTTTTTTGTGATGAAGATTATCTACAACAAGGGCTACGATATCATCGTCGTATACCTGTTTTTTGCGGTCTGCCAACTCTTTAAACTTAGCGAAAAGATCGTTGATTTTCTCTTCTGCAAAAGATTGGAAACCAAGTTTTGCCAAATGATCTGCGAAAGCATGACGACCGGAGTGTTTGCCCAATACGAGATCTGTTTTTTCAGCCCCTACGGACTCAGGAGTCATGATTTCATACGTTTCAGGGTTGCTCATCATACCATGTTGATGGATACCGGACTCATGAGCAAAGGCGTTAGAACCAACGATTGCTTTATTTGGAGGAACTACAACACCTGTTAAACGGCTCACAAGTTTAGATACTTTCGTAAATTGTTTTGTATCGATGTTCACTTGAAGGTCATCGAAATAATCATGGCGTGTTTTAAGAGCCATTACCACTTCTTCAATCGCTACGTTACCAGCCCGTTCACCCAGACCATTAATTGTGCCTTCTACTTGGCGTGCACCTGCTTTAATAGCGGCTAACGTATTCGCATTGGCAAGGCCTAAGTCGTCATGGCAGTGAACAGAGATAATTGCATTTTCAATTCCTGATGTATGTTCTTTGATGTAGCGGATTTTATCACCGAACTCATTAGGGTTCATATAACCTACTGTATCTGGTACGTTAATAATTGTAGCGCCACCAGCGATAGCCACGCCGAATACTTCACACAAGAAATCTAAGTCTGTACGAGCCGCATCTTCACCAGAGAACTCGATTTCATCAAATTTGCCTTTTGCAAATTCCAAGATAGATTCAACGCGATCCAATACCTCTTGACGAGTCATTTTCAATTTATATTTCATGTGGATTTCGGATGTAGCGATAAACACATGCAAACGGCTGCGCTCTGCATCTTTCAACGCATCAGCCACCTTTTGCACATCCTTTTCGTTGGCACGGGCCAAGCCACAAATAGTTGTGCCTTTAACCTCGCGAGCAATCGTTTGTACCGCTTCAAAATCTCCAGGGGATGCAGCTGGGAAGCCAGCCTCGATTACGTCGATGCCGAGGCGTACTAGGCCTTTCGCAATTTCAATTTTTTCAGGAGTTTGTAAAGATACACCTGGTGTTTGTTCCCCATCACGAAGCGTTGTATCAAAGAAATATACGCGATTCTGTTCCATAATAGCCACCTTTTCTATCCTCATAAAACATAACACTTTATTATATCTATCCATAGTGAAAGTTTGTAAAATCGCCAATGTCGACACCATATATAATCTGTGACTTACTAGACTTTCACAAATAAAAAAGCCCCTCAGAACAACTGTCGTTGCTCAAAGGGGCGTTATATTCATAACACGGTACCACCCTAATTGGGACTCGTTTCGGGTATAACGGAACCACCGTCAATGACTACTGCTGTATTCGCCATCAAAGCTCACGGGAGAGTGTCAGCGTACAACCTCTATTGCCTCGCACCAGCCGGCAACTCTCTGAAAGTAGGATCTGTAAACCTTTATACCCATTCATAGCTTGTTTTAAGATATAAGGGTATTATACGGCATTCTATAGAACTGTGTCAACAGGATGGACATGTGAGTTTTGTGAAAGCACAGTTTTATCGTTACAATTTGACATTCCCCATGATTTCACGCATACTGAAAATAGGCAGTACCAAAGATTGGAGGAATGATTATGAGTGGTTCAAGCAAATTCTTCTTTATTGTATCGGGTATTGTAAGCATTATCCTGGGGATATTCTTACTATTAAACCCCGTTATTAATCTCATGGCTTTTGCCTGGCTATTTTCTATTATCTTTTTTGTCAGTGCAGTCAGCTCCATTATAAATTATTTTATGTTACCCCCTGAATTGCGTAGCGGCTGGTATCTCATCAGCGGTATTATCAATGCTCTATTCGGTATCTTTCTCGTATGCGGCGGATTTGCATTCCTACCGTTAGTATTCCCGATCACAATCGGCATCTGGATGGTAATCGATGCTATCATCATTTTCATTAAATCCAGAAATGCCGACTCCATGGTATCACTACTGGGAGGCAGTGCAAAATGGCTCGCACTTGTTCTGTTACTATTAGGCCTGTTACTTATATTCGAGCCGATCGCTTCTGGTGAAGCATTTATCTATTTCATCGCTTTCGGTTTCTTATTTGACGGAATTTATTCCATCAGTGAGGCTTTTAAAAAATAAAATAACAATACACTGTTAGATTGACCATGTACTGCCAAAGCAGCTGTCATAAATTACGATGTCTATTTCGTATTTGTGACAGCTATTTTATTTATTTTGGCTAGCCGTATGGTAAATGTATTCGCCTACTACATTTGCAAGTGGTTAGACGCTTTTCTAGCCCTTTTATTTAGCAACTAGTCCAACGCTCTAGCATTAGCGTAATAATGTAAAAAATCCCTCGGAGTTGCCGCTCCGAGGGATTTTATAGTTAATTGCACAACTATCGATTGTCTATCTATAATATACTACACTTAAAGTGTTTTTTCAATATTTTACACCGTTAATCAATTCTCTAACTCGCTCAACAGAAACTGGCTCATTAAATAAAAATACATGGTTTTGCCCCTCATGTTCCCAAGATGCTAAGTAAACGGCGTCATCCACCATTCGATAGGTTACCGTCATCCCATTTACAACATCTGTTTTTTGAGACAAGTAATCCTTATAATCGCCTGCGATATTACCTGATAGAGTCGATACACGATACTTAATATATTTAGGCATATCATCTACACTGTCATAATATGCTCCTTTTAAAAGCTCATTATAGGCATACACTACTTGTAATACATCGTGATCCACAATGGATACATGTACAGGACGTAATCCTTCTAATCCACTTGGCAACTGCGCTTTAAAGTTCAAATGTTGCTTAGCCTCATATAGAGCATCAAACACCTCTAGCAATTGACCTTTACGAGTGCTTTTATAATCGCTATCAGTTATAGTACAACTGCCAAGTCTGTCTGGACATGGAAACTCATTTCTGTCACCATAGGGCTGGTCATAAATAGAATTACCATTAAGACGAAACCGCATCAACTCATCTGCTGCGACAACATTGATGGAACCTATGAAAGCTAACACAGCCAGTGCACATACAACCTTTTTCATAATACATTCCCCTGTAAACAAACTACATTTATTAAGTAAATTATATCACCTAAAATCCTAATATTTTTATATTCTTATATTTATAAGGATTTTCTATCCAGAAAAGGAAAAGCATTTTGCTTGCAAATTGTAATCATATGATTGCTAATATAAAGTATTTGCAATACAATATAAGTAACAGGAGGTGATACTATGGCTAAAACAGCCTCTATCAGTTTGCCTATCGAGCCAGCTGTAAAAGCACAATTAGAAGCATTATATGCTAGCTTTGGCATATCCGTAACTGATGCGATTAATATTTTTCTCCATACATCACTAATGGAAGGTGGATTTCCATTTCAACCTAAACAACCTCGTTATAATGCAGAAACAGAAGCTGCTATTCAAGAAACGAAAGATATATTAGCAGGAAAAGTAAAAGCAAAATCATATGCTAATGTAAAAGAAATGATTGAGGATTTAGGATTGGAGTAATTAGTTATGTTGAGATTAGTGCTTAGCAGTAAGTTCAAAAAGGACCTAAAGCGCACCAAGAAACGCGGTAAAAATCTCAATAAACTCTATTCAATCATCACTAAATTACAGAATCAAACGCTATTAGATCCTAGTTATAAAGATCATCCATTAACAGGAAACTACGAAGGCTTTAGAGAATTACACATCGAGCCAGATTGGCTTCTAATTTATGCAATTAAAGATGATATTTTAGTATTATCTTTAACTCGCACAGGTAGCCACTCAGATTTATTCTAACCAAGTTAAAGAGGGGTGCGAAAGCATTCCTCTTTTTTATGCTCCAAAAATTAAACCAGCTATCATCATAAATCTATCATATTTGATAGTATCTATCGCAAATTATTCTACTATTCAAAATAACTGTAGGTGCTATAATGAACTCAACAAAAGGAACAGGTGCTCATATGATACTAAATGCACTATTCCAAAACTATAGTTAGTAGTTATATGGAGGAAATAATCATGACACATACACAATTAACACAACTCGTACAAGCGTTATTAGATGCACCACAAAGTAATCCTAAAGTAAAAGAATTTGCTCAATTTTGGCTCGATGCAGAAGGCACAGAAAAACAAGCAGAGCTTACAAAACAACTCGTATCCGTAGCAGAGCAAAACATTGCCCTCATCGATGAAACAATCGGCTTTGCAGGCTCTGAACTCGCTGTACAAATTCTTGGCGAAGAAGGTGCTACTAACCTATTACAACACGCTAAATCCATTAAAGCACAAGGTGCAGAATTCTGTGATTGCCCTGGTTGCGTAGCTGCTAAAAATATTATTGATTTGAAAGCAGAGATTAAATAATCAATAAAAATGAAAGTAGCTCCTTATATAAGAAGCTACTTTTTTTACATTATACTCATTATCTTTATATTTTATGGTAAATATCATCAGTTTTGCCATCAATAAATATTTTTACTTCAGTATCTTCTCTGTTTTTGTTAATAATTAAACTAAACCCATACTTATATTTATATTGATTATTGTAATTAGTTAAGTATGTTAGTTTATTTTCATCCTTTATAAATGCTTTGCTCTTATCGTTCCACCATGGTTTAACTTCAATAACAATTAAGTTATCATCATTATTCCCTCTCTTATGAACAATGATATCCGGAACTATCTTATCACATCCCATTTGCTTAATTGCATCCAAATCTCTACTAAACTCACAATCAACATCATATTCTTGAATTAGTTGAGACAAATAGCACCCCAGTTTATGAGCGATAGATCGTTCGCTGACATAATACCGTTCCCCATTACTTATTAAATATTGGTCATTATCATATAAAAAATCTAATGCTGTAGCTATTATAGTCATTACTATATCCTGATTCATTGTAGTTATCCACCTTACTTAATATGAAATTTATCGTATAAACTTTATAAAACGCTTAAAGTATTAAATTAATTATCCTTATAATAGTTCTTTACTTTTTTCTCTTCAATAAAATATAAATTTCCCTTTGTCCGTGTACATGCAACATAAAATTTAGATAGTGTCTGCGGCACAAGTGAAGATAAATTATTTTTTTGATAAGCCTTATAAGTAGTATTATTTATAACAACACAAACTGATTCATATTCAGAGCCTTTACTATCTCCCCAGTTCTTAGCATTACAGGGGTACTCATAAGACTTCTGATAAAATAATTTTTTTATAGCATCATCTTCTAGTACAGTAACTATTTCATCTATTTCTGTAAGCTCCTTAATCTCTATCGGTAAATCTTTCGTCCCTTTAATATTAATCCCCATTTCATTTCTAATAAAATCACAAACTTTTATTGGGCATCGTACAGAGTTAGAAAGAATTCTGTCCTCCCATTCAAAAGCAGATAGTTTTTTCTTCCACAATTCAAAACTACTATGAATTCTAGATCCTTTATTCCCTACTTGAGATGAGCTATACGTTTTTTGAAAGAAATCACCTAGAAAAACAACCTTTATGGAACATTCAATTAGACTTAATGCAAATTCAAAATCATATGCTGTTAAATCCTGAAACTCATCAATATAAATCACATCAAAAAAACGATTAATTCGATTGATATATTCACGTTCCCCATTAATAAGCACTTTAGATATTTTATTGCTATAAATATAGTCACCATTAAAATCTCTAAAAGTATTATTGTTATTAAAATCAATTCCTTTGAGCTTTTTTTCACAATAATAAGGACGTAAACAAAAAGAGTATAAAAATTGAAATAATCCAAAAACATGAATATTATCTGGTAGTCTACCAAATTTCTTTATTATTCTATTCTTCAGTTCTATTTGGTTTGTAATAGTATAAGTAATTATTGCTATACGCGTATCTAAGTCTAAGGATTCAATAATATATCTTGTCTTACCACTACCTGCAACAGCATGAATTATTCTTTTATCCATTCGAAAGCCTCTTTTATATATTTAGGAATAATAAATTCTGATTCATTTTCACAACTTAATTTAGATGAAATCCTATAAGCGGCTTCAGCTTTTTGATTTAATAAGAAAGACTGTATATCCTCACTCCTAGAAATTCTATTTTTCTCTAACCATTCTTGATTATCATTAAACAAACATACCTCAAACGTATATCGATCATTATTTTCATCAGAAAAAGCTTTAATAAAATTAGTATCATAAGCTCTATACTTCTCAATAACTTTATGATTATAGTCATGATCATTATCAGTTATTACGGCAACTTTATTCTTTATAAGATTAGAAATTGCAAGATAACGCTCAAAGCTCAATCCATTACAGCTAATAAGAGTAATTTTATCATCATATAGACTAGAACTATTATCAGTAAAATAATTATACATATCATCTATAAGAATATATTCAGCTGCACCTTCAACCAAAATTACTTTAGATGAAAGAATAAAGTTAAGTACATTTTGATTTGTCAATTTTACAAAAAACTTTTCAGTGTCTTTATCTAATTGATTAAGCTTAGTAATTTTATTATTACCTAAAATAAAACTATTACTAAGTTCTAATTTTGTCGCAATCATATTAGAATGAGTTGAAAGAAAACATTGTGCACAAGTTAACTTTTCAAGTAGTTGAATCAATAACTGCATATTTCCAAAACTCAAATGATTTTCTGGTTCTTCAATAAGCAATACATCTATATCTTGAGTTGCTTCATACTTAAATAAACTTAATAATAGTTTTTCACCTTGACCTAGGCTATTAATATCAATATTATCCTTTTTCACGGTTAGAAAATTACAAATATCTGAAGAATATACCCCGTCAACATCTATTCTATACTCTCCTTCTTTAATTTTATTTTCGTTATAAAGCTCTCCAATATACTCTTTACTTTTTGTACGTAAACCATTAAAAATCCGAGCACGATCACCTTCTTCTGTTACTGATTCAAATATATGGGCAACATAATGTTTCAATGCTATTTCAACATTTATCTCACTAGTATTGATAAATTCCCAGTTATACTTAAAAGGCTTTTTAAAGCTATTGTAAGGCTCATCAGAAAAAGTAGAATACCTTACAGTATAATACTCAAATGGAAAAATTTTTTGATTGCCATCAAGACAATTATAAAAATCCTGCCTATAATCCTCATCAAGCTCAATCACTAATCTCATTCCATATAAGTTTCGATTCTTAGAATTATGTTTTCCTTCTAATTTAAAAATATCTTTAACCTTATCACTATGAGAATCAAGATATACTTCAACTAGAATAATAGGCAGCTCTGCCTCTTTGTTATCTAAATAGGCCGATAGAAAATTCTCAATAGTATTACAATTAAAGAGGTTATGAATACCAACCTTACTAATACCTGAAAAGCTTCCACTTAAAACAAGCCTAATAGCTTCAAGTATCGTACTCTTTCCCGCACCGTTATCACCAATAAAAATATTTCTATTAAGATTGCAATTAAATTCCAATTCTTCAAACTGTCGATAATTTTTTAGTATAACACGTTCAATCATAACAATTAACCCTCCTAAAGAACACACCCTTAGTATCTAAAAATATAATCTCAATATATTAAATGCTAATCAGCATATAAATTAATACTCACACACTTAATCTTATGTTCATTATATTACTTAGTATATATTTTTCAACTAAACAAAAGCCCCTGTTCAAACAGGGGCTCTTTTTTCTACAAACTCGCTTCACAAGTTTTTATGGGTGTATAGTTTTAATGTATTGTGATTCGATTATTTAACTAAAAATTTTACTTAACAATCTGTGTTTTTTTATGAAGTTATTTACGTAATTATTTACGAAATCATTTACTAAATGTTTTTACTATTTTAGTTGTATTTGCTTTTTATTGTTCCGCATATGGAATGGCTAGCGGATGGTTATCGTATGTACCTCTGTGTTGGTCATGGATAGATTCTGCATCTGGTAATGGTGACAAGCCCAAGGAGTCAGTGCGTGTGAAGGCTTCGAATAGACCTGGTGTTAGGTGCATATTTGGCACATGTTCCGGTGTTACTTCGCGAACGATAGTATCGCCTTTTCCAGTCATAATTTTATGACCAAATTCAGGATCTACCAAAGTACCACGACCTACTGTGATGATATCAGTGTAGTTTTCTACAACATCACAAGCCGCTTCTTCGCTGAAGACATCGCCTACGATATAACCACTTTTTTATAATATTAAATAAGCATATGTAACTAATCTATACTGGACTCACTATTAGAAGAACTACAACTAAACCAAATCTTATATAGTAACAAAATATTTTGACCTCTTATATAAGTTATTGCAATTGCTTTACCAACACTTACATACTTAAACAATAAATATATAGCAAAAGGCCCCTGTTTCAAACAGGGGCCTTTCCTTATTCACCAGCACTAACCAGTGCTTGTGTATATGGATGTACCGCTTCTTTAAGTCGTTTTGATTCGATAATCTCTACGATTTGTCCGTCTTTCATGACGATGATTCGGTCTGTTACGGCTTGTAATAGGCCGATGTCATGGCTGACGAATACGTAGCCGAAGGGTTGTTCCGTATGAAGTTTTTGTAGGAGGTCTAGCACTAGTTTTTGGTTCACCACATCAAGGGCTGATGTAGGTTCATCAAAGAGTACTAGTTTTGGGTTCATCAGCATAATTCGTGCTAATACAACGCGTTGCAATTGACCGCCGCTGACCTCATGCGGGTATTTGTTAACAATCGTTTCAGGTAGGTCTACATGTTGAATCCACTTACGGATATCGTCCTTTGCTGCCGCCACATCCATAAGACCATAGTTAATATACGGCTCTAAGAGAAATGCTTCTAAGTTCATCCTTGGTGGACTCACCGCCAAGGGATTTTGGAACATCATCTGCATAGAACGATATATTTCTGTATGGTTTTGAATGGATGTTACGTCTTTACCAAAGAGCCACAGATTACCAGAGGTAGGCTTTTCCAATAAGGCAATCAATCTAAGTAGAGTGCTTTTACCAGAACCACTACCTCCAGCAATGCCTACTCGTTCATTGGGAGCCACGGAAAAGGATACGTTATCAACGGCGCGGACCGTATGATTGTGGTTCGTATATTGTTTACATATATTCTCGAGTTGAATCATACTACACCACTTTCATTACGGAATCTAACAAGACGCGAGTATACTTATCCTTTGGATGCGCCATGACCTCTTCGGTGGAGCCTACTTCAACGAGTTGGCCTTTATTCATAACCCCAATGCTATTGGCAATGCGAGCAGCCGCCTTGATATTATGGGTTACAATAATCACCGTTGCCCCAAGAGCCTGCGTTACCTCTTTCATAAGGTCCAATACAGAGGCTTGCACCAGCATATCTAAGGCACTAGTCGGTTCGTCGGCAAACACAATGCTAGGTTTCAAGATGAGGCTCAAGGCTATTGCTAACCGTTGTTGCATACCACCGCTCAATTGAAACGGATAGGACTGCAAGATACGCTCTCCGTCAGTTAAGTGAACAAGATTAAGCATATCTATAACGCGGCTTACATCATAGCTTTCACCATGAGCACGGAATAAATCTTTGAAGTGATTTTCTACGGTGCGATTTGGATTTAGATAGGCGCTGGGATTTTGAAAGATCATAGAAATCTTCGCGCCCCGCAATTGTCGCCAATCACCATCACTCAATGTAGAAACATCGGTGCCATTTAGCAAAATTTGGCCGCTAATGCTAGCTTGTTTTAACATGCCAAAGGCGGCACGAACTAACGTAGATTTACCAGAGCCGCTTTCACCAACGATGGCAAAGACCTCACCATTGGGCACGGAGAAGGATACATCGCGTACCGCTTGCTCCGCACCATATGAAATTGTAACCTTATCAAATACGATACAATCAGATTTATTCAATAGTAGAATCCTTTGTTAATAAGTAGTAATCGATTGGATGTACCGGTACATTTTTAACTTTTGTAGTAGATACAACTGTTGCACTTGGATACAACAAATAGATATCTGCTACGTCATCAACTAAGATTTGTTGTGCTTGTTTTGCAATATTAGAGCGTTCGTTTTGATCAAATGTTACTGACAATTGGTCGATTAACGCATCTACTTGAGGGTTAGAGTAGCCACCAACGTTTGCTTTCGCACCAGTTTTGTAGAATAAGCTGAGGAACCAGTAAGGATCGTTTGTAGACATAGTCACTACATTGCGTTCTACTAAATCAAAACCATCTGTACCAAGTGTATCTACTTCATCAGGGCTTTGTAATTTCTTAAGAGTTACAGCAATACCTGCTTTTTTCAATTCTTGTTGAATTTCTTCGTATAAGCTTGTGTCTTTACCCCAAATAGCAATAGTAATCGCTAATTCTTTGCCATCTTTTGCATACATGCCGTTTGCATTCTTAGCGTAACCAGCTTGAGTCAAGATTTGGTCAGCTTTTGCTACATCTGTCATCGGTTTATTAGCAATCGCATCATAACCTAAATTGGCAGATGGAGGGAATGGTGCTGCCCCTGGTGTAGAGCCATTGCCGATGATTTTAGCCATGGAATCATAGTTAATGATATGAGCAATAGCGGAACGCACAGCTTTATCATGCAATGGAGATGCTTCTGTGTGGTTTGCTTTCAACATAAACACACGAACGCCAGCAACGTCTTGAATATTAAAACCGTCTTTGAACAAGCTGCGGTTAGCAGAGTCCACTTTTTGAATTACGTCTACGTCTTTAGATTGCAACGCCATAGCGCGTTTGTTATTGTCTTCGATGTCTTTTACAGTTACAGTATCAAGACCTGGTTTGCCACCCCAGTAATCTGCGAAGGCTGCAAGTTCAATTGTTTCACCTTTTTTGAAAGCAGTGATTTTATAAGGGCCTGTAAGAACTGGTTTAGATGCTACATCTTTAAGATCTGCAGTATCCATGATAACAAAAGCAGGTTCAGTCAAGCTAGATAACAAGGAACCATTAGGCTCTGTAGTCTTAATAATCAAGTTTTGACCATCTACTGTGATGGACTCGATTTTAACAGCTTTAGCGGAACGAGCACTTTGTTTCATCGTATACTCAATGGACTCTTTTACCTTTTGAGGTGTCATCGGAGTACCATTGTGGAATTTTACGTTTTCACGGATGTGGAATTTCCATGTTGTAGGGTCTACATTTTCCCAAGAATCTGCCAATTGTGGGGCAAATTTCATATCCGGTGTTACAACGGCTAAGGTTTCACCTGCACCGATACGAGTCAATGTCCACGCATCCCATTCGTGAGTTGGGTCTAATGTTTCACCAAACCAATACAAACCAACATTCATATGCTTCCCTTGTTTGCCATCTTTAGCAGTATCATTGCCACAGCCAACCAAGAGAGCTACCATGCATAGCATGGACAAACATGCTAACAACCAACGTTTCATAATATCTCCTTTAAAATACATTGCCTCGTCGAGGCTTTCACCATAAAAAATCTATACACAGCACGGTTAACGAGATACATCAAGGGCATCGCGCAACGCATCACCAATATAGTTAAATAAAACAACGGTAATAAAAATAGCGAGCCCCGGATAAATTAGCAGCCACGGTGCCGTTTGTAGAAAATCTCGGGAGCTCAACAAGATAGCGCCCCACTCCGGATCCGGCGGTTGTACACCGATGCCGATGAGCGAAAAACTGGCTACCAAAATGATGGCGTCCCCTAAATGTTGAATAATAACGATCACCAACGGTGGCAATACATTCGGCAGAATATAGCGCCACAGAATTCGTAGATTTGAAGCACCTGACATACGAGCAAAGGTAATGTACTCCGCGTAGCGTTCAATCTGTACGAGGCCTCTAGTGATACGGGCATATTCCGCCCATTTCGTAATGCACAAGGAAATGATTACATTCGTTATGCTAGGTCCCATAATACCGATGAAAGCAATGGCAATCACCATGTTCGGGAACCCTAGTACCAAATCAATCAAGCGAGATAACCAACGGTCAATGCTAGGTGTAGAGAATCCTGCTAACCCACCAATAGCGATACCGATGGCCCCACTAATGCCAATGATGGTGAAAGCAATCCCTAAAGAGGCTTTACCACCGTACAGAATACGAGACCACACATCACGACCGAGTTGGTCAGTACCTAATAGATGGGTACTACTAATGTCTTGTAAGCGGTCCGCAATACTCGTCGTTTCAGGATCAAAGGGTGCTATATAGGGAGCACATAAGAAAAATACGATCCACAGAGCTGCTAATACTAACATAGCGTATAAAGTATAGGGCTTTTGTCTATTCATAAGAGCCTCCTTTTATAGCGACTCTTCGCTTCGGATTCAGCCAAACACCCAATACATCAATGATGATATTTATCACGATGAACACCAAGGTAATCCAGATGATATAGCCTTGCATCAATACATAATCGCGAGCCATAATACCCTGCACCATCATGTAGCCGATTCCTTTAATGGAGAATACCGTTTCAATAACGGCAGAACCCCCAAGCATGGCCCCCATGGTTACGCCCATCATAGGCAACAACATAAGTCCCACATGAGGGAATATGTAACGGGTGTAGACCATCCATTCTGGCAAGCCCAATGCTCGCGCCCCCTGTACAAAGGGCTGTCGCGACACTTCTAAAATAGCATTGCGCAATCGACGAATGTAGAGACCACATATCCATAAAGCAAGGGTTACCGCGGGCAATACATAGGCAGAAAAGCCATTGGTATTCGTTACCGACACTAGCTGTAATTTAACACCGAATAAGTACAGTAATAATAAACCGACCCAGAATCCAGGGATTGCTAATGCTAGGAATGTAACGAGACGAACCCCATGATCAATCCATGAGTCTTGATACTTTGCAGATAACATACCGAGCGGTATGGTCACCACGATTCCCATAACAAGAGCTAAGGATACTAGCCCCAAGGTATTAGGCAAGGCGCCACCAAGAATAGTCGCCACTGGTAAAGCGTACAGAATGGACTCACCAAAGTCCCCTTGTACAATTTGACCTAACCAACGTAGGTATTGCTGCCACCAAGGGTCATTGAGACCTAACTGCTCTCGTATCTGTGCAACTACAACTGGATCTGGTGTAGCCCCTACAAGATTAAACTTCATCGACACGGGATCGATAGGAGATAATTTTATCAATACAAATGTACCGATGGTAACAACAAATAAAATACCTACAATACTCGCCAAACGCTGTAGTATTAATCGATACAATACATCACCTGCCTTCTTTATCACAAAATAGCTATATTTATATTCTATCAATGTAATACTTAGATAGATATACCCATATGGGTATTTAGAATCATTATCATTATGAAAGTTTTGCATACCAACAAAAACGGCCCCTCATATGAGGAGCCGTTCTATATAAAACCCTTACAGTGTCCATGCGAGTGCTTCACTACAACTCGCATGCCTATCCCATTAGGCCTGGACTTGTATATTAATTTGTATATTATTTTGTATGTTGTTTTGGAGCTACTGTATTAGCAACGATTGCTTTCGCCATGTCGCGAGTTATAGGGCGTTCGAAATACATCCCATGAGTTTGGCCGTCTTTGGTCCAACCTATGAGATATACCATTTTATTGCCACCTTTGAAAATAACCTTTGTGCCGTTTACTTTTTCATTAGCTGTTACACGAAAATCGCTATAATCGCCGCTAATATCTTCTTTTATTTCATTAGATACGCGATACACGATGCGTTTGCCTGCAGCTTGATTACGAGTAGCATCTTCACCAGGTTGGTAAACATAAACCACTTGCAATACATCCTTATCAATAGTGCTTACAGATTCAATGTTATAACCTACAGGCAATACCTTAGGCATTTGAGGTGTAATGTTCATATATTTAGCCGCTTCATCTACAGTAGAAAACTCATGAAACGGGCTTGACATGCCAACCATTGGCGCTTCTTGTTGAGCTACCACAGATTTAGGTTGATTTGGTTTTACATCAACAGTACCTTGAGCACCCGCAACAGTATAAGAACCTACACAAGCACAAGCAACAGCCATCAATACAAATTTCTTCAACATGATTATAATCTCCGCTCTTTTACATATACATCTGTACAAACACAACACATGTATTAAGAATATTATAATTTATAAATATATTTTACAAAATATTCTTTATCAAAACTTATTTTATAATTATACCCTAAATGATAGGGAATTTCAAGTAGTTATTTTTGATATAAAATCCTGAGTTCTATATTAGCTACTATACAAACATATATTCAAAATAGATGCTAAGACGCTCATCAGGAGTATCTATGTTTATATATAATCCATCCCTATCTACTATTTGGCAGCAGCTAGGTAATTAAATTTTGGCCCGCTGAGCTTAAACTCAAAGCTAGTTAAATCCACCTCGCCAACACATGCATCGCTATCATAAAGGGTGAGCAAAAAATCTGCGGTCTGTTCACTGCTATGATACTTTTCAAATGAAGCATCGTAATCAAATCCGCTTTTACCTGAAGCTACATCGCAGAACTCGCTTTTAGTAGCAGCAGGCGCTAAGATTTTAGCCTGCATTTTAGCATCTACATCCTGTGCAAGCTCATGATATAAGCCCTCTGTGAAGGCACTTACAAAAAATTTTGTGCCACAATATGGTACTACTCCGGGCGCTAAAAAATATCCACCCACGGAGGAAACATTTATCAACTGTGTTTGTTTACATTTATAATCTCGCACGAATAAACTGGAAAGTATCGCAAGTGCAGTTACATTTAAATCTATCATTTTTACCATTTTTTGAATATCATGATTGCCCATGAATCCAAAATCACCAAAGCCTGCATTATTAATAAGTGCCTTTAACTCATAGCTTTTAAGGTCATCCCAAAGCGCTAAAACGTTTTCGCTACGCGAGAGATCACAAGGTTTTACAATAACGTCTGAATCAGGCGAAATGTTAGCAATCTCGCCTTTCAAATTTTCTAATAATTCTGCTCTACGTGCAATAACGATCAAATTTTCTCCACGGCGTGCAAAAGCTTTTGCCGTAGCTGCTCCTATGCCTGAACTTGCTCCCGTAACAACGATATACTTTTTCATTTTTTATGCCTTTCCTTTATAAATAAGAGTATCCGGCTTTATTGCACTTGCTTTGCCTCCTTAGTTAACATACGAGACCTTTACTCAGCTTCACATTAAATCATAGGATGTCTTATTTCTTATGCACCATAAACCCAGCTGCTTGTTGGTTAGCCATGATTGTGACATCAGAGATTTGTAAGCGTTTAGGTTGGTTTGTTACGTATAGTACAACATCCGCCACATCCTCAGGTTGGATCGCATCGATGCCGGCATAGACAGCTTTAGCTCTTTCCGCATCACCGTGAAAGCGAACTTCACTAAACGGAGTCTCTACAATGCCCGGTTGAATGGTTGTGACCTTAATATCCGTTGCAATCGTATCCATCCGAATACCGTCGCTCAACATCTTAACAGCCGCCTTTGTAGCACAGTAAACCGCACCACCGGGATATGCGTAAATACCAGCAGTAGAGCCCATATTCACAATATGACCTGCATTTTTATCAATCATATAAGGTAGTACGGCTTTTGTTACATATAAAAGACCTTTCACATTCGTATCGATCATAGTCACCGCATCATCGACAGTACTATCTTGGAAAGGATCTAAACCTTGTGCAAGGCCAGCGTTATTTACGAGGACATCAACGCCACCAAAAGCCTCAATTGCTGCGGGGACCTTACTTTCAACATCCTCACGACTACGCACATCAAGAACCAAAGTCTCAACGCGCACACCGTATTCCTTAGACAAACGAGCCTGTACCTCAGCCAATACCTCAGCACGACGGCCAGAAATCAAAACATTATCGCCATACTTTGCATACGCCTCAGCAATACAAAGACCAATACCAGACGTTGCACCAGTAACAAAAACATTACGAGCCATAAAAACCTCCTTATCAATCCGAACTAAATCTATACTCTAATTATACCACTTTAATATGTAATGGACTCTAGGGCGATACGCGTACCACACGCTCCTACTCCCCAAAATGACATATTGACGCATTTTAAGGTAAAACGCATAGAAATGAAAAAGGATTACCGTTCTAGAAGCAACTTTCCCTTTGTATAAATAATATGTCGGAGCATTTGTTTATAATACACTAATATTTGAGCTCTACAACAGCAGTAAGCCAAATAGGGATACCTATTCGAAGCCGCCTTGGGCGCTTCTCCCTTCGCGCTAAAATGATATGTCGGCGCAGGTGGTATTTAAAAGAACACATAAAGTGGCATATGGATTAAGGAATATGATAATAAAAAGAGGATACCCTTTCTGAAACCGACTTAGCTCGCTTTGGAGGCTTTCGGGAAGGGTATCCTCTTTCCTTATTGTATTACAATTCTAATGCCACTTTATGCACATCTTTTATTTCAAATGCGCCAACATATCATTTAACACTTCCATGCAATCCCCCACGATTCCATAGTTAGCGTGTTGGAAGATTTCTGCATTTGGATCGTTGTTGATAGCCACGATTGTGTCAGCACCAGAGATACCGCTCACGTGTTGAATAGCACCAGAGATACCGAATGCCAAGTATAGTTTAGGGCTTACAGTTTTCCCTGTTTGGCCTACTTGGTATGGCAATTCAATCCAACCCTTTTCAACGAGGGGACGTGTAGCACCTACAACGCCGCCGATAGCATCGGCAAGTTCGTAAAGCTTATCAAAGTTTTCTTTAGACCCCATGCCGCGACCGCCGGCTACGATGATATCCGCTTCTTGAATGTTGTACCCAGCTTTGCTGAACGGAATGAAATCAAGACGCTTCATACGAATGTCTTCAGGTTTAAGGTCGAATGGTTCAATTTGAATGCGGCCCCAACTATCTGCAATGCGTTCAGGCTTTTTAAATACATTAGGACGGACAGAGCCCATTTGTGGACGGTGATTTGGGGAAATAATTTCAGCTAAAATATTTCCCCCCAAGGCAGGGCGTGTCCATTCTACAAGGCCTTCCTCAGTATCTACTGTCAAAATAGTACAGTCAGCTACGACGCCGTTTTTCATGCGACCAGACATACGAGGTGCTAGGTCACGACCATTATTTGTTGCACCAATCAAAAGAATATTAGGCTTATGATCTTCAAAGAAGTCCGTCAAAACCTTTGTATAGCCGTCCGTTGTATAGTATTTCAAAAGAGGGCTTTCAAAAACGTGAACAATATCGGCACCATGTGCCACAAGTTCCTCCGCCTCGGATTGAACATTCTCACCAAGCAGCATAACTTGAACGAGTTGACCCAATTCCTTAGCAATACGGCGAGCTTGACCGATAAGTTCGTACGTAACTGGATGCACTACGTCATCGATGGTATCCGCTACGACAAAGACGTCTCTATATTCATCAAAATTTGTCACTCCCATTATCGATCACCTCCTTTGGAACCTTCTTCACCTTTAACAGCTGCTAAAACCTTAAACTCACTGGAGGATACACTTTCAACAGAGGCAGCCCGCTGCACAGGATCTTTTACATCTACGCCCTCATCGTTGGTATCTAGAGGCTCTTCAACCAGATCTTCGCTGGGCACTAATAGATGAGAAAACTTTTCTGGCTTGATATTATAAGCTAATTCAAGAATTTTCTTAGCGCCTTCGTCTACGGATGAAAGCATTTCTACCTTGCCTCGAAGCGGTGGTTGGTATACCTTGCGCACACGTGTAGGAGAGCCATTGAGACCAATACGGCTTTCATCAATATGCGGCATATCTCGCAATGTAATATGTGTAATCGTATACCGTTTAGCGTAAATCGAGCTCCAAAGACCTGGTTGGCGCGGCTCATTGAGTTCAGCCGTAGCCGTTACCAATAAAGGTAATGGAACTTCCACAATTTCATAACCATTTTCATGTTCTCGTTTTACAATCGCCTTTTGAGCTACTTGGTCTACGGATAATTCACAAGCATAGGTAGCTTGCGCCATGCCCAATTCCTCCGCAATTTGAGGCCCTACCTGAGCCGTATCACCATCGATAGCCTGCTTGCCGCAGAAAATGATTTGGAACTCACGATTCATGGTACGTTGAATATGACGAATGGCAGAGGCAATTGTATAGCTTGTCGCCAATGTATCAGCACCGCCAAAAGCACGGTCTGTAATGAGCACCGCATCATCTGCACCGAGGGATAAACACTCGCGCAGTGCCGCCTCTGCTTGTGGAGGACCCATAGTGACAACGGTTACACGGCTACCTTCATATTGATCTTTTACCGCAAGAGCTGCCTCTAACGCATGCATATCATAAGGGTTTACAATACTAGGCAGACCTGTGCGGATGAGATTATTCGTTTCCGGATCCAGCTTAATCTCAGATGTATCTGGAACCTGTTTGATACATACTAATAACTCCATACACTCACCCCTGTCTAAATTCTACGCCCTTAGCGTTACGTGGATATTTCCAAGTTTTTACGATAGTTTCGCCACAGAGAACACGGCAGGTACCGCATTCAAGGCAACCAGCGAAATCAAAGGCTAAATCGCCATTCTCTTGTAATGTATATAAACCAGCAGGACAGCCATTTACGAGTTTCATTTTCTCTTCCAGACCAAAGCCAACGCCATCCACAATGATATGAGGAGACGTTTCATCTACATAGTATTTATTGGCGCCCAAGCGCTCTTCTAATTTCATAGGGAACGCACCCCTTTCCAGGCATCACGAATCAAGGTAACTAAACCTACATCACTTACACTACTCATCAATTTTTTCATCATTGGTACTGCCCCATCACCGTTTACAGTGAATACATCGCGCATCACATTATTCACAAGAGCTGGATACTCTTTGAATATACGAGGGTTGGATGCGAGGAAGGCAGGCATATTTTTATAAAGTTTCATGTCCTTATATAGCCAAGAATTCTTGATTTGACGTTCATACAATTTAGCAACGCGCTCCATGTTCTCATCGCGCAAGGCTACGTTAACCGCATCCGCTGCACACATACCAGATTCGATGGCGAGGTCCATCCCACGAATGGTATACCCCAGGTTCATACACATGCGCGCCGCATCACCGACGATAACATACCCATTACCGCCCAACTTAGGCAGCGCTTTAAATCCGCCTTCTGGCACGAGATGCGCACTATGCTCCTTCAATTGACCATTTTTTAATAGTGGTGCGATTCTTGGATGGTTTGTGAAAGCTAACAGCATATCATCTACCGATTTAGTAGCTTTGCCGATATCTTCAAGGCCTACAACCATACCTACGGAAAGGCTGTCTTTATTCGTATAAATAAAGCCACCACCTAATAGGCCATCGGTCATATCGCCCAATGTAAGCCACGCCATCCCCTCATCGCCAGATAGCATAAGGCGATTTTCAAGATCCTCTTTTTTGAGTTTATATACCTCTTTTACCCCTACAGCCATTGTTCTTGGATCTGTAGGACCTGTAAGACCAGCCTGTTCCAATAATAATGTATTAGAACCTTCTGCGATGACAACTAGTTTTGCATATACTTCGTCATCGTGACAACGAACCCCTATTACGCGGCGATGTTTTCCTTCGCCTTCGGTAATAAGCTCTGTTACCTGTACATTAGATACGAGGAGAGCCCCTTTTTTCTCTGCCTCTTCTGCTAGCCATTTATCAAATTTAGCACGCAATACTACGTAGGATTCTTCATTAGGTTCACCATCTTCGTAACTATACTCGATGGTAGTCACTTCATTACCTGTGCCTATAGAAATGCGCTCTTTTGTTACCTTTCGTTCCAACGGCGCACGGTCTCTAAAGTCCGGTACAAGACGCTCCAAAGAATGTGTATAGATGCGTCCACCCATCATATTTTTAGCACCTGGTGCGGTTCCACGTTCGATAAGTAAAACTTTTACCCTCTGCTCCGCTAAGCGTAATGCTGCCGCAGAACCCGCTGGCCCTGCGCCAACAACGATAACATCAAATGTTTCATTGCGATCAATTGCCATATACTCAGCTCCTTTAAATGAAAGCTTAGACTTACATAAGTTCATATAGTATATATATTTCTCTATTTAGAACCAAAATACCTTTAAAAATTATCACAGAAAGATGAATATATTCTATATTTTTCAGAAATATATTATAAAAGTCTCTACAGGTTGTATATATACTCATTATATATTAATACTAATGTATACTTTCCGTTCTAAATAAGTGCAATAAAATTCATCAATTCGTGAAATTTATAAGTAAGCCTAGCTTTCACGGTGAAAGTAGCGTATGATAAAAGTAGCAAAAACCCTATACGGAGCAAGACGCGTATAATACGACCGCATAATGCAAGTCCACGGTCAAGGTTGGGAACTCGTTATTTTTTAATTAAGAGGAGGCCCTATGGACCCGTTAAAAATCTTGAAAGCATTATCAAATCCGCATCGGTTAGATATTATATTGTGGCTAAAACACCCAGAGAAAGAATTCGGTGTACAAGTACACGCTAATACGCTTATCGACTTTCCATATAGTGTAAGCGTTAAGAGTATACAAAAGCGCTGCGGTGTATCTCAATCTTCTATTTCTACATTTATGAGCATTTTAGAAAATGCTGAACTTGTAGAATCTCGTAAAATCGACCAATATACCTATTTCCGTCGCAACGAAGAAGTTATTCGCGAATTTGGCGAATGGTACAACAAAGAAGTATCCATCCAGTCTGATGAAATTGACAAATTATTAGAAACGGTTATCTTAGAAGACACTTCATATCCAGCAACTGAGGAACGCTCCATACCTAGCGAGCAACTGGCAGTCGAAATACGTACTAAGGGACCGCATCATGATGAAGAAAGTAAATAAAAGACCTTCCCTACTTACCATATCTAGGGAAAAACGAAAAGAGCTATAATTTTGAATATTATAGCTCTTTTTTATGTAATACTATACCATACATAGTATCTATATGACTCATGATGATAACTTACAATGCAAAAAGAGTGCCTTCCCTTTGGGAATGGCACTCTTTACGTTTATACATTTCGTTGTGCTTCATAAGCTCTGAATAGTTTAGATAATAATTCAGGAGCCAAGCGCAATAAATCTGGATTTTCACAGAAGGACACGCGCAATTGTGTTTTACCAGGGTTATTATCACCATTTTTACCGCTATAGAAACCATTGAGCGGCGCCATGAGGAGTGTATATTCCTTACCATCATCAAGGCTCACTGCACCGTGTTCGGCGCACCAGGACGCGAACTCTACGCCGTCAAAGCCAGGTTTTGCCACCTTTCTCACGTCGATTACAAAGTAAATAGATGCTTCAGGGCGAGACACGATAAAGTCCGGTTCTACCTCTTTAAAGCCTTTATGGAGTTCAAAGATCATTTGACGATAGTAGTCGCGTTGTTGCTCATACCAGTTATGCAACTGCGCATAGGACTCGTGCTTCAAAGCGCCAAAGATATATTGGCCCAATGTATTAGCGCTAAGGTTTGCCGTATACTCCGCAACAGATTTTTCATAGCATAATTTATTATCCGTAATGATGGCTCCAATGCGAAGCCCACACGCATTCCAAACCTTACTAGCTGTTTCAAGGCTAATACGGCGACCTTCGATGCCAGGCACATCTTTATCGGTTAAAGCCCAAATACTAGATGTTTCTTTCCCCTTTTCATAAGCCAATTCACGGTACGCTTCGTCAGAGATAATCCATAAATTATGTTTAACGCACAATTTAGTATATTCAATAAGCGTTTCCTTGCTAAATAATTGACCAGTCGGATTGTCATAAGGAATGATGAGCAACGCACCAGGTTTGGTGTCGATAATGCGCTTCTCTACAGTCTCTACAGACGGCAATTCGAACTCACCATTTTCATTGAGCTCCCGTTCTACTGTTACGGTTTTACGGCCTATGCGAAGACCTACTGCATCATAATTTGTATAGGAAGGATTGAACATCAAGAGAGGGCGTTCCTCTTCGCCGGCACCACCACATACGCCAAGCATGATAATTTCCATCGCCATGGATGCACCGTCTGTCACGAGTACATCAAGACCTGTCGTATCAAAACCTTGACTGCGCAAAATATGTAGAAATGCTTCACGGCATTCATCAGTGCCCGTAGTTGGTACATATGGCACAATGCCATTGTGGAACGGACTATTAACACCACCCAAATCAAACAACCGACGCTGCATGGCGGGATGCATAGGACGCATTACATTGCCAATAGAACCATTCACCAAGATAGGTGGGTTCTTACGTTCCAAGAATTTAATTTGTCCTAGGCGAATGCCAGACGGCTTGCGAGCCATCATATACGGCGATAATTCTGGTTGTTTCATTTCGATCCAACTCCTCTAAAAATCAACCTTCTCCATGGGAAGGTTTTGATAACTGTGAAAGTAACAAAACATTTACTATACAAGCAAATATATGTGTACATCACAAAACATAAACTATGAATACCTATAGATAGATACATAATATTATAGAGCTTTTACTATAGAAAATCTATAGTTTTATAACATATACTTATTTACCTATACCTAATTTATCGGTTATTGAAAATAACTCTCATGGTGCTTAGTGCGGTCTCAATATATCATCAAAAATTATAATAAAAATGAAAGAGCCCCATAAGAGGCTCTTTCACCATGATATAGATTACATTTTGAAGCTATACAAATAACTATGATGTAATTGTCAATTATTAGTATAGCTTTATAATCGAACGATTACAGTAGTTATATCTATTAGCCATTGCAGTAGTTATATCTATTAGATAGTCACTTCTACACCTAGACGGAAGTTGCGACCTTGACCTGGCCACCAGTCACCAGGGTTGCCCCAACGAACGCTAGATTGTTCTGCATAGTATGTATCAAAGATATTATTGATACGACCAAATATAGTAACATTTTCGCGTACACGATAGTTAGCGCTGATATCCGCCAACCAGTACGTTTTACGTGGGAATACATTATCTGCAGGGCCAGGACGATTAATGATACCGCGGATATCCAAATGAGCATCCCATTTAGCATCGTTGTAATCAAGGCCTGCATTAACAGCATGTTTTGGCACATACCCATCGCGATTTGCTTTGCGAGTTGGTGTCGCATCAATATGAGTATACGTATAGCCAAGGCGTGCGGACAAGTGGTTCGTCAATTGTTTACGCACATCCGCATTGATACCACGAGCTTTTTCAGTGTCAAAATTGCGATATTGGCCTGTAAAATTTGCTGGATCTGTCATAACCCAACCGATTTTATCCTTCGTACTACGGCTGAAGAAACTAAGATTACTATTCCATGTTTTACCGAATTTGTGGTGTACACCTAAATCAAATTCATGACCTGTTTCCGGTTTCAAATTGCGGTTGCCATTGAAGCCATCAAATAATTGGTATGGTGTAGGGGCTAAGAAGTACTCTTTATACGCAGCATACACATTTGTCTTCTCATTTACATCATAGCCAAGGCTGATGGATGGAGATGTATGCGTACCGAAGGAGGAATGATGGTCAACGCGGATACCAGGTGTTACAGTCCACTTAGGAGCAAATTTCCATTCATCTTGAATGAAGTATGATGTGTTCGTAAGCTTCACGCCGCCCATATTAAGCACCTTATCTTGTCTCCAGTCAAAGCCGCCTACTACAGTATGGTCTTTTGCTTTATACGTAACTTGATCGCCAATACCACGAGTCTTCACATCTGTTAAGTACCCATCGTATGTTGTTTTATAATGATTGTTCATCAAGTATAATTGATGGCTCCAACGATTGCTGATTTTGTTCTTCCAAATCGCGCGTAAGGAATCATTCGCTTCATTACCATAACGAATATGGTTGAGGGCACCCAAATGGTCGGAATACATTACATCACCACGATATGTATCGTAAGATATTTTTACATCGTTCTTATCATTGATTTTATTGCCCACCATGAAAGATGCAGTATGGCTATTGCCATGTTGAGGAACGCGCACACCATGACCATCTTTGTAAGAACCAATGATATCTTTTTGTACGCCTACACGCCAATACCAATTGTTTTGGCTGCCTTCATTGGTAATTGCGTATTGCTCTAAATCATTACTGCCACCCATCACACGAAGCTTAGTTTGTACACCTTGCTCAGGTTTTGCAGTGATTACGTTTACTACACCACCGATGGCACCGGAACCATACAATGTAGAGCCTGCACCACGTTGAACTTCAATGCGATCAATACTAGACATATCTTTCAAAATAGTCATCGGCGGATTCACACCAGCCGCCCCCATATTGATGCCATCTACCAAATACAATACTTGGTCAGACCCATTGATGCGGAATGCATTGGAGTTCGTGTAACCTACGCCACCACCATACGTATTAATATCTACGCCCGGTACGATGTTCAAGGCTTCGTTCATATTCGTAGCATGGCGCTCACGAATATCGTCACCTGTTACTACGCCTACACTAGCTGGCACTTCTGAAAGCTGTTGTTCACTACGAGTCGCCGTAACAACAATGGTATGCGCTTCCTTTGCATCACTAGCGTCAACAGCTAACACACTAGGTGCACTCAAAGTACTACCAAACACGAGAGCTAACCCTACGTACATGGATAATCGTTGCATTCTTGATACTTTCATAAAAACCTCCA
Organism: Veillonella sp.; assembly: GCF_032470285.1. Taxonomy (GTDB): domain Bacteria; phylum Bacillota; class Negativicutes; order Veillonellales; family Veillonellaceae; genus Veillonella. The sequence continues at coordinate 20,212 of NZ_JAWEKP010000004.1, read as the reverse complement.
CACACACTAAATCATTTGTTATATATATTTTGTGCCATAGAAACCATTGCACGGGTCATAAATTGAGAATAACTCATGACCTGCGAGGAATCTACGAGGAACACACGACGATTGGCGATGGCCTTAACACCTTGCAAAGCAGGATCAGAATAGAGTTGTTCTGCCGTTGCTGGCGTAGTGCCATCCGAGGTATAAGCTACCGATGGGATGATGATAATGTCTGGATTCGCTTTAATTAAATCCTCTCGCGTCCCATTATCAAAAGGCCCCAAGCCTAATTGGGCGGCCGCATTGGTAACCTTCAGATATTTAGTCATATCATCAAAGGTTGACCCCTTGCCACCGGTTAAACCAAATTGCGTATAAAATGCTACTACAGGACGTTCACCGGCATGTTTATTGGCTAATTCTTCGACAGTTTTCAAATCTGCATCCATACTAGCAATCATCTTTTCATCCGATGCGTGTAAAAGACTTGCAATTTCATGGATAACAGCTTTTGCTTCTTCTACCGTAGTCGGAGTCTTATAGACGTAAACGGGAATCTGCATATTCCGCATTTCCCCAATTGCATCTGGAGATATCCAGTTTGGAACTAATACTAAATCAGGTTGTACAGAAAGCATGGATTCAGCAGTTGCTTTCACATGCGTCCCCACCTTGGCAGACTCATCAGGTACATTATTAGGCACGGTGCCAACGGCTGCCACTCGGCTCGGATCAACCAAGGATAACACTATATCCTCTGTACTCGCAGCAATAGGGACGATTCGCTTCGGCTCACTAGGCACCGTAACAGTTACACCAGTGCCATCCGTAACCTGATGTGTCGTGCCCGTAGTCCCCGTCTGCGTAGGACCACAACCGACCACTAGAAGTACCATCATTACTATGGTACATATAATAGATATTCTGTGCTTCATACTAACGACCTTCTATAACCCCTTCCATGGAAATAAATAATGATTGCAAATCCTGTAATATTTCAGGCGATGCATTCCAATAGCCACGTTGAGAAGCCTCTAGCAAGGTTTCTGTAATGCGCTGTAAGGCCCAAGGATTTACATTGCGCATCCAGTCTTGTACTGTCTTGTCTAAAGCATACTTATTAGCATACCCTTCATAGACCCAGTCTGGTACGACATCACTCGTAGCATCCCAACCAAATGTATGGGATACGACATTCGACATATCCGATGCCCCTTTATAGCCATGTTTCATCATGGCTTGAATAAATTTAGGGTTCTGCGTTTCCCCTTGCACGACGCGGCGAATTTCGTCACCTAAAGGCCTCATCACAACACGACTGCGGTCTGAGCTATCCCCCACATAGGCGCGCGGCGCACTGCCCTTTGCGGTGCGCACCGCCGCAATGAGACCACCGTGATAGCTATAATAATCGTCGGCACTCATAATATGGGTTTCTCGATTATCTTCGTTCTTAATGGTCACATCCATCGTGGTTAATCGACGTTGGAATAGCCTCATGTCCTGAGGAATGTCCTTGTGCAGGTGAAAGCTACTCCACTGGCTATAAACTTGAGCAATATCTTGTAAAGACTCCCAGTTTTTGCCTTCAATCAAGGCACCTACACCCGTGCCATAAGCTTGGGGCGGATCGCCAAAGATGCGGAGTCTAGCCTTTTTAGTAGCCAATAGAGGGTCCTCACCTTGCTCAACGAGCCAGTCCACATCATCGTGAATATGCTTTTTCACGTAGTTGTCTTCCAACGACTCATCTAATTCTGCCACCATTTCAACGGCTTTGTCGAGCCAGCCGATAGCAGTAGGCATCATATCTCGAATGAGGCCACTGATGCGGCCCATCACATCGATGCGAGGGCGCTGCAATTCCTCTAAAGGAATCACTTCTAAACCTGACACGCGACCGCCCGATTGCCATTTAGGTCGAACTCCTAACAAGTAAAGGAACTCACCCAAGCACTGACCATGACTTCTAGAATTGCTAGTAGCCCATAGGATGATGCCAATCGTCTCAGGATACCGTTGTTCATTCAAAATATAGTCAGCGATAACTTGATCTGCTAACTCTATGCCTAATTGATAGGCTATCTTCGTCGGTAAAGCTCTTTCATCTAAACCATAGAAGTTACGCCCCGTAGGCAGTACGTCGACTTGACCGCTCGAGGGGGCTCCACCTGGACCGGGCTCTACATATCTGCCCTGTAAGGCATTTGAAATAGAGGTTAGCTCGTTCTTGGTGTCACCTAATTTTGGAATATACTCTCGAACGATCGCATTCGCCAAAGGTTCTAACCGTTCGAGCACTGTATAATCTGGTATATTGATCACATGCCTTACAAAGCTACGCAATTCATTCCAAATTCGATCTATGGTAACACTATATCGTATACCATCTAAATGAATTTCGCCAGCATGTTCCGCCATATAAGACCAATCATAACCTAATTCTTCTGCGATGGTGGCAAGGCCTGACGCGATTTCACCTTGAGGAGTGCTTACAATAGCAGTAATAAACTCTTCTAATGCTTCCCCTTCAGGACCTTGCCCCAAGATGTGCAAACCATTGCGCATCTGCATATGTTTCAAGTCGCTCAGCTTTTCGTGGACCTCTGTAATTATATCGTCCACCGTCATGGTAGAACCTCGTTCTTTATCGATGAGATGGCACTCCATGGCCTTTTCTCGAATCACTTCACCTAGAGTAGAGACACTTTCAGGATGTTCCCGCTCAAAATGACTATGTTCATCGAGTAAGGCCTCTAATTCTTCGAACTCATCATAGAGGCCCGCTGTCGTCATCGGCGGCGACAAGTGACCCACTAAGCAAGCCGAACTACGCCGCTTGGCTTGTATGCCTTCCCCAATAATGGTTGTCCAATACGGGTAAATATTTGGCAAACTGGAAATGCCGATTTCCGGATAACAACTAGCGCTGAGTCCAGCCCCTTTACCGGGCAGCCATTCTAGAGAGCCATGGGTACCAACATGGATAACTGCATCAGCTTCAAAGACATCGCGCACCCAGTGATAAAACGCTAAGTATTGATGTGGTGGAGGCAAGCAAGGATCGTGATAAATGGCCGATACATTCTCCCCAAATCCACGGGGTGGCTGTACCGTAATCCACAGATTGCCATTGGAGAAACCTGGGATAATCACGTCATCATCGTAGACGAATACATCCCCTGGGGCTTCGCCCCAAGATTTAATCATCGCCACCTGCGTATCTTCCGGCAGCGTAGCAAAATATGATTTGTAATCATCGCTACTTAAGCGACCTTCTGCAGAGGCTAGTAGTTCATCGGTGAGCATGGAGCGGTCATTCGTCATATGAGACGTTACCACATCCATCAAGTCTGCACTTGTTTCTGGCATCGTGTCGATGGTATAACCTTCCGCCTTCATATCTCGCAATAACCGTAGCACCGACTCAGGTGTATCAAGACCTGCGGCAGAGCCAATGTTGGAGTTCTTAGGCGGATAGTTATGTAATATAACGGCCACTTTTCGCTCCGATACAGGGATATGGAGCAATGTAGACCATTTAATAGCTCGTTGTACAATAGCAGCGATGCGTTCTTTCACAGGCAAGTACACATAGTGTCCACGCTCATCATAGGTTTGGCATGCCACAACACCGCCTTGAATAACCCCATCTAGCTCAGGCTGAGATATAGATAAATTCACGTCTAAAGGTGTTACACCTTGTGGATTCTCGGCCCAAGATTTCTCATCCATGTATATGGTATAACCCTGAACGATAGGAACATCCTGTAGCTTTAACTCCTCCAAGGTTTGAGCCCCTAAGGACTGAAAGGAAAATTTACAAGTATTTATGAGCACATCAAAGGGGAATTCATCCTTCCCAAAAAGATGGTTCATGGACAGCTTCATATTCGGAATACCTACGCGCGGATTCGAGCCATACTGACCATAAAAGATAATCGGATTGTACTGATGTTTGTAAATCTCTTCAAATAAGGCCTGTTGATACTCAATATCCCCCATGATCCATTCGTCACGGTAAAAGTAGACCGCTATAGATGGCCAATCTCGATGCCCTTCGGCATCCATAAACTCATCATAGGTTTCGTAGATATTGCCTTCTCGACCCATAATGGCTTGCCAAGGAATAGGATCTGGCTCTTCCCATTCAGAGGTAGGTTTTGTACTGAAAGCACCGTTGATTAAGCGTACATAATTCATGACCCCACTGGTTCGGCGGTAGCTTTCAAGAAGAACCCGTTTATCCTCATCCAAATTGCGATATAAAATATCTGTTTTCTTAGGTTCTACTACATCAATCCAGTATTTAGGATGATGTGCATATAACCAGCGTTCCAGACGTTCTAAGAAGGGCGAGTCTAAACCAACCCCCATATTCGTTACCAGAACTACATCGGCAGCGCGTAAGCGACTTTCAAAGTCAGCGTCCCATTGAGGAGGCTTTTTCATATTGCAAAGGTCTACCTCGCCTTGTAAGAGTTCCGGATAGGTCGCAACAGCCTTTTCTATATATTGGATTTGTTTTCCTAAATTAGAAATATACATGAGACGACTCATGATCTACCTCCGCGATACGCTCAAAATACTATCTGATGTAATGGAATCCATGGCATAATAACTGCCATTCATCAATTTACACAATTCCTTAGCTAGGCCGAGCTTGATAAAGCCCGTTTCCGTATCAATAACGATACAATCTACAGGCAAAGTGCCAAGGATACGAGCCCATTGCTTGGACTCCGCTACAGGGTCCTCAGAATCACCCGACGTAGCTCGACCATCGGTGATACATATAATCTGAATTCGTTCCGCCCGATGGGCACGCAACAATCTATCGCACATAGTATAGGCTACTCGTAAACCTTGAGCTAAAGGGGTCTTTCCCCCTGTTGGCAATTTTGCTAACAATCGCTCTGCTCGCTCTACGCTACGAGTGAAAGGTAATAGTACCTCTGCTGAATCCTTGCGAAATGCAATGAGTCCCACCGAATCACGGTGAATATAGGAGTCTCGCAATAGGCTCAAAATTGCACCTTTTGTCGCCTCCATGCGATGTCGTGCCGCCATAGAGCCACTGGCATCCACTACAAAAAGCTGGTACGCACCGATCCGCTTTTCACGAGCTTTTCGGCGGTAATCTTGGGGTTTTACTACAATAGATAGCCCTTTTAAATCATGACGCTCTGCTTGTGGGGCCCTTTGACATAAGCATTCCGATGTAACAGATCGCTCTACCACATTTAATGGGGTATCTGCCTGTAATGGCGTTACCCTTTCAACGGCTCGCAATCGTTGATACGGTGCGGCTGCACGTAATGTATCAATTAAAGCTAAATCCTCTAAAGCACGTTCATCTTGATAGGCTCGAATCATGCGCCCTCTAATGTCCTTTGTTTTAGTCATGAGGCGCCGACCGGAACCCTTACGGTACTGACGGTCTACTGTTTTAGAAGATTGCAGTTTCCACTGAAAAAATTGGTTAGCTATACGGGCAACAGTATCTGGCAAACATGAAGAAGATATTCTATTAGATAGGTCACCTTGAGTATTCATTGAATCAGAATCCTCTGACTCATTCTGTGTAGAATCCGATGTTTCTAGAGCATTGGACCCACTTGATTTACCATCATCAAAATCTATATCGTTTGAGTCATGTCCATCAGCATTTGAATTGTCCTGTCCATTAGAGTTTAGCTCGTTAGAATTGGATTCATCACACTTGGAGTCTCCGGAATCAGCGTTATTCAAGTTATCTCCATCGGAATCATCCGTTGTTTCCGTACTCTTCTGCGACTGATTTTGATCACTTGCACTATTTGATTCCTCTCCTTGTGAGGTCTGAGATTCAGGTATATCATTGCGCTTCATACGGTGCGGCAATACATAAAGAGCTGCTTGTTCTGCATGTAAAGGCTTACAGTAAGAACTGCCATCAAGAACTGCTAGAGATTTCATAACTTGTAACAATACATATTCTGCATCATGACCTACGGTTCGAGCTTGCAATGCATAGGATATAGCCAGTGAAAGCATAGCATCAGAAACAAATATAGATTGAACTCGTTTAGGATCTATTAGGCTTAATATATCCTCAGATGAAGGCTCAATTTCATCTCGCATTCGTTGTAACACCTTCACTTTAGATTGTAGTGTAGGTGCGTCCATAGATACATGCACATCTACGAGTTCCCACTCCGCATCATCTAAGGTTCCATCCTCATGGTTTACGGTCATAATGAGTAGTATTTGACGAAGTTTCGCTTCTACCAATAGTGTATGACGGACTTCAGGCGACAGAACGTGAGCATCATCGACAACCCAGCATCGATTACTCGTATCACCTAATAAGCCAGATGCCATAACCATCTTACCCTGTGCAAGGGATGCTTCAAAATCGATGGACTCTTGTAGTTGTGAAGTATCTATATAAACAGGTATCAAACGATATGGAATTTGCCATTTCTCGAGGCACTGACGAAGTACATAGCTTTTACCAACACCGGTACCTCCAGAAATAACAATGGTATGAATCTGGTCGTTTACAAGGCCTATTTTGAGGGCCTCTTGTACAGATGTTTCCATAACTAGCCCTCAAGCACTGCCGATACCACTGTATCAATGCGCTCCTCATCGTAACCTTGTTCTTCAAATGGCAAGCGACGTAAGCGATGTTTTAAAGCTAATCGTGCCGCCACCTTGAGGTCTTCCGCTGTAATTTGGTTGCGACTGTGAAAGGCTGCATGAGCACGAGCCGTATGCATCATCGTAATGTCTGGGCGATGTCCATCAACGCCGACACCTATGCTGATACTCGCTATTTGCAACAACACATCATCAGATGGGATGATGCCTGGCAATACTTCACGAGCTTGTAATAAACGTTCGTGCAGGCTACGTTCTGATTCCTTGTAAGACGCTACAAAGCTTTCAGCATTGTCGCCAAAGGCGAGGCGACGCTTGATTACCTCCATACGTTGTGCCGGGTCCTGTTCTCCATAGACCATAACAGATAGTCCGAAACGGTCTAACAGCTGAGGTCTAAGGTCGCCTTCTTCAGGATTCATCGTTCCTACGAGGATAAAACGAGATGGATGAGAGTGGCTCACCCCTTCCCGTTCTACCGTATTCACCCCCATAGCTGCCACGTCTAACAAAATATCTACAATGTGGTCATCTAATAGATTAACCTCATCTACGTAGAGAATATTTTGATGGGCTGCATGTAAAATACCCGGTTCAAAGGCTTTTACCCCCTCTTGTAATGCCTTTTCCAAATTTATGGATCCTACAACACGATCTTCCGTAGCATTGATAGGTAGCTCAACAACAGACATCGCTGATGCGCCTGTTTCCATAGGAGGTAACAGATTCGCTAACGCACGTACAGCCGTAGACTTAGCAGTGCCTTTTTCGCCTTCAATTAACACACCGCCGATTGATGGGTTTATGGCATTGAGCAACAAGGCCAATTTCATTTCATCTTGACCAACAATAGCAGTAAATGGATATAGCATACACCTAACCTCACTCAGATTCGCAATACAAAATAATCACCATACATAATAAATCAATAACCCCTAGGAAAACGCTAAGTATCGTAATCCATTCTAACTATTTCAGATTTGGATCAATAGACATTTCTGAAGTAACTTCGGTTTGTTTGAAGTCATCAATCTTTGTAGTTCCTTTTGGGAATACAAAGATACGTTGTTGTTTAAAGTACGGATCGTCATAGACCGCAGCCGATAAACGGAACGCATTTCGTAAATTTTCTGCCGTCAATACATCTCGAGGTGCACCTACATCAACGATGTGACCATCACTCACCAAAACGAGTTTGGTGCAATATTTGGCAGCTAACTCTAAGTCATGAACGACGATTAAAATCGTTTTGCCTTCGTCACATAATCGGCGGCCTTCATGGAAAATATCGTCAGCATACACTAAATCGAGCGCAGCCGTCGGCTCATCTAGTAATAAGACCTCTGTTTGTTGAGCTAATGCCTTTGCTAAGAATACCCGTTGTCGCTCACCGCCACTCAGGTTTTGTACGGAGCGATTACGCAGATGATAAACACCGACCTCTTTCATAGCCTGTTCAACGATAACCTTATCTTCTGGTCCCTCTTGTTGCCACCATTTAAGATACGGATAACGAGCGGTCATCACAATATCGATGGCTTCATAATCGAAGGAAACATTTACGGACTGTTGCATATACGCCACATGATGAGCGATTTCCTTGTCGCTCAAAGAAGCGATGCTTTTACCATCCCACAAAACATCGCCACCAGACGTAGGATAGAGACCACGCAAGGTTTTTAATAACGTCGTTTTACCAGAACCATTAGGCCCGATAATGCCGACAAACTCACCCCTATCAATAGAAAAGGACGCATCCTTTAGAATGGTGGTTTCCCCTAATGTGACGGATAGAGATTGAACATCTAGTTTCATTAGGCCCCTCCTTTACTACGCAAGCGATGAAGTAAATAAAGAAAATACGGTGCCCCTAAGAGAGCCGTCATAATACCAACGCGAATCTCAATTGGTTGAGCAATGACGCGGCCTAATGTATCGCAGAATACGAGGAATAAGGCACCTCCAACAGCCGCCATAGGCAATAGTATTCGATGATCCGGCCCAACCAAAAGCCGTACAATATGAGGTACTACAAGACCTACAAAGCCGATGGATCCGCTGACACATACAGCGGTAGCTGTAACTACGGATGCTAGAAATAGGAATACCATGCGATATGCCATAACAGGCAAGCCTAAGGCACGCGCCTCTGTATCACCCAGAACGAGCACATTCAAGTGACGACCGAGCATCATCAATATAACGCTGCCCGTCATGATAGGACCCACGGCGAGCAAAACGTGATCCCAACGGCGGAAATCTAGGCCCCCCACCATCCAGAATAAGAATTCACGCAACCGGTACTCATTGATCATGGTCAAGATGCCCGATGTAAAAGCGCCGAGCAGCATACTAACAGCTACACCCGCCAGCAACAAGGTTGTGGTATCGAGCTTGTTATTACGCCAAGTTAACAAAATAGTAATTCCAACGGATACAAAGGCCCCTACGAAGGCAAAAGCAGGCATGTAAAACATACTAAGGGATGTTACGCCAAGAGCAATGGCGATAACCGCACCGAGAGATGCCCCAGCGGATACGCCCATAATACCTGGATCTGCCAATGGATTGGAGAATACCCCTTGCATAACCGCACCAGCCAATGCCAAGGCGCCTCCCACGAGAAGTCCAATGATAAGGCGTGGCATGCGGATATACCACAGTACAGCCTCTTGTTCAGCCGTAATGGGCTCCGTGAAGCTCACAGGTATGCCCATGCCATTTAAAATACTTTGCACGCCCCCTCCGATAGGGATCATAATGGTCCCTACATGGAGTGCCAATAAACTCACAATACATAGCAATACCCCAATCAGAGTTATGGCCATGATGCGTTGTTTCTGTCTAGTCATGAGAATTCCTTTCTAATTGAGGATACACAGTATGCATAATGGCTAGCATCGCTTCACCAATATGCTGATTCATTGTATACAGGTACGCTGCTGGTAAGGGTTTAACTCGATTTTCCTTAATAGCAGGTAGATTTTGAAAGGCCGGATTCTTTAAATATCTATCCGCCAAATTTTTGTCCATTCCCTTATAGGATGGAATAAAAATATAGTCTGGGTTCATGGCTAGCACACGCTCCTCCCCAAAAGGTATTCGTGGTGGTAAACCAATTCGATCAGGTGCATTATAGATGCTCATATAGTGACACATATCATCAAAAAGGCTTCCTGTGCCCGTGTATCCGTCCATAGATGACACAAAGAGAACCGTCTTGCGCTGCTCAAGTGGAATAGATTCCGCTAGGTGCTTTATTTCATCTATTTCACGGTGAATCTTCCGATTGTAAAAGCTACCCTTTTCATCTTCCCCGATAATATGAGCAATCTCCATCACATTCTGAATCACTCCGTCCACCGTAGAAGGAGTAGGTACCACAACAGTGGCTATACCCATGTGCCGTAAACCATAGATAACATCAGCCGATATATAATCTGGCGCTATAACGAGATCCGGTTTCAAGGCTATAATTTTCTCCAAAGGATACGAGCTCAACACAGGTTTTACCAACTTTGCGCGCTTTGCCTCTAGCGAATATTCCTCATAGGTAGACAATTTATTAATGCCTGCTAAACGCTCTGGTTCTATAAGTCCTAATAAAATTGTGTCGACCGCAGAAGACAGTGATAAAATCCGTTTTGGATGCTCTGGAACAGCAACTTGAACGCCATCATGACTGTCAACATAACGAGTATATGGCGTTACATTTGCCTCCGATTGAGGTCCACAACCCGCTATACATACACAAAGGAGTATCATCAAACATATGAAAAATCCAATTTTCTTGTTCATGATGATACTCCTTGTATAGTTCTAATTAGTGATTACATAAAGACTAGAATTTTTGAGTATAGCTGAGTTGGTAATTAAATGGTTCATCCCAGTATTCCCAGTCGCCGTTGGAAATAACATTATGACGGTTTAACAAGTTACGTGCATCTAGCCGCAAGGATGAGTTTTCATTGAACTGATAGCCTACGTATGCATTCCAAGCTATAAGATTTGGGTTTGTACCGCCATCGCGGTTCTTCATCCGTTTTGTGACAAAGTTGATGCTACTACCTGCAGTCCAGGTTGAGCTATTGTAATGGATACCCCCTGTAAATTGCAATTTAGGGTTAGCTTGTTTCCAATAAGTCTTATCGATTTCTCGTTGTTTTGGATTAGAATACGATGCACCCACAGTCATTTTTAAGTGATCTGTTAATTTACGACCATATTGGGCTTCGATACCGACATTTCTATAGCGACCACCATTTACGCGAATCGTGTTTTTACCATTGCTATCCGGTTTCCAAGAGAAGAAGTTTTTAAAGTCCATATAGAAGAGCGCTACTTTCCAGCTATCTTTGTTAGTAATGTGTTTATAGCCTAATTCGTAATTCCAACCTTCTTCAGGTTTCAAATTACGTCCACTAACAGAGGCATAGCCTTTATTAATTTTCTTGAAAGTATCGCTTAAGTTCGGCATTCTAAAGGCTTTACCAACATTTATGTACATGGATGATTCCTTGTTGATACGATGTTGTAATTGGAACTGTGGAATTAATACGCGCTGATTTTTTACAGGATCTTTAATATCCGAATAACGCAAGCCTAAAATACTAGTCCATTTAGGATTGATTTGATAGGAGTATGTACCATAAATGGCATAACTATTGCGATGTGGATTTCCATAGTATGGACCAGATTTAGTGCGATATGTTTCTCGTTTACCAAGTACACCTGCAATGAAATAATCCTTACCACCGCGGAAGTCCCATTCATGTTGCACATCGAAACCATATTGTCGAGCAATATAGTTGTTATCACTCAACGTATATGTCTTTTTACTATGTATGCGACTTTTACCATACAAATCTCTATCATTGTAGAAGATTGTACCTGTAGTATTGCCATCTTTATAAACTAAAGACGCATTATTTTTAGTATCTTTATAAGCATATGTTGTAGAGTGAAGCTTTTGCTTAATAGGATTCGTTTCCGTACTCAACTGTCCAAAGGAAGAATTACCTTCAAAACGGCTAAAGTTCAAAGTCAACTTATCATTTAATTTACCGCTCATAAATACACCTAAGGAATTCCCTTTGTTACGAGCTGTATAATATTCATAGCCTCTAGCATAAGCACCGATATCGGAGCGGATAGGGGTTTCTGGATCTTGAGCACCAAAGAAGTTACGTTCCACACCAATTAAGAAGCGAGGCGTGCCATAGTTAATTTTATAAGTTTGGCGACCCATATTACCAAAACCTATCGTAGCAGAGCCCCCTTCTTTACTTGGAGTCTTAGTAATTACATTGATAACACCACTCATAGCATCAGCGCCATATAAAGCAGACGCTGCACCTTTTAATACTTCAATGCGTTCAATAGAGCTAGTCGGAATAGAGCTAAGTCCGCCCTTGCCATTGAGGTTCATCGGTACCCCATTCATGAGAATCAAAGAGCCCCGTTCAAGACCACGGATATTCACACGGCTATCCATAGCCCCATATTCAAGACCAGATGCACCATAGGAAAAAGACGTAATGCCGGGTACCATATTAACCGCATCAAATGCATTTTTGGCACCACTATTAGCTAAGTCCTTTTGAGTAATAACATCCATCGCAGCCGGCGTATCTAAATCTAAAAGAGCCATGCGATTTGCTGTTACATTAATAGTATGGATTTCAGATACTCCATTAGTTTCACTTGATGCAGCTGTAGTGGGAGTCTTATCAGCACTTACCTCTGCTGCATATCCATTCACAGACAATCCTATCAATGCTAAACCTACAAGTATAGATATACGATGCTTAATTTGTTGTCTCATACCAAATGCCTCACTTAACACATATATATATTCACACAATTATATAAACTACATATTTGTATTATTACACATTTATTTGGACCGCACAAAACCCATACCCCTACCACTACTGCATTCTCGGGGGATTGTATCGTTAATACATATTAAAATTTTTGTGTATAACTTAATTCATAATTGAATGGTGCATCCCAATATTCATAATCTCCATTGGATACCACATTATGACGATTCAAAAGATTGCGTGCATCGAGGCGTAATGTAGCATCTTTATTAAAGTGATACCCAACGTAAGCATTCCAAAGAGCAATGTTAGGGTTCAAGCCACCATCGCGATTGCGCAAACGTTTGGTTACAAAGTTCAAAGATGTGCCTGCATCCCAAGTAGAGCTTTTATAATGAATGCCGGTTGTAAACTGTAACTTAGGAGCCGCTTGTTTCCAATAGGTTTCATTCATTTCCTTTTGTTTTGGATTAGAATAAGAACCACTTACACTCATTTTGAGTCGATCTGACAAATGTCTACTATACTCAGCTTCAATCCCAACATTGTGGAATTTACCACCGTTTACGCGAACGGTTGGGCGACCATTTACATCAGGTTGCCATTGGAAGAAGTTCTTGAAATCCATATAGAACACATCCACCTTCCAGCTATCCTTCTTATTAAGACGTTTATAACCTAATTCATAGTTCCAACCCTCTTCAGGCTTAAGATTTTTACCACTTACTGCTGTGTATTGGCGGTTCACGCTACGGAATGAATCACTTAAGCTAGGCATCGTGTAAGCTTTCCCTATATTTAAGTACATGGAGGAAGCTTTATTGATGGTGTGCAACAATTGGAACTGAGGCGTTAACACATGTTGGTCCTTAATAGGATCACTAATGGCTGTATAACGCAAGCCCAAAATAGCAGTCCATTTGGGATTGATTTCACGAGAATAGCTACTGTACACCGCATAGGTATTACGATGAGGCCGTGTATACACAGGGACCTGTGTGGCACGATAGGTTTCTTGCTTACCTGTAACACCGGCAATCAAATAATCCTTACCGCCTCTAAAGTCCCATTCATGTTGTACATCTATACCATATTGACGAGCTACATAACTGGTTTCGGTCGGCTTGAACTGTTTAGCACTATGAACACGGCTTTCACCACGCATAGTACGGTCATTATAAAACAATGTTCCCGTCGTATTATCATCCTTATAAATCAAAGATGCATTATTACGGTCATCCTTGTAATGATATGTCGTAGAATGACGAGCCTGTCTCACAGGATTTCTTTCTGTACTAATCAAACCAAAGGAGGAACGGCTTTCAGCGCGAGTATAATTTAAGGTTATCTTATCTGAAAGCTTACCGCTCATGAACACACCTAAGGAGTTACCTTTATTGCGCGTAGTGTAGTAATCATAACCCTTGCGACCCGTATAGTCATACCGCACCGGTGTAGATGGATCTTGAGTCCCCCAGTATTTTCTATCGATACCAACGAGGAATCGATCAGTACCATAAGAAATATCAAATCTCTTGGAGCCTCGATTACCTACAGCTACCGTAGCAGAACCGCCCTCTTTTGACGGCGTTTTTGTAATAATATTTATAACGCCACCTAAAGCTTCTGCGCCATATAAGGTAGAGGCCGCCCCCTTTACAACTTCGATGCGCTCAATGGCACTGGTAGGTATAGAGCCAATTCCGCTCTTACCATTTAAGTTCATAGGTACACCGTTTACAAGAACAAGTGCACCGCGATCGAGACCACGAATATTCGTACGGCTATCCATGCCACCAAAATCTGCGCCAGACGCACTAAAGGAGTTAATGGTTACACCCGGTACATTAGCGACCGCATCAAAAGCCGTCTTAGCACCGCTATTTTGTATATCCTCTTGAGTAATAACAGAAGTCGATACTGGTGTATCTAAATCTAATAACGCTGTACGATTAGCTGTTATATTAATAATATTTGCCGCCTCTTGACTTTGATTAGTTGTTACATCTACAGTATAACCATTAGTAGTCACACTAAATAAACCTATCATTGTGGCCGCATATACATATTTATTCATTCCATTTATCATCCTATATCTTCTATTAAAAACTATTTGAAATCTATTAATTTATAGCTTAAATACTGCAACAACGGACAATTTAGTGTAGGGGATACGAGTATCCTCATATCCCCTACATAGTATATTTTCCATATTAAATTTGCTTTTCATTGATTCAATTTCAACTAAATCGAGCTATTCAAATCACTACTCAAAGCTATATCTTATATAAAAAACATCTGATTTAGGTTCGCCAGTTGTATTTATAGCACCACCTGACCTAGCTGCAAGTGCAAGTGCATCATTATCTAGGAGACTAGAGCCACTGCTTTCTTCAATTCTAGCACTTACATAATTACCTTCACCATCAAAATAAACTCTAATAGTAACTACTCCGGTAATACCTCGTCGAACAGCTTGTGGCGGCATTACTTTATTAGCATCTAAGCTAGCTCGGTATTCAGAAACATCAAAGTAACCCGTGCCTTCCGTATTACTAGTACCAGGATTTCCCCCTTCTGAGCCTGGCCCATCATTAGCTTTACCACCATTGCCAGCGTTACCACCACCAGGGCCTGGTACATTGCCACTGCCTGGATTACCAACAGGATTATCAGTATTACCATTCAAATTGACTGATGCCGTCTCATTGCCACCTAAGTAAGGATTCAGATTTTTTAAGCCTTCTGTCTGCTTTCCCGATAAATCAGGCAACACACTACCTGCTTTACCGCCCCCTGCGACGGGTTTGTCGTCAGGGTGAATCTTTAGTTTCTCAGGATCCTTCTTTTCTTGAGGAGGTTCTTGCTGCCCCATATCGAGGTTGATAACCAAGTCTTTTTTTTGTGTTTCTGGAGGTTTTATATGACCAAACCAATCACCTACAACACCCCAATATACAAGATTTAATACCAATGCAGCTACGAAAGGAATTCCATATCGTTTGTCTACCATAGAATCACTTCCGTTCTGTAGCTACGCTAACAAACCGAGCACCACTAATTTTAAGATTATCTAAAATATTGATAACGTCCTTATATGCAATATCCTCAGAGGCACGTACAATAAATGCCTGTTGAGGTTCTTTTGCAACAATCCCTTGAATTTCATTACCCAATTGATCAGGGGCAATCTCACGTTCATTCAAATACATTTTATGTGTAGCTGTTAATGAAATTGTGATAGGCTCAATCGTCTTCGCAGAGGAAGAGGAGGCCTTTGGTAAGTTAAGAGGAATTTGTTCCTCTGTATTCATGTATAGCGTACTCATCATAAAAAATACGAGCAAGAAGAATACGATATCAATCATAGGTATAATCATGATGGTAGGTTCTTTTTGTATGCCTACTGAACTACGTTTCATCGTTGACTCCTAATATATAAATCCATAATAGAACCTAATTTTTGCTCTAACTTTGCAATATCAGAATTTACTTTATCTGTACACCAACTATGGATAGCTAATGCTACGATAGCTACTGAAAGCCCCGTTGCAGTGGCAACCAACGCTTCGGATACGCCGCCTGTGATAACAGTAGGCGCACCAATATCACCTCCAACGGCTGCAAAGGATCGAATCATACCAACAACAGTCCCCAAAAGTCCAAGTAATGGAGCCATTGTTACCATCATGCTAAGCCAGTTAAGACCGCGTTTTAAGCGTTCATCCATGTAACCTACCACATCATGTAAACGGTTCTCTAAACCTTCCGCACTATATACAGACTCCACGATAGGAGACACGAATCTACTCAATGCGTCATCACTATTTTTTATAGAATTTTCTAGAGTAGACCAATTATTACTATTACGACCTGCATCAATGCTATCGGACAACTGTTGTAACTCATGATTGATGTTTCTGTACGTACGAATACGTTCAAATAAAATAGTACATGCTGCTAACATGAATAGTACAAGTGGATACATAACGAAACCACCTGCATTAAATAGGTGAATTGTATACTCCATCATAGCCTCCATATAATGTATAAAATTACGTATTATTTAACAAAAAAATGGTCATCTATATTATTAGATTAACCACCAACATTGACATTATCCTATAAAGCATGTATAAGTACAATAACCCTATACCCCCTACCGTTATGGTATTTCTATAGGATTCCATTCTAACTACATATTTCATCCACCTTAAATATACATCTATCCACCATATATAGACAACACTAAGTTATCGCATAAATAATTCATAAATATTACAAGAAATATAATAAAACCTTCTATAACAACTATGTTTAACAAGATAATTTCTTATATTTCATGGTATAAACCCATTACAATTCACTTTCCATTCTCAAAAGATTCTCTGTATTTTTATGAATCTATTATTGCTTTATGAATATAATTTATTTACACATGAATAATAATTATACTTATGATCAACAATATCTTTACAGTCTATTTCTTACTCGTATATCCCTCAATACATCTTATAAACTTATTAACATATAAACTTATTAACATATAAACTTATACTCAAACTATAAAAATTACAATCCATATAAAAAGAGGACTAAGCCTTCATGGGCTCAGTCCTCTGATTATTCTGATTATAATAACATAAATCCTTAAAGCAAATTATATGCTATTTATAACTCTCATTTATTTTTTAGCTTTATCAGCTTTTATCTTTTTATTTTCTTTTACCTTTTTAGGTTTTTCTTGTTTAACCTTCACTGGTTTTTTCGCATTAACAGCAGCACCTGCAGGCTTTACAAATGCATTGTTAAGATTTGTTGCCACTTGCAATGCTACGTCTGCATTTGGCGTAGAAACAATGGATTGACCAGCTACCGTTACAGTGTCACCACTATAGGATGCAGAACCTGGTGTCACTTGATTGTTATGATACAATCGTGCCAATTTACCAGCCATGTAATAAGCACGCTCTTCGCCTGTGTAGCGGCCACTACCTGCTGGAGTATAGATATTATCACCGTTTACGTACACAGTACCATTCGATACGTTTACATGATTCCCAGAATATGTGTACATACGAGAAATATTATTGTTCACCCGATCGGACAACTTTGGATGGTTATTAGGTGCTACCACTTGTGAAAGCCCTTCGCGGTAGTGTTCCCCCACTTTGTTGCGCAGTACTGCCATAGAACCAGCTGCACCACCCACATTGTATGGAGACTCACTTAAAATCTTAAAGCCTAACTCATCAGCGGCTTTTTCTTGACTCATCGTAAACACTTGATTGGATAAGTAGTTACCTGCCACATTAGATAAAATAGCCGCACCTTCACTACCGCCAGCAGCAATGCCGACCGCTGTAGAAAGACCGATTTGCTTCTTAGCGCCATTAATAATATCTTTATGCTCGCCATGAGAGATTTCATGAGCCATTACATAGGCCAATTGATCATCATCTAGCGTATCTAGAGCACCCTTGTTAATGGACATAACGCGACCAAGTGTGGCAAACGCATTAAACTCCTCATCAGGATTCGCATATACAACGTAGGAACGTTTTACACTAGGTGTAGCCTCTAATGTCTTCATAATTCGATTTACACGCTCTTGGGCGGCACTATCGTTTAAGTAACCAGTTTTCTCTTTTGTGCGTGCCAAACTCTCCTGTTGCCCCTCTGCAGAATTATCCATTTTATTTAATGCAGTAGATACGTAAGCCATAGCAATAGCACCACCAGCTAAAGATTGTACCGCAGCAGAAGCAGCATTAACAGAAGCCGTTTGCATCATAGTAGGTGCCATTGTCACTGCCATAGCAATAGATAAAGTAGCCGCTGTAAGTTTCTTATTCATTCTCTCAACCTCTTAAACAATGATATAGCTATATAATAAAACAATATAGAATGTAAGAAAACGCCAGAATTTCCACACTACCTATATAATATTACTTCATGATAAATATAGAATGAATAATGGAACAATCATTCATCTATCATAAGATGGTGCAATCTATTATGGTTAATTCAAACATTGCTAACTATTGATCTGTCGTTACTGGTTTAGCTGAAAGTACTACCGCTTCTTTACCATCTTTAGAAACAGCGCCACCATGTGTATAGCCTACTACATCAAAGCCTGCCTCAGCACACTGCTCTGCGATGCTTTCATAATTTTCATTCTTACCACGCGTACATGTAGAAAGATGTACCGTAGTAACACCTTTTTTCTTAAAAGACTCAATCTTCTTAGCTAGATCCCCACCACTATGTGTGAACCCCACCAACTCAATATCCTCATCAGCATAACGCTCAAAGGAATCCGCTTTATTCATAAATGCTTTCAAACAACCGCCACAAGAACAGCGTTGCATTGTATCCTCATTTACGAGGACCGCAATTTTTTTAGACATAAAACCTCCTGTCAAAACATTGTACGCAATCATTATACCATAATCAATATAAAATAATGTGTCTCAGGATACATTACTTACAAGAAATACCCTGATGTACGCCATTATAAATCAAGGTGTTATATTACATAATAGCTTCTTCGCGGCCAAATTTACCGTTTTTGTATTCTCCATAAGCGAGGAGAAGCTCTGTTTTATTTGTCATAACAAATGACCCTTGTTTTACCACTGGTTCATTGAGGGGTTCTCCAGCGAGAACGAAGATTTCAAGGCCTTCATCACCAGACTCTACCTCAAAGCGCTCTCCATCATTGTTGAAAAGTACAAAGTCTGCAAATTCTATGCTTTCACCATTGGCACTACCTGTACCATTAATCACAAGGAAGCCTGTATTCCAAGTCATATTCTCAGAAATAGAGATCCATGAATTAGGTTGAAGTTTTATTTTGTAAATATTCATCGGTGTATGGGATTTAGCAGGACCTGTTATATGTCTGAAAGCACCGGTGTAAACGATGGCATCGATTGTTTCATCAAGAGATTGATACCGCCCCATTGTGGTAGCAGGTATATATTGATATGCAGGTACATCGTTTTTATGACGTTCAGGTAGATTTACCCATAATTGTAAAGCATGGAACAAACGTCCCCGCTTTGCATATTCTTTTTCATGAAATTCTTTGTGCAAAACACCACTAGCTGCAGTCATCCATTGCACATCACCAGAGTGAATAACACCACTATTACCAGCTGCATCTTTATGTTCAATGGAGCCGGAAAAAGAAAATGTTACCGTTTCAAAGCCTTTATGGGGATGTGGAGTGACACCTGTATCAAAAGGACTGGCCTCAAAATAATATGGCTCGTTATAGTCGAGTAACAAAAATGGAGACATACGATCAAGCATAGGTGACTCATCGCCATCAGGGAAGTACTGACGTACTCTAAATCCATTGCCTACCCAATGAATATCAGGAGCTTTAATAATTCTTTCAATTGTTCTTACAGGATTCATTCTATCACCTCTTAATCGAACAGGATCCATAATAGTTGTATTATATATGAATAAATGCTCATATATTTCAATACTATTATATCTATTTTTTTCGATATGTCAAGGGTGGGCTATTAGAATAGTAATTTACATAAGTTTCGAGCTACTCAACTAATTTACGGTTCGATAATACCATTGATGATATGTGCTGCAAAATTGATTAATACAGATAGATTTAACTTGTACACCCTTGGCTGGAGACGGTTCTAGCAGGGTTAGCTAGTCGAAGATGAGCAAAAAGAAAAAGGCCTACCATTCGGTAGACCTTTTTCTTTTCGTTAATCAGC
>NZ_JAWEKP010000015.1:0-6173 GCF_032470285.1 Veillonella sp. | reverse complement strand
CGCAGTTTCACCTCTGTAATTACCGATACCGGCCATCACTTGAGTTGGTTCCAATGGATCATATTGAATAGGTTTCAATGCAGACATAGCCGCCGCATGTGCGCCTACACGTTGTGTTTCGCCCGCTACGGAGTTAATAGCATTAGCTAACCCATCTGTAGCACCTTTCAATTGATTTACGTTAACCGCATCCGTGCCGTTTACGCCAGGGCCTACATTGGTAATTGTATTACCGCCGTTGTTAAGGCCATCTTTAGTAAGACTAACTGCATTACCACTAGCAGGTGTAATCGTTATACCGCCACCGTTCATAACTGTAGTATTACCTGCAGCATCCTTAGTTGTTACTGTTTCAAGACCTTTCAAGTCTTTCGCCATACGAACCTTAAGGTTGCCAGTACCATCAGATACGACACCTAAATTGTCTTCTGTAGTCAACTTGCTAGCATCAGTAATGCCACCCACTACATTAACTTGTTCGTTAAGCTTTTTCTTGATTACGGAACCGCTATCGCCACCGTATTTCATACCATCATCTTTAGTTGCCACTTGGTGGGTCTTACCGTTTTCGTCTTGGTACTTAATACGAGTGATGTTGTTCCCATCTAAGTCTGGATCACCTTTATCAACGGTAATATCCGCATTACGGCCGTCTTTGCCAGTTAAACCGATATGACCAACACCGTCTTTGCCGAACATAGATACAGCATCTTTACCGTCTTTGCCTGTGATACCTACCTTGCCGTCTGTGCCATTCGTCGCATCTGGGCCTGTGATGGATACGCCATCTTGACCATCTTTACCAACTTTAATAGTCCCTTTATCACCGTCGATTTCAACCTTGTCGCCAGCTTTGATTGTTCCTGTATTGCCATCGATAGCGATTTGTTTCTTTGGATCGGAGCCCAATGTTACTTGGTCTTTAAGACTTACTTCATAGTTTTTGGAACCATTCGGATTGTCGCTTGGCGTAACCTTAATATTATCGCCCGCTGTTACCGTCGTAGTCGCAGCAGCTGCAGCTTGATCTAGTTGAGATTTATTAACTGCATCAGTTGGAGCTGTACCAGCAGCTACATTAGTAATCTTGTTGCCACCGTTATCCAAACCATCTTTAGTTAGGCTCACAGGGTTACCGCTAGCAGGTGTAATCTTCATGCCGCCGCCATTCACAACCGTAGTATTGCCTGCAGCATCTTTAGTTGTTACTGTTTCAAGACCTTTTAAGTCTTTTGCCATACGAACCTTGAGGTTATTGCTACCATCGGATACGACACCTAAATTGTCTTCAGTAGTCAACTTGCTAGCATCAGTAATGCCACCGATTACGTTTACTTGTTCGTTAAGCTTTTTGTTGATCACCGCACCACTATCGCCACCGTATTTCATACCATCGTCTTTGGTTGCCACTTGGTGTGTTTTACCATTTTCGTCTTGGTATTTAATACGCGTGATTTCGTTGCCTTCAATATCAGGGTCACCTTTTTCAGCAGTAATATCCGCACTACGGCCGTCCTTACCATTAAGACCGATGTGACCTACACCGTCTTTGCCGGACATGGATACAGCTTCTTTACCGTCTTTACCAGTAATGCCTACCTTGCCATCTGTGCCGTTCGCACCATCTGGACCTGTGATAGATACACCATCCTTATTATCACCTTTGCCAACTTTTACAGATTCAGCTTTAAGATTTTTGCTCATCTTCACGTCAATGGTCGTGTTGCCTATTGCTACATCTTGTTTGATGAAAGTCTTGATATTTTCACCGCTATAATCGCTATCAGCAGCTTTACCTTCACCTTGTACGATTACTGTAGAACCTAATTTACTAGTTTGTACACCGCCTACATTGGCATCAAATTTAAGACCTGTTGCCGTTTGATTTGCCAAAGCTTGTTTCAATTGGTCTTCTGTTGCGGCACGACCAGATACAACATTACCTGGATCCCAAGTCTTATTATCAAGACCTGTAATATAGTTGCCTGTATTACCAGGATTCGCACCATCAGCTTGTTTACCCATTGTTACGTCCCCTGCTTTCACAGTGTCTGTAGCCGTAACAGATGTAACATTAAGATTTTTGTTTAATTTAAGAGCAATTTTAGTATCATCACCAGTTTGAGTAATTTCTGTAGTGATATTATCATCACCGTTTACAGTTACTTTAGATCCTAATTTATTTGT
The DNA here is from genome assembly GCF_032470285.1 of Veillonella sp. Lineage (GTDB taxonomy): Bacteria > Bacillota > Negativicutes > Veillonellales > Veillonellaceae > Veillonella. The sequence continues at coordinate 3,986 of NZ_JAWEKP010000015.1, read as the reverse complement.
TTTTTCATCGTCATTATCCGCGTTAAAACGAAGGCCTTTATTGATAAGGTCAGTTTTAGTATTATCAATTTTATTATTTAAATCATTCTTGGCATTTGTAATTTGGTCACCAAGATCTTGCTTAACTTGATGTAATTGACCACCGTTAACTGCATCTTTAGAGTTTGGAGCCACGTCGCCGTTAGCAACATTCGTTACCTTTTGGTCGTTTGCATTGATACCGTTTGGAGATACATAATTCTTACCACCTACGGTCAAACCGCCGTTATTGATGGTAGTATCACCAGCTGTAACGCTATCCAAACCTGTCAATGTCTTAGCCAATTTCACATTCAATGTACCAGTACCATCGGATACAACACCGATATTGTTGTCAGACAATGTGCCTGTAGCACCGCCTTTAACGGCAACAGTATCACCCAATTTCTTATTGATTGTCGCACCGGAGTCACCGTCAAAGTTCAAACCTTTTTCAATAGTTTTATTGATTGTAACTATATCGCCAGCGTTCTTTGCGATATTTTGCGTATTATTAGCAATATTACCGGCATTTGTTGTGATATTTTGTTTGTTATCAGCGATAGCTTGTTTATTTTTATTGATTTGATCCTTATTGGTATTAACTGTATCGTTAACCTTTTTCAACTGATCTTCTGTAGCCGCGCGACCAGGAACAGCTACAGGATTGTCTACATTCCAATCTGTATTTTGAAGACCTGTAACATAGCCTGCATTACCATCTACAGTTACAGGATGTGCAGTACCAACATTAATTGTATTGCCTAATCCAACAATATATTCCTTACCACCTGCTACATTTGTACCTTCTGTTACAGTTACATTTGCATCTTTTGCTTTCACAGTAGGCGCTTTATCGATAGAGTTAATCGCATTTTGTAATTGACCATAGTTAACCGCATCATTAGAGTTAGTCCCATCAGCTACATTGGTGATCTTTTGATTATTCGCATTGATACCGTTTGGAGATACATAGTTTTTACCATCTACGGTCAAACCGCCGTTATTGATAGTAGTGCCGCCAGCTGTAACGCTGTCCAAACCAGTCAATGTTTTAGCCAATTTAATATTTAGCGTATCAGTGCCATTGGAAACAACACCGATATTGTTATCTGTCAATTTAGTTACATCAGTCACGCCGCCCACAACATTAGTTTGTTCGCCTAGTTTACGCGTGAATTTATTATCTGCAGCTGCCGCAGCTTTTACATCGCCTGCATAGGATACGCCTTTTTCTACTTCCGTTTTAACTGCAAACAATTGGCTACCATTGATAGCATCAGTGGATGTAGCAGAAATACGACCGGCCGCTACATTAGTAACAGTCCGTTCCATACCTGCCTTACCTACGCTTACTGTGGAAGCAGGGTTTGTGCCTGCAAAGTTATGAGTGACCCCATTGATTGTAGCAGAAGGAGTAGCCACAGCTGCTGCTGTTTCAGAGCCATTACCGATAGCTACGGCATTATCATTGGCTACTTTTGTATTATTGCCGAGCGCTAAACCATTAGCCCCTGTCACAGTAGCACTGTTACCTAGAACCATACCGTTATCTGCGGAAATAGTGGAGTTACTACCTACCACGTAGGAGTTATCCGTTGTAATGGTATTCTTGTAACCAAAAGCACCAGCTTTATTACCCTTAACTGTACCAGCAGTAACCTTTTTAATTTTATCGCCATTAGACTCTGTAGTTTCTGTAACAGTAGCAGTCCCTACGGTATTTTCACTACCGATGGCATATGCATTATTACCATACACCATATTGCCTCTACCAAGAGCGCCTGCAGCTGAACCAGATAGAGTAGCATTTGTCATATCAAAGCCTACTATATTCGCATCGCCGAGGGATGTGGATTTCTCACCATACGCACCGGCTTGGCTACCGATAGCCAGAGAGTTATTCCCCCAGCTACGAGCCATAGCACCAATAGCGGAACTAGCCACACCTTTTGACAAGGAGTTAGCACCGATAGCATTAGAGCCTGTGCCTAAAGACTGTGTCATCATACCAATAGCAAGGCTGGCATTTCCGATAGAAGCAGTATTTACATAGTTCTTACTATCATTAAGACCTGCTGTACCCAATCCACTTGGATGTAATGCAGCCACTTCACGGTTAAAGTTTTTCTGCGTACCTGGCACCGCTAAATCAGGAATAACCTTATATAAATCAGGTTTCGCTTTATCAATATCATCACCGCCGATAGCGATAGAAGAGTGTCCAATAGATCTTACATCACCACCGATAGCGACAGATTGTGTGCCATATACCTTCGCTACACTACCGATAGCTACAGATTGTGAGAATAGCTGGCCATCGCCGTCAACAGTAGCATTCTTTCTAATTATATTAGCTTCCGCTGCAGCACCAATAACCACGTCACCACGAGAACCGTAAGAAGCGGCTTCCGCACCCATTACAACTGCGCCAGAGCCAGGTTGTTGATGATACTTGGAAATCGTGCTCTTTGCTTGACGACCTATTACAATATCGCCATTTTCCTTTGCCACAGATCCTTGACCGATAGCAATGGTACCCGCAGGATAAGGAACATTCACTCATTGTTGCCCTTCAGCCTTCGCACCATTACCGATGGCAATACCATTTTCACTTGTTGCTAATGTAGCCGCGTCATTACCTATCGCCACAGACTTAGCACCTGCAGATTTCGCATTATCACCAACTGCCACGCTATTGCTACCAGTAGCAGCAGCGCCAGGGCCTTGTATTACACTTGCTTCTGCAATCCCCGATACTAAACAACCCGTAATAGCAAACGCGCATAAAGCCGAACGGAAAGTAATGCTCGTTCTTGCAGAACTCACACTAGCTTTACCTCCACCGCTCTTAACTAACTCAGATACTACAACGTAGCAATTTTTAGCTTTACTCCAAATTACATTATAAATTCGATTCATGTTTTTCCTTTCTCACCGAACTACCAGTCTTGCCGGTTACGCATTCTATTTATATCCTCATATAAAAAATAAAAGAAGAAGTCATAGACATAAAAAATCATCTACACTTCTAACGTAAAACAATAGTACTCAATACTACAGTTTGAGTACTATTAGGTATATATATTTTCCTTTACTATACTCACTCTAGCGCCTACTATATCAAATAATTTCAATATTGTAAACAACTTTTTCATGTTTCATTCATTTTTATAGTTTATTTAATAGACTTAAAAAATAAGATAAAAATTCTTCATCTTTTCTATATATTTATGGAATTAAATTTACATATTCACATACAAAAGATTTAGTCTATGTATGACAAAAGCCGAGGCAGTTTGAGCCTCGGCTTTCGTCATATGATATAATCCAAATTTTATTGAATTGTTGGTACATTAATCGCTTTGCGAAGGTCTACTGTAGGAAGTTCATCCACCGTAGGACCCATTTTTTCATCCACAGGTTTCACGCGATTATTACCGTCTTTCATAGCTTCGTTCAAGCTGAAGATCACCATTTCGTTCATGTAGAAACGCAATTCATCATCATGTACATTGGCCGTATTGCGATCCAAGATATCGATGATTTGTTGTGCGTAGTCCAATTTAGCGTCTTCAGACACCGTCGCATGGTCCGTAAAGAACTGCTTGTAATCGTTATACAAACGATCTAATGCCAAACGCCCATAGCTATCGTTTTTATAACGATGGCTTACGATGTACCAACTACGACGAACGTTCATGTAGTACAACACATTGTTGCGGTAACGCTCTTGACCAGTCATAACGCGGGAATCGTCCATGATGCGCTTACCCTTTTGATCCAATTGGAATTGTGTGAAAGCGTTAACAACGTCGCGAACTTCTTCGCTAGGCACGGAAAGGGCCACTTCTGTTTCAAGCACATTCAATGGTTCAGCCGGTTGTTCTGGCATCATCAATCGATCTTGAGCCGCATCCGCTTGACCTACCGCGCATACACAAGCAAGTGCCAATACAGGCATAAAT
>NZ_JAWEKP010000014.1:0-8793 GCF_032470285.1 Veillonella sp. | reverse complement strand
ATTTATGCCTGTATTGGCACTTGCTTGTGTATGCGCGGTAGGTCAAGCGGATGCGGCTCAAGATCGATTGATGATGCCAGAACAACCGGCTGAACCATTAAACGTAATTGAAGCGGAAGTGGCTGTTCCTGTGCCTAGCGAAGAAGTTCGCGACGTAGTGAATGCTTTCACACAATTCCAATTGGACCAAAAGGGCAAGCGCATCATGGATGATTCCCGCGTTATGACTGGTCAAGAGCGTTACCGCAACAATGTGTTGTACTACATGAATGTTCGTCGCAGCTGGTACATCGTAAGCCATCGTTATAAAAACGATAGCTATGGGCGTTTGGCATTAGATCGTTTGTACAACGATTACAAACAGTTCTTTACAGAACATGCGACTGTATCTGAAGATGCTAAATTGGACTATGCGCAACAAATCATCGATATCTTGGATCGTAATACAGCCAATGTACATGATGATGAATTGCGTTTCTACATGAATGAAATGGTGATCTTCAGCTTGAACGAAGCTATGAAAGACGGCAATAATCGCGTGAAACCTGTGGATGAAAAAGCGGCTCCTGCAATGGACGAACTTCACACAGTGGACCTTCGCAAAGCGATTAATGCACCGACAATTCAATAATTTTAGATGATTTAATTATAAGAATTAAGTGTTGTTGTGTTGTATTGTATTTCTTATAATTGTATGACCGATAAAAAATATCGGGGTGTTGTTTGTATTAACAATACCCCGATATTTTTATGCATATAATTTTGCAATCAAGGTGATTCGCTGACCTTGAATCACCTTATATGTAATTTTTTTTACGATGGCCGTAAAATTGTGATGCAGAAATTGTAACTGATCGTTAGGTTGAACGTCCGCATCATATGTGAATACGCCTTCTTCCCCATTAAAGCGACCTTTGATTGTGAAAGTTTGATTATCTCGTGTAACTACGATATCTTCTTCTGTAACCGTATTTGGTTTATCTATATTTTGTTGTAAGATATTGAGTTCTGACATAGATTTCTTCCTCCTTTCTGCTTTCAGTATAACAATAAAAATTAAAAAACACATGGAGTAATCATATAAATTGTTTTTATACACATATGCTCTATTTCTATAAAGCCTATAAAGCCCGCCAATACGCCTTTAGAGTGCCTTAGAATAAAAAAAGGAATGACGGCGATTTGAATTTCACCTGTCATTCCTTTTACTATATAATAAAATGTTACCTTTATTGATTGTGCAATAGTTAATTGGCTTAAGTAGGTATGTAGTAATTGTGTACGTACATTGAGTCAAAATGGCAGAAACACTGTACGATATCTGTTTATGAAAAGATATCATTCTATTATATGGTCTATCATAAAACAGGATAATGAAGAGAAAATAAATTGGTTACATATGGTGTGATATTAGTACATAATTATGGAGCATATTAGTATTATTTATGAAAGTTGGTGAATAATAGTTAAAAAATACAGCATTTATGCAGAATATTCAGTATATTTAATTTTATCGAAATTATTAATAATTTAAACACAAAAGTTTTATGAAAATAAAATGAAAAAAAGTTTACTTTTCCCGTAATATGTGGTATTTTAGATATACACATTCAAGAATGTCGATGAATTCTTAATACATCATCGATACATCATTGTTATTTCATTAAATATGTAGATAGTTGGTTAGTAGGTTTTATAAGTTTTATAGGAGAAAGATTAATGAATCGAGTATTTAAAGTGATTTGGAATCGCACAAAGAGCTGCTATGTTGTTGTGGCAGAAACAGCAAAGAACATGACGAAACGTTCCTCTTTGTCGGTTGTATTCTCTAAAATGGTAGGTGCTACAGCAGTTGCCGTTATGTTGACAGGCGTTATGATGCCTACGGATGCCTTGGGGGCACCGATTAAAAATGGTGTCGGAGCGACAGCTGAAAACGACGGTGGTATCGCAATTGGTGATAATACAGCATCTAAGGGTGATTATAGTATTTCAGTAGGTACTGGTGCATCTGTAGGTAGAGGAGATACGGACGAGGGTAGAACTTTGGCTGGTATCGCTATTGGTCGTGGTGCGACTGTAACTGTTGATGATAATAAAGGGAAAAGTGTTCCGGCAAATCAAAGAACTGGTGGCATTGCTATCGGTCAAAGTGCTACAACTACGGTTGTAAATGCAATTGCTATTGGTTCCGGCACTAGTGCTGATGGGGCACAAGCTGTAGCTATCGGCCGTAGTTCATATACGAGCGGGAATAATACGGTTGCTATCGGTAATAGTACTCGCGTTCGTTCCACTAATGGTTTTGCACTTGGTAACGAAGCGTGGGCAGGTATCGATGAGAATGGAACTGTTGTAGGTAAAGATAATGACCAAGCTTTCGGTTCTAATGCTCGTGCTTGGGGTGGTTCCTCCATGGCGTTAGGTAATGATGCAAAAGCCGGTGGTGGCGGTGCCATTTCTATGGGTAATGGTTCTCAATCTAGAGGTGATTGGGCAGTAGCTATTGGTAATGGTTCTAAGGCTTTTAAACAGGGGTCTGCTGCATTGGGTACGAATGCTACAGCTAATAGTTCTCACTCCACTGCACTTGGCTGGGGTAGTACGACAAATGGCTACGCTGATGTTGCAGCTGGTGATGGTTCTGTTGCATCTGGTGGTAATTCTCTAGCAATAGGTGTGCAATCTTCTACTTCTGATGGTGCGGTAGGTGCTGTAGCATTAGGTTTAAGTAGTAAAGCTGAGAAGACAAACTCTATGGCATTAGGTGTTTCTGCTAATGCAGCACATGAACGTTCTGTTGCATTAGGTGCTAATTCCAAGACTGATGCTACAGTAAGCACAGCAAATCAATTGGTAAACGGTTTATGGTATAAAAACTATGCCGGTGGTAGTGCTGACTCTACAGTTAGCGTGGGTAGTGATACAGTAAAACGTACCATTACAAATGTAGCTGCAGGTCGTGTGAATGCACAATCTACTGATGCAATCAACGGTAGCCAATTATATGGTGTTGCAAATACCTTGGGTAACTTAGCAAACACTACAAAAGGTCTTTTGGGTGGCAATGCAGCCCTTGACCCTGATACTGGTAACTTATCGATGAGCAATATCGGCAATACCGGTAAAGGCACGATTCATGATGCTATTAAATTCAATAAAGACACTATAGATAAAGGCCTTAACTTCGATGCTAATACAGGTGGTGCGAAAAACAACCTATTAGGTTCTAAAGTTACCATCAAAGGTGACGGCAGCAATATCAATGCCGCAATTACACAAGCCAATGGTGATACAACTATCAACATGACTTTGGGTAATACTATTAAAGTAGGTACAGCAAAACCTGTAACGATTGACGGTACTACAGGTTTTGTAACAGGCCTTCAAAATAAAGATTGGAATGTAGATAATCCTGTGGCTGTATCTGGCCGCGCGGCTACAGAAGATCAATTGAAAAAGGTAAACGATAAAGTTAATACCAATAAAACTGCCATTGATAAAAATACTAGTGATATCAATACTAACAAGCAAAATATCACGAAAAATGCTGGCGATATTGCGAATAACAAAACTGATATCGCTAAAAATAAGCAAGATATCTCCAATATTAATACAAAAATTAATAAAGGCTTGAACTTTGCTGGTGATACAGGTACTGTAAGCAATAGACAATTAGGCGACACTGTAACTGTTAAAGGCGGTGCTACAGGCACATTATCCGACGGTAATATCGGTGTTGAATCCGACGGTAATGGTACATTGAATGTTAAATTAGCTAAAACATTGACAGGTTTAGATAGCGTTACAGCTGGTAATACTAAGATTGATAATGGTGGTTTGACTGTAGGTGGTAAAACATATGTATCTCCAACAGGTCTCAATGCGAATAATCAAAAGATTACTAATGTTGCTAATGGTAGCGACCCTAATGATGCAGTAAACTATAGTCAATTACAGGCTGCTATCGGCGGTACAGCTAAAGCATCCACTGTAAAAGCAAAGGATGCGAATGTAACTGTAACAGAAAGTACAAACGCAGCAGGCGGTAAGGAATATACTGTTGGTTTAGGTAATAAAATTACTGTAGGTACAGCACATCCTGTAACTGTAGACGGTGATGCTGGTCATGTAACAGGCCTTACAAATACAGATTGGAATGTAGATAATCCTGTGGCTGTATCCGGTCGCGGTGCTACTGAAGATCAGTTAAAAGCGGTAAACGAAAAAGTTAATACTAATAAGACTCAAATCGACAAGAATAAACAAGATATCGCTGATAATAAGCAAAATATCACAAATAATGCTGGCAATATTGCTCAAAACAAGCAAGACATCTCCAGTATTAATACAAAAATTAATAAAGGATTGAACTTTGCTGGCGATACTGGTAATGTAAGCAACAGACAATTAGGCGACACTGTAACTGTTAAAGGCGGTGCTACAGGCACACTGTCCGATGGTAATATCGGTGTTGTATCTGACGGCAATGGCACATTAAATGTGAAATTAGCTAAAACATTGACAGGTTTGGACAGCGTGACAGCAGGTAATACTAAGATTGATAGCAACGGTTTGACTGTAGGCGGTAAAACATATGTATCTCCAACAGGTCTCAATGCGAATAATCAAAAGATTACCAATGTTGCTGATGGAACTGTAGGCGCAGGCAGTAAGGACGCTGTAAACGGCGGTCAATTGCACGATGCCAAAAACGAATTAACTACTAATATCAATAATGCCAAAACTGAACTTATCAACAAAGGTCTTCGTTTTAACGCTGATAATAACGATGAAAAAACAAACAAACTTGGTTCTAAAGTAACAGTCAATGGTGATGACAATATCACTACTAAAATTACGCAAACTGGTGATGATACTACAATCGGCGTTAAATTGAAAAAAGATCTTAATGTTACTACTGTTACTGCTACAGATACTGTAAAAGCAGGCGGCGTAACAATGGGTAAACACGCTGATACTAAAAATTATGTGACAGGCCTTGAAAATAAGGACTGGGATGTTAATAAGTCTAACCCTGTAAGCGGTCGTGCTGCTACAGAAGATCAATTGAAGAAAATCAGCGATGTAATTAAAAGCCAAGGTGCTGCGTCTACGGACTATCGTTTAGTTGCAAATCCGGCAGTTGCAGACGGCGCCTATACGGTTGACTCTAACGGTGATGTTGACTTAACTGTTGAGGATAAAAACCATGCAGGTAGTAAAGAAACAGTTAAGATTAAGGATGTCGCATCTAAATCTAGCCTTGATAAATTAAACGATCGCGCTGTTAAGTATAATTTGGACAATAATGGTGACGTTGATAAGACAAAAGTAACTTATGAAGGTCCTACTTATGCTAATAAAACTGGTGGTACTCATGTAACAAATGTGGCGTATGCGACAGGTAACGATGGTAGCGAAGCGGTTAATGTGGATTACTTGAAAGATAAAATCAAAGATAGCGAAGATGCATTAACTAATAAAGGCTTGAAATTTGATGCTAACAATGGCGGCGTAAAAACAAATAAATTGGGCTCCAAAGTAACCGTTAAAGGGGATAACTCTAATATCATTACGGAAATCTCTCAAGACGGTAACGGTGACAGTACAATTGATGTGAAACTTGGTAAAAACCTCAATGTAGAAACGATTACTGCTACTGGTGCAAACGGTAAAGACGGTAAAATCGGTATTAATGGTAAAGACGGTGTAACAACTAACATTTCTGTTACTCGTGACGGTCAACCTGGTGTAGACGGTGCTCCTGGTACGACTACAACTCGTATTAGATACCAAAAACCTGATGGTACGAACGAAGAAGTGGCTACTTTGAACGACGGCCTTAAATTTAAAGGCGACATGGGTGCTACATCTAATGTTAAGCTTAACAAGCTAGTAAATATAACAGGTGGTGTGACAAATGCATCTGATTTGGCAACCGGAAATAATATCGGTGTTACATCTGCGACGGTTGATGCTGACGGTAATGCAAAATTACAATTGCAATTGGCTAAAAATTTAACAGGCTTGCAATCTGTAACGGCATCCGACACTGTGAAAGCTGGCACTGTAACCATGGGTAAACAAGAAGATGGTGCGAACCCTGGCAATACTGGCAACTATGTATCTGGCTTAGATAATAAAGATTGGGATATTCAAAATCCTAATATGGTATCCGGTCGCGCCGCAACAGAAGATCAGTTGAAAACAGTTAGCGACGAAGTTAAGAAACAAGGCGCTAATGCTACGGACTTCCGTTTGGCGAAAAATGCGGCTGAAGCTGACGGTGCTTACAAGGTGGATGATAATGGCAACATTGATTTGACTGTAGAGGATAAAAATCATCCGGATAAAAAGGAAACCGTAAAATTGAAAGACATTGCCTCCAAATCCAAATTGGACGATGTTATCAATAAAGGCTTGCAGTTTGATGCTAATAGTGGCGGTGTACAGACTAATAAACTTGGTTCCAAGATCACTATTAAGGGTGAAGGTACTGATGCTGATAATAACTACAGCGGTGAAAACCTTAAAACTTTCATCAAACAGGATCAAAATGGCAATACAATTGTCGATGTGAAGATGAATAAGAACCTTAAAGCTGAAACTGTGAAGGTCGGTAAAGGTGATAAAGATGGTGTAACTATCACTGGCCCTGAAGGCCCGAACGGCTTAGACGGTAAGGTAGGTGTTACTGGTAAAGACGGGAAACCTGCTGTATCTATGTTCGGTAAAGATGGCGTAGGCCATATCGGCTTGACAGGCCCTGCAGGTACAAATGGGGTGAACGGTACAAGCGGTATCGACATGTCCGTGAAGAATGGCTACGATGATGATACTAAAGGCGTTAAAGGTGCAAAAGGCGTAGACGGTGTTGATGGTATCACTCGTATTGTTTACCAGGACAAAAACGGCGAACATCAAGTGGCAACCATGGATGATGGTATGCTCTACGGCGGCGATACAGGCAAGGTGATTGAAAAGAAACTTAACAATAAAGTGAATGTTAAGGGTGGTATCTCCGATGAAAGCAAATTAGCTGCTGAAGATAACATCGGTGTTGTTTCTGACGGTTCCGATACATTGAAATTGCGCTTGGCGAAAGAATTGAAAGGCTTGACGTCTGCTACTTTCACAAACGGTGGCAATAATACTGTTATCAATGGTGATGGTATGACAATCAATCGTGCTGGCGGCAATGCAGTAAGTCTTACAAAAGACGGTCTAAATAATGGCGGTAACAAGATTACAAATGTAGCTGACGGTACGGACCCTAACGATGCGGTTAATAAATCTCAATTGGATAAAGCTACAGCAGCTGCATCCACAACGGTATCGGCAGGTAATAATATTACTGTGACACCTAGCACCAATGCGAATGGTTCAAAGAACTATGAAGTAAGTCTTAAAGATCAAGTGACATTAGGCTCTGATGCTACGAAACAAATCGCGTTGGATGGTACTACAGGCACTATCAAGGCTGGTGATAAAGTTACAATCGACGGCAACAAAGGTACTATTAAAGCTGGTAATGTAACAATTGACGGTGAAAACGGTACCATTAAAGCTGGCGATAAGGTAACTATCGACGGTAAAGATGGTAAGATTGCGGCAGGCAAGGTATCTGTTGATGGCAAAGACGGTTATGTGACAGGTTTGGAAAACAAAGATTGGGATCCTAACAAAATCACAAGCGGTCGCGCTGCTACAGAAGATCAATTGCAAAAATCTCACAAATCCTTGGATAATAAGATTAATAACCTAGGTGATGAAATCACGAAAAAAGGTATGAATTTCGCCGGTAATACAGGTGAATTCCACCGTGATTTAGGCCAAAAGGTTACTATCAAAGGTGAAGGTACAGAGTCTGACGATAAATATTCCGGCGAAAATATTAAAACCGTAGCCGACCAAGATGGTAATGTTACTATCAAGATGGCGAAAAACCTTAAGACTGACAGCTTAACTACTGATAAGGTAAAAGTTGGCAAAAACGGTCAAGACGGCGTATCCATTACTGGGCCTAACGGTGCTGACGGTACAGACGGCAAAGTAGGTATCACAGGCAAAGACGGTAAAGATGCTGTATCCATGTCCGGTAAAGACGGGGTTGGTCATATCGGTTTAACTGGTAAAGATGGTCGTAATGCGGATATTACCGTTGATAAAGGTGATCCAGACTTAGACGGTAACAACATCACTCGTATTAAGTACCAAGACGAAAACGGTAAGACCCACCAAGTGGCAACTAAAGACGATGGTATGAAATACGGTGGCGATAGCGGTTCCATAATCAAGAAAAAGCTTAACGAACAAGTTAATGTAGTGGGTGGTATTACTGATGCTAGCAAGTTAACTACAGAAGACAATTTAGGTGTCGTATCCGATGGTACTGGCAACCTTAAAGTTCGTATGGCGAAAGACTTGAAAGGTCTTGAAACAGTAACAACTAAGGATGCGGCAGGTAATACGACAGTTATGAACGGTGGCGGTGTAACAATTACACCTGCTAGCGGTAATGCTGTAAGTCTTACTAAAGATGGCCTCAACAACGGCGGTAATACAATTACCAATGTAGGCCCTGGTGTAAACGGCACTGATGCGGTTAACGTAAATCAATTGAAAGGTGCTACAGATGGGTTAGCTAATGCTATTAACTCTGTAGCGGGCGAAACACAACGTGTAGGCGCTCATGCGGCGGCTATGTCTGCATTGAAACCTATTCAATATGATCCATTGGAACCAACTCAAGTGATGGCCGGTATCGGTAATTACAGAGGTGAAACTGCG
>NZ_JAWEKP010000003.1:0-313507 GCF_032470285.1 Veillonella sp. | reverse complement strand
AGGATCCACCTGTTCCCATCTCGAACACAGTAGTTAAGCTCATAAACGCCGAAAGTACTTGGCTGGAGACGGCCTGGGAGGATAGGAAGCCGCTGATTGCTTAAAGGCACACCTGAGGGTGTGTCTTTTTTTATGTATGGCTTTCTATCCTCCCAGGAGACCTGGTGAGTAGGGCAAGTTAAAGGGAAAAAGAATAAAACGATGACAGATTCACTGCATCACTTAGTTCATTATTTTTTAATTATATTATCAGTTAATTGATAATAAGTAATTAATGAAGGTCTAATTATAAATTTTAATAATTACTATTTATTACATATTCTATTCATGCATAGAATTATCACTTTTTTATATAGATCTCTATCTAGCCTAGTAAATACGTGGTTTATAGCTATCTTTCTGATATTTAATAATATACCAAAATGTACCAAAAATTACTCGTTTTGATTATATTTCATATCACTTTCACTATGTTTTCACGAACTATCTATATACTAGCTATAGTTGATTGAGATCAACTAAGGAAATGGAGGTCTACCACTAATAACTTTTACCTGTCCCTTTTACAAATAATACAAACAACACAAAACAATACAACACATAAAACAACACTTAAATACACAACAATACTCTCCCTGTGTATAAACAAAACAATACATATACAAAACTCTCTAATTATATATACCATCTCCCGTATATATAAAGGTAAAAGTTAGGTAGACAAAAGAGCCCTTGAAAGAGGGCTCTTTTCCTTTAATATTTCCTATTATTTTATTGATTAATAAGCCTATATTTCTTGACATAGTATGTAATATTTGTTAAACTAATCAAGTATTAAGCAAAGCTTGATGAACATAGGGGTATAGCTCAATTGGTAGAGTAGCGGTCTCCAAAACCGTTGGTTGTGGGTTCAAGTCCTACTGCCCCTGCCAAAATTTGGATTGCGGTCTTTGGACCGCATGTCCATAAAATTACTCGAAAAATATTAAAAAATGCTTGCGTAGCCGCAATCATTATGTTAATATAAGTGAGTACCTTGTACATGACTCAGTAGCTCAGCTGGATAGAGCGTTTGACTACGAATCAAAAGGCCAGGGGTTCGAATCCCTTCTGGGTCACCAAATTAAAGCATCACAGTAATGTGGTGCTTTTTTTTTGCTTTTTATATGTATATAAAGGACCCTACATATTTATGTAGGGTCCTTTTATGAGTTAATAATCTTTATTTAATAAACTAAGTTTTATTATTTCGCATGTGGCTGATCTGATTCAGCTACTACGTTAACGACAATTTCTTGATCTGCAGAAATAAGATTCATAATGATGGGGATTGGCTGTTCGATGGCTTCAGCTATAGCCTTAATTTGTCGCATTGCAACAGGATGAGGTGTTGTTCCATCGCTTTGAAATAATTCTTCCAATTGAGTGATTTCTGCTTGACTTAGATTCGATTTGTTTGCGAATTCTTCGATCGTCATATTATGTTGCTCGCGATAGCTTTTAATGATTTCACCGATATACATACTCGCCTCCACTTGAATTATATTAATACATTTTTATTTTATGTGAAAGTTCGATAAAACTCAAGTTAGATTGAAATGATACTTCATATTATTGATACATAATGGTTTTATATTATAAGATAAACATACAATGATACTGATATATATGGAAATGAAAAGAGGTTTGCTATGAAGACGAATAGAAAACAACTTTTAATTGTTTATATATGTTTAGCATTAGGGGCTTGGAGTGCTAGCGCTGGCATCAGTTTTAGTCAATCAAATAGAGATACGAATCAAACGCGTCGAGATAATACGATAATACAGCATAAGTCTGAAAAAACTGTTGACGATTCTGACCAAGGCAGTCCTGTTATTGCATCGTATTACAAAGATGGCAAAAAAAAGAAGAAAAAGAGTACTGCTGCTGATGAGACTAAGCTTTCAGAGAAACAAAAAGCAACTAAAGAATTGAATGAACATTCTTGGGTAGAAGAAGCGGGAAAACATCCCTTACCGTATGCGGTTGTGGAAGGGAACGCGGTCAGTGAAGAAGAGTTAGCCCACTGGTGGAAGGTTTTTAATGATCCCGTATTGGATCAATTAATTGATTTGACCCTCAAAAATAATCGGCAGTTAGAGGTAGCTCGCTCTCGAGTTAGACAAGGGCGGTTACAGTTGGGTATTGCTGAAGCACAGCGATTACCTTGGCTAGATGCTTCCGGTTCATGGTCGGCTAATAGAGGTCAGGGTGAGTGGGATTCAGACCGAGAAGCGATAAAGAATTTACCTATATCTGATAAGATGACGAGAAATGTAGAAACCGGTAAATTGGGAATTGATGCGCGATGGGAAATTGATATATTCGGAAGACAAAAAGCAAAATCACGTGCTGCATCGAATTTGTTACAAGCATCACAGGCGGATTTATATTCCACCTGGGTATCTTTGAGCGCGGAAACCGCATTACAGTATATGTCGTTAAGAACTTTACAGGAGCAATTGCGCATAACAGAAGATGATGTGAAGCGTCAACAGGAAGCGTTGGAACTGATTAAGATAAATTATCAGTCTGGTATTATTAATGAATTACCTGTGCAACAGGCTACATATGCATTATCTCAGACTCAAGCGGAGATTCCTTCATTAAAGAAAAATATAGCTTCCACAATGGCTGCTCTTTCTATATTGACGGGAACAGTTCCAGGCGAGATTGACGGGTTATTGATGGAAAATATTTCATTACCTACGGTGGATCCACACCTGTTTATCGGCATACCGGCGGAAGCTTTACGACAACGGCCTGATATTCAGGCGGCAGAACGACGTATTGCGGCGCAACAACAGAAAACCAAGGCTGCAAAGGCTGACCTTAAGCCTAGATTTTCACTAAATGGCAGTATAGGCTTGGAGTCGTTTTCATCGGGAGGTTTTATTTCGGCTATCGGTAAAATGATAGGAATAGGACCATCTATCACTATGCCTATTTTCAATGCCGGTGCTATTCGTAAGAATATAAAGGTACAAACAGAAAAGGAACAGGAATACTTGGCACTTTACGAAGAGATTGTTTTGAAAGCTGTAGGGGAGGTCCGAAATGCGGTAACGGATGCATCTCAGGATCATATTAAGTCTGAGGAATTGAAATCTGCTGTAGAATCTGCACAGCAAGCGGAATCTTTGGCCCAAACCAATTTTGACTCTGGTCTTAGCGATTACTTAAGTGTTCTTGATGCACGAAGAAATGTATTGTCTGCAAGGCGGCAATATATCATGAGTCGGGGGCAAGAGTTTGCTGATACCGTTCGTTTATTCAAATCCTTAGGCGGTGGTTGGGAAGCCATGGACATGGATCAGGAGGCAGAGGCGGACTCGCATGCTAAGATATAGTGTGAGAAACGGGGAATGATTATGAAAGAGAAACTTGATGTCCTTAAACGGTGGATGGCGAATAATAGAAAAAAGTGCGCAGGTATAATGATTGCCTTTCTAATAATTTTGGGTGGAGTAAGTTATTATGCTTATAATCAATACGAAGCGTACATGGCTTCTCATCACATCGTGTTGCAAGGCAATGTGAATCTGCGTGAAGTTAATGTTGCATTTCGGGGAAGTGACCGGATTGCCAGCCTTTTGGTGGATGAAGGTGCGGTGGTGAGCCAAGGGCAGATTTTGGGGTATTTACATTCTGATGAATTGAATCTTGCTGTACAGCAGGCTAAGGCTACCATTGCAGCACAGGAAGCTATAGTGGCTAAGTTGCAAGCTGGCAGTAGACCAGAAGAAATCGCTCAAGCATCGGCACGAGTTACATCTGCAGAAGCTGCGTTAGCTCAATCGAAACAGGAAGCAGAGAAGTTACAAAAATCCTATAATGCTTCAAATGGTAAGGCCGTTAGTCGACAGTCTTTAGATGATATACAGGCGAAGGTGAAAGTATCGGAAGCCAAATTAAACGAGGCTCAGCAAGCATACAATTTAGCTGTCGCAGGGCCAAGACAGGAAGATATAGCACAGGCCCAAGCCCAATTGGATGCGATGAAAAGCGAACTGGCCCGTCAGGAGTTCTTGTTGAACCAATCTGTATTAACGTCCCCGATAGACGGTGTTATAACGGCCCGATTATTACAGGTCGGTGATATGGCTTCACCGAATACACCTGTATTTAAATTGGCTGAGAATACTAAAAAATGGGTTCGTGTATATGTGAACGAACGGGATTTAGGAAAGATTTATAACGGTATGGATGCGAATGTGACAACGGATACATATAAGAACAAACCGATTCACGGAACAATCGGTTATATTTCTTCTGTAGCGGAATTTACCCCTAAATCGGTAGAAACGGAAGATGTGCGTACTACACTTGTGTATGAAGTGCGGGTATATGTGGATGACCCTGATAATCGCCTTCGTTTAGGAATGCCTGCCACTGTTTCCATTGATATATAGAGGTGTGCGGTGAATGATGTATATGCAATCGAAGCGTCACAATTATATAAAGAATTTTCCCTTGTCGGAGCTGATCCTATAATAGCATTGGACCATTTGGATTTTAAAATCCGGAAAGGCTGTTTAACTGCGTTGGTTGGTCCAGATGGGGCGGGAAAAACGACTTTGATTCGTTTGATAGCTGGTTTATTGGATGCCACGGCTGGTTCTTTAGAGGTCCTCGGAATGGATGTGAAAGCACATTCACAGGCAGTTCAAGATAGACTCAGTTATATGCCTCAGAAATTTGGGCTTTATGAGGAATTATCTGTCAGTGAAAACATGAATCTCTATGCAGATTTACACGGTATTCCTTTGCATGTGAGAACGAAGCGGTTTGAAAAATTACTGCATATGACGGGGCTAGCCAAATTTACTAAGCGTCAAGCCGGTAAATTGTCAGGCGGTATGAAGCAAAAGCTTAGCCTAGCTTGTACATTGGTGCGTTCTCCGGAGCTTTTATTGCTCGATGAGCCTACCGTAGGGGTCGATCCATTTTCAAGGCGGGAGTTATGGGAAATCTTAGAGTCGCTGGTATGTACAGATGGAATCAGCGTACTTGTTAGCACTGCATACTTAGATGAGGCGGAGCGTTGTAAAGATGTTTTCGTCCTCAATAAGGGGCACTTTTTAGCAACCGGGACACCGCATGAGTTGACTCAAATGTCTGAGAAACGATGCTTTCAGGTAAAGATTCCGAAGTCGTTGAGCATGCGAAATGTACAGGCCGCATTGATGGATGACAGGAAATGCGTGGCGGATGCAGTTCCGGAGGCCGGTGCCGTGAGGTATATAAAAACAAAAGAAATGCTTTCGATTCCATGGCTTAATGAGTACGGTATGGAGGAAGAACCAGTTCAGAGCCGTTTGGAAGATACCTTTATGATGCTGTTAAAAGAGGATGAAATTGCCTCAAAACAAGGGGCTAAGCCTTTAGATAGTATCGATATGGATTTGGATGAAAGTGCGATAGAGAAAGAACGAAAGCATTTGTTGTCCCCCAATGAAATGGTTGAGCGTCCAGTAGAAATTTCCGTATCTCATTTGGTGAGAACATTCGGTGATTTTATGGCGGTGGCTAATACATCATTTACGGTGCAGCGCGGAGAAGTATTCGGGTTACTCGGACCAAACGGAGCAGGGAAGACGACGACATTTCGTATGTTGTGTGGATTATTACCTGTAACGAGCGGTGATTTAAGCGTAGCTGACGTTGATGTCGTTAAATCTCGTACGGCAGCAAGAAGCAATTTCGGATATGTAGCGCAAAAGTTTTCTTTGTATGGCAATTTGTCCGTTATGGAAAATCTAGAATTTTTTGCTGGTGTGTACGGTTTGTACGGTCAAAAAAAGGATGATCGAATAGAAGCTGTTATCAAAGAGTTTCGTTTAAATGATGTGCGAGATATGATAGCCGGTGATTTGCCTGGTGGTTATAAACAGCGCTTGTCCATGGCGGCTGCCTTAATGCATGAGCCTAAAATTCTTTTCTTGGATGAGCCCACAAGTGGTATTGATCCTCTTACACGGCGTAATTTCTGGCGACAGATTACTTCTTTATCAAAGCGAGGAACAACGATTATTATTACGACTCATTTTATGGATGAATCGGAATATTGTGACCGTATTATGATTCAGGATGCAGGGAAACTCGTTGTACTGGGAACACCTGATGAAGTTAGACGGATTGCCGGCGATGAGAATTGTACTATGGATGAAGCGTTTATCTCCGTCATACTAAAAAAACGGGAACAGGAGGATGACGTATGAACGGATTTATAAGACGGTTTTCCTCATTGGTATACAAGGAGACCTTACAAGTATTGCGCGACCCTAGCACTATTTTGTTGGGTGTTGTGCTACCTATACTACTTATTATCCTCATCGGCTCAGGGGTTACTTTGGATGTTAAACACGTGCCGATAGCAGTGGTTATGGAACGGCAAGATTCTATGACCCAGAGTGTGTATGACTCCTTATACGGCTCTGAGTACTTTCAACCTATAGCGGTTCGCGATAGAAAAACGGCGGAACTATTGATGGAAAAACGAAAGGTAGATGCCATATTGGTGATTCCACAGGACTTTTCTGATCAAATTATGCGTGGACAAGGGAAAGTGCAGGGGATTTACTATGGTGTCGATACTTCGGTAGCGATGAGTATAGAAAGTTATGTAAACTCAGCTATTAACTTATGGGCCGTTAAGAATATTCCGTTTATGCTACGTGGTGGATATATAACAATGAACCCTCGCATGTGGTTTAATGAAGCAAATACAAGTACCTGGTTTTTGATTCCTGGGCTCATCATGATTATCATGACGATTGTATCCGTCTTTCTTACGGCGGTTGTTATGGCTAGAGAATGGGAACGTGGTACTTTTGAGGCTTTATTCGTTACACCAGTTAAGCCTATTGAAATTATTTTGGCTAAGGTAGTGCCTTATTATGTATTGGCCATGTTGGGGCTGTTGTTTTGCCTCGGTGTTTCGTATTTCTTTTATGAAGTACCTATGCGTGGTTCCTTATGGATCATCTGCATCGTGTCCACATTGTATTTGATTGTTTCCTTAAATATGGGACTACTTATATCTGCGTTTACGAAGAAACAGTTCTTAGCTTGTCAAATGGCGTTACTTACCAGTTTTTTACCGGCGTTGATATTGACGGGGTTTTTATTTGATCCACATTCACAACCTGTGGTGATTCAATATATTTCACGGCTTTTACCTCCTACATATTTTTTAGAATTACTGAAATCATTGTTCCTAGGTGGAAATAACTGGTATTTGATTATTAAAAATAGTGCCGTATTATCGGGTTTTGCTATTTGCTTTACAATATTGACAATTTATATTACGCGGAAGAAGGTGGAATAATGAATTGGCGCCTGTATTGGAATCAAATTGTCTCCATCATATGGAAAGAGCTATTAGCCACCTTCAAAGATCCGAAAACTCGTATAATCTTACTGTTACCGGTTCTTATTCAAGGATTCCTCTTCGGCTATGCCGCAACCTATAATCTCAATAAAGTTCCCTATGTATTGATTGATGAAAGTCATACGCAGACAGCGGCTGCCTTAGAATCAACTATTAATTCATCCGGTGTTTTTGAATTGTATCAATCTGCGAACTCTCCGGATATAATCACACCACTAATAGACTCCAACAAGGTTATTATGGCGGTTATCATACCTCAGGATTTTGAAGAAAAATTAAAGCATAAACAACCTGCATCTATTACTGTTATTGCAAATGGGACGAATACAATGACTTCAGGTCTTGCCGCAGCCTATATGGGGCAAATCATTTCTCAATTCAATCAGACTTGGTTAGGTGTTGAGCATAAGGGAATCACGATTGAATCTCGTACCTGGTACAATGAAAATCAGCAGTCTTCTTGGACTTTCTTGACAGGTCTCGTTATATTGATCAGTATGACACAAGTTATCATGTTGGGGGGCCTATCTGTGGCACGAGAACGAGAACAGGGAACCTTTGATCAATTATTGGTAACGCCCGTATCATCTATGCAAATTTTGGTTGCAAAATCTATACCACCTATGTTAATAGGACTGTTTCAAAGTACTGTATTGTTATTAATAGCCATGTTTTGGTTTAAAGTTCCATTTCGGGGCAATATATTTCTTGTGTATGCCGTGTTGTTTACGTTTATAAGTAGTAGCATTGGATTGGGATTATCTATTTCGGCTATTGCAAAAAATATGCAGCAAGTTCTCGTATATGTTTTTGTCTTTCTTTTTCCACTAGCCTTATTGTCCGGATTAATCACACCTGTACATAATATGCCGAAAATATTGCAATATCTTACATATGGAAATCCTATGCGGTTTTCTGTTGATGCAATGCGCAGGATTTATCTAGAAGGTGCAGGATTGACGGATATTTGGTTTAACTTTATTCCTATGATTATATTAACTATTGTTACTATGTCAATGGCGGGGTGGTTGTTTAGAAATCGTGTGGGATAAGTTTGTTTTCTAGCTAGTTGAATTATTAATTTCTGTTATAACAATACGGCAGAACTATATAGCTTTTTTTTATTAATAAATATGCTTTTGCCGTATTGACGAAATGAATTTAGACTGTTAGAATAAAAGCATAGAAAACATCATATTTGGGAATAGGTGCTGAAAAGCATAATAGAGAAGCTGGTTAAATGCCAGCACGGTCCCGCCACTGTATGGTCGAGCGAGTCTAAATTAAGTCACTGGGAAACTGGGAAGGCTAGATGAGCGATGAAGCCGAGTCAGGAGAACTGCCTATTCAACATTCACCATTTGACCTACGAGAGATAGGGAGGAGAAGTTAATAGCTCCTTTTTACGTACCCGTAAAAAGGATTTTTTAGTTCTATTGGATCTGAATTGTATTATATTTGATTTAGATTTTAGTTCTATACGACCTAAATGTCGTGCTATGGTCATGGTGGATTTACCTTCTTGGTATTACCAGCATGACGTATGTTATGACTGTTAATATATTTTATGGTAAATGTAGGGCATGCATTTATTCATCATCATCCTAAAAAAGAGGCTGACCCAGGGTTCTAGTAGTTCGGATTCTGGGTCAGTCTCTTTTTATTTTGCAAATATTAATTATCAGTAAGAACTTTTAGATTGAGACCTGTAGCGTTAAGGTTTAGATGAGGCGTTAAGTGTTAATATATATACAATTGTAGAGTTAAGAGTTTTTAGATTTAGAATTTGTTTTAGGTTTACGTAAATTGTAAGGTTTAGATAATTATTTTCCTTGGAATATATTTTTCGATGTATGAATTTTATGTCATTTATAAAAAAATGATTGACGATGAATTCCATACATGATATTATTATTTCAGTTGAAACGCGGGAGTGGCGGAATTGGCAGACGCACCAGACTTAGGATCTGGCGCCTTACGGCGTGGGGGTTCAAGTCCCTTCTCCCGCACCAACTTTATTGCACCTTTAGAGGTGTATTTTTTTTGCCTAAATTAAGTATTAACTTGGATATTTATATCGATAAACACATATATTTTGATAGGAAGATAGGTACAGATTTAACTACTACGTTATTATGTTATAATAAATGAGTTAGAACTATTTAAATAATACAATCATAGTAATACTATATGGTGCAGTATGGATAATACATTAACAAAACTGCTTTCACAGAACCCATCCTTTGTGGATGGGCTAAACGCATTTCAGCGAAAGGGGAAGTCAGTCATATATGGTCTTAGCGGATCTCAAAAGAGTTTCCTCTTAAGTCAATCTTTTTCTGCAGGTCTTACAAAACCTGTAGTCATCGTAGTCCATGATAAGGACCATAAGGAGATGTGGGAACGGGACTTAGCTTTTTTCATGCCTAATGTACCAGTCTTATCATTTCCTACAACAGATCATGTAGACTTTACGACTGTGGCTCGCAGTCTTGAAGACCAAGGTGCGCAGATGCGAGCATTAGCACTGTTGGCGTGGCAAGAGCCGGCAGTAGTCATTGCCAATGCTGAAGAGGTTACACAGTATGTTGTATCTCCTCATTACTTAAAGGGACAATCGTTGCATTTTGCTTTAAATGATGCAATTGAACGTGATGTAGCCCTTGAACAGCTCGTAACAATTGGATATGAACGCGTAGACCAGGTGGAACAACGTGGTCATTTTGCCGTGCGGGGGGATATCTTAGATATATATCCTGTTAATAGTGAGCATCCGATTCGCATTGAGTTTTTTGGTGATGAAATCGACACATTGCGTTTCTTCTCCGTTGAGAATCAACGCTCTATTGAGCAAATCGAATCCTATACGGTAACTCCTTTCTTTCTTGGTAAAAGTGATGCGGAAAGTACTTTATTATCTTATGTGAAAGAGGGCACTCTAATTTATGACGAGCCAGGTCGTATTCAAGAAGCATTAAAGAAATTCCTTAAGGAAGATCCTACACATCGGAAAAATCATTGTGATTGGAATGAACTACAACGCACTGTAGATTCTATGAATCAAGTGGCTTTCACATTTATGCAACAACGCTCTATCGGACTTGCAGGATTTAATCCTATTGGTATTCAAGGGAAGACGATGACGAGCTTTGAGCGTCAAATTCCCCTATTAACAGATGAAATAAAGCAATGGCATCGTTTAAATCACCAAGTAGTACTAGTATTAAATAATCAGCAACGACGAGAAGGTATTGAGCGTGCCCTTGAAGGGGAAAATATTGCATTTACTCATAGTGATACATGGATAGCAAAGCCGAACACTGTCGTTATTTTAAAAGGATTATTAACAGATGGTTTTGAATTGCCAAATAGTCATTTAGTAGTAGTCGTAGAAGGCAATATTTACGGACAACAAAAGCGCAAGCTTCGCACCAAACCTAAAAAGGGCCAAGAGATCAATTATTTCACGGATTTAACCCCTGGTGACTATGTTGTACATAGTATGCACGGTATCGGTAAGTATATTGGTCTTAAAACGATAGAAACGGAAGGCATCCATCGGGACTATATTGAAATCGCTTATGCTGGAATGGATAAATTGTTCTTACCTGCAAATAATTTAGATCAGTTACAAAAATACATCGGCAATGAAGGTGATGTGCCTCGTATTCATAAGATGGGTGGCCGTGACTGGGCTAAAGTTGTTACAAAGGCAAAAAAATCCATTGATGATTTGGCAGATAAGCTCGTTGAGATATATGCACAACGAGAAATCACAGAAGGCTTTGCATTCTTACCGGATCAACCATGGCAGCAAGAGTTTGAAGATGCGTTCCCCTATGAGGAGACGGAAGACCAGTTACAGGCTACAGCGGAAATTAAAGAATCTATGGAACGACCTGTTCCAATGGATCGCTTGCTCGCTGGTGATGTAGGCTTTGGTAAAACAGAAGTGGCTATGCGCGCCATTTTTAAGGCCGTTATGAGCGGTAAACAAGTAGCGGTACTTGTACCGACCACGGTATTAGCACAGCAACATTTCCAAACCTTTTTAAATCGATTTGCTCCATTCGGGGTTAAAGTAGATGTACTCAATCGATTCCGTACTACATCAGAGAAAAAGCAAGTTCTTAAAGGTGTAGAGGATGGTTCCATAGATGTCCTTATTGGGACCCATTCATTGCTCAACAAAAAGGTTGTCTTTAAGGATTTAGGGATGCTCGTAGTAGATGAGGAGCAACGCTTTGGGGTAGCACAAAAAGAAAAGTGGAAAGAGTGGGCTAGCAATATCGATGTACTCACCTTGAGTGCTACACCGATTCCGCGGACTTTACATATGTCCCTCGTTGGTGTTCGAGAAATGTCTGTTATCAATACTCCGCCAGAGGAGCGCTTGCCTGTTCAAACCTATGTGGTGGAATACGATATGAATCTCATCGCAGATGCTATCAAGCGAGAATTGGCGAGGGGCGGACAGGTTTACTTTGTATATAACCGTGTTGCATCCATTAATCATATGGGAGAACTATTAGAATCTGCATTGCCTGGCTTGCGTTATGCTGTTGCTCATGGACAGATGACAGGCCGTCAAATTGAGGAGATTATGACCGATTTCTATGAAGGTCATTATGATGTGCTCTTGTCCACGAGTATCATTGAAACCGGCTTAGATATTCCTAACGCCAATACTATCATCATTTATGATGCGGATCGTTTAGGTTTATCTCAGCTATACCAAATGCGAGGGCGTGTAGGCCGTTCTCGTAGACGTGCTTATGCATACTTTATGTATCGGCCAGATAAAATACTTTCAGAGGCAGCTGAAAAGCGTTTGAAAGCCATAGAGGAGTTCACTGAGCTCGGCGCAGGATTTAAGTTAGCCATGCGAGATTTAGAGATTCGCGGTGCCGGTAATCTATTAGGTTCACAGCAACATGGTAATATCGCATCTGTCGGCTTTGGCATGTACGTGAGTATGTTAGAAGAGGCGATTGCAAAGGCTCAAAATAAAGAAGTTGAGCGAGATGTATCCATTGATCCAGCTATCGACTTAGAGGTAGATGCGTTTATTGACGATGCGTATATCAAAGATAGTGCTCGTAAGATTTCTGTATACCAACGATTGTTACATATTAAATCTAAAGAGCAACTCGACGATATGACGGATGAGCTCATTGATCGCTTCGGTACACCAACCGATCCAGTAGACCGTTTGTTGCGCATTGCTCAAATTAAGGAGCAAGCACGTCTACTGGGCATTAAGAGTATCGTCCGTAGAGATAAGCAACTCACTATCCATTGGCATGACGATTCTAAAATGGCCGATTGGGATATGGGGGCTGTACCAGAAGATTTATGGAAAAAAATGAAGTTTATGGATACCAAACCAGCCACATTATATGTGAGCCTTAATGGTATGAAAGGTTCTATTTTGACCATTACGGAAGCGGTGATAAAGGCTCTTAGCCACAAGTCACCGACTAAGGAGGGCCTATGAATCGATTTTTAAAGGGTGCCATGATTTTGACCTTAGCCGGTATTATCGTGAAGGTCATCGGTGCGTTTAGTAAGGTTCTTATCGCACGAATCTTAGGTGGTGAAGGAATTGGCCTATATATGATGGCCTATCCAATCTATCAAATTATCGTTAGTATTTCTGCGGCAGGTATTCCTGTAGCCATATCTATTATGATTGCAGAGAAACTTGCTAATGATGATATGCGAGGCGTACAACAAGTATTTTCCGTATCTTTGAGGGTACTCGCTATATTAGGGCTGGTATTCAGTTTGGCCTTATATGGAAGTGCGCAATGGCTCGTAGATAATCAAATCATCAGCGATCCACGTGCTTTAATTGCTATTCAGCTATTATCTCCAGCCATTTTTGTAGTGACCATCCTGAGCTGTTTTAGAGGGTATTTCCAAGGTTTCCAATATATGGTGCCTACTGGTACGAGTCAAGTATTTGAACAGATTTTTCGTGTGTCATCTATGGTAGGTTTGGCATACTACTTCATTGATCGTGGACTCCATTTAGCGGCAGGTGGTGCGACCTTTGCTACATTCCCAGGCGTATTGGCGGGGTTACTTGTATTAATTTATTTTTACTACCGACAACGCAATATTCGAGAGAAGATGCTTTCACAACAGAATCCTAATGCTATTTGTGAAAGTAATGGCACCGTAGTTAAACGCTTGTTTAGCCTTGCTATACCTGTTTCTATGGCGAATATTATGCTTCCTATGGTATCACTCATTGATACATTTATCGTCCCAAAACGATTGATGGATATTGGATACTATCTCAATGAAGCAACCACACAATTTGGCTATTTAACGGGTATGGCAACATCGCTGATTGGGTTGCCAATTATTCTAACTACGTCCTTAGCCGCTAGTCTTGTACCAGCCGTATCTGAGGCACATACTCAAGGTGATGTACATCGCATCGTGAAACGGGCGGAAACGGCGATTAAAATTGCTAATATGTTTACGATTCCAGCCTGTATTGGTCTCTGTGTACTAGCTACGCCAATATCGCAATTAATATATGCAACACCCCACGCAGGGCCTGTTATTGCTGTTATTAGCTTGAGTATTGTGTTCCTCGGTTGGCAGCAGGTTACTGCAGGTGTTTTACAAGGGTTAGGAAGGACAGTAATTCCTATGGTGTCGATTTTTATCGGCTTATTAGTGAAGACATTCTTAGATTATGAGTTGACAGGCAGTGTTGAGTTGGGCATTAATGGTGCAGCTTGGGCGACGAATTTAAACTTTGCTATTGCAGCGCTTATTAACTATATTTTTGTAAAAAGATATGTAGGTTCGGTACTGAACACATTAGAGTTATTAAAAATAATAGTATCTGCCATGGCCATGGGCGGTGCTACACAAGTCATCTATGTGAGCACTGTTGATTTATTAGGCAATGGTGGCGCTGTGGCTGCAGCAATTGTAGTGGCTATTTTTGTATATGGTTTATCGTTATGGCTTACTAAAGCTGTCGTAAAAGATGATATTTACCATTTCCCAATCATAGGCAAGCGCTTACAAGCTCGACGCAATAGGGAGGAAGCAAAGCTATATGAAGAACAATATTGATATTCAACCTTTAGTCGATGTAGTGAAAACTTTGCGTGCACCAAATGGCTGTCCTTGGGATCAAAAGCAAACGCATGAATCTTTACGCCGCTATTTTATAGAAGAGACTTACGAGGTGGTAGATGCCATTGATAATAAAGATATGCCAAATCTTCGTGAAGAGTTAGGTGATGTATTATTGCAAGTTGTCTTTCACAGTCAATTGGCAGAGGAGGCTGGTCATTTTACACTTCAAGACGTAATTAATGATGTCGCTGAAAAAATGATTCGTCGTCATCCTCGTGTTTTTAGCCCAGGAAATGATGAAAAATCATACACTTGGGATGAATTAAAGGCACAAGAAAAGAAAAATATTCAAAATTCTGTATTGGATGGTGTATCGAAAAGTTTACCTGCTTTAATGGCGGCTTATAAGCTCCAAGAAAAGGCTGCAAAGCTAGGATTTGACTGGGATGAGCTTGATCCTGTTTGGGCTAAAGTTTCCGAAGAAATGGGGGAATTTAAGGAGGCTATTGACCAAAATAATAGAGAAAATATGGAAAAAGAAGCAGGAGATGTGCTTTTTTCCTTGATTAATCTATTCAGATGGTATAAAATAAGCGGTGAAAATGCACTAAATCGCACAAACACAAAGTTCCGACAGCGTTTTTTACATGTAGAAGCTTGTGTTAACCAAAGCGATCGCTCATGGGAAGACTTTTCATTAGCTGAGCTCGATGCTTTTTGGGAGGAGGCTAAAGTGCAGGAAAAGTAACCTAGAGGTTTATACACTTCTAAGGTATTGTAATTTTAAGGAGGTTCTGTCATGAACAAAACAGAATTAATCGCAAGTGTTGCACAAAAAACTGAATTAACTAAAAAAGATGCTGAAAAAGCAGTAAAAGCTGTATTTGACACAGTAGCTCAAGAATTAGCAGCTGGTGGCAAAGTACAAGTTATCGGCTTCGGTACTTTCGAAGTTCGTGAACGCGCAGCTCGTGAAGGCCGTAACCCACAAAACGGTAAAACTATCACAATTGCAGCTTCCAAATCTCCTGCATTCAAAGCTGGTAAAGGTTTGAAAGAACAAGTTAACGCTGCAAAAGCTAAAAAACGCAAAAAATAATCCATATTGGATGTGAAAGAGACCTTTCGAGGTCTCTTTTTTTTATCTATTTATGGTATAATGCACAGAGAAAGGGTGCATTATGAATAACGAAACATCAAGGAAGGTTCTCATCGTGTCCGCCTCAATCGGCACTGGACATATGCAAGCCGCAAGAGCCATAGAAGAATATTGGAAAGAAAAAGAGCCACAAGCATCAATTACTCATGTTGATTTTCTTGATACAGAAACTATGTCTGTAGAGCATTTAATTAAGGGTACCTATATAAAGATGATTGACGTATTCCCCATGCTCTATGATATGATTTATCGCGTATCGAAAGGGGAAAAACGAGGTACCATTTTGCAAACCGCATTGTCGTACCTACTTAAAAGCCGCATGCTTAAACTAGTACAACAAGAAGAGCCAGATGTAATGGTTTTTACACATCCATTTCCTTGTGGGGCGGCATCGATTTTAAAGCGTCAAGGTCATATAGATGTACCACTAGTAGCTATTATGACAGATTTTAGTAGTCATCAGTTTTGGCTCTATCCACAGATTGATGTTTATTATGTTGCAACAGAATCTATGGTACCTGAAATGGTGGCTTCAGGTATCGATGAATCTCGTATTCATGTATCTGGCATTCCAGTGCGTCGATCTTTTTTCCGTGATGCTATTGAAGAGTATACCTTAGAGGAACCTGTGAAAGTACTTGTTATGGGTGGTGGCTTGGGTTTAGGCTCTCTTGAGACGGCTTTAAAACATCTAGATGAAGTAAATGGTATTGGTGAAATTACCGTTGTAGCTGGACAAAATACGTCTCTTTATGAATCGTTAGTTATCCTTAGTGAATCTATGAAGACGAAGACCACCGTATATGGTTATACTACTAATATTTCTGAGCTCATGAAATCATCGTCTTTGCTCGTCACAAAACCTGGTGCATTGACCTGTATGGAGGCTGTTACAATCGGATTGCCAATGGTATTCTTTAATGCTATCCCAGGGCAGGAAGAGGCAAATGCAGAATTATTAGAGCAACGAGGTTGTGCCCGCTGGGCTCGTGATATTCACAACTTAGAAGATGTGGTAACTGCACTGTTAATTAATTCTCCGCGACTACAACAAATGTCTGAGCGTGCTCGCGAATGGCATGTGGATGGGGCTGCTGATATCGTAAATAGTCTCATTGAAATCTTAGATGCTAGTACACAAGATGAACTCGTAAAAGCTGAAGAGGCTCTTAGCTAATCAGCGTAAAAAAAGCGATGACCTAAAAGGCCATCGCTTTTTTCTATTGATACTGTTCAATATGTTCTTGTCGAAGTTTTTGTAAAGTAGCCAAAAAAGCATCTGTACTTTCGGCACCATCCAATAAATCTTTTAATTGGTAGGAGTCATCAAGGGTAACACTCCATTGGAAGGAGTCATTATCGTCGTATACGTTGAATACGATTGGTGTCTCTAAGTCCTCTAGCATATAGCCGTCATCATCGGACACAGTTGCATACGTGCCATCCTCTAAGAGCTCAGTAAATAATGTGTCATACCCATCAATGTCGATAAGTTCAAAGTTGATACTTTCATAAAAGTCTAAAACCATATCCGTCGCCATGTGGACCTCCTCATGAATATATATGTTACGTTTATTCTACTGAGGGCGCCTGTTACTGTCAATGGTAATGTGTAGTATAATAAATAACAGAATTACAAAATAGGAGCGGAATATGAACGTTATTAGTTTACAGAACATAGAGAAATCATATGGCACAAGGCTACTGTTTAAAGAGGTGAGTATGACTTTTACCACGGAAAAACGATTAGGTCTTGTGGGCATCAACGGAACGGGTAAGTCTACATTTTTAAAAATATTAGCAGGCCGAATGGAAGCTGATAAAGGCACCATTGAGCGTAATGGTAAGGCCAGCATCCATTACTTAGCGCAGACACCTGATTTTGATGCGGAATCTACTTTATTAGAAGCAGTTCTTGATGGAGATCATCCTCGCTTACAGATGGTAAAAGCCTTTGAACGTATTAGCCGTGAGTATCGCCAAATGCAAGAGTCTGGCAAAGACGATGCTAAAATATCTCGCAACTATATGAATGCATTGGAGCAAATGGATCAGCAAGATGGGTGGCAGGTAGAGCAAGAGGCGCGCATTATTTTATCTAAATTGGGCTTTCCTGATGTGGAGCAAAAGGTAGCTATGTTATCAGGAGGGCAAAAGCGTCGTCTTGCATTGGGGCAAGCATTGCTATATCCATGTGATCTTTTATTACTAGATGAGCCGACTAATCATTTGGATGAAGATAGTATTGATTGGCTAGAGTCGTATTTGAGTGCACGTCAAGGAGGATTATTAATCAGTACCCATGATAGATATTTCCTCGATTCCGTATGTAATGGTATTTTAGAGCTATCAAATCGTCATATGTATCAATACGATGGCAATTATGAAGAATTTATTGCCTTGAAAGCTGATCGAGAGGCTCGTGAAGCTGCTACGGAAGAAAAACGACGTCAATTTTTAAAACGAGAAATCGAATGGGTACGTCGTGGTGCTCTGGCTAGAACTACAAAACAAAAGGCTCGTCTTGACCGTTACGAAAAATTAAAGAGTATGGAGAAAACCCGTCGTCCGGATCAAATGGATCCTATTGCGCTGAAGACACGTTTAGGAAAAACCATCTTTGATATTGAGCATTTAGAGTTTTATTTTGATGAACGTCCTATGATTAAGGACTTTACCTATCACGTGGTACGCCATGATCGTATCGGTATAGTAGGACCCAATGGTGTTGGTAAGTCTACCTTTATGAATATCCTTGATGGCACCTACGAAGCGACGAGAGGCACTATCGGTAAAGGTGAGACCGTTCGCATTGCTCATTTTAAACAAGAGCTACCTGAATTTGATGAAGATATGCGCGTTCTCGATTATATTCGTGAGGACCACTCTTATATGGTACTCGGTGATGGATCTACATTGAGCGCAGGACAAATCCTTGAGCGATTCCTTTTTACCCCAGAATTACATGGTGTACCGATTCGAAAACTCTCTGGCGGGGAACGTCGTCGTTTATACCTCTTAAAATTGTTGATGAGCGCCCCTAACGTATTATTGCTGGACGAACCGACG
Organism: Veillonella sp.; assembly: GCF_032470285.1. Taxonomy (GTDB): domain Bacteria; phylum Bacillota; class Negativicutes; order Veillonellales; family Veillonellaceae; genus Veillonella. The sequence continues at coordinate 294,737 of NZ_JAWEKP010000003.1, read as the reverse complement.
AATGATCTTGATATTCCAACATTAGAGGTATTAGAGGATTTCCTTGACTCCTTTAGTGGCGTCATCATTACAGTTTGTCACGATCGGTACTTCCTAGACCGCGTAGTAGATAAATTATTTGTCTTTACCGGCGATGGGCATATTGAAATCGTTCATGGCTCCTATTCTGACTACAAGGATGCTCTTGATGAAAGTAGTGGCAGCAAGCGCCCATTCTATATGCCAAATGATAATATACCGGCTAATTCCAAAGTGGTACAAGCTGTAGAAGGTGGAGAGGCTGATACCGATGACTCTGTTGATAATCAATCAAATACGTCAGATATCTTTGAAAATGACAATGTAGTAGCTGTTGGTGAAACAGATACTTTCAAAGCAATACTAAAGAAGGGCCTCAATAAAGCAGAGGAAGCGGAGTATGCCAAAATTATGGATGAATTGCCAAAGCTAGAACATTTAGTAAAAGGCCTCGATGTTATGATAAGCCAAGTGGCTACTGATTATGAAAAAATGCAGTCACTGATGGAGGAACGAGAAGAAACACAGGCCCAAATAGATGCGCTCACTGAACGGTGGATGGAATTAGAGGAACGCCTATAATTCCTTTTATCATGCCATTTTTTAATATCTGCTATGCAAAGGAATTACGTGTAAGTTTATTGATAAAACTCACAATGTATAGTATAATTTCTACGATTAACGATAACAACGTTACCTAAGTAGGAGGAACTCATGAGTAAGTACCAATTTTTAGACCGTCGCGTACCAATTGAAGACGGAAATATTGCATTAGTACAAGATTTAACTAAATGTAAAAACTGCTCCTTATGTCGTAAAGCTTGTGCTGTAGACATGGGTGTATTTGATTATTATGATTTAACAACTAATGGAGATCATCCAATTTGTATTCATTGTGGTCAATGTGCATCTATTTGCCCGTTCGATTCCATTAATGAACGCTCTGAAATTGATGAAGTAAAAGCAGCTATTGCTGACCCTAATAAAATCGTCATTTTCCAAACTGCGCCTGCCGTGCGTGTTGGTTTGGGCGAGGAATTCGGCCTTGAGGCTGGTACATTTGTAGAAGGTAAAATGGTAGCCGCTCTTCGTAAATTGGGTGGCGACTATATCCTTGATACAAACTTTGGTGCGGACATGACTATCATGGAAGAAGCATCTGAGTTATTAGAACGTGTTATTAATAGTGATGCAGTATTGCCTCAATTCACATCTTGTTGTCCTGCTTGGGTTAAGTTTGCGGAAACATTCTATCCAGAATTCTTGCCAAACCTATCTACGGCTAAGAGCCCAATTGCTATGCAAGCGCCTACACAAAAAACATACTTTGCTGAAAAAATGGGCCTTGATGCAAAACAAATCGTGGCTGTTGCAGTAACACCATGTACAGCTAAGAAATTTGAAATTCGTCGCGATGAAATGAATTCCTCCGCGGAATACTGGAATACACCAGAAATGCGCGATACAGACTACTGTATTACTACACGGGAACTTGCAAAATGGTTGCGCGCAGAAGAAATCAACTTCGATGATCTTGAAGATTCTGCTTTTGACCCATTGATGGGCGAAGCCTCTGGTGGTGGTATCATCTTCGGTAACACTGGTGGCGTTATGGAAGCGGCTATGCGTGCGGCTTACAAAATGGCGACAGGTGAAGATGCACCTCAAACATTGATTCCATTCGAAGCTATTCGCGGCATGGACGGTGCGCGTGAAGCGGACGTAGTGATTGGCGATAAAACATTACATGTAGCGGCAGTTCATGGTACTGGTAATTTGCGTAAGTTCATCGAACGCATGCGTGCAGAAAATATCCATTATGACTTCATCGAAGTAATGGCTTGTCGTGGTGGCTGTATCGGTGGTGGTGGACAACCACGCGTTAAATTGCCGATGGCTGACAAAGCTCGTGAAGCTCGTATTGCATCCTTGTATACTCGCGATGCAGAAGTAACTGTAAAAGCTGCTTGTGATAATCCAGATATCCAAAAATTGTATGCTGAGTTCTTTGATGGCAAACCTATGAGTCACAAAGCACATCACATGTTACATACTACCTTTGTGAACCGTTCTGAAGATTTAGGCCCTAATGGTGCTTGTACGCCTGCTACATGCCCTACATCCGTGCCTAATTTGAAAAAGGCGGCAGAGGCGGCTAAAGCGGCAGCGGAAGCTAATAGCTAAGAAATATATAGCAGATAGTTGATATGTTAGTCAGCTATCTGCTTTTTTATCTATTTTATATAGTGGAAATATGGTCAAAAAAAGCTTTCACAGATGTAGATTCTATATATGCCATATACGCATAGGGGTTAAAATATAGAGATTGGTAAATTGGTTTAGGAATTACCTGTAGTATGCTATAATTAAATTGTTATTATAGAAGCAATCAATACTGGTTCGGGAGGATCTTCATGGCTTTTAAATTAAAAGGAAAAGAAGAAAAATTTTTCAGTATTTTGGAAAAGCATGCTGCACTAACTTATGAAAGTGCGGAAATGATGGAACGCGTGTTTAAAGGGGATATCTCTAAGGAAGAGGCATTTCTTGAAATTGATACAAAGGAAAAAGCTGCCGATGAATTAGTAAATGAAACTGTAGAGCGTTTACGTAAAACATTTATCACTCCAATGGATCGTGAGGATATTCAGCTTTTGATTGACCAACTGGATACTACATTGGATAATATCAAAGAAATCATGGATAAAATGGTTATGTATCACGTTGGCAAACCAAGTGATGGTGCTATTCGCATGAGTGAAATTGTTGTTAAATGCGTTAAGCATATCAACAAATCCATTGGTTATATGGGTAGTCTTAAAAAGGATCATGTGAAGGTAGAGGGGCGTGTTCACCAAGTATTGAAACTTGAGTCTGAAGCGGATAATATTTATCATGAAGAAATGGCTAAGCTCTTTACAGAGTGTACAGATCCAATTGAAATTATCAAATGGAAGGAAATCCTTAGTGCTATGGAAGATGTAATCGATGGCTGCGAAGATTTGGTTGGTACATTCCGCCGGGTAGTATTGAAGTATGCTTGATGCTCATTATTTAGTATGGCTAGTTGTATTTTTAGCATTAGCCTTTGACTATATCAATGGCTTTCATGATACGGCGAATGCCATTGCCACATCCGTTTCTACACGAGCTATTGAGCCTAAAAAGGCAATTATGATGACCGCTGCTCTCAATTTTTTGGGTGCAATGGTTAGTACAGGTGTTGCAAAGACTATCGGTGGTGATATAGTAATGTCGCCATCCCTTATCGATAGTGGTATTATTTCTGCAGCCCTTATCGGTGCCATTACATGGAATCTTTTAACTTGGTATTGGGGAATCCCGAGTTCCTCATCCCATGCTTTGATTGGTGGTATCATCGGTGCTGTGGGCTGGTCTGTAGGATTTGACGCGTTGAATGAGGCGGGGATTTTAAAAATCTTTTTGTCTCTTATTTTATCTCCAATTGTAGCCATGATTGGTGGCTATATTGTGATGAAAGTATTGTTGCTTATTTTCGGTAGATTTTCTCCGATTGCTTTAAATGATCGATTTAGATCCATGCAAATTGTATCAGCAATTATGATGGCATTTTCTCATGGCTCTAATGATGCACAAAAAGCGATGGGTATAATCACATTAACCTTACTTAGCGGTGGTTTCATTGATACATTAGATGTACCGATTTGGGTAAAACTTTGTTGTGCTACTGCAATGGCTATGGGGACTGCTGTAGGCGGTTGGAAAATTATCTCTACAATGGGAACCAAGATTTTCAAACTAGAAACTATTAATGGGTTTGCTGCTGATTTAAACTCTGCTATTACTATTTTTACAGCTACATTCTTACATTTGCCTGTCAGTACTACACACGTAGTAAGTGGTTCTTTACTAGGTGTAGGCTCTTCTAAACGTATTAAAGCGGTTAATTGGGGCGTAGCAAGATCTATGGTTATGGCTTGGTTTGTAACGATTCCATTATCTGGCATCGTTGCCGCTATTGCTTATGAAGTAGGTCACTTACTATTTGGCTAATTCATATACTTTTTATTACAGTAAAAAAGACTGCAAACGCAGTCTTTTTTGTTTGTCGAAATATTCTTCCTATATTGTCATATTTATAAATAATTTGCTTTTCTAATTTAAAATTCTATTTACTATATATGTACATGATAGTTTCTAAATAGTCTAAAAATATAGAAATAAACTGCTTTGTAAATACTATATTCTATAAAAGAGATTTATCTATATTTGGCAACATTAATGTTACAATTCAAGTTGAATAGGGGAAAATACTTATAAATATGTGTTTTGTTGATTATGCATTTTACTAATAAATGAAGTTTATTACCTGTTTATAGGTTGTTAAGAGGCTGTTTAAAGTGAATGACTATTGCATACTTATGTATCGGAGGTTATACTATCGGTAGAAGGAGTTTTTCAAGTGAAAAGTGAGGTATGTATATGGCATGGGGTGGATCTAGACGCGGTGCCGGGCGCCCACGTAATCCTATTAAACGTATTGGTAGAACCTTTCGACTCAGTGATGAAGAGTTTCTTTCGCTAAAGCCATTGATCATGGCTATTAAGGCAAATAATGATAAACGATATAGGCAACAATATAGCCGAGAAGTATAAATAATCAGGCATTGTCACAGCATATACAATTTAATACATTTTAAATCTATTTTACAATAATTCATTATTTCTAAATCTTTCAACTACAACACATCTTTACTCTCTAAACAATATGCTGTGTGCAATACAAGTAGTACGAAAAGGTCCCAATTCATTTGAATTGGGACCTTCTTCGTTATATATAATATACAAAACATATTACATATATTACTCTATATCTTGTTATATTAAATTAGTCTACTTTGATGCCGTGAATTTCTTCAGCTAAACGTTTTAAAGCATCGACAGTACGTACACCAGGTGTGATTTCAGAAAGTTTTACACGAATGAAGTGACCTTCTTTAACGGCTGTAATGTCTTGAAGTTGAGGGTTAGCCTTGATTTTTTCAATTTTTTGTTGGAAATCATCGTCGTTGCGGATAGAATTGCCATAGTCAGCGATAATAATATAATCAGGGTTTTGCGCAATTACTGTTTCCCAAGAACCTTTAGCCCATGTTTTATCAACGCCTAAGCCGCTCATTACATTATCAGCACCGATAAGTTTTAAGATGTTAGTAGTATAACCTTCGAATGCTGTGAATGGTTGACCGTCTTCAGAGTCATAAATGAAAACGCGTTTACGAGGTAAGTCTTTTAGTTTATCCTGGATAGCTGTCAATGTTTTACGTTGACCTGCAACCCATTCTTCAGCTTTAGGTTTTACGCCGAAAATCTCACCCAATTTAATCATGTCGCTAAAGTTGGTTTCTAGGTCAGCTTTAGTAGATAACATGGATTCAGGAATCCAAATATTAACCTTTTGGGAAATCATTTTATCTGCAGGTATAGCTCGTTTGCTGAAAGAATCAGGCCATCCCGTAGCGAAGTCAGGCTTTACGGACATGAATACTTCATAGGAAGGCCATTTTTCAGATAATACTTTTACTTTGTCGTAAGCTGCTTGTAAAGGTGGGTAGATTTCTTCTTCTTTGAAAGCGGTCCCAGCCATTTTGTCCTCAAGGCCTAATTGTAACATCATTTCCGTTGTTGCTTGGGACATGGACACTGCATGAGTAGGGGCAGATTTTACGGCAAAGTCTGTTTTTGTACCGTCAAATGTTTCACTCCATGTTACAGAGGTTCCATTATCCGCTGTAGTTTTTGTAGTATCAGAACTACAACCAGCAATAGCAAATGTAGCACATGTCATAGCGATTAATAATAATTTTTTTGACTTTCTTAAATTCTGAAACATAGTAAGTCCTTTCTTTACTAATTAATAATATAAATGATAGCGCCCTTCATCCCAAGAGGTTTTAAAAGGAACTTCAAAAATTGGTTCAAGAATTTCAGGTGTGAGCACCTCGGTAGGGGAACCTTCTTTTAGGATAGTTCCGCTGTTCATGATGACAATATGATCGCAATATTGAGCCGCTAGATTTAAGTCGTGAAGGACTACAATTGTAGTGCCTTTAAAAGCACGCAATTGCTTCATAAGTGCTATTTTATACTTCATATCTAAATGATTAGTAGGTTCATCTAAAAGAAGTATTTGAGGTTTCTGGGTTAAGGCTTTAGCAATGAATACGCGTTGCTTCTCACCACCTGATAAATGATGAATTTCTTCATTTGCTAAATGGGTGATGCCTACTTCATTCATATAATGCTCTGCAATTTTAACATCCTCAGAATTATAGGTGCCAAAGTGTTGTTTGTACGGATACCGTCCCATGAGAACGATATCTTTTACGAGAAAATCATCAATCATAGCGTCTCTAGATTGTGTTAAGACTGCTACCAATTGAGCAAATTCGCGACCTTTATAAGACTCTAAAGGTTTTCCGTTTAATGTGATTTTGTTTTTTGTTGGATGAAGTCGATATAGATGGCTAAGTAGGGTAGACTTACCACATCCATTCGGTCCAATTATGGCTGTTATTTTATTGGTAGGAAATGTTACAGAAATATTCTTTAACACTTCTTTTGTTTCATAAGAAAAAGACAGCTGATTAATTTGATACATAGTATCTCCTATAGATATGATATACACTAACCATTGTGTTTATAACGATTCATGATAATCCAAATGAAGAGAGGCGCCCCCAATAAAGATGTAAGCACACCAATAGGGATTTCTTCTGGACTGTAGAGTGCTCTCGATAATACGTCTGACCAAATCATAACGATGCTACCGATGAGTGCACTGAATAGTAATGTGTATTTATGCTTAGGTCCGCCTACAATCCGAGCAAGGTGAGGGATGATAAGGCCGATAAAGCCAACTACACCAACCTTTGATACTAGTGTAGCGATCACAATAGAGGATATGATAACGATGCTTAATTGTAACTGCTTAACGGAAAGCCCCATTTGTGCTGCTTCATGATTACCGAGTAGCAACACATCAAGGTCTTGATTGAACATATAGATATATAGCATAAACAAGGTTACAATAATTGCTGTTAATGGTAAATCGCCCCATTGTATGCCTGCAAAGCTGCCAAGTAGCCAGAACATGGCACTTCGTACTTGTGCTTCGTGTTTGGCTCCGTAAATGATCATCATCGTTAAGGCTGAAAATACACCGGTCATGCCCATGCCTATGAGGATAAGCTTTACTGGACTGTTACTTTTACCAACACATAGTAGTACTAATATAATTGAAAGTGCTGCGCCTAGGGCCGCAAAAATAGGCGTATTGTAATGACCTAAGAATGGAAGCCCACCCATGATAATAGCGAAAACCGCACCTGTGCTTGCACCAGAAGAAACACCTAATACATAGGGATCTGCGAGGGCATTGCGCGTGACCGTTTGCATTAATAGACCCACAAGTGATAGGCCTATACCTGTTAGAACAGAGTAAATAAGTCGTGGTAAGCGGATATCTGTAATAATCGTATCAGTCATAGATGCTGTAGCATTTACATCAATCATAGACATAAGTGCTGAAATAATTTGGTCTAGTGGTACAAATTTAGATCCAAACTGTAACGCTGTTACCAATGAAATACAGAGGATTAGACAGAGTATAAATACTTTTACCGAAGTCTGCATAAAATCTCCTTATTCTATTTTTATTTAGGTAGTCTAAGTCTTATCTAAGTATAGAGAATTTTCAATATATATACAATATTAATACCTGTATAGGTATTATAAGTATGAGGATTCATTAAATTATAAATAGCAAAATCTTATGTTAGCTTTATTCATTTTTATAAGTTCATTGTTATTTTGATATATGAAAAATTTATTAGAATGGCTATAATAGAATTATATGTACAATAGAATGTTTAGGAGGTGTTAGTTTGATACAAGATTTATTATCTGAGGATAATGTATCCTTTCATTATCCCGCCGAAACGTGGGAAGATGTAATTCGTCATGGTGGTCAACTGATGGTTGATGCGGGCTTTACGGATCCATCTTATACAGAGGCTATGGTTGAAGTAGTTCGTGAAATGGGTCCATATATCGTATTGGCTCCCGGTCTTGCTATGCCACATGCGCGCCCAGAACATGGTGCTAAGCGTGTAGGGACAGCTTTAGTGACATTGGAAAAACCATTGAATTTTGGCAGCCCTGATAATGACCCAGTATCTGTCGCATTATTCTTATGTGCTCCCAATAAAGATGAGCATATTCAATTGTTAACAGATATTGCTACTTTATTTGAGGATGAAGAGTTCTTAGATGCGGCCGTTGACTTTGAAAGTATTGACGACGTACAAGCATTCTTGGCAGAGCATTTAGACGAGCAATAAACATTTAGAAGGAGGCAAGTATGATTTCTGTATTAACTGTATGTGGTAATGGTATTGGTTCTAGCTTGATGTTAAAAATGAAAATTGAAGAAATTTGTGCTGAAAATGGTATCGATGCACAAGTTGAATCTATCGATTTTAACGCGGCTCAAGGTCGTAAGGCTGACCTTATCGTAACTGTAAAAGAATTGGCTGAACAATTTGACGATAAAAATGTTGCTATTGTTCGTAGCTATATTAATAAAAAGAAGATTACAGAAGATGTTCTTGAAGCATTAAAACAAGCCGCTCAATAATATGTAACAATTATATATAGGAGGTAGTGCCATGGAAATGGTATTAGAGTTCTTGCGTGATGTGCTGTCTCAACCGGCACTTTTGATTGGTATTATGTCATGTATAGGCTTGATCGCCTTGAAACGTCCGTTTCATAAAATAATGACGGGCACATTAAAACCTATTCTTGGGTATTTAATGTTAGCTGCAGGTGCGGGTGTTATCGTTAGCAATCTTGACCCATTGGGGAAAATGATTGAACATGGATTCCATATTACTGGTGTAGTGCCAAATAATGAAGCTATCGTAGCTGTTGCACAAAAGGTACTTGGCGTTGAAACGATGTCTATTCTCGTAGTAGGCTTATTGATGAACTTATGTATTGCTCGTTTCACCAAGTTCAAATATGTGTTCTTAACTGGTCATCACAGCTTATTTATGGCATGTCTTATGTCTGCCGTGCTTGGTACTGCAGGATTATCTGGCATGGAACTAATTCTTGTAGGTGGTTTCTTAATGGGGGCTTGGTCTGCCATTTCTCCAGCTATTGGTCAAAGTTATACATCCAAAGTGACAGATGGTGATGAAATTGCCATTGGTCATTTCGGTAGTTTAGGCTACTATTTATCGGCTTGGGTTGCTAAATATGTTGGGAAAGCTGAAGATAGCACAGAAGATATTGAAATACCAGAAAAATGGGGGTTCTTACGAGACTCAACATTATCTACAGCATTAACTATGATCGTATTTTACCTAATTGCGGCATTTGCAGCAGGTTCCGAATTTGTCGCTACTTTATCAGGTGATATGAGCCCATATTTATACGCTGTTATGAGTGCTATGAATTTTGCTGTTGGTGTAACAATCGTATACTCAGGTGTGCGTATGATCTTAGGTGATTTGATTCCTGCATTCCAAGGGATTGCTACAAAAATTATTCCTAATGCAATTCCAGCTGTAGACTGTGCCGTATTCTTCACCTATGCTCCAACTGCGGTTGTATTAGGCTTCCTTAGTTCCTTCATCGGTGGTATCATCGGTATGCTTATCCTTGGGGCTGTAGGTGGCGTATTAATCATTCCTGGTCTTGTGCCACACTTCTTCTGTGGTGCTACAGCAGGTATTTATGGCAATGCTACTGGTGGTCGTCGTGGCGCAGCGGTAGGTGCTTTCCTAAATGGTTTGGCTATTACATTCTTGCCAGCTTTGGCGTTGCCAGTTCTTGGTCAATTAGGCTTCCAAAATACAACCTTTGGTGATGCGGACTTTGCAGTGATGGGTCTCGTATTAGGTAATGCTTATGAATGGGTAGGTATGGCTGGTATTTATGGCATTGTAGCTATTGCCGCTTTAGTACTTATTATTCCTAACTTTATTAAAACAAAAGGTAAAGTTATTAATTATGTAGAAGAGGATTAATGAAAAAAACTGAGCAACACAGTAATGTTGTAGTACGATATGTATTCCTGACTATTGGAGCAATAAGTTTTGGACTTGGTACAGCAGGTATCGTATTACCACTATTGCCAACAGTTCCTTTTTATATGCTAACTTTATTTTGTTTAGCTCGAGGGTCTGAACGATTCCATAAAATGTTTTTGGAATCTAGTTTATATCAAAAGACTGTTGCTGCTTATGAACGCGATAAAGCGTTGACCTTGCGGGCAAAGTTGTCCATTCTCGTATCCGTTAGTGCCATAATGGCGGTTGGTGCCTATTTTAGTCAAGATATGCCTATTGCTCTAATGGTTATGGGCATTATATGGGTAGCGCATGTCATAGCATTAGCTTTTATTATTAAAACAAAAAAATAGGAACTTATATCCTTAGTTTTGAATATAGCCTCATGAATTAAATTGTTGTAGTTTAATTCATGAGGCTTATTTTATAGTACACTAGAATAACTCTCAACGAAGATCTTAATTGTTTTATATTACTAAAACGAACTAGCTTGTGTTTTTAAATCTAAAATGAACTATTACTAATTAGAAGTTGACAATGACTATCAATAAGTATACTATAATATAATATTATTAATTTATGTTTATAGTATTTGTGTATATGGTGATAGTATGAATCCACATAATCATGCGGCCTCACATGCTGGAACATCTATGTCAAGACATACGATATTTGACGGTATCGATTTGATGTTCTTAGATGTGAAGCAAGAGACGATTCAATTTTATGCTAAATCACATACCAAGACGTTTGCTATAAATCACTGTGAAGAAGGGCGCATTGAGTGCAAGTTCACATCTGGTGAGTATTTATATATGGGTCCAGGGGATATGTCGTTAGGGTGGCATACACGCTCCGCTTACCAACATGAAAATTACTTTCCTACAAAATTATTTAAAGGAATTGTATTATTAGTAGATGTTGAAAAGGCACAACCCGTATTAGATGCACTTGTTAGTGATTCTCGAATTGATTTGACTGAGCTGGCCAATCGGTTTTGTGAGCATTCTGATTTTGGTATGATGATGGAAGAAACGGAAACAGTTCGTCACATTTTTTCCAGTTTATATAATGTGCCAGATCAAATAAAGGAGCACTATTTTAAATTAAAAGTAATTGAAATTTTTTTATTATTATCTGTTATCTCTACAGCTAATCCTGAAAAGAGAAGTACCTATAGAAAGCAACAGGTAGATATTGTAAAAGCTGTAAGTGAATATGTATCGACACAGTTTATGAAGCGTATTACTATTGACTCCTTGTCTGAACAGTTTGATATTCCTACATCCACCCTGAAGCGTTGCTTTAAAGGTGTATATGGTACAACCATACATCAATATCTAAAAGAATGTCGTATTAATGCGGCGAAGAGATTGCTTCAAGACTCAGATCAGTCTATTTTAGAAATCGCTAATGCGGTAGGGTATGAGAATGGTAGTAAGTTTACGGGTGCATTTAAAGAGGCTACTGGTGTAACGCCAAGTGCTTATCGTAAGGTTTAAATAATTTGGATCTTATATTATTCTAGATAGAAATTTTGTGCTTTAGGCTAGGTTTGATAGTCTATGAAAATTAAATATTGTCCGAAACGTATGTTTTTGGTCTATTCGGAGTAGATATGTATAATACACTTTGCTACTATTAAACCTGTAAATGATTTTCAATGTCATTTGGTTGTAGTGGTAAAGTGTATTTTTATATGCATAGTTAAATATATGTGTGGAGGAAATTTAATGAATAGGAGTTGGGTGCGGGCAAGGAGATATGTCATACTATCCTGTGCAGTAGCGTGCTGGTTGCAAATGCCGGTGGTTATGGCGGACAATGCGACTGTAACAACCGATGTGGTTCATGTTCGCGGTACATGGGCTGAAGAGCAGGCAAAACAAGAGTCTCAGCAGACGACGATTATCACGAAGAAGGATATTGTCAAAAAGCAGGCAAAATCCGTAGAAGATATTGTATTTTCCGAAACTGGCGTATCTAGAACTGTCGATTCGATGGGGCGCGTCGGCGTATCTATCCGTGGAGCGGATCCTCGTCATACCTTGATTCTTGTGGATGGACAGCCTGTGATGGGCGACCTTGCCAAATATCAAGGTGCTGGTGATGAATTACAACGTCTCGGTACAGAAAATGTGGAACGTATAGAAATTATCCAAGGTGCAGCCAGTGCTAAATACGGATCCGATGCCATCGGTGGTGTTATCAATGTTATTACCAATAAACCGCGTAAAACCGCTGGCCTTCAGTTTAATGCGGAAGGTCGTAGAACTAAAGGCGACGGTGATATCGTACCGTTTTCCAATTTCTTTATGCGCGCTGATTCTGGCTCATTAGGTAAGTTAAAAGTTAATATTCACGGTAGTAAACGTGACATTATGCCTATTTATGCCAGCGAGCAGCGTCGTATCAGCGCTATGATCAATGATGAAGACCATGGTTTTTTAAAGAATTCCCTACGGTATTACGGTACAAATTCCAATATAGGTTTGGCCGCTACGTATGATATTAATGATAAACAGTCTTTGGGAATCCGTATCGATCGGTATAATGAAGACTTGGAACGATATGTAAAGCGCAGTACTTCTTATTTGGAACCTCAGGTTCATTATAAACGGGATTTAGACAGGAATAATCTTAATTTGACGTATACTGGTCAGGATAATAAGAGTTCGTGGAAAGCGGAACTGAATTATACGCGGACCAAAGAAGATGATGTAACATTAACCAGTGACTATGGGAACAGTACCTATGAAGGGAAAAATACATTAAACTATGTGGATAATGTAGATCATCGTCAATGGAGCGTAACACTCGGGGCAGACACGCAAGTCAATAAGAAACATCTCTTGTCTTATGGTATTGGGTTTATACGGGAGACAGGCGAAGGTAGCAGACTTAAAAATGCGCCTCATACCTATAAACGGCATATCGATCCCTGGGATTACGATAAAAGTCTAGCTGTAAAAAACGGTGTTCCTTCATCCACAATTTATGACCATTCTTTCAGAAAAAACGACGCTGGTGTAGAGCAGTGGAATAAGGAGAAAGAATGGTATAACGGGGATAAAAGTAAGCCAAATACATTGCCAGAATTTACTTACGAAGAATATCTTCAATATTTGGATCCTCAGGCGGGAATTGATTCGGCGGCCGTAATGGGGCTTGTGGATGGCCCTGTGACGGAGCGTACGCTGAAAAAACGGAATCCTGAAGCTTATGCGCGATATCAGCAGTTTGCTAAACGTTTGTTAGCGGAGAATAAAGAATTTATTGAAGACTATCATTTTAATAAGGAAGGCCGAAAAGATGAGAACGGTAAGTATTATCCTGCACTTTATGATGCCTATTTACCGAGCTTTTACTATGGCGCCGTACCGGATTTTGATTCTACGAAGTTGAAATTAAACGGAGCTTATTTTAAAGAAGAGTATTTAAAACGCGTTAATCAACAGACCGCAGGACGTGCGGAGATCAAGAAACAGAATTTCTTTATTCAGGATACGTGGCAGGTTAATAAAAATACTACTTTATCACCAATTATAAGACTGGATCATAGTGATTTATTCGGCTCTAACTGGTCTTTTAATTTCGGCATGACTCACAATGTACATGGAAATGTACACCGCAGATTAAAGGCTAATGTGGGTACCAGCTATACGGAACCCGGTATGGGCGAGCTGTATTATAACTGGGAAATGTATGGCCCGAATATTACAAATGCCACAATCGGTGGCGGTGAAGCCCGATTAGGTTGGTATTGGGTTGGAAATCCGAACCTTAAACCAGAGAAATCCATGAATTTCGATCTTTCTTTGGAAGGGGAAAATAAAAATACCTATGGTAAAGTAACCGTATTCCACAATAATATTCGGAATTATATGTCGATTTACAATACGGGATATTTGATGGATTTTTATCCTCAATATGATGAATCTACCACATATGGAGCGGCGAAATTTGCGCATGCGCCGGATATGATTTACAGTTTCCGTAATATCGGCAAGGCCCAAATCACAGGTCTTCAATTTGAAGTGAAACAGACTTTGAATAAGCACTGGAAAGCTCGTTTGGGATATACGTATTTACGAGCGCTTAATAAGAGCGATAAAGATATGCCTCGTGAATTACTGGATAAACCTCGTCATAAAGTGGATATCGGTGTAGATTTTGAGGATAAGTCTAGCGGATGGAGCGGTAGCCTGTGGGGAGATTATTATATTCATATGCTGGATAGTAACTCCTTGTCTGGTGGCGGTAATTATATGGTATCTTATATTGATCCTAATAATTCCGATCGTTCCGTTATCAGATATAATTTGAATAATAGAAAAACCGCCGATATGTATGAACATAAAACTTATGGCATATGGAATTTGATGATTCAAAAGAAGATTGATAAGGATTCACGAATCTATTTCGGTATTGATAATCTCTTTAATCATCGTGATGATGATCGGGCTTTATCGGCTCGAGTATATCGTATCGGATTAAATATGAAATTCGGTTTCGGTTCAGGTGAAAGTAAAACGAAACTTACGAAGGAGCAGTTTGAATCGTTACCTCCGGTTATGCTGCAGGATTTTATTACGCGTCCTTTCGATACAGACAGAAAACGAGGTATGGAACTTGTAGGTGATTATCGTGTACGTAATGACAGTCATCTTGGATCTGATCGTCCTGCTACGCGGGTGACGACTACTAGTTACGTATCCGACGAGGCGGCAAAGAATCTGGCGGATCGGAAGGAACACGGCTTGAATCAACGTATACGTGTCGGTGTCGATGCTCGCATTAACGATAATACGAATATACGTGTTGTAGGCAGTGCTTCTGGCCAAGCTGGTGTAGATAGCAGTCATGAAACAGAAGGCTCTAAAGGCTTTAATCATCAACGTCTCGAAGAAGTAGATGTAACACATCACGGTTCTAAATGGGATCATAGTGTTGGTCGTATTACTGAATCTATGGGGGTTACAGGTTATTGGTTTAATAAAGAATATGACGGTCTTCGTAGTGTTTGGACGAATAAGAATACTCAAGTCCGTATCGGTGTGGGAACCTTTAAACATAGTACGGGAATTAGCGATAGTGCTTATACTCATGCTATTTATACGCATTTTAAACGGGTTCCAACGGTAGAGGAATTCTTAGGTGTTACTATGGATTCGGACGGTGCCAATAAGGAACTCATCGTACCAAATGCAGGGAATACTATTAATTTCTATCAGCAATTAAAAGCCTTGCGCGATAAGGAAGGCACCTTAGATGCGGAGGTAGGTACATTAAAGAAGAAAATCGATGATATGACTTCCGATATCTGGTCTAAAGAATTTATTGACGGCATGTCCGCGGATCAACTGGCTCCATTAAAAGCGGAGCTGGCAAAGTTGGAAGCATCTTTGCCGGATGTGGAAGCTCGTGTGGCGAAAGAACGGGAACCGTTGCGAGCTGCGCAGTTTGATGTGTTGCGCCGGATGCAGGAAATCGCGGTGAAAGCTTATGGTGCGGATGCGGCTAAACAGACTGTATCGATTAAGATGCCGGATGTGTCAGTAACGTATTCTTATAAATCGCGATACTATGATGAAGATGATGAACAATGGTATGAAGATGAACGTACTTTCACTCAGAAAATCGCACCGGGAACGATTGGGCTTGATAAGAAAAACCCATTGTTTGAAATGAAGTTGAGTGATACCTCTGTTCTTGCTAAGGGCGGAAAACCGTTTATTTCAAATTGGTACAATCAGAATAAGTCGGCTATCGTAGAGGCGTATCGTGCCAAGGCGAAAGATATAGCAACCTATAGTTTCGGTAATAATCCATATACGATGAAATTTGAAGATAATGCCTTTGACGGGCTAGACGAGTCTATTTATAAGGCAAATGTCGTTGATATTAACGACTCTGGCACGTCCGGTCTTATTAACGTAAAAGGAAGTGCCTATTATCCTTCTATGATAGCTTCGTACTTTAATAGCTTGGCTCGAATGCTTGAAAAAGCGGACGGCAACAGTCGTTTGCCGAGAGAAGCGTTAGGAAAATATACAGGTGCTGTTATTCCTTCAATAGGTGTCGTATTGGAGCGGGATACAATTCCACCAATTGAAAAGGCTGCCTATGTTCAAGTTAAACATATGGTAACACCTCGACTTGGCTTAGCTGCATGGTACTTGCGCTCCTTTGGCGGTAGTGACTATCGCTTCTATACGGCGAATGGTAATGCTACAGAAGCGCATGAATTCAACAATATGGCTAATATTTTCGGTCTTGGAGCTAAGTATCAATTAAATCATAATGTAAGTATTTCCTTCGACTATGGACAAAACCGTAGTGACTTTGGTCGCTTCATGAATGGCAATACTCATTATGAACATAAGGCTGGATCTGCTCAATTCGATATCAAGGGTCGTGATATAGGTGGTGTACCTCATTTCTGGGCATTGCGCTTTGATGTTGGTCGTGCCGATATGAATAAACCTGGCTCTTGGAATGCCTATGTGGACTATAAATACTTTGCTCATGGCTCCTTCTTCGGCGGCAATGGCACAGAGGCTGTGCCTGACCGTTACTTGGATGGTATTAAGAGCTTTACCTTTGGTGGTGGCTATGTGCCAACTAAAGATCTTCTTTTACAAGCATTCTATACATTTGATGCTAAAGGGATTAATAAACGAGATACCTTATATGGATCTGAAAACTTCAAACTTGGGAATTATACTCGTTTCCAAATGACGTATAAATTCTAAAAATTATGTCCGATTTGTCCGAAACGTATATTTTTGGTCTATTCGGAGTAGATATGCAAGATACACTTTGCTAACATTAAAATGTGAATGATATTCAATGTCATTATATGTTAGTGAAGTGTATCTTTTTATATTTGTGTGTAAGATACAAGATATATGTTTAGTTATAAGTTTAGGAGGGCACAATGAACCGGTGGGGACATACAAAGCGTACCATAATCCTGTCTAGTGCAGTTGCCTTGTGGCTTAGCGCGCCTCTAGTGGTTTGGGCAGATAATGCGACTGTCACTACAGATGTTGTTCATGTGAAAGGCACATGGGCAGAAGAAGAAGCAAAATTGAACTCACAGCAAGTGCAAATCATTACCAAGAAAGAGATTGAAAAGAAACAGGCGAAGTCCGTCGAAGATATTATTTTTACACAAACAGGTGTATCTAGAACAGTTGATGCTATGGGACGTGTTGGCGTGTCCATTCGCGGTGCAGAAGCGCGTCACACTCTCATCCTCGTAGATGGTCAACCAGTGCTAGGTGATTTTGATAAGTACTCTGGTGCGGCAGATGAAGTACAACGTTTGGGCACAGAGAACGTAGAGAGAATTGAAGTTATTCAAGGTGCGGCTAGTGCTAAATACGGATCCGATGCAGTAGGTGGTGTAGTTAATATCATCACTAAAAAAGCACAAAAGAAACCATCCGTACAATTTAATGCTGAAGGCATGCGTCGTAAGAGCGATGGCGATGTGTTTCCGTTCCAAAACTTCTTCATTCGTGCCGATTCTGGTCAAATGGGCAAATTAAAGGTTGGTTTATCAGGTAGTAAACGAGATCTTATGCCTGTTCTAGCATCTGTTAAACGTCGTGCCTCTGGGATGGCCTTTGATTATGCAAAACATAACTTCAAGCCAAATGTACTTCGTTACTATGGTGATGCGGCAGATATCGGTCTTGTAGCGACCTACGAGGCAAATGATAAAAACAAGGTGGAATTGCGACTTAATCGGTACACAGAAGATCTTGTGCGCGATGTTAAGCATTCCGACTCCGACTTAGAGCCACAACAACACTTCAAACGTACCGCAGATCGTAATACAGCTAACCTGCAATGGTCCTCTAGAGCTGGAAAGAGCGACTGGACGGTAGAAACTAATTACTCTCGTATTAAAGAAAATGACGTAGCCCTCATTAACTATACAGGTCGTTCCGCTTATGAAGGCTCTAATGAGTTGCGTTATATCGATAACATCGATCATCGTCAATTAGATATTCGAGTCAATGCAAATACGCAAGTCAATAAAAATCATCTGCTAAGCTATGGTGTTAGCTATGCTCGTGAAGAAGGCTCTGGTAGTCGCTTAAAGAGCTCTCCTAATACAAGTACGATGTACATCGATCCTTGGGATTACGATAAAAGCTTGTTAGTAGACCGCCTTGATCGTCTCGTGCGACGTAAAGGCGATAACAGTATTAAAGTTTACTCTCACATCCATGATTATAAATTCATTAATTCCGGTGGCGGCATGCCGCAATGGGATATGGATTATGAATATTATGGTGCAGCGAATGATGCGCAAAAACCGGGGATTACATATGATGATTATGTGAATTATGGTTTATCTGAAAGCAGACTCAGTGAATGGTCAAGCACATCGCCGAATAATCAGCCAGTAACGGATGAATTCAAGAAGCGATATTATGCTTTGGAAAATCGGTTGAAATCGGAAAATCCTGAAATGGCGGCGCATCGTGCAAATATCGTAGGCGACTATTTTAAATATGGTGAGTCTAACGATCCAGAAATGCGTAAGAAAGCGCCTAAGCTAAATGGTAAGGCTTTCTTGGAAGAGTACCGTAATCGCGACCAACGCTTGACTACTGGTAGTGGTACGATTCGTAAAATAAACGCTTATATTTCTGATACATGGCAAGTCAATAAGAATTTAACATTGTCTCCAATTGTGCGTTTTGATAATAGTAGCTTGTTTGGTTCTAACGTATCTGCATCCTTGGGGATGACATATAACGTTAAGGGTAATACACATCGCAGATTTAAAGCCAATGTAGGTACTGGTTATACAGAACCTGGTATGGGCGAATTGTGGTATAACTGGGAAATGTATGCTTCTAACCCTGTAGGGATTGGGGTAGCAAAACTCGGTTGGTATTGGGCTGGCAATCCTAATTTGAAACCAGAAAAATCAGTCAATTTCGACATGAGCTTGGAAGGTGAAAATAAAAATACATATGCACGCGTAGGTGTATTCCATAACCGTATTAAGAACTATATGTCTGTATACTTCACTGGTGATTTTATGGACTTCGCACCATATCTCAAAGGTGATGCGAAATACCAACGTGCACCGGATATGATTTATAGCTTTAAAAATATTGGTAAAGCTGAAATTACAGGGTTGCAAGCGGAAGTACAACAAAAATTCGGCAAATATTGGTCTGGTAAATTAGGTTATACATATTTACACGCCATCAACAAAAGCGATCCATCCATGCCACGTCAATTATTGGATAAACCAATGCACAAAGTTGATATTGGCATTACTTATGATAACCCTAAATCCGGTTGGAATGGCTCCATCTGGGGTGATTACTATATCAATATGCTTGATAGTAATACTCTTAATAATGGTGGTAACTACTGGCCAGATATCTTGTCTGGTGATGCAGGCGTTTATAAGAAACAAATGTATGAAAAGAAAACATTTGGCATTTGGAATGTAATGATTCAAAAACGTTTCAATAAAAATGCCATGATGTATTTCGGTATCAACAATATCTTTAACCATCGCGATGATGATCGTGCCACACAAGAACGCGTATACCGCATGGGTGTTAACCTTAAATTTGGTGGTGGCGATGGTAGTAAAACTACGGCCATCGGCAAAACTAAGAATGGTGCAAACGTTAATGCTACAGGTGCTAATATAGCTAATGGTGAAGTGGTAAATTCTGAATCTGGTGTACAAAATGTAGCTGATGTAGTTCGTTTAACTGACTTTATTCGTTCTGATTTTGATACTACTAAAGAACGTGGTATTACAATGGTTGGCGACTATAGAGCGCGTTGGATGGCACATGATGGTTCTAATAGACCGCAATCTCCATTTAGAGCAAACTCTGCCATCGGTTCTGCAAAAGCCAATATGTACGATGCTAATCGTCATAGTTTTGAACAACGCTTACGCCTTGGCTTTGATGCTCGACTCAATGAGTTCACTAACCTCAAAGTTATCGGTAGCATGAGTGGCATGAGTGGAGTAGATACAAGCTGGACAAAATCTGATTCCAAAGGTCTCAACCATCAACGACTCGATACAGTTGATCTTACAAGACGCGTTAAGAAATGGGACGTATCCGTAGGGCGTTTAACTGAGCCTATGGGCGTTAGTGGCTACTGGTTTGGTCAATCATATGATGGCGTTCGTGCTGTTTGGAATGGCCATGATTCTCAAGTTCGTATTGGTGTTGGTACTTTCAAACATAGTACAGGTATCACTGATTCTGCATATACACATGCAGTGCATAAAGTTATCTTTAGACCACCAACAGCAGCTGAATTGATTGGTATCAATCGCGATGATTATCCATACGATATTGAGAGTGCTACTAAAACCGGTTCTGATGGTGAGAAGAAGACCTCAACAGATCCGGCAGCTCCAGATAGTCCAACTGGTATTTATAACTCCACTTACAAAGGTAAGACAGATAGCCTCTATTTCTATCAACAGCTCAAAGACTTGCAAGCTGAATACGAAGCTTATAAAGAAAGCTTAGACTTAAGATGGAGTAATCCGAACCGTGATCAAGAAATTGAAAAGGCTAATGCTAAATTAGCTGAAACTCAGAAAAAACAAGCTCAAATTATGGGTCGATTACAAGATATTCTTACAAAAGCATATCCTACAGATATGGCAGGGACTAAATTCTCCCTTGATATCCCATCTGGTGGATATACAATGTACGAAATTACTAATAAGAAAACAGGGGAAAAACTCTATAAGACTGGTGATCTTATGTATAACGTGAACTCTCCGTTATACCCTGAATATCTAAAAGATAAGGCTAAAGGTCTTATCGTACCTACTGATAATAAAGAAGCCTTGTTGAATCCAAAGGGTTATGTTGATAAACATGGTGATGCGATTAACCAATCCATCTCTGAAATTGCTAAATATAATGCAAAAGATAATTGGAGTAATTATAACAATAGTGAGCTTGACGAAGTTTGGGTGAAACAAGCTGATGGTACATTTAAGAGATCTTATGATTACTATGGTCAACCGTCAAGTGATTATGAATTCACTGGCTTCTTAGGTGCAAAGACTTACAAATACGATAGTGGTAAATACGTATTTAGTGATTATGATGCTAAAGATGCCATTTACAAAAAGAACTTCACCATGTCCTCTGGTGATTATGGCGAAGGTGGTTCTTACTATGGTTGGGGTATGCCTAATGCATTGTTTAACTATATGTATAATCTTGAAAAAGTTGTACATGACGCAGAGTCTGAAAATAAATTACCACGCGAAGCAATCGGTAAGGTCATTGGCAACTTGATCAGAACAGAAGGTGTAGTTCTTGAAAAAGATACTGTACCAGCCATCGATAAGGCCGCATTTATTCAATACAAGAAACAAATTGGTGCTCGTCTTGGTTTACAAGCTTGGTACTTACGTTCCTTTGGCGGTAAAACACATACATATTTAAATGCTAATGGAAACAGTAATGATGAATACAGCTTCTCCAATGTAGCTCATGTATTTGGTATCGGTGCTAAGTATCAACTTGGTGCTAATGCAGCTGTTACGGTTGATTACGGTCAAAATCGTTCTAACTTAGGACGTTACCTCAATGGTAATACCGTATATCAACATGAACGTGGCACAGCAGACTTTACTCTAAAAGGTCATCAAATGGGCGGCACACCACACTTCTGGATGGCTCGTCTAGATATTGGGCGTGCTGATTTAGATGTTCCGAAATCTTGGAATGCGTTCATCGATTACAAATACTTTGAACATGGCTCCTTCTTCGGTGGTAATGGTACGGGTGCAGTACCTGATCGTTACTTAGATGGTGTTCGTA
This sequence comes from Veillonella sp., assembly GCF_032470285.1. Lineage (GTDB taxonomy): Bacteria > Bacillota > Negativicutes > Veillonellales > Veillonellaceae > Veillonella. The sequence continues at coordinate 272,740 of NZ_JAWEKP010000003.1, read as the reverse complement.
GCTTTACATTTGGTGCCGGCTATGTACCGCGCAAGGATTTGCTCCTTGAAGCATTCTATACATTTGATGCGAAGGGCACTAATAAACGAGATACTTTATATGGTAGTGAAAGCTTTAAGTTAGGCGATTATACAAGAATTCAAGGGACCTACAGGTTCTAATGCTCAGTCTGTAAACAGGCAGAAAGGTTACAAATATGGAAAATTTAAATTATGTCATTCACTTATTTCATAGTGGCGGATATGTAATGTATCCATTGTTACTCTTGTCTTTCATGGTTATCGCTATAGCTGCAGAACGTGCTTTCTTCTATCGTAAGTATGCAGGTAAAACATTTGTTGTAACTCATGCCGTAAATGAATTCGCAAAATTACAACGTTGGGATGAAATTGATAAAGTAATTAAAGAGAACCCTTCTATTGCAAGTCGTATTGCGGAAGCAGGTTTAAAAAATGATTCTAGCGAAGAAGCAATGAAGACCGCTTTTGCTGATCAAATGGGGGTTGATGCAGTTGGTTTCCGAAAATATATGGACTACTTAAGTGCAACAGTTACAATTTCTCCATTATTGGGCTTGCTTGGTACAGTAACAGGTATGATTGGCTCTTTCAGTATCCTTGACTCCGGTGCGGGTGCATCTGCCATTACTGGTGGTGTAGGTGAGGCTCTTATCGCGACAGCATCTGGCTTATGTGTGGCCATAATGGCATTTATCGTTTACACAATTTTTAGTCATCGTTTGGACTCCATTATTAACCAAATTGAAAATATGTGTGTAAATATAGTTACAGCTAAACGAGAAGGGTGGAAATAGTTATGAACTTGCAAAGCTTTCGTATGAAAACTAAGCCGGAATTCATGATCATTCCAATGATTGATATCATTTTCTTCTTGTTGGTATTCTTCATGATGAACAGCTTGCAAACAGTGGCTCAAAAAGCCTTGTCTGTACAATTACCACAGGCTACTAGTGCTTCTGCACCAGCTCAATTACCAGTGGTTTTAACATTAGATGCGGAGGGTCATATTACGATTGATAACAAGCCAATGAGCATTGACGATGCTGAGGCAATGGTAAAACAACGTATCCAAGAAAACCCTAATGCTAGTGTTATCTTACAAGCCGATAAACGAGCGGCTCATGGTCAAGTAGTAGCGATTATGGACATGTTAAAACAATCTGGCGTTAAACGCTTAGCTATTGCAGCTGAACAGAAAGGATAACTATGGGACTAGGCATATCATGGAAAAAAGCAGCCATTATATCCGCCGTAGTTCATCTTATTGCTCTCTTTATTGCTGTAATCTTTTTTGTAGTGGTTCCAGCCATTCAAGAAATGGATACCTATGAAATCGACCTCACACAAAGTGTGCTCGATGATGGTGGCAGTGGACATGCTGGTGGTGGCGGAGGTAACAGAGCAGATCTGTTCCCAAAACCATTGTCAGCAGATGAAGTAGCGGCAAGAACAAAGGCTGTTGTAGCAAATGTTGAACCATCTACAGCAACAGATATCCCTGATGCAGTAGATGTGGCAGCTAAAGCAAGTGAAAATAAAGGCAATACATCCGGTGATAATTCCGCTGTTGGTGGCACAGGCCCTGGATCAGGTGGTGGTTCTGGCGGTGGTCATGGTACTGGTGAAGGCACTGGAATTGGTGATGGTAGAGGCCATGGTACTGGTACAGGTGATGGTACCGGTGAAGGTGATGGTCACGGTACAGGTAAAGCCGCGTTCAATGTAGAGGGCTTTTATGCAGCCGTAGATAGCCAAAAACAAATTCCTTATGCGGCTATTAAACGTAAAATGAACGTAGATGTTACAATTAATGTAATGGCTAAATTAGATACTAATGGTAATTTAATAGACGTATATCCAACTAGTGGTGGCGATGAGATATTTGTAGAAGCGGCTCTTGATGCAGTGCGACGAGCGACTCCGTATCCAAACGAAACAGGGGATATACAACCAGTAGAAGTTCCTGTACACTTTGTAGTACAGGCCGATGGAGAAGATGAAGAAGAATAAATATATCTAAGTAATAAAGGAGATAAATATGAAATCTATTATTTTATATTCTTCCCTTACGGGAAATACTAAAAGTGTAGCGGAAGCAATGGCTTCCGTTATGCCTGAAGGTACACCTTGCGTTCCTGTAAAAGATGCACCTGAAAATTTAGCTGATTATGATACAGTATTCGTAGGTTTCTGGGTGGATCGAGGTACAGCGAATAAAGAAGCGGCAAAATTGATTGAAACTTTAAAGAATCCTAATGTGGTATTCTTTGCCACACTAGGGATGTATGCTGATTCTGATCATGCTCGTGAAAGTATCGAAAAAGCATCTGAATTATTGCCTAACAAAGAAGCTCTTGTAGACGGCTTCGTATGCCAAGGTAAAATCGATCCTAAAGTAATCGAAATGATGTATAAAATGTTCCCCCCTGGATCAGCACATGGGCAAAGCCCAGAACGCGATGCATTACATAAAGCGGCGGAAACTCATCCAGATGAACAAGACTTTGCAAATGCAAAAGAATTTACAAAATCTGTACTTGCAAAGTTGCAAGCCTAATTTCTGAAAGGGGATTGGAGTATGAGTTTAGCAAGTTTCTTTGAATCCATTCCGGAGAAGCAGCGAAACCTACAACTAGGTTTAGAATGCGATAATCCGATGAGTGGTGCATTTCCTCATAAACGTGTTGTACATGCAGGTCTCAATGGTACGCTCGTTTCTCCAAAAGAAACACAAGCCGTTTGGGATTCGTTAATGAATGGCACTCCTAAAAAGGGCGAAATGCAATGCGCTTACATTCATATTCCGTTTTGTAAGACAAAATGCACATATTGTGGTTTCTTCCAAAACGGTACGAGTCAAAGTGTTGAAGACCAATATATTGATGGTCTTATCAGTGAATTAAAGCTCGCTAGTGAGCGTTCGAGATTAAAAGATGGTTTGATCCATGCCGTATTTATCGGCGGTGGCACACCAACATCTCTATCACCTACAAATTCTGAAAGATTGCTTAAAGCGATTAAAGCGTACTTGCCATTGGCAAATGATTACGAGCTTACCTTAGAAGGTCGTATTCACGATTTGATCCCTGAAAATCTTGAAGTTTGGATGGCAAACGGCGTCAACCGTATGTCCATCGGCGTACAATCTTTTAACACAGAAGTGCGTCAAATGGTAGGCCGTTTAGATACGAAAGAAACCGTATTAGAACGACTAGCTGCTTTGAAAGCTTATGGTCAATGCTCTGTCGTTATTGACTTAATCTATGGCTTGCCTGGTCAAACTATGGAGGTGTGGGAACAAGATTTAGCTGATTTAGTAAGCTCTGGTGTTGATGGTGCAGACCTATATCAATTAAATGTATTTGATGGTAGTGATCTCAATAAAGACATTACAAACGGCAAAGTTCCAGCTGCAGCCACAACAGCGATGCAAGGGGATATGTTTGAATTTGGTCGTAAATACCTTGATGAACGTTCCTATCGTCGATTGAGTGCCGCTCACTGGAGTGCTAATAATCGTGAACGTAGCTTGTATAACACTTTAGCTAAATCGGGCGTTCCAATGTTCCCATTTGGTAGTGGTGCAGGTGGTAACGTCGACGGTTATGGGATGATGTTACATCGTGCATTAAAACCATACGAAGATATGGTTACCCGCGGTGAAAAACCATTTATGGCCCTTATGAAACAAAGTGATTTACAACCTATCGTAAACCGAGTAGTAAGTCAATTAGAACAAGGATTCCTCAATATTATGAGCTTAGTAAAAATGGATTCCAGATTAGATGAATTGAACTGGCTCTATAAATTATGGGAAAAACGAGGTCTTGTTGCCTATAATGGATTGCTTTATAAATTGACTGATGCAGGCGAATTCTGGACTGTAAATCTTACGCAAAGTACATTAGAAGCTGTTGAATATATCATGACTGGTAAGAATTCCTTCGCTATAGAAGCAGTAGCAGCACAAGATACAAAAACAATTTCTAAAGAAAATCCTAACCAAGAGGTACGTGGCATTGGCCAAGGTAAAGCCAATATCTCTGTACCAACTGACGAAGATTCCGAAGCACAACGTAAAGATGCTCTCATTGCTAAGGCTAAAGCTGAAATTGCTAAGAGCGGTGCTTCTGGCGAAGCAGCAGAACGAATGGTACAAGCTATGTACAATTTAAGTGCTGATGAGATTGAATATATGATGGAACGTATGATGTCTTAAACTGTTATGTTACACCTTAATTCTAACAACCTCTCCGAATAACCAACATATAATATACAAGACATATTACGTGACATATACGTGCTCTCTGTAGTACAAAGTAGCCCCAGACTGTAGTCTGGGGTTTACTTTTTATAGAGCGAAAGGTATTCTGTAGGTATAAGACTTAAATGACTTTAAAAAGTATAGCAATAGATGTATAGGAATAGATGTATAAGTCTATAAGGACAATAAAAATCTAATTGCTGTTAAAATCATAAAACAATAAGTGAGATAGTAAATCTAAAAGATGTGAAGTGATATTGCTTGTATAGCTGATAAAAGGCTTAGGAGGTTAGTATGAGTACATGTCCTCAAAAAGAAATAGATATATTAGGTATTGGGGCTAGCACATTAGACCGCTTCATCGTTGTGGATCATTACCCAACGGGACGTGAGGTACAACAAGTTGTATCTTCTACCACCGATGGTGGAGGACCTGTAGCTACAGCATTAGCCGTTGCAGGTAAATATGGTACACGTACGGCCATGATTGACAGTATCGGTGACGATATGGTGGGGCGTCATATTTTAGATGATTTCAAAAAATATAATGTTAATACTGATGCTATCCACATTGAAAAGGGGGAAAAGAGTGGCGTTGCTACAATCCTAGTAAAGCATAGCACTGGCGAGCGTGCCGTATTTTTTGAACGCTCTACTGCGCCAGAGCCAGTATTTTTAGATACTCATAAGCAATTAATTAAAGAAGCTTTCATTTTACATGTTAACGGACGGCATCGACAATTCATGTGTTCTGCCATGGCGTTAGCACAAAAGGCAGGTACTATTATCTCTCTCGATGGAGGTGCACAGCGCTACGATGAAGAGATGAAATCTATTACAGAGTCAAGTCATATTACTATTGTTGCTCGTGATTATGCTGAAAAATATACGGGCACTACTAATTTAGAAGAAGCTTGTCGTATCATTCATGACCGTGGTGCTCTTATTGCGGGGGTTACGGATGGCGCTAATGGTAGTTATTTTGTATGGCCTGATGGAACTTTCTATCGTTGTCAGGCATTCCCTCAAGAATATGTAGTTGATACAACGGGGGCCGGAGATAGTTTTCATGGTGCATTTCTTTCAAAGCTTGTTACATTATTAAGAGAGTTAGCCCCAGTAGAAGGGTTAGAGACCTCTACATATGCTATAGATTTATTACAACATTGTGGACATTCTGATTTAGAAAAAGCTGCTATCTTTGCGTCCGCTGTAGCAGCTTTAAATACGCAAGGGATTGGTGGTCGTAGCGCTTTACCAAGTTTACAAGTTGTACATAAGTTAATGGGATTGGAGTAAATCAGTATGTGGCACGATATTTCCCATTCTCATGTACAACGGTACATGCAACAAAATCCCTATCGATTATTAGCGTTTAGCTTTCTAGGCGTCATGATTATAGGTACAATATTGCTTATGTTACCGATGGCGAGTGCTCAGGGGCAAACGACGGCTCTTGTAGATGCCGCTTTTACCGCCGTATCTTGTGTTTCGGTAACAGGGCTGACCACTGTAGATACTTATTATCATTGGTCTTTATTTGGCAAGATTGTAATGGTTATCCTTATTCAGTTAGGTGGGTTAGGAATTGTATCTTTCACGACCATAATTGCTTTGCTTCTAGGTAAACGAGTAGGCCTTAAAAATCGTATGCTTTTGTCCGAGGATGTCGGACAGGAGGGTATGACTGGTTTATTACATATTACGAAAAAGTTAACGCTTTATACCTTTGCTATTGAAATTGTGGGAGGCATAATCTATACGATTCAGCTATATCCCTATATTGGACAGGCTGCATTGTATACCGGTATCATGCAAGCTGTTTCCACCTTTTGTAACGCTGGATTTGTATTTTTTGATAATGATCTACCTTATGCCATGGTAGGGGACATATTATTTAATATCAATACAGCAGTACTAATTGTTATCGGTGGTTTTGGCTATTTAGCGGCCTTTGACATATGGTCACACCGTAAGGTGCGACGATTTGTTGACTTAAAACTTCACACTAAGATTATGTTAGTAGGCACAGCGATTCTTATCCTATTAGGAACTATCATTTTTTTAGGTGTGGAATGGTCAAATCCAAAAACCTTTGGGTCATTACCGATTTGGAATAAAATAATGGCCTCTTTATTTCAAGCGATTACGCCGCGTACAGCTGGGATTGCAACGGTTGATTATAATGCATTACATCCAATTACCTTGTTTGTTACCATTATTCTCATGTTTATTGGTGCGGGTCCGAACTCTACCGGTGGAGGCGTTAAAATTAGTACCGTAGCAGTAACCATACTTGCATCGCGTACCTTGTTTAATAACCGTCCAGATACAGAGATTTTTGAACGTCGTATTTCATTAGTAACAGTGCTTAAAGCCAACGGGATTATATTTTTATCGCTTCTTCTTATTTTGATAGCCACCTGTTATCTGGCCTGGGATGAGCCTTATGATTTTATTCGATTGTTATTTGAGGTTACGTCCGCCTTTGGGACTGTAGGCCTTACGACGGGAATTACGTCTGATTTATCTGAAAGCAGTAAATGGGTGCTGATGCTTGTTATGTTTACAGGTCGTGTCGGTGTTATGACCGTTATTGGTACATGGGCTCTTAGGACTTCACCAACGAAGCCAATTGGGTATGCAGAAGAGAATGTATTGATGTAATTGAGTAGAATAGTTAGTCTATCAGGAGATATAGCATGAAATATAAAACAATTGCCGTCATTGGTCTTGGTCAATTTGGTACGACTATAGCCAAGATGTTAGCCTCTATGAATCATGAGGTTTTAGGTGTAGATATTAATCCAGAAATTGTACAAAAGGTTTCCCCCTATGTAACACATGCTATTGTAGCAGATACTACTGATGAAGAGGCTATTAAAGCCTTAGCTTTGAGCCAATTTGATATAGTTATTGTTGCCATTGGTGATAATATCCAGGCTAATCTCATGACTTCGATGTTGTTGAAAGAAATGAATATGCCTCATGTGGTTTCGAAAGCTGAAAATGCACTCCAAGGTAAGATGCTCAAGAAGATGGGGGTAGATATGGTCATCTATCCAGAATATGATGTGGCACAACGGTTAGCTCAATCGTTGACACGAGAACATGTAATGGATTACTTACAACTATCTAAAAGCATTAGCCTTATTGAAGTAGATATGCCTAAATTTTTGGTAGGCACCTGCTTAAAAGATTCTAATCTGCGTGAGAAATATAATCTTAATGCTGTAGGCATCAGGCGTGGGGAGGATTTAGAAGTCCCTCCTAATCCGTTTACGATTCTTTCGGCGGAGGATAAACTATTAATCATAGGAAATAATTCTGATTTAGATGCATTAACAGTGTAGTAAGTATACGAAAGAGATATAAATATATCGAAAAAATATGATATAATGAGATAGAATTCAGTATAGGCCATACGTATTCGTATGGCCTTTTAATATAGAAATGAAGGTTATTATGACAGAGGAACAATATATAACGGCGCTGATGAATAACCCACATGGGATTCGAAATATTCCAAATCCTACAGAAGCTATGCAACTTACATGTGTGGGGCAAAACGGCATGCTGTTACAATATATTAAAGAACCTACTCAAAAGGTTATTGAAACGGCGCTTTTACAAGCACCACGAGCTATACAATTCGTTGAAAATCCTACAGAAGAATTGTTAAAAACCTTAGTGGAAAAAGATTGGGCAGTTTTAGAATACATCAGCGATCCGTCTGATACATTAATTCAAAGTGCGTTAGCTCAATCAGGCTGGGCTATTCGCTATATTGCAAACCCATCTGAAGAATTGCAATTAGAAGCGGTGAAGGCGAATTATGATGCCTTACAATATATCAATGCTCCAAGCGAGGTTGTGCAGTTACAAGCCGTGCAAGAGAGTTACTTAGCCTTGCGCTACATTGATGAGCCTAGCGTAGCTGTACTAGAAGCAGCAGTAAAGCAAGATCCACAGGCAATGCGGCAGATTACAACCCTCACTAAGGACTTGGCCTTGCATCTATTTAAAGTAAGTGCGGCTATTGTCGGTTATATACCTAATACATTGGGTGTTACAGTAGACGAAATCAAAGCTATAATTGTAGATGCTATTTCCGGCGATACAGTTGATGAAGACTATATACGCGAGTTAATCAACAATAAAGCTATCGGTGGACGTCAATCAAAATGGCCTATTGATATATTGTCACTTATTGATATGTATGGTACTAGAACTGTTAAGAAAATCGCAGTAGGCGAATATTTGAAATATTAGAACGGAGATGTAATGAACTTTATAGATACAATGGCAAGCGTTGAATTAGTGCTTGCCGCTAATCAGGTGCCCTTGCTCGTTGGTGAGACGGGCATTGGTAAAACCTCTCTCGCAGCGCACGTTGCAGAGGTACATAATTGGGAATTAGTAACTATTGACGGAAACCTCTTAAAAGAAGGTGAAATTGGTGGCTTGCCTACAGTAGAAACGGTGACTCATACGGATGGTCATGGCAATAGACGGGATGTGAAAACTACAGTATACGCTGTGCATCATACATTGGAACATGTGGCACAAGCCGTAGATAAAGGGCGCCAAGTATTGCTGTTTATCGACGAAATTAACCGCGCAGAACATGCAGTTCAACAAGAGTTGATGAACCTTATTCTAAACCGTGAAATTAATGGCTTTTCTTTAAGTGATCAAGTGCGCATCATCGCCGCTATGAACCCTGAAGATTCCTTTGATTACCAAACCATCGATATGGATCCGGCACAACAAAACCGATTCGTATGGCTTTATATGAATGCTGATTATATGCAATGGATTGACTGGGCTATCGGTGCAGGTATTGAAGAAAAGGTTATTGAATTTATTTCTTCCTATCCAGAATATTTAAATCAACGTCACGAAGACGATATCGATGCCACACCTCGTTCCTTTGAACGCGTGTCCGGTCTATATAGAATTTATAAGAATCAAGAGGGCACAAGCTATAGTCGGGATGTATTTATGAATGTTATCCGCGGTAACGTAGGTAAACTCATTGCGGAGGCTTTTGTAAACTTTATCGAGTCCGATCAAGAACCTCTTATTACCCTTGATGATGTATTAACAGCGGTTCAAAAACCAGGTGCTATTATGTCTATGGCTGAGCAGGTTAAAGGTGAAAGCCCAACTCGCCTTTATGTAGCAGCAAAAAATATGTTGCATCGTTTAAATCGCAATAGCAATGCGCAGGAAGTACATCACTTTGTGGAGTTTTTAACCTTGTATCCAGGGGATTTGCGCGTAGCGGTTATGAAAGATCTTCGTAACACTTATGAGCGCGTTTACGCTTATGCTATTGAAGATGATCTCTTTGTAGACACTTTTTTTGAAGCTCAAAAATAATTCTATGTGTGTAGTTAACCAAATCAAAGCTATATATAGATAACCAATCTTAGTAAATTATTAGTTATGAGACTAATTGATATATGGAATATGATATAAACTAAATTTGTTTTTTAAGAAAAGGAGGTGGAATTATGCAACGAAACTTAGATAAGGATGATATACGTGATGCGTCGGATTTGCTAACTCATATTGATGGCTGGGAAAAGAATGGTTCTTATGATGCGGAGGCTATCGAGACGCTCGATCGATGGCATGCGAAACGAGAGCGTATTCATCGTGAAGCAGAGGCTTTGTATACGCAAATATACGCATCTTATGAGGCCTATGTAGATAGTTATGAAGAACAACATCATAGCATGGCGCCTGAACGTATAGCGGCTGATCTTATGAACCATAATATGTCGGATAGCCATATAGGTACTATCGGTCGTGCTCTTGAAGACGTACAAGTGGAGGGGACAGACCTCTCCGTTATGCAGCAAGCCGTAATGACACCAGCCTATGAGCAACGGTTGTGGAATATATTGCATGATGTAAACAGTTTGCTCCTTGAAGAGGACCAATTCTTTGGTTACTTTTACTTACAAATGACTCATCGCATTCGCTTTGATATGGCCAGTGCTTTTGGTATTAATCTTAAACAGGGCGGATATGTATTATATGTAAATCCCTTTATCTTGTTACGCCAATCGCCTGATGTGATGAAGGATGGTATTAAGCGTGAAGTTCTTCATATCATTTCTGCTCATTTGATGCGGGTAAAAGCGCTGAGCCAAGGCTTTCACAAAACAGCAGTCCATATGGCTATGGATATGGTCGTAAACGATTACCTTGAACATGTAGACCGTGATGCGGTAACGGTAGCCAATGTAAATGCGCGCTTTGGTTTGTTATTAAAGCGTTTCCGTACCATTGAATACTATGCGAAGGCTATTGATAAGGTCATGAAAGAAAAACCAGACCTCTTTGTGCCTATTGATAACGCAGATACGGCGGTTGCTATGGAGTTTGACCCTCAAACCAGCCATGATATTTGGGATGAATCCGATTCTATTGATACAGATACGATGGACCAAATCACGGAGCGCTATATCAACGAAGCCTCAAAGGGGGATATGGAAGGCTATGTGAAAAGCCTTATCGATACATTCCAAAAGACACGTCGTGCCTTGCCTTGGTATTTCTACCTTAAAAAGTTAATGGGCAAGGTAGCGAGTGGATACAAAAAAACGACGATGCGTCGTAATCGTCGTCAACCTGAGCGTTTGGAGTTGTCTGGCACATTACGTCAACATAAGGCAAATGTATGGGTAGCTCTCGACATGAGTGGTAGTATAACTGATGTGGAGTTTACAAATGCTTTAGAGCAAGTGCTACAAATCGTGCATGCTTATAACCATCGTATTACTGTTGTAGAATGTGATAATGAAGTACGCCGCACCTATACGATGGAATCCGTGAAGGATGTGAAGCCGCGCCTCGATGTGCGTGGTGCTACAGCCTTTACTCCTGTATTCTCTCTGGCTAATCAAAACCGTGTAGATTTACTTGTATACTTTACAGATGGCAAAGGGGAAGAGCGACTACGAGAGACGCCAAGAGGCTATAAGGTGCTGTGGGTATTGACCGGTGAGAATCCACAATTATCTTTGCATAATCCGTACGGCATGGTTCGTGAACTCGGTTATGTGGGGATTGATGAAACTCAGGATATTGATGAGTTTGTACGTATGGTTAATCGCGGTGGCTTTTCTATGGCTAATCAAGAGATTTAGTATATTAGGTCGCATGTTTTTTTATAGGTTTAATCTTGAACCAAAATGGTATACAAAAATGACGCAATCCAGCGGATTGCGTCATTTTTAGGTCTGTGGATCTTTTATTAGTTGTTAAGCTCAATAGAGGAGCCTGGATCGATAATGAGTGCTGTTTGGTTATATTTGCCTTCTACAAGACTTGTAAATACACCTGGTTCACGGTCGATAACAGGCCATGTTTTGTAGTGAATTGGAATGGAAATACGCGCTTTTACATAAGAGGCAGCAAGGGCTGCATCTTCAACTCCCATTGTGTAATTATCACCGATAGGAAGAAGGGCGTAATCGATTTCACCAAAGCGATTTAATAATTTCATATCGCTAAAGAGTGCTGTATCACCAGCGAAGTATAGGATATCTCCATAGAAATCTACGATACAACCTGCAGCGTGACCGCCAGGGATGCCAGAGCCGTGGAAGGCAGGAACCATTCGAACAGAACCGAATTCAAAGTCGAACTTACCACCTAAATGCATGGCGTGTGTACGGCAACCGGCAGCAGCTGCTTTACCCGCTACCTCAGCAGTAGAGATAACGAGGGCGTCATTTGCTTTGGCAATAAAATCTGTGTCTCCATAGTGATCATCATGTCCATGACTGACAAAGATATATTGGCATTTAATATCTTCTTTTTTAGCGATATCCCATGTATTACCGGTCAAGAATGGGTCGAAAATCATGGATACATCGCCACGTGTGAGCATAAAGCAAGCGTGACCAAAATAAGTTAGTTTTGTTTTCATAGGAACACTTCCTTCCTTGTACATACAATTCTTAATTCTATTGTATAATATAATAAATGAAAATAAAACTATTGGTGATAATTTATACATAATTAGTAAGGATATATTATGGATTTAACACATTTTGATCAAGATGGAAATGCTTGGATGGTAGATGTATCAGATAAGGATATTACAACTCGTACTGCTGTGGCAGAAGGCTTTATTACTATTAATGATGCAATTTATGAACGCATTGCGGCGGGAACAATAAAAAAAGGGGATGTTCTTAGTGTGGCTCAATTGGCAGCTATTATGGGGACGAAACAGACGAGTAATCTCATTCCCCTTTGTCATCCGTTAGCATTAACTAAGGTTGAGGTGCATTGTACTCTTGTTGATGGTGAAAGTCCAGCCTGTACGGATGCTACACATAATAGAGCTGTTAAAGTTCATGCTACCGTAAAAACGACAGGAAAGACAGGTGTTGAAATGGAGGCACTTACGGCGGTTCAAGTAGGACTTTTAACAGTCTACGATATGTGTAAAGCTATTGATAAGGGGATGATTATAGGCCCTACATATCTTGTAGAAAAAGAAGGCGGGAAAAGTGGACATTTTGTCCGTTCCTTTGTAGAATAATATAGATATAAAGAATAGGGGATTGAAAATGGAAATAGTACTTTATGAGCCTGAAATTCCAGGCAATACAGGAAATATAGCACGCTTATGCGCCGCCAATCATATGACCTTACATCTCATCAAACCCCTTGGCTTTTCTATTGATGACAAGCATGTAAAACGGGCTGGCCTTGATTACTGGCACTTGGTAGATGTACAGGTACATGAAAATATTCAAGAATTATATGAGAAATATCCTAATCGTAGATATTTCTATGCCACTACCAAAGCAAAGCATACTCATTCCGAGGTGAAATATGAAATTGGTGATATGCTCGTTTTTGGGCCTGAAACAAGAGGGTTGCCTGAAAGTTTATTAGATGGTAAAGAGGATACATGCATTCGTATACCCATGGTAGATGAAGCACGTTCTCTGAACTTATCTAATGCGGTGGCAATTATAGCTTATGAAGGTATGCGTCAACTTGATTATCCAGATCTTAAGGCTGAAGGCAATTGGATTCAATCTAAATAAATAGACTTTCATAATTGAGAAATATATTATACGTATGTGTTAGAAGATCTACCAAATCTATATGACAGGTAGCGATTTTAACGGTGTTGTTTGGAGGAGGATATTATGAACTACGATAAAGCTCATGATTTAGCTCACGCAATGCGTGAATCTGAAGAGTACAAAGAGTTAATGGCTGCTCAGGAAGCAGTGAAAGCAGATGCAGTAGCAACGGGTTTGGTTCGCACATTTATGGCTCAACAAATGCAATGGGAATATGCTAAGTTGTCCGGTGCTCCAGAAGCGGATGAGTTGCAAAAGAAACAAGAGGAATTGATGCCTCAAATTCAAGAAAATGCTGCAGCGTCTGCTTATTTGCAAGCGCAAATGCGTTGGAGCCAGATTTCTAATGATATTTATAAAATCATTAGCGAACCAATCACTGAGGGGATGAAAGTGTTAGATCATGGCGAACAACAACCAAAACATTAAGGTATTACAAACAGCTTTATTAGAAAAATTACCAAGTACACGTGTACGAGAGCAGGAGCTTCTTTGTCATCATACGACATTCAAAATTGGAGGACCTGCGGACTTATTTATTGAACCTACTACGATGGCAGAACTTAGTTTTACACTTCGTACCATTCACGAATTAGATGTGCCTGTAACTATTATTGGTTGTGGATCTAATATTTTAGTGAAAGACGGAGGTATCCGTGGTGCTGTCGTATCAGTTCGACATATGACCCAAATCATGGATTGTAACGAAAACACATTGTGCATTGGTTCCGGGTATATGTTAAAGGATGCTTCTGAATTTGCTTGGGAGAATAGTTTATCTGGTCTTGAATTTGCCATTGGTATTCCAGGCACACTTGGTGGTGCCGTATTTATGAATGCAGGTGCTTATGATGGGGAAATGAGCCATGTAGTTACTGCAGTGAGAGCCGTAGATTTCCAAGGAAATATTAAAGAGTATGATGCATCTCACTTGGACTTTGCTTATCGTCATAGTGTATTCCACGATAATCATGAAGTTATTGGGGAAGTCATTATGACACTCAAACCAGGCGACAAGGATGCCATCAAGGCACGTATGGATGAGTTAACAGAAAAACGTGAATCAAAGCAACCTTTGGAATATGCCAGTGCAGGTTCAACCTTTAAGCGCCCACCAGGGTACTTTGCAGGTACATTGATTGAACAAACAGGCCTAAAAGGTTTGTCTGTAGGTGATGCGCAAGTATCTCATAAGCATGCTGGCTTCGTAATTAATATAGGTAGTGCAAGTGCGAAGGATGTACTTGACCTGATTAGTGAGGTACAACGTCGTGTGTATGATCAACATGGTGTACATCTCGAACCAGAAGTACGCATGATTGGTGAAGATTAATACAAATTAAATACTAATATAAGATTTCTTATGTAATGTTACTCTTTTAAGGATGGCGGATTCATAAGAAATCTTTTTTTATAGTTTTTAAAAGAGTATGATAGGTTCATAGTTAGTTCATATTTTGGAGGCGATGATATGAATACTTTGTTGGCCCAGGAGATTTATGATAAAGCGCTAGCGTGTGGATATGACAGTTGTGGTATAGTACCTCTTGATGCACTTGATTTTTATAAAGAACGGTTGATAAAGCGTTTAGAAGATGTACCTGAAAGTAAAGAGGTATATGCGCATAGTAAAGATTTTTTAGCATTAAAAGAAAAGTATCCTTGGGCACAATCCATAGTGGTTTGTACTGAATATTTTGGTGATTATAAGTTTCCTGTATCTCTTCGAAAGCGATATGCAAAAGGGTTGTTGTTATCTTTGTCAAATATTCCTCACAGTGATGAGTTTAAACGAAGGCAATCTTTTGAAGCCTGGCTTGGTGAAAATGGAATACGATATATTGGCGGTGAAACGGCGAAACCTGCCGGAATTATTCCTTTACGGCCCGCTTCGGTAGCAGCTGGTTTAGGCATTTATCGAAAAAATAATTTTTTTTATGGACCTAAAGGTTCTAGCTATGAACTGGTGGGCTATTTAATTGATGCGTCCTGTAAGTATATTCAACAGTTAGAGATACCACCATGTCCGGATTCTTGTAATTTATGTCAGCAAGGGTGTAGGACAAAATCCTTATCTGCACCGTTTACTATGAATCCGTTAACATGTGTATCTTTTATTAATACATTCGGTGATGGTAAGTTACCGGATGGTGTCACAGACGATATGCTGGAGGCGTGGATATTAGGTTGTGATAACTGCCAGGATGCATGCCCTTTTAATGCAGACCATGACTGGAGCATAGGGCTGGATTATCCTGGACTTGATGAATTAGAGCCGTTGCTACAGCCAGAATATATTTTGAAAGCTTCTGATGAGGAGATTATAAAAAAGCTGATTCCTAAATTCTGTTTCCATTTAACAGATAAACAAATTCAGTTGTTGCGTAAATCTGCTAAGCGGGCGATAGCGCGTAAATAGGCTTTTGTCCTAAGATGAGTCAAAAGTATAATCGAATGTTGAAATTGCCATGATTAGAATAGGTGTACTATTTTGACTTTTTTCTATAGACTGCGTTATAATTAACTGTTGCCATTTTTGGAAAATATACCTACATAGCTACTTTCACAGAGGCTATGTGATATAGAATATACTGAAAGAATTAAAGGGAGGATCTTATGATTCGCGAAAATCTTCGTAATGTAGCGATTATCGCCCACGTTGACCATGGTAAAACTACTTTGGTGGACGCATTATTAAAACAAAGCCATGTGTTCCGTGAGAATGAAAAGGTAGCAGAACGCGTAATGGACTCCAACGATTTGGAACGTGAACGCGGTATTACTATTTTGTCTAAAAACACTGCTGTTATGCATGATGGCATCAAAATCAACATCGTTGATACTCCAGGCCATGCTGACTTCGGCGGCGAAGTGGAACGCGTACTTAACATGGTTGATGGCGTATTGCTTCTCGTAGATGCTTACGAAGGTCCAATGCCTCAAACTAAATATGTTTTGCGTAAAGCATTAGAGCAAAAATTGAAACCAATCGTAGTTATCAATAAAATCGACCGTCCTGACCAACGTGTTAAAGAGGTTGAGGATGAAGTCCTTGAATTGTTTATGGAACTTGAAGCTGACGATGATCAACTCGATTTCCCTGTAGTTTACGCATCTGCCCGTTCCGGTGTTTCCAAAACCAACTGGGATGATGAAGCTGTAAACATGGAACCGTTGTTCAAAACATTGATTGATGAAATTCCGGCACCACAAGGTGATATGGAAGGCCCTCTTCAATTCATGGTAACTACACTTGATTATGATAACTTCATCGGTAAAATCGCTGTAGGTCGTATCGTTCGCGGTAAAATGAAAACTAACCAACAAGTGGCAATCATGAACGGTGAAAGCACTCGTAAAGCGAAAATCGGTCGTGTGTACACATACAATGGTTTGAATCGCGTTGAAACTGACGAAGCTGAAATGGGTGATATCATTGCCTTTGCAGGTATCGACGATATTAACATCGGCGAAACAGTAGCGGATGCTGAAAATCCTGAAGCATTGCCATCCATCTCCATCGACGAACCAACATTGTCTATGGTGTTTTCCGTAAATAACTCTCCATTCGCAGGCCGCGAAGGTGAATTCGTTACATCCCGTCACTTGCGTGATCGTTTGTTCCGTGAAGTAGAAACTAACGTTTCTATGAAAGTAGAAGAAACTGATTCTGCAGATGCGTTCAAAGTATCTGGTCGTGGTGAATTGCATTTGGCAGTATTGATTGAAACTATGCGTCGTGAAGGCTACGAATTACAAGTAGGTAAACCTCGTGTAATTTTCAGAACTATTAACGACCAATTGTGTGAACCGCTCGAAGCATTGACCATCGACGTACCTCAGGAATTTATGGGTACTGTAATGGAAAATCTCGGTCAACGTAAAGCTGAGTTGACTAACATGGTTGAATTGGCCGGTTATCTTCGTATGGAATTCGTAGTTCCGGCTCGTGGCTTGATCGGTTTCCGTGCACAATTCTTAACAGCTACAAAAGGTAATGGTATCATGAACCATGTATTCCATGGTTATGCACCATATAAAGGTGAAATTCCTTCCCGTACACGTGGTGCTTTGGTAGCATTCGAAAATGGCGAAACTACTCCATATGGTTTAAACTCCGTTCAAGATCGTGGTACATTGTTCGTTGGCCCTAACCAAGACGTGTATGCAGGCCAAGTTATCGGTGAAAATACACGTGAACTTGATATGGATGTTAACCCATGTAAGAAAAAACATGTTACCAACATGCGTTCCAGTTCCTCTGATGAAGCGGTACGCTTGACTCCACCTCGTATCTTCTCTTTGGAAGAAGCTCTTGAGTGGATCAACGATGATGAACTTGTTGAAGTAACACCTGAAAGCATTCGTATGCGTAAAACAATTCTTGATCGTAACGCACGTGCGAAAGCAGCGAAGAATAAAAAATAATATCTCATGCGGATATAATGGCGCTCCTTAAGGAGCGCCTTTTTTATCTAATCTATAAGTATTTATCTAACATATTCTTACAAGTCATATATTCATGAAAATAGGTGATAATTTTATCATTTATGATTATTGGGTATAAAAATAAGTTAATATACTAAATACGCATAATAACTTGCTGATAGGGGTATTGGTATATACGAAATATTTGTAACGCTGTATAATAATAACAAGTTTATTGAAAAAGTTATTGATTATGGAGGTTCTTATGAATAAGAAAATCTTAGCTTCTTTATTTGCAGTAGGTTTAGCTGCAGGTTGTGTGTGCTCTTCCGTTGATGCGCATGGCGTATTCTTTGCTAACCGCTTAGATGAAAAAGCGCTAGTACTTGGCGAAGGCCCTGTTGATGATGCGTATAGCCCAGAAATGGTAAAAAGCATCATTGGCTTAGATAACAATGGCATGGTAATTCCTGTACAAGTTATTAAACATGAAAAAAATGTAGTAGTTGTACCAAATGATAAATTGGGTATTACAGTAACTGACTTTGACTATGGTTATTGGACAAAAGACAAAGATGGCAAAACTGTTCATAAACCAATCTCTGAAGTACCAGGTGCTCAAAAAAGTACACATGCCATTAAATATGACGTTCACTACTGGAATGCAGAAGCAAAACCTTTCAATAATAAAGATGCTTTCATTCAAATCATTCCATCTGTTAATCCATTAACTCTTAGAAAAGGTGATACATATGAAATCCAAGTCTTGAAAGACGGTAAACCATATGCAAATGCACCTCTTATTAAAGACGTAATTAATGATCTTACTAATGAAAGTCAAGCAGATGCTAATGGTAAAGCAACTGTTACTGTAAGTGCTAACGGCCTTAACGTAGTAGGCGTTGAAGTGGGCTTCCCAACTCAAACTAAAGGTGAGCAAAATAAATACTTCAGTGCATTGTCCTTCATCATCAATCCTGAATAATATAGGATATACTATTTACTAAGTGTGTGAAATAAACAAGACCTCCTAAGTTGGACTTAGGGGGTCTTTTTATATTTTTAGGGTGTACGTATAAATGCGTTCTGTGAGAGCCTCGTATTAAGCGGGGTAAGAAAGAGAGATTTTTATGAAATTACAACGAAATGTATCGGCTGTGATGGCTGCGTTGGTATTAACTGGAATGACCTGCTCTGCATTTGCTACAGAAATTAATGCCACAAGTGATAAAGCGGAGGAATTGCTTGGATTAACAATGGGGTCACCTGTACAAACACAACCAGAAGTTAAGCATATTGAGGACACCTTAACTGTAAATGTACATGGTAAAAGCTTAACGGAGTCTGGTAAAAGTAAGAATGTAACGGGTATCTATAATGGTTTTGGTTCACAATTGACTGTGGATAAGGATTTAATTGTACGGTTAAAGAATGATGCACCAGCCTCAAAAAGGGAACTCGGCCATTACTATATGAGCGCTGTGTATGCTGGTTACGGCGGTAAAGTGCCAAGACTCAGCAAGGACAATCCTGATAGAGATTATGGAGATACTAATATTCACGTCAAAGGCAATGTAGATATTGATGCTATCGGTGTCGGTTTACAAGCTAATCAACGTGGTCATATCATTGTTGATGGTGGTGGACGTATCATCACGCATCCTTTAGAAACCTCTGATACTTACTCTGTGGTGGCAGAAGAGGGTGATGTATACGTTAATACTGGCTCTGATGGTAAACATCCAGGGTCTAAAGAATTAGTCGCTGTTGGTAATGTAGGGTTAATTAATAAGGATTATGGTCGTGATCCAAATCATAACGAAGTGCCAACGAATATAGCATTAGCTTTTACAACACCTAATTCTAAACTTACGGGTGCTGTACTAAATGAATATGCTGAAAGCAATAAGAACCCTCATAATTCTGGTGCTGACATTTACTTACAAAATGGAGGGACTTGGAATAATGAATGGATTGGTATGGAGCGTCCTACCCCTAAAAGAGAACGTCCATCTGGGGATAATGCAGCATATCTATATAAGGGCAGTAAGGTTCGCAATCTCGTAGGCGGTGCAAATCCAACGGCAGCCGGTATCCTTCATCCTATCGATGCACGGCCTATTACAATTCAAAATTATAGCGGCTATGTGAATGCTGTTTATAAGGCCGGTGTTCCAGCTAGTGAAAAAGGAAAGGGGAATATTGTTGTTGAACATGCTGCAGATAATAGCCATATTACCTTGCAAGGCGATGGAGCTAATTTGACTAATGATGATAGCTACCGAAAGGAAATACAAGCCTTAGCTGATAAATTACAATATACTGGCAATGATAAAAAACTGAGCACAACAGTTCAAATCAATGAAGGGATTACTCGTCCAGGTGCTGTTGCAGAACTAGGTGCAGATCATTTTGACTCGCAGGGGCGTCTTGTTGTAAATGATACAACAAAGATTAATCGTGCTAATGAATCATCCTTAGTGAGTGGTTCAAAATCTGCTCTTACATCGACTGCTATGGCATGGAAGAGTAATACTAATGATTTACAACGCCGTTTAGGAGATCTTCGTTTAGCTAATACAAACCAAGGTGTATGGGCGAAATATATAGGCGGTAAATCTAAAATTACAGACGGTGCTGATGCACATATGACGTATAATGGTGTACAAGTCGGCTACGATCATAAGGCTTCTAATGGTTGGATTTTGGGAGGTGCCATTGATTATAGTACATCCAGTAATTCTTATACTAATGGCAGTGGTGATGGTAAACTTGGTGGCATTGCCTTGTACGGCACAAAACAACATGACGATGGTAGTTATTTAGATATTATCGCTCGTGGTAATCGTTTATCCAATAATTACAACCTTTATACTGTAGGTGGACAGCGGGTAAATGGCAATTATCATATGTATGGTACATCATTGAGTGCTGAATACGGTAAACGCATCAAGAAACAAAATGGTTTCTATATCGATCCTAGTGTAGAATTTATTGTAGGCCGTTTGAATGGTGTATCCTATGATGCCTCTGTTGTCGGTGGTGGTTCTATGCATGTGAAAGCTGATGCTGTGAACTCTGCTGTAGGTAGACTCGGTATTGGCATTGGGAAGGAAACAGAAAAATCCAATATCTTTGCTAAATTAGCGTTGGCTCACGAATTCTCTGGTAAGGTGAATACAACGTATTCTGCCCCGGGAAATTCAACAGTACAAACGGAAGTCGATTTGAAAGATACATGGCTTGATGCTGAGATTGGCGGATCTTGGAATATTCGACCTAGTACATATCTATATGGTACATTCACTAAAAACTTTGGTGCTGCTATAGAAAATACATGGCGCATTGATGCTGGGATACGGCATAATTTTTAATTAAATATTGCTTTAATGGTCCTTATAGCGTATGCTGTAAGGACCATTAGTATGTAAGGAGTTAATTATGACTAAGATTTTATTCATCTGCCACGGCAATATTTGCCGCTCTACGATGGCAGAGTTCTATATGAAGCATATCGTTAATAAGGCAGGTTTAAATGATTCTATTTATATCGAGTCTGCTGGTACATCTCGTGAGGAGATAGGCAACGATACTCATTATGGGACTAAGCAAAAGCTAGATGAAATGGGTATTCTTTATACGCGTCGTAAGGCTCGTCAAGTAACGGTTGATGACTATCATAATTTTGACTATCTTATTATCATGGATGAAAATAATGGGCGGAATTTAAAACGTATCATTGGCAATGATATAGACTCTAAAGTGTATAAGGCCATGTCGTTCGTTGGTGAAAACCGTGATGTAAAGGATCCTTGGTATACGGGGAACTTTGATGAAACCTATGATGATGTAAGTCGCAGCTGTGATGCTCTATTAGAGTTGATTAAAGAAAAAATATAAATATATAGACCTTACTATTAGACGGTGTAGCAGTAGTGATTGAGTTTAACTATAGTTATTTCGAAACTGAATTGGCTTAATAGTAAGGTCTTTTCTATATACACAGCCTATCTCGCTTTATACTTTATACTACCGAAGCATAGCGTAATATGGTATAATTTTTAGGTATTCATGCGCCTATAGCTCAGGGGATAGAGCGCCGGTCTCCGGAACCGGGTGCGCAGGTTCGATTCCTGCTAGGCGCACCAAATAAAAGGCTTCTCGATTTCGAGAAGCCTTTTTACATGCCTTTATTCTTTATGTTGATGTATAGTTCAGGAAATTATATTTTAGCATCTATATTTAGTACAACGAATTCCTCGTGATTGAAATTCATTTATCAGTAAGTCTATAGATTTATCAATGATTTCTTCATTAGTTATATATACCATCTTTTTGTAATAGACCGTACCATCAAATTCTATCCAACGGCTTGTCTTACCATTTAGTTTGCAAATTTGCATTCTGCCGGCCCAGCTGCCCATGCTACGGAATTTTTTGCCTTTAGAAAAACGTACTTCTCGAATATCGCTTAATTTAAATGTTCTTCTTACTAAGCCAATGCCTATAGAGACTTGATCATCCTTAAAGTAAAGAAGTTTATAACGCTCTTCAGGAGGCATCGATCTAATTATAGATAAGTTATAAGTAGCAAAAACTACAGCAATAGCTACTAATGTAAACATTAGGATTATCATATATTTTCCCATACTATTAAGTCCTCCTTATCGCCATTATAATAAATATAAGTAATGTATGGAATCATTTTTATAATCAAATTGCTAATAAATAGTAGAAGGACAAGATTATTTTGAAGGATAAGAATATGTAGAAACAGTAGATAGAATGCCAGTATATCGAGTAATGATTGAAGATTAATAGGATTATGTTGCTTCATGATTGAAATTTCACACTCCTTATATAGTTGGTATGATATAATGTCCTCAAAATTTGCATTGTTATTTGATGTAGATATGGAGGTGTATTTATGCTTTCAACACTTTTATTTTTATTAATTGTATTCTTAATTTACCTATTCATTAAACAATATAACTTGTTGCAAAACTTGTCTGGAGAAATCAGAGAGACTCGTACTAATATTATGGTTTTCTATGAGAAAAAGGTATCTATCATAAATGGATTTATTAACCTTGTAAATGAGCTAGATGGTTATGAAAAATTAACTCCCTTAAAATTGTCCAATACCTTTGTAGAGATGGCTCGTGAAACATCCAAAGCGGTAGAAAATATTACTGCCTTAGTAAATCAATTTCCGGATTTGAAGGCCCATACTCAATATGCTGAATTCCAAGAATCTCTTAGAGAAAATGACATACTAATTTTAAATAAGCGTGAAGTTTATAACTATCAAGTGAAACAATACAACAGTACTTTGGCACAAATTCCAATGGTATTTGCTGCATCATTATTGGGCTTTAAAGAAGCGCCGTTTTTTGAGCCAAATAGAGAAGGTACGTTTTCTGAGTTCAGTGGTGCTGATTCTAAAGCTATTAAAGACCTAGCTAAAAAAGGTTGCGATAAATTAAAGAAAACTACTGAAAAAGTTAGTGAGACCTTACAAAAGAAAGAACAAGAGGCACAAGCTAAGCGAGAAGAACGGATCAAACAAGAGCGTGAAGCTGCTTCTAATAATGAAAATGTAACGCCTGAAGAAAGCACTGATCAAGAAATAGCAAAAGCTGAGGATACTTCTGAACCAGAAGCATCAAAAAATGGTGATAGTTCTACATCAGTAGAGAAGCAAGAAGAGAAATAGTTAAATAAAATAGATGTATACAATCAGGTAGAATTTAATTCTGTTAGCAATAAAATATGAGAAATAAAAAACTCCACTTTTTTGAGTGGAGTTTTTTCGTATATTAAGTATGAACGTATTTTTGATATTGAGTTAATTTTAGATATGGATAATTCATTTATTGATGTGAAATTATATATTCAATAATATCGAAATAGCATAATAAATGTGACTTGAGTAACACATTTTATTTTGAGAATGATGTACAATAAGGATAGCTATATGAAAATCTGAACATCCTAGCCGGAACACTAGGACATATAGGGGAGAGTTAAATTACATAGTGAATTTAACTAAATGAAAATTACTTATATATATATCTATAGCTCATTCGTTTGGGGATGTAGCTATTTAGAGGGGATAATATGACAAACAAAATACAAGAGCTTACCGTCAATGAAACTTGGCGTGATGAGCAAGACGCATGGAACCATCGTTCCGAGTACTTTGTAGAAATGCACAATCGCGAGGATCGTAAGGCACAGGTCACTGATTTTTTAGCCTTCTTAAAGGATGAAAATTTATTACCTTCAGCGAATGGTCGTACACTTGATGTAGGTTGTGGTGTTTGTGACTATGCACTTGGGTTAGCTCGGGAAGGTTATAAAGCGACTGGTATCGATTTATCTGATGGTATGATTCGCGGTGCTAAACAATTGGCAGAGTCAGAAGGTTTAGATCTTAGTTTATATATCGGACCTTGGTCTGATGAAACTCGTCGAGAGCTAGGTTGGGATAAAAGCTTTGACTTGGCATACAGTATCTTCTGCCCAATTATGTTTGATGTAGAAAATATTCGCGCCATGCACGATGCAAGCAATGATAAATGCTTGTGGATTGCTTTCAGTGAACGGAGTGACGAAATGGTAGATATGTTATCTGAACATTTCTTTGGACGTGATTCTTTCCCATGGGATGGCAAGATGAATGAGTGTTTAGATGTAATTCATGAGATGGGGCGTAATGTGAAAGTGACTTATAAAACGGTTCCTGAAACAGAGGTTATGTCTCTTGAAAAGGCAGTTAATTATTTTACCATGCGACTTCATAATAATGGATGGGGAGACATGGAAGACATGAAAGAAGAGATTAGAAATCTCATTGAGCCACTAGCTATTGATGGAGAAATCCATAATAAGACTGTTGATAAGGTGGCTTGGGTTTCATGGTCTGTGAAATAGGAGAGAAACATGACAGTTGATGAGAAACGTAAGTTAGAACTAAAAACTATGTACCAGATTATTGGCATCTATTGTCATAATAAGCACCACACTCCTAAAGGACAACTCTGTGAGGAGTGTCAAAAAGTTTGGCAATATGCTGAACATCGTATAGATGTATGTCCTCATATGGAAAGCAAGACCTTCTGCAGCGTATGTAAAACGCATTGCTATGCGCCTACGTATCGTGAAAAAATACGTGAAATCATGCGCTATGGTGGACCTAGAATGTTATTTATATCACCAATTCAAGTTATTCGCCATATGTATTTAGAGTGGAAGGATAGAAAAAGGAGTCGTACTTCTTATGAAAACTGATATGATTGTAAAGACAGGAATGTTTGTAGCATTGACGGTTTTACTATCTTATATATTTGCTATTCATACTACATTTATACATATTACCTTTGGATTTTTATCAACCGCTATATTTGGTATTCTTTATGGGCCTATGGCAGCAGGTATAATGGCTGCTATTGCCTGTTTTATAGGTATGTCTTTATTTGGACAAGGGGTATTCTTTCCCGGCTTTATCATATCTGAATTTCTTGTAGGCTATGTGTATGGGTATTTTTTACACGGACGTAATGTTACATTTAAACAATTACTTTTACCGGAGACGATTGTTACTGTATGTATACATCTGATATTAAATACAATATGGCTCACAATATTTTATAACAAAGCAGTATCTGCTATATTTATTGGACGTCTTATTAAAAATATCATTTGTTTCCCTTTAGAAATTGCATTGATTTTAATTGTGTATAAGGCAGTCAGTAAGTTTATGGTACAAAAAAAGCCATAATCTTACAGTATACTAAAATGCACCCCTAACATTAGATTATATGTTAGGGGTGCATTATTATTTGTAAATATAGCGTTTTACGCGAGTGCTTTGTCCAATACAGTTTTGATTAAAGATTTTGTTTGGGCATAGCTTTCACCAGGTTGCGCCTCGTATTGTTTGTCGAGGTCGAACCATAAGTTCGGATAGTATTCATATGGATGAGTTTTGAAGAGCTCGTGAGCATCTTGATCTTCAACCCAGTTAATATGAATATCTGCGTATGCAGGGTTTTCTGCAACGAGTTCATCGATAGCGCGGAATGCGTTTTCGCAGTAAGGGCAACCGATTAAGTGGAAACCTAAGATTTCTTTCATGTTACACAGTCCTTTCCAGATAGAATCAACATATACTTACATAATTTGAGATTTTATACATACTCATGCACCACAATATATGGTACACTACTGAGTATATCACATCTATATAAGATATTCAATTTTTTTAGATATATCTAATGAGAATATTGAGAATGTAATATGCATGTATTACATAGATAAGGAGACACCTATGATTTCAGGCGCGCAGTATTTGGTAAAAGCCCTTCAAGAGGAGCAGGTAGAAATCTTATTTAACTATCCTGGGGCTGCTACTATTGATATTATGGATGAATTATATAAACAAGATCAGGTAAAGGTTATTTTGCCTCGTCACGAGCAAGCGTTAGCTCATGCTGCTGACGGGTATGCTCGTAGCACGGGTAAGGTGGGAGTTTGTATGGTAACCTCTGGACCAGGTGCTACCAATCTTGTAACAGGTATTGCTACTGCTTATGCAGATAGTGTGCCTCTCGTTTGTATTACAGGCCAAGTAGACTTAGGTCTTATGGGCAATGATGCCTTCCAAGAGGTGGATACAGTTGGTATCGTCCGTAATATTTGTAAATATGCTGTCACTGTCCGTGATCGTAAAGACTTAGGGCGCATTTTGAAAGAAGCTTTCTACATTGCTCGTACCGGTCGTCCAGGTCCTGTAGTTGTAGATATTCCTAAAAATATTCAAAAGGCGATGGGGTCTGATGAATATCCTACAGAGGTTAATATTCGCGGTTATAAACCGAATATGGCTGTTCACGTAGGGCAAGTTAAAAAGGCTTGCTCCATCATTTCTAAGGCTAAGCGACCACTGTTCCTATTAGGTGGTGGCGTCAGCATTAGTGGTGCCAACCAGCTTATGATGGATTTAATTGAAAAAACAGGCATTCCAGTTGTAACGACCTTGATGGGGAAAGGGGCCGTAGATACACGTCATCCTCTATACCTCGGTAATGTAGGGATTCACGGTGGCTATGCACCAAATGTGGCACTCACAGATTGTGATGTAATGATTTCTATTGGCACTCGCTTCAATGACCGCATTACGGGTAAATTAAGTACCTTTGCACAAAATTGTAAGATTATTCATATCGATGTAGATGCAGCATCTATCTCAAAAAATATTAAAGTAGATATTCCAATCGTAGCCGATGCTAAATTGGCTATTGAAAAACTTTTAGAGTATATTGAGCCTCATGATCTTGGTGATTGGCCTGAACAACTGCAACAGCTTAAAGCAGAACGTCCTGTAACGCAAGCTGATGAAGAAGGTTTAACACCTCAAACAGTCATTGACTACATCAATAATCACTATGATCGCCCAATTGTTACTACTGACGTAGGTCAAAACCAACTATGGACTACTCAGTTCTTAGAGGTACAAGGACAACACCAAATGCTGACTTCTGGCGGTCTTGGTACTATGGGCTATGGCTTCCCTGCAGCACTAGGTGCTCAAATGGGAAATCCAGATAAGCGCGTATTTGCCATCTGTGGTGATGGTGGGGTGCAAATGAACATCCAAGAGTTTGCTACCGCTATGCACTATCGTTTACCTGTGACGCTAATTGTTTTAAACAATGGTTTCCTCGGTAATGTACGTCAATGGCAACAATTGTTCTACGATAAACGTTACGCTTGTACGAATTTGATGATGGATGAAAGCTCCATTGTTACACGAGATATCATTGATAATAATGAGTTTGAATATGTGCCAGACTTCGTGAAATTGGCAGAGGCTTATGGTGCTAAGGCAATGCGCATTACTAAAGTTGAGGATATTGAAAAAGGGTTCCAATTGGCGGATACTTTCAAAAATGGCCCAACCTTACTTGAGTTCATCATTCCTACAGAGCTCAATGTATTGCCAATGGTACCTGCAGGTAAATCTTTAAGTGATATGTTATTAAAGGATAAAAAATAGGAGGGGCTATGGAAGTACATATGAAAAAGCGCTGCATTTCAGCGTATGTAGAAAACCAAATCGGTGTATTGGCTAAAATTTCAGGTCTCTTTGCTGGTAAAAACTATAATTTAGATACATTGACGGTAGGGGAAACAGAAGATCCTACTATGTCGCGTATGACGATTGACCTTACTTGTGATGATTTGACGTATGAACAAATTATTAAACAATTGAACCGCAGCGTAGAGGTAATTAAGGTTATCGACTTTACGGATATGCCGATTACGAAAAAAGAGTTATTATTTATCAAAGTTAATAGCTGTAAGGAAGCGGATAAACAAGAAATCTTCCGTATTGCTCAAACCTTTGATCTCTTAGTGGTGGACTATAACCGTAAGTCTGTACTGATACAATGTGTAAAGACCGTATCTAAAAATAATGACATGATTGCCTTATTTAAAGATATGTTCGTGAATCGCATTGAAGTTGTACGCGGTGGTAGCGTGGCAATCGAGGCATTATCTACACCTGATAAATAAGAGCTGTTTTAAATCTAACTTAAGTCCATTTATAATGTAAGTGTATTACAGACATGGTAATCGTTTAGAGTGTGTAGAACTGCATATGATATAATATTTATATCGACCATTATTGATATAAAGACCTTGGTTGCTTGCTAAGGTCTTTTTATATAGGAGGTACTATGAGCTTATTAGATGATATTTTAGCCCATAATCGAGAATATGTAGAAGATCAAAATACAGGTTATGTAGATACAGATACAAAGTGTAGTAAAATGCCTAGTCGTGAAATGGCAATTGTTACATGTATGGATACACGTCTTGTTAACTTCTTAGAAGATTCCATGGATATTGGGCGCGGTGAAGCGAAAATCGTAAAGACTGCAGGTAACTGTATTACAGGTCCCTTTGATGGCGTTGTGCGTAGTTTACTTGTTTGTATTTATGAGCTAGGTGTTAACGAAATCTTTATCATTGGTCATCACGAATGTGGTATGGCAAAAACTACGGCAAAAGATCTAACAGAAAAAATGTTGGCTCGTGGTATTGCACCAGAAGCGATTCATATGGTCCGTAAAGAAATGGAACGCTGGGCTGATGGCTTTACACATCCTGCTGAAAATGTAGAGGATACAGTAGACGAATTGCGTATGAATCCTTTGATTCCTAAAGATGTGCCTATTCACGGACTTATCTTCCATCCTAGAACGGGTGAAATCGAAGTCATTGTTAATGGCTATACACAAATGAAACAATATTACGAAAAGAATTAGAATTATATGAACAAAAAAAGATTAATTATATCCGTACTGACCATTATTGCCTTGATCTGTGCTGTTGTAGGTGGATATGTCTATAAGGATGCCATACAGAGTCGCATAGCTAGAACGGCTGCCGTTGTAAGTGGACAAGATATTAAGCCACTCCTAGATTCTGAAGGCCGTTATATTCGACAAATCGTAGCTCAAGATAACAGCACGAGTCGTACTATTATGTGGCAATCAGATAGCAGCGAAGCTGATGCGGTAATAGAGTATCGCCTAGCAGGTTCTGAAAATACTCAAACGATAAGGGCAACGGATAAAGCTTTTACCGATGACGGTAGCACTACCTATATCCATGAGGCTACATTGACAGGTCTAACACCTAATACAAAATATGAATATCGCGTTGGTTATAGTAATGATCGTCGAAGTGATTGGTATTTGTTGGAAACTGCTGGCTCCAGTGTGTATGATGTTCTTATCTATCCAGACTCTCAGTCGGGGGATTATTCTCAGTGGGAAGAGATTGTAAAGGACTCAGCACATCGTAACCCTAGGACAGCCTTGTATATTAGCATGGGTGACCTTGTAGATAATGGAGAGCATGCCTATCAATGGCGCACTTGGTTAAATTCCATTAGACCGTTGAGTGCTAATGTGCCGTTAGCAACGACATTAGGCAATCACGAGATGTATACATTAGATTGGAAAATGCGCGAGCCTTATGCGTATTTGAATTACTTCGCAGTACCGCCTAATGGGAATGAAATTTTTAATCGTCGTTATTATTCCTATGACTTCGGTGATGTGCATTACGTTGTATTAGATACAATGTTATATGAAAGCAATCATGAGGATAATCATGATACTCATCATCCTGATTTGTACGATGTAGAGGTTCAGTGGCTACGTCAAGATTTAGCTGCTAATACTAAAAAGTGGACTGTAGTCCTCATGCATCGTGATCCATTCCAATATGCCTTTGACAGACCAGGCGCAAGTCGAGATGTAGGTTTCGATGATGAGGGCGTATTATTTATGCCTATCTTCGATGAGTTTAACGTGGACTTAGTATTATCTGCTCATTTACATACATATCGCAACCGCGGTCATGTACG
Organism: Veillonella sp.; assembly: GCF_032470285.1. Taxonomy (GTDB): domain Bacteria; phylum Bacillota; class Negativicutes; order Veillonellales; family Veillonellaceae; genus Veillonella. The sequence continues at coordinate 242,458 of NZ_JAWEKP010000003.1, read as the reverse complement.
AAACTTTGATCGAAATCCAACTGGTCCACTATATATCCTTACAGGGATAGCTGGTGATGCACGACGTCCTAAGTGGAAGCAACATCCCTTAGATGTATATGTAGCACCTCAGCCTGAAACGAATAATTATATGTCTATGACCGTAACACCAAATAAGCTGATTATAAAATCATTTTTACCTGATGGTACTCAGCTTGACGAATCAGTCATTGAAAAATAAGAAAAAGACACCTTCTTTGGAAGGTGTCTTTTTTTCTCTAATCAAAGGTAGCAAGAATCTATGAGTAAAATTGATTTACAATATAACAAATAAAAATACGGAAGATTTGTATAAATACTTGCTAATTATGGTAGGTAGTATTATAATACGTGTATAGATTATAAAAATGCACAAAATATGTATAAAATATACATACAGTGTATAAAGGAGATAGAGTAATGAATGCATTACAAGATTTAATAAAAACTTATGCCTCCCAATATAAAGAACAAGTTGTGGAATGGCGCCGACATATTCATAGCCATCCAGAGTTATCTGGTGAAGAGAAACATACATCTTTATTTATTCAAAAGGTGCTTGGTGAACTAGGAATTCCCTTTGTAAACGATATTTCTGATTATGCTGTTATCGGTAAGATAGAAGGTGCTCATACAGGCCCTGTTATTGCATTGCGTGCCGATATGGATGCGTTACCCATACATGAAATAACAGGCTTGCCCTTTGCTTCACAAAATGAAGGTGTTATGCATGCCTGTGGTCATGATAGCCACATGGCAATTTTACTTGGTGCAGCGGCGATTCTACAATCTATTAAAGATCAATTACATGGGACCGTGAAACTCGTATTTCAACCTTCAGAAGAAGAAGCTTTATTTCCAGGGGCTCAAGGTATTGTCGATAGCGGCATCCTCGACGATGTGGATGAGATATATGGACTTCATGTGTGGCCTCAATTGCCAGTGGGAACTGTAGGTCTTAAAAAAGGTAATCTCATGGCTGCATCCGATCACTTCCTCGTACACATTAAAGGGAAAGCTACTCATGGTGCAGAACCTCATAATGGGGTAGACGCAATTGTAGCAGCCGCAAACTGGATTGTAAATGTGGAATCCATGGTGGCTCGCGAAACGAATCCCATGGAAAATCTCGTGTGTACAATTGGAGTGATTAATGGTGGTGATCGATACAATGTGGGCTGTGGTGATGTGTATTTTGAAGGCACTTGTCGTACCTATGAACCAGAAAAACGTGATTATATTGAACGACGATTAGGTGAAAGTTTACAGGCCCTCGATGTGTTGTTTAAAACGGAAAGTACTTTGGATTATAAAAGGGGACATGGTGCAACTATCAATAATCCAGAGGCCATTGATTATGCCACATCCATTGTAGAGAAATATCTTGGTAAAGACGCAGTGGTACATCCTGAGTTCCCATCTATGGCAGCAGAAGACTTCTCCGCCTATCTTCATAAAATCAAAGGTGCGTTCCTTTGGTTAGGCACTGGCTTTGAAGGCAATCCGGCTTTGCATAATGCAGCTTTCACCATCGATGAAAGTATCCTTGAACCAGGTATCACAATGATGGCAGCGTTGGCCGCCGAATATTTACAAGAAAAGTAGTTAAACACATAGTTTGAAATAAGAGGTTATCATGAAAAGTTTACAACATACATCATTTAAAACAATGCTTCAATATACACCAGAGGAAATTAAATACTTCTTGGAGTTAGCAAAAAAATTAAAAGCCGATAAAAAAGTGGGCAAAGAAATCAAAACATTAGTAGGTAAAAACTTTGCATTAATTTTTGAAAAGGATTCCACACGGACACGTTGTGCCTTTGAAGTCGGGGCTGCTGATCAAGGGGCTTTTACAACATATCTTGGTCCTACAGGTTCTCAAATGAATAAGAAAGAATCCTTAAAGGATACGGCTCGTGTTCTTGGCTCCATGTACGATGCCATCGAGTTTAGAGGCTTTGACCAAGAGGATGTAGATACATTGGCGGAATACTCTGGTGTACCAGTTTGGAATGGACTTACCGATATGGATCATCCGACACAAACATTAGCTAATTTCTTAACACTTCAAGAAAATATCGACAAACCGTTGAATGAAATTTCCTTTGCCTATGTTGGACATGGTCAATCAAATATGTGCAATGCTTTGATGAGTGGTGCCGTTAAAATGGGCATGGATTTCAGACTCATTGGTCCTAAACAATACTGGCCAGCTGGTCCGTTCTACGAAGAGTGCTTAAAAGTGGCCAAAGAAACGGGTGCTACTATTACTTGCACAGATGATGTAGCTGAAGGCGTTAAAGGCTTAGATGTTATTTACACTGGTGTGTGGGTAACGATGGGCGATACATATGATATGTGGGAGGAACGTATCAATACCTTTAAACCATTCCAAGTAAATGCAGAAATGATGGCATTAACTGGCAATCCAAATACTAAGTTCTGCCATTGTTTACCTGCGTTCCACAACACAGAAACACAAGTAGGTAAAGATATTTATGAACGGTTTGGCATGAATGGCATTGAGGTAACCGAAGAGGTATTCGAAGGGTCAAACTCTTTAGCGTTCCAAGAAGCAGAAAATCGTCTTCATACTATTAAGGCGGTTATGGTTGCCACATTTAGTGACTATCCATTGAAGTAAGTTCATCTCCCTAGAAGGTGATGTATGGTATAGTTGGTTTTCTATTTATACTGGTTCAAGGGATGTATAAATAGGTGTGAGTCACCAATAGGTGAGAATTGAGGTTTATTATGACACCCCACAGAGTATTTATTGTTGGTCATGAAGGCACAACGGGTCTTAGAATTCATGAACGATTATCCGATCGAAAAGATATAGAACTCTTAGCGACTGCTGATGAGGATCGCAAAAATGTAGAGGCCATTAAAGTGGTTGCAAAAAAGGCAGACATCGTATTTCTTTGTTTACCTGATGCGGTATCTAAAGATATTATGGCGGTTATCGGTGACTTGCCGTGCAAGGTAATTGATACATCTACCGCTTTTAGAACTGATTCTGATTGGGCCTATGGTTTTCCAGAACTTGGTATTAATTATAAGACAGCTATTGCTACTAAAAAACATATTGCAAATCCTGGCTGTCATGCGAGTGGTATGATAGCTTGTATAGCGCCTCTTGTAAAAGCAGGGCTCGTGCCAGTGGATTATCCTTTCACCATTACATCCTTAACAGGCTATAGCGGTGGTGGTAAGAAGATGATTGGTCAATATGAAAGTAGTCCTAAGGACTATTTCCTTTATGCTCCACGTCAATATGGGCTTGGCCAAGAACATAAACATTTACCCGAAGTACAACATGTATGCGGCCTTAGTGAAGCTCCAATTTTTATGCCAATTGTTGATGATTACTACTCTGGAATGGAGGTTACTGTAGGTATTCATAGTCGTTTATGTCATAAACCTGTTTGCATTGATAAGGTACAACAAACGTTAGAAGACTTTTACAAAGATAGTACAATCGTTACGGTTGCACCATTTACTGAAAATAGCAATAGCGGTATGTTAAACGCTAACCAATTGAGCAATACGGACAGTATGAAAATCTATGTCACTGGTAACGATGAACGCATCATGGTTCACGCCATTTTCGATAATTTAGGTAAAGGTGCATCGGGTGCCGCCGTTCAATGTATGAATATTGCATTGGGTTTACCAGAGGATACTGGTTTAGTATTAGGTTAGAGAGGAATCTATGAAGAATGTAACAAATGCAATGCGGGCGCATATCTTAACGGCGGCCGTTCCATATATAAAACAATACACAGATCAGTACGTTGTCGTTAAATATGGCGGCAATGCCATGATTGATGAAGAATTAAAAAAATCCGTTATGAAGGACTTACTATTACTCCAATTAGTGGGTGTAAAAGTAGTCCTCGTTCATGGTGGTGGTCCAGCTATTAATAGTACCTTAGAGGCGATGCAAATTGAATCACATTTTGCTAATGGATTACGCGTTACCGATGAAGCAACGATGGATGTTGTACAAATGGTGCTAGCCGGCAAGGTGAATAAAGGGCTCGTGGCGGATTTAACGGATCTTGGTGGCAAAGCTGTTGGCCTTTGTGGCGTAGATGGCAACATGATTCAAGTTCATAAACAAAACGAAGAACTTGGTTACGTAGGTTATATTGATACCATTGATACCAGCATTATCCATGACGTAATTAGCCGTGGCTATATTCCGGTTATTTCTTCTATCGGCATGGGAGCCGATGGCAAGACCTACAATATTAATGCGGATACGGTAGCTGCGAAAATTGCAGGTGCCCTCAAGGCGGAAACCATGGTAGCTATGACCAATATTGATGGTGTATTGCGAGATGTGCATGATCCAGATTCTTTAATTTCTAAAATTACGATGGCTGAGGCAGTTCAGTTAAAAGCGGATGGTGTCATTGCAGGCGGTATGATTCCAAAGGTAGATTGCTGCTTAGAGGCCATAGAAGCAGGGGCACAAAAGGTATTCATCATCAATGGTGAAATTCCACATGCCATTCTTATCGAGTTATTAACCGATGAAGGCCTTGGTACAATGTTTGTTGCTTAATATAGTAAACATAATACTGGTAATCATCTATTGGGTATCTTTTACATAGATAGACGACGGCATGACCGTACATTTGGAGGATATAATGAGTAATGCAATCGATTTTGAACAACAAGATAAAGAATATATAGCCAATACGTATGGTCGGTTCAACGTATGCTTTGAAAAAGGAAAAGGTTCTCTTTTGTGGGACGTAGATGGTAAAGAGTACATCGACCTCGGCTCTGGTATTGGCGTAACCGCCTTTGGTGTTGACGATGATGAGTGGACTGAGGCTGTTACTAAGCAGTCTCATGCGTTGAATCATATTTCTAATTTATACTATTCCTTGCCACAAATTGAGCTAGCGAAACAGCTCTGTGCGAAAACGGGGATGAAAAAGGTGTTTTTTTCTAACTCTGGTGCGGAGTCTAACGAATGTGCTATTAAGGCAGCGCGTAAATATAGCCATGACAAATATGGCGAAGGACGTCATATAATTGTTACCTTAGTCAATAGTTTCCACGGTCGTACTATTACCACCTTGTCTGCGACAGGACAAGATGTATTCCATCAACATTTCTTCCCATTTACGGAAGGCTTTATTCATACCCCAGCCAATGATATTGATGCGGCTTTGAAAGCCCTTGCTAATCCATCTGTTTGTGCCATCATGATGGAACCTATTCAAGGTGAAGGTGGTGTTATGCCATTAGATAAGGAGTTTGTCCAAAGCGTAACAAAATATGCTCATGAACACGATCAACTGGTACTCATCGATGAGGTACAAACTGGTAATGGTCGGACTGGTAGCTTATATGCATACCAACAATTTGGTATCGAACCAGATGTGGTATCTACTGCAAAAGGTTTGGCCGGAGGGCTACCCATGGGTGCCACCTTATTCAATGAAAAGATGCAATATGTATTAAATGCTGGTGCTCATGCTACTACTTTTGGAGGTAATCCAATCTGCGCAGCTGCAGGTAATACCATTATTAGCCGGTTAACTCCTGAACTCCTTGACTCTGTAAAAGCAAAAGGGGAATACGTAAAGGCTACCTTAACTGGTAAACCTGGCGTTCTTGGTGTTAGCGGTATGGGCCTCATGCTTGGCATTGAAACTACGGTTGATGCTAAAGCTGTTATAGCTAAATGTCTTGAAAAAGGCGTAGTATGCTTATCTGCTAAAAATAAAGTGCGCCTTTTACCAGCTCTTAATATCCCGCAAGAACAGTTAGAAAAAGCTATTGCTATTTTAGCTGATGTGATTGAAGAATTAGCAGCACAGTAAGAAGTAAGATTTTGTTTAACTTTCATAAATATTGTTTACTATAGTTATGTAACATTGAACTATGGAAATAAACCGATGATTATATAGACTTTACTCCGTATTCGTGTTACTCTAAAAGAAACAGTCTATATTGGAGGAGTAAATATGAATACAGAATCCTTACGTAATGAAGTATTGGTTCCAGCGGTAGCAAAAACGTTGGACATTGCAGCTAAAGCAAAACCTACAAAAGAAGAAATTATCACAACGGCGAAAATCACCGCTGCTGTGACAGTTGCAACAGCTGTTGTATCCTTAGCGGTACAAGCAGTATTGCGCAACCGATAAGAAACTGAGAAAACGACATGGCGCGCTGCCTGTCGTTTTCTTTTACTTTTACCATGTTATTCCCCTAAATAAGGGGTTTTTCTTGGTGCATGTAGGTTTTGTATTTATAAATTCGGAGACTGTTTAATCGTTATATATTAGCGATGCATATTGATATTAGAGGAGGCGATACGATGCATAGTCGCGATTTAATAGAGCAATATAAAGGCTACGTGCAAAATTGGCGTAGATATTTTCATAAACATCCAGAGCTCAGCAATGAAGAGTTTGAGACGACAAAGACACTCGCTAAAGAACTAGAATCAATGGGCGTAGAGGTTCATGTAGACACAGAACGTGGTATCGGCTTAATCGGCATTATCCATGGTGCTAAACATGGAAAGGCTATCGCGTTGCGTGCTGACATCGATGCACTGCCTGTTCATGAACATAATGCAGTGGACTATAAATCAGAAGTAGAAGGCAAAATGCACGCTTGCGGTCATGATGGACATATGGCTATTTTATTAGGTGCGGCTAAGATGCTAATGTCTATGAAAGACCGTATTGAAGGCGATGTGTATTTAGCATTCCAACCTGCGGAAGAAACTGGAGCAGGGGCTCCGGATTTCATTAAATTTGGCGATTGGTATGATAAGGTAGATGCTATCTTTGGAGGGCATGTGTGGATCGATTTGTCAGCGGGACTCATGTCTGTAGAAGAGGGTCCTCGTATGGCTGCGAGTAGCCAGATTACTATTAATGTAAAAGGCAAACAAGGTCATGGTGCACAGCCTCATCAAGCGATTGATGCTATCGTGGTGGCTAGTGCCATCGTTATGAATTTACAAACCGTGGTTTCTCGCGATGTAAGTGCCCTTGATTCCGTCGTTGTTACGATTGGCAATATTCATTCTGGCTCAGAATGGAATGTCATCCCTGGGGAAGCTTCCCTAGGCGGTACAGTTCGTTTCTTTGATCCAAACCAAGAACAATATATTGTCGATACTATTCGCCGCATTGTAGAACACACTGCAGAGGCCTATGGAGCGACTGCTACATTAGAATATGTAAAAAAAGTACCCCCTACTATTAATGATCCTGAATCCAGTGAACTTGCAGAACGTGTTGTTATTGATACATTAGGTAAAGACAAACTTTCTAAGATGCGTAAAGTAATGCCGGGGGAAGATTTTGCATGGTATTTACAAGATAAACCAGGATGCTTTGCCTTTATTGGTATTCAAAACCCTGATGTAGAAGCTACCTTCGATCACCATAATAATAGATTTAATATGGATGACTCCGTACTATCTGCGGCATCAGCGGTGTATGCGGAATATGCCATTGCTTGGTTACAAGAAAATAAATAAATTTTAATCTGATAAACCCCTTTACATTTTTCGTAAAGGGGTTTATTATATTCCAATATTAAATCATATGTAATTAAAATGGTTTCCTGTTAAAGTACAAGTTTTAGTGCTTTGCGGATAAAAAGGGCCTTTCTTCGCCGGACGGTTCTAGAAGCCAGAAAGGATGTAATGAACGATCAAGTTTCTATTTCAACAGCAAATATTCGTGGTGCTTTTGGGGCATTTTTTATCCCCGGCATGTACACAGCTTTATGGGCTGGTTTTGTGCCATATTTAAAAGCAAAGCTTAGTATTGGTGAAGATGTATTAGGTTCCATGATTTTGTTGCTCGGTGTAGGTTCTTGTTTATCCATGGCTATAGCAGGTAAGCTTGTAGAAAGCTTTGGGTGTAAGAGAGTCGTTTTGTTAGCTAGCTTTATTGGTATGGTATCTCTTGCCATCGTTACTATGTGTCCTACTATTGCTACAACAACAGTAGCCCTGTTCTTTTTTGGTATTGGTGTAGGCCTTAGTGGTGCTTCTGCTAATTTACAAGCTATCCTAACAGAAAAGGTGAGCAAAAAACATTTAATGGGCGCCTATCACGGTGGCTGGAGCTTAGGTGGTTTTGCTGGTGCCGGTGTTTTGCTCGTGCTTTTAAAAATCTTATCGCTGCCTGTTAATCAAAGTATTTGGGGGCTTCTCATCGTACTATTTATTGCGATGGTTGTAGTTAGCCAATTTATGTTGACCTTTGGTAGTGATCCAAATGCAAAGGTTACTAAAAAATCTAAAAGCCCATTGTCCTTTCATCCAATCGCTCTTATTTTTGGTTTATTGTCCTTTGTTTCTTACTTGGTAGAAGGTGCTGTAGGGGATTGGAGTGCATTATATTTATTTGAAGATAAAGGGATTGTTATCGAAGAGGCTGTCATGGGTGTAATGCTCTTTAATGGTACTATGTGTATAGGCCGTTTGCTTGGTAATAGATTAGGTAAACACTTAACATCAAAGCAAGTTGTTGTTGGTGGCTACTTACTTGGCTCTATTGCGATGGGGCTTATCGTGTTCTTGCCAGGTCATGCATCCATGTATACTTACTTATTATTGGGTATTTCATTAGCTATGATAGTACCAAACCTATTCTCTGCAATGGGGGAACAAAATGTCATTCCTATGACACAAGCGGTCGCAACATCCACAATGCTCGGTTATATGGGTATTTTGATGGGACCTGCCTTAATTGGTTTCATTGCGCACGGTACAAGTCTTACAGTAGCATTTATCGTATTGACTACATTGCTTGTTGTAAGTGCAGGTATTGGTAAATACGCATACCATTTAATGAGTAAAGACTGTGGTCTTAGTGAAGAACAAATTTAATAGCCTATAATTAAGGAGCTACGATTTTCGTATCGTAGCTCCTTTTTCATATTTTTATATTTTATGTATTTCACGCATTAAAAAGCCACAGGTCTAGAACCTGTGGCTTTTAGAACTATCATTATATATTGATTAGATTAGCGATCGCCATTGAAGATGGAGTTTTTAACAAGTACATAGTCTACTTTGCGGATAGCTTGTAGAGTCGTTCCGCCAGCGTAAGAAATAGCGGATTGTAAATCTTGTTCCATTTCAGTTAATGTATCGAAGATAGAACCTTTGGAATCGATGAAAATCTTTTTGCCTTCTACGTTTTTGCGTTCCCCTTTTTGGAACTCAGAAGCAGAACCAAAGTATTCTTTTACAGCTTTGCCGTCAACAATCTTTTCTTCCCCTGGAGATTCTTCATGACCAGCAAATAGGGAGCCAATCATAACCATGGTAGCACCAAAGCGAATGGATTTTGCGATGTCGCCATGGTCACGAATACCGCCGTCAGCGATGATAGGTTTAGTAGCTGCTTTTGCGCACCAGCGAACAGCAGCTAATTGCCAGCCACCAGTACCGAAGCCAGTTTTTAACTTAGTGATACATACCTTACCAGGACCGATGCCTACTTTAGTCGCATCAGCACCAGCGTTTTCTAGTTCACGAACTGCTTCTGGAGTACCAACATTACCAGCGATAATGAAAGTCTCAGGCAAGTTCTTTTTAATGTATTGAATCATTTCGATGACTGCATTGGAATGACCATGTGCAATATCAATAGTGATATATTCTGGGGTTAAGTTTTCTTTCTTGAATTCATCAACTAAAGCAAATTCTTCAGCTTTTACGCCGATAGAAATAGAAGAATATAAGTTAAGGTCGTGCATACGTTTTACAAAGTCCATACGACGTTCTGGTTGGAAACGATGCATGATATAGAAATACCCTTCACGAGCTAATTTTTCAGCCAACTCTTCGTCGATAATAGTTTGCATATTAGCAGGTACTACTGGCAAGCGGAATGTGCGTTTACCTAATTTTACATGTGTATCACATTCGCTACGACTGGAGACAATACATTTGTTAGGAATCAATTGCACGTCTTCATAATCAAAGATGTTAGTTGTATTAATCATAGTTTCTATATCTCCTTCGAGTATTACATATTGAACCTGTACCATTATACAAGAGACTCATAAAATTTTCAATACGTTCCGAATATTTTGTTTGGTGTAAGGGATAAACTGTAGTACAATACAAGTAGATTGTATAAATAATATATTCATTTATAGATATATGGTAAAAGGAGGTTGATTAATGTGGAACAGTCTAAAACCCGTATGCTTGCTGAAGCTGGCGTAGCAATTGCCATTGCTCAAGTGTTGTCATTTATTACGATTTTTCATATGCCACAGGGGGGCTCTATTAAGGCGGCAGCTTTGGTACCACTCATGATTTACGCATATCGTTGGGGCGGAACACGAGGTATCTTCGTAGGTGTTGTATATGGTATATTACACTTTATTTTAGGTTTTAAATCATCTGTTCATTATTTAAGTATTGTATTAGACTACTTGGTTGCTTACGGTGCTATTGGCGTTTGTGGTTACTTTAAAGATTCTCTTTCTGGACTTATCACTGGATCCATCGTAGGTATTGTATTGCGTTGGGGGGCATCTGTTACGAGCGGTGCTGTGGTCTTTGCTAGCTATGCTCCGCAAGGGCAGAATCCTTGGGTTTATTCTATGATTTATAATGCATCCTATATGGTGCCAGATGGCCTTTTAAATATTGCAGTTTTACTATTCATTTACCAAGGTGTTAAACGAGGTTTACAACGTCGTGGATAAATTAGGTTTAATTATTTTGGCTGGAGGACTCAGCACTAGAATGGGGCAACCTAAAGCTTTGTTGCCTTGGATTAATGGTGAAAGTCTTATATCTCATGCCCTTCGTAAGGGCTTAGATGCAGATATTCAAGATATTCTTATCTCCATCGGTGATGACGAGCAATTAGGACTTGCTATACAGACTCATATTATAGATACATTATCGAACGATGAGAAAAATAAGGTTTCTATTGTTCGGGATTCTGTTGGGCGATGCGGACCTTTAGGGGGGCTGTATAGCACTCTAGCGGTTGGTACTAGTTCTGCTTATGCAGTAATGGCAGTAGATATGCCATTCATGGAAATGGATTTGTATTATGATTGGCTCTATCAAGTAGAGCATAATGATTGGAATGTCATCGTCCCATATAGTGAAAGTGGTAAGTCTGAGCCGATGGCCGGTATTTATAGGCCATATATTGCGTCCTTAATTCAATCTATTCTTGTTGGCGAAAATGTATCGTTGCATCATGCCCTCGATGTTATTGGTCATGTAGAATCTATTGATGCTACTGATTTTAGTTGGGAGCTAAGCAATATTAATCGATTTGAAGACTATCAATGGGCGCGAGCTTTAGCGGAAAATGAATTCCGCCGTGTACCTTTAATTAGTGTGGTCGCATCGAAACGTAAAACAGGTAAGACTACTGTTGTAACGCGCCTTGTGTGTGAGTTACAAAAAATCGGTTTATCCGTTGGTGTTGTCAAAAGCGATAAACATGGCTTTCAGATGGATCATGAGGGAACAGATACAGATCTTGTTTATAAAGCTGGGGCTGATGCGGTTGCTATTGCAGGCCCTACTGAAACAGCGATTCGCATACGTACAAAAGAACAATCAAACCTGTATGAAATATCACAGTTTATGCCTGTAGATATAGTTATACTAGAATCACGGTCTCAAGGGATTGCCCCTATTATAGAGGTTACCCAAGAGGGACATACGGAAGAGTTGATCTCGGATCCGATGGACCGAGTGGCGACGATAGAAATTGGCAAGTTAGATCAAGAGGTACCTGAATTGGTACGTCACATACAGGAAATGATGAGGAGTTTAAATGGCCGTCGTTACTGTTGAGAAGGCACTCCAATTGTGGGATGAAGCCTTACAAACGCAAGTTCATAAAGTTGAAACGATTGCAGTTAAGACTGCGAAGGGATATGTACTAGCAGAGGATATTATTGCGCCAACGGATGTACCTGCTTTTTCAAAATCTGCTATGGATGGATATGCCATCGCCTATGAAGAAGGCCGTAATGAATATATCGTTGACGGTATCATTGGTGCTGGTGTTATATGGGAACATCCCGTAGAAGTTGGTCATGCGGTGCGTATTATGACTGGTGCACCGGTACCAGACACATGTGATACTGTCATCATGCAAGAACAAGTGGTTGGCACTGGTGAACCACAAACTACAATTACGATTCAAGGCAAATATCATTGTGGTGATCATATTATTCCACAAGGTGAGGAGTGTGTTGCCGGCACCATTGTGATTCCACGTGGTACAGAGGTAACATCTACAGTACAAACCATTTTGACGGGACTCGGTATTATTGAGATATCTGTTAATGCCATGCCTCGCGTGTTAGTTCTTACCTCTGGTCACGAGGTTATTGAACCTGGTGAAAGTTTAACACCTGGTAAAATTTACAACTCCAATCGAGCTATGATTTGTGGGCTCTTGGAGGATTTAGGATTTCACAAGATAACACACTATCATGTAAGTGATGCTCCGGAGGAGCTAGATTCTGAAATCAATCATGTTTTGAAACTTAGTGAAGAAGCAGATATTATTATCAGTTCTGGTGGTGTGTCGGTAGGTCTTTTTGATACGATGCCTCTTATTTATGAAAAATTGGGGGCAGAATCTATCTATGCCCGTATTCAAATGCGACCGGGTGCAGCATCCTATGGTGCGGTTACCACGAAAGGTCAGATTATCTTTGGTTTGTCCGGTAATCCAGGGGCTGCCTTTAATGGATGGCATTTAATCGTAGCGCCTACCTTGAAGCGTTATAAAGGGTTGGCTAATTGGACGACTCCAGTGGTGGCTTGTGTAATGGATACAGAAATCTTCAAACGTAATGCTTTTGATCGTTATGTACAAGGGAAAGTCATATTTTGCGGTGGAGCGCCACGTTTTGTGGCTAATCGTCACTTTAATAGTAGTAGTATGTTAGGGCTATATACTGTGAATGCGTTGGCATGTATTCCACGAGGAACTCATGAAGTACATCCTGGTGATACATTTAATGTGTATCTATTAGGCTTGCTGCCTGCAGTTTAGACCCTTTTGATTTTTAGATTCTTACTTTAAGGCGTTAGATTTTTTAGAGTTATAGAGTTTTAGAGTTATAGATACAAATATACTAGTTAAAAAACTATAATATTTATAGCTAATCATAATGTAAAAAGACGAGGTTTCTTAGGAGGCCTCGTCTTTGCGTTTATTCAAAATATTTCGTTTATCCAAAATAATTTTAATTTTGTTACCAAAGATACTGAAATTAAATCTCAATTAAATTATAATAAAATTAAGGGAAGGATATTTTTTTAGTTATATCAATTGGTTTTGATAAAATTGTTTTAATCTACTTTTTATTTACTTTTACTATTATATAGCTATATAAGGAGTGATTTCTATGAGTAAGACTTTCACAAAAAATATCCCAGTAAACGAAATTTTACATCTAGGTGAGCACCTAGAGTATAAAGAGGGTCAAGTGATTAGTATTACAATTGCTCAAAATGAGCGACTCAGCATTACACTATTTGCGCTGCCTAAGGGGGAAGAAATCTCTACGCATGTAACAGTAGGCGATGCGATTGTGCAAATCCTCGATGGAGAAGCGCACATCGTTGTTGGTGATACGGAGCATAATGTGAAGGCTGGTGAAACCTTGATCATGCCGTCTGAAGTGCCTCATAGTTTGGATGCACGAGAAAGCTTCAAGATGCTGTTGACTGTAGTTAAATAAATATATCATAATAAATGCATCCCTTATATCAATAAGGGGTGCATTTTATATGTATTCTTTACAAGCCAGAGCTACACCTAAAGAGCATCACGATGAAATTGTGAAATCTTTGGTATCTAATATTAATGAACTTGAACAGAGTGGACTTTTTGAAAGCGTTCAAGTGTATAAACGTGATTTAGTACGGGTGTATCATTCAAAACAATGCACTGAACCTGTTGGACCTGTGGTAGACCAAATTTTATTCGGTTCTTGGTCTCAGGATGAAATCGATTTGTTGGTGCTAGGTAGAATACAAGAACAGGAGCTGCGAAAGCAGTTATGTTAAAGGACTTTGGAAATTATGGATTACTTCGACTATTCATATAAACATAATTACATAGAGTTTAGCAGCAACATATATCGAGTTGGTACATACCATTACAATTGGTATGGGAAAACGGAGATTTTTATCTTGTTAAAAGGGCGCGTTGAGATGAGTTGTAATGATGAGGTGTTTACATTAGAGCCCTTTGATGCGGTTATTATTTCCCCTCAAGTAGGCCATTCAACACTAGCTCTTGAAGAAGATGTAATCGCTTTTTCAATTCGTGTAGGACATGAGTTTTATCAACAGTATGATTCAGAGTTTGGTTCGTACCATTTTGTTGTTCGTTCCGATGAAAGCACTCGTCATAATCAATTTTTTACAACCTTGCGCCACCATGCAGCTATGATGATGTTGTTGATGGCTAAAGGTGAAAGTCCCGTACATCGCATGTGGGTAGAGCATCATTATTTAGCATTAGCTGGCGATGTGTTTAGGGAGTTTGATCCAGTTAAACTTGTTCATGAAAATGTTAGACCTGGTGATATAAAGCCGGCTACCTTTGATAAGATGATTGCTTATATCGATGAACATTATCAACAAAAAATTGAGTTAGAAGATATTGCTAAAATTGGTGGCTATAATGTAGCTTATACCTCTCAGTTCTTTAAGCGACAAATGGGTATTTCCTTTATTGACTATCTATTACGTTTGAGACTAAGGGAGGCAACAACTCGTTTGACTAGCTCTGATGAGGCAGTTGCTAGGATAGCTAGCAGTTGTGGCTTTGCAGATATTAAAGCCTTTAATGTGGCTTTCAAAAAACATTTCCACTTGACACCAACAGAATATCGTAAACAAGTAAAAGAAATTGGACGTAAAACAACATTACAAAATGGGGTAGAAATTGTTTCTGTTGAAAATCAAGATGTTCTAGATTTGTTACACTCGTTCTTGTCCTACGAAGATGATTCAAGAGCTAAGAGCGAGCTAGAGTTTATGAGTCAAAAACTAGAAACCTTAAAGGCGAAGTTAGCTGATGTTGTAAAGGCGTTATAATTAGTAGTCTAAATTAATGGTCTGACTCCGACTTGTTGTAAATAGAAGTTGGCTTAATGTAAATTAAATTTTTTTGACCATATAGAAATATTGGAATTGGGTGATTTTCTATATATATATAAATACTCTAAAGGTACTAAAAAAGCACTCCTTTTGATAGATAGAGCTTTTTTGCATGTATTTTATAGGTAAATTTATATAATTTTATAGTCTCTAAATAAGAAAAACATATAGAAAACCTTAACTTTTGCTTAATTTAATTCAAAAAATTACCTTTTAATATGGATAGTTAGATTATCCAAACTGAGTAAAATATACTTCATCAGGAGTTCAAAATAATCAGTTAATAATTTTGGAGGATATATGAATCGAGTAAAATTTATGGAAAACTTAGGGAAGGTAGCAACTGTAACTGCTGTAGCAATGTATGTATCTTACTTCCCACAAATTATGAATAACTTAGCGCATCCAGGAACTGGTGATTGGATCCAACCATTAGTGGCGGCTATCAACTGTACATTATGGGTATTATACGGTTTGTTTAAAGAACATAGAGATATTCCAGTAGCATTAGCCAATGCACCAGGTATCTTCTTCGGTTTAGCAGCAGCTATTACGGCTCTTATGTAATATTGATGAGTAAGGCTGTTTTGTTATTAAAGTTTGGTATAAATATAATAATTAAGATGTCGTTGACCAAAGTTAAATAAATATATCATAATAAATGCATCTCTTAGATTAGGAAGGGATGCATTTTTGTATTTCGGTTTTAACTATCTGGTAGGTATTGAAATTAGTGGAGAAATCTTTGCTTGTATTATTTTTACCAGAAAAGATTACCTTTTAATAATTAGTTGTTTGATTTTACAGTGTTTACAGGGAATGATTAGATATCATGGATTACTTTCACTATACATATAAACACAATCATATAGATTTTAGTAGCCACATATATAAGGTTAGCACATATCATTACAACTGGCATGGAGAGACTGAAATTCTTATCTTGTTGAAGGGTCGTATTGAGATGAGTTGTAATAGTGAGGTTTTTACGATGGAACCTCTTGACTCTATTATTATTTCTCCTCAGGTGGGGCATGCCACCCTAGCGCTTGAAGAGGATACGACGGCTCTTGTTATTCATGTAGGGAAAGACTTTTTCCAGCAGTTTGATCCAAATTTTGGAATGTATCAATTTGTGGTGCGTTCAGATAAGTCGAATCGGCATAATTCGTTTTTTACCTCTTTACGACATCATGCAGCGATGATGATGTTGATAAAGGCGAATGGTGAAAGTCCCATTAATCGTATGTGGTTAGAACATCATTATTTAGCATTAGCTAGTGAGGTATACGATGAAATTAATGCGGTTAAGTCGATATATGTACATTCAAAGCCTGTGGATATGACTGTAGCTACCTTTGATAAGATGATTGCTTATATTGATGAAAACTATCAACAAAAGATTGAGCTAGAAGATATTGCAAAAATTGGTGGATATAATGTGAACTATACATCACAATTTTTTAAACGCCAATTAGGAGTCTCTTTTCTTGAGTATCTGTTGCGTTTGAGACTACGTGAGGCCACAGTTCGTTTGGTCAACTCTGAGGATGGGGTAGCGCATATTGCGAGTAGTTGTGGCTTTGCAGATATTAAAGCCTTTAATGTGGCCTTTAAAAAGCACTTCCATACCACGCCATCGGAATATCGCAAGCAAGCAAAAGAATTAGGACGTAAGACAAAGCTTCATGATTGGAAGGAGATCATCTCTACACAAGAGGAAGATATTATAGAAGTACTACAATCTTGCTTACCCTATGAACATGATACTAGGCATAAGCTTGAGCTAGAGGAAGCGAATCAAAAGTTACAAGATGTTAGAGCTCAGCTTGAAGTAGTTGTTAGGAAACTACAGGGCTAGGATCACATTTTTATATCACTGTAATGGTGGAATTATTTCATCATTTTAAGTTCTAATTATGATGAATATACAATCATTAGGTATAGGTAAATTTGTATATATTATAATCCTATAAAAATAAATGGTAAAAGAGCACTACTTTTCGATAGGTAGTGCTCTTTTTGATATTTTGGTATAGGTGTAATTGTATATTTTAAATGGGTAAAAATATAATCATATAGGTGATTTTGTATTAATTTGTCTTGCTTTCACCATCAAAAAACAACTTGTAAATTGGATAGTTATATTCTGAAAAAAGAGTACAATGAAATCATCGAAAGGAGCTAAGGTTCCTAAACAGAAAAAATCAGCATTTAAATAATGAAGTCCTTTTGGAGGTTTACGATGAGTACGAAAGAACAACAAGTACAAGAGATGACAAATGTCATTGCCAAGTTCATTGCTTATATGGCAAAGAAATTACCTGATGATGTGGAAGCTAAGATTAAAGAATTAGCAGCGGATGAAAAAAATCCATTAGCTAAAACAATTTATGAAACAATGCATAAAAATATGGATCTTGCTTACGAATTGAATCGTCCTTCTTGTCAAGATACAGGGGTATTACAATTCTGGGTGAAGGTTGGTTCTAACTATCCATTAATTGGTGAATTGGAAGAAATTTTGCGTAATGCTACATACCAAGCTACACAAGATGCACCACTTCGTCATAACTGTGTTGAAACATTCGATGAATTCAATACAGGTAAAAATATTGGCCGTACTGCACCATATATCATGTGGGATATCGTTCCTGATCGTGATGATGTAGAAATCTTTCCATACATGGCTGGCGGCGGCTGCTCCTTGCCAGGATCTGGTAAAACATTGATGCCAGGTGAAGGTTATGAAGGCGTTGCTAAATTCGTGTTAGATTTGATGACAAGCTATGGTTTGAATGCATGTCCTCCATTATTGGTTGGTGTAGGTATTGCTACATCTATCGATACAGCAGCGGTTATGTCCAAAAAGGCTTTGATGCGTCCTGTATCCTCTAAGGCTGAAAATGAAAAAGCAGCATATATGGAACAATTACTAGAAGATGGTATTAATGCATTACATCTTGGACCTCAAGGTATGGGCGGTGATAAATCCCTTATGGGTGTAAACATCGAACATGGTTCTCGTCATCCATCTGTAATTTCCGTAGCTGTTAACGTTGGTTGCTGGAACCATCGTCGCGGACATATGGTATTTGATAAAGACGGTAAGTACGAAATTCTATCTCACAAAGGAGTGACATTCTAATGGCTAAACATATTTTGACAACACCAATCCAAGCTTCTGATCTCGAAGGTATTAAAGCAGGGGATATCATTTACTTAAATGGTCACATCACAACATGCCGTGATGTAGCTCATCGTCGTCTTGTTGAATATGGTCGTGAATTACCAGTAGATGTTCGTAACGGTGCCATCTTGCATGCTGGTCCAATCGTGCGTGACCATGGGGATGATAAATTCGAAATGATTTCCGTAGGTCCTACTACATCCATGCGTATGGAAAAATTCGAATATGAATTTGTAAAGCAAACTGGTGTACGTCTTATTGTAGGTAAAGGCGGTATGGGGCCTGAAACAGCACGTGCCTGCAAAGATTTTGGTGCACTACACTGTGTGTTCCCAGCAGGTAATGCAGTTCTTGCTGCTACAGAGGTAGAGGAAATTGAATCTGCTAACTGGCGTGAACTCGGGATGCCTGAAACTTTGTGGACTTGCCGTGTAAAAGAATTCGGTCCACTCATCGTATCCATCGATGCAGAAGGCAATAACTACTTTGAAAATAAAAAAGTAGAATACAATGCGAAGAAAGAAGAAGTGTTAAAAGAAATCTATAAACACGTAAGCTTCATTAAATAATCTCATTGTGAGGATTAACTTAATAGGGGGATTATACGGATTTTGTACAATCCTCCTTTTTTGTACCTTTTTTTAGGTATATTACACGTATTGGGAGGTATTTATGGATACAAGTGTAATGATAACTCTTGGCTTCTTGGTGTTTGCCATCGTCATGTTTGCATGGGAGAAAATTCCATTGTCTATTACAGCGATGATTGTGGCTGTAGGCTTACATCTAAGTGGTGTATTATCCGCTAAAGATGCATTCGCAGGTTTTGTAGATCCAAATGTGTTGCTCTTTATGGGTATGTTTGTTATTGGTGCGGCTTTCTTCGAAACGGGTGTAGCCGTAGAGGTAGGGAATGTAGTTCATAAATTTGCTAAAACTGAAACATCCTTACTTGTAGCTGTTATGATGATTACAGGCATTTTATCTGGTTTTTTATCTAATACTGGTACAGCCGCTGTACTGATTCCTGTAATTATCGGTATTTGTAAAAAGAGTGGCTTTAAACAAACTAAATTGTTGATGCCATTGGTGTTTGCTGCTGCAATGGGTGGTAATATCTCTCTTATCGGTGCGCCTGGTAATATGATTGCACAAGCGGGCTTACAACAAGCGGGCCTAGGCTCTTTTGGTTTCTTTGATTATGGTTTAGTAGGTTTACCAATCCTTATCGTAGGCACTATATTCTATGCTACAATTGGTAAACGTTTCTTACCAGATGCTCCAAGTCATCAACCGGATGGTGCTTTTGAAAGTAATGAAGATTATAGCCATGTACCATCTTGGAAAAAATGGACAGCTGCCATCGTATTAATCTTGACAATTGTTGCTATGATTTTTGAAAAACAATTAGGTGTAAAACTCTATGTTAGCGCTTGGGTAGGTGCACTAGTCTTGGTGGCCACTAATGTTATAGGCGAAACAGCAGCAGTAAAATCTATTGATATGAAAACAATTATGCTCTTTGCTGGTTCCATGGCCCTTGGGGATGCAATGGTTAAAACCGGTACAGGTAGTGTTATTGCTGATATTATCGTGAATAGCCTTGGTGCGAGTCCATCCCCAATCGTTGTATTGGTAGTATTGTTTGTTCTTGGCGTGTTTATGACAAACTTTATGTCCAACACGGCGACCTGTGCTTTATTAGTTCCCATTGGGCTTAGCCTAGCATCTCAACTTGGATTTGATCCGAAAGCAGTTCTTGCGGCTATCGTAATTGCTAGCTCCTTAGCATATGCTACTCCGATTGGTATGCCAGCAAATACTATGGTATATAATATAGCGGGTTACAGCTTCATGGATTATGTGAAAGCAGGCTTACCACTTATTGTTGTATCTAGTATTGTGGCGCTTGTGTTATTGCCAATTCTATTCCCATTCTAATAATAAATATAATTTTATAGAAGAAGTCTTAATGCAAATTGTTTTAAGGCTTCTTTTTACTTTGTGTATAAGACTATAACTTAATTACATATGTAAATAAAAAATGATAATAAAAAAAGAAGCGCTTTATGTTTACATCAAAACGTTAAATTTATATACTATAAAAGTATGACTACCATGAAAGGAATTCTCATGGATTATAGTGTTGCTATTACATTGGGATTTCTTGTATTTGCAATTGTAATGTTTGCATTGGAGAAAATCCCATTGTCTATTACGGCTATGATCGTGGCCGTTGGATTACATCTTTCTGGTGTATTAACTGCAACGGAAGCTTTTAAAGGTTTCGTTGACTCTAATGTTATTTTGTTTATTGCTATGTTTATTATCGGCGCTGCTTTCTTTGAAACAGGTGTAGCTGTTGATGTTGGTAACGTTGTTAATAAATTTGCTAAAAATGAAACTATCCTTATTATTGCTATTATGATGCTTACAGGTATTATGTCCGGCTTCTTATCTAATACAGGTACTGCAGCGGTTATGATTCCTGTTGTTATTGGTATTTGCAAAAAGGGTGGTTTTAACCAAACTAAATTCTTAATGCCAATCGTATTTGCCGCTGCTATGGGGGGGAATATTTCCATGATTGGCTCTCCTGGTAATATGATTGCAAATTCTAATTTGCAAGAAGCCGGCCTTGGATCCTTTAGTTTCTTTGCTTATGGTGAAGTAGGTTTACCTATGCTTATCGTAGGTACTTTATTCTATGCATTCATTGGTAAAAGATTCTTACCTGAGGTTCCAACACGTGAACCTGATCCAAATTATCAAAAAAATGCTGATTTCAGTCATGTTCCAGTTTGGAAAAAATGGGTAGCTGGTTTGGTATTGGTGTTGACTATCGCTGCTATGATTTTTGAAAAACAAATTGGCGTATCCTTAGCGGTTAGTGCTTGGGTAGGTGCACTTGTTATCGTAGCGACAGGAGTTATTACCGAAAACGAAGCAGTTAAGTCTATCGATATGAAGACAATTCTACTATTTGTAGGTTCCTTAGCTCTTGGTACAGCAATGGTAAAATCTGGGGCAGGTGCATATATTGCAAATCTTATTGTTGATGCTTTGGGGGATACACCTAATCCATTGGCATTATTAGCGGTACTTTTCTTCCTATCTGTATTTATGACAAACTTTATGTCCAATACAGCAGATGTTGCATTGCTAGCTCCAATCGGATTGTCTTTAGCATCTCAATTAGGTTTTGATCCTAAGGCGATTCTTGTTGCAATCGTAATTTCTAGCTCTCTTGCGTATGGTACACCTATAGGGATGCCTGCGAATACTATGGTATATAATGTAGCTGGTTATAGTTTTAAGGACTATGTGAAAGCCGGCGTACCGTTGATTGTAGTATCTGCAATTGTATCTTTAGTGTTATTACCAATTTTGTTCCCGTTTAACCCATAATTATATTAAGGTTAGTCATACAAGGGGCTGTAACAGGATGTGGTTGTACCACATTCTAGTTGCAGTCCCTTTATAATATAAAAAATACCAAGAAAATTAAGTTTGTAACATCCTAGGTTTTCTTGGTATTTTTTGTTTTTAGATGCACCTAGGGTTGTTTTGTTACAGACCCTTATTTCTATACTATTTGGAGAAAATATTTTGGTAATAAGTTAATATAATATAGAGATAGGCAAGAATTGATTAGACATATGGTCTACTTTCATATATAATAGATTACTGTAGTTGCACAAATATACACCTACAGTAGACAGTTAATATTAAATATTGAATATTAGAGAGTAAGGTTATAGTTGTTATATAGTTTATAGATGGCCTTAGTGCCGAGGAGGCTTTATGTTAAGTGATATTGAGATTGCCCAACAGAATAGAATGGAAAAGATTCAGGTTATTGCCAATAAATGTGGTTTAACACCTGATGACATTGAACAATATGGTCATTATAAAGCTAAAATTTCTTTTGATGCTATTCGTCGTTTAGAATCTAAGCCAGATGGTAAGTTAGTGCTAGTCACAGCGATTACGCCAACACCAGCAGGGGAAGGTAAGTCTACAACGAGCATTGGTCTCGTACAGGGGCTACAAAAAATCGGTAAAAATGCTATCGCTACATTACGTGAGCCATCCTTAGGACCTGTTTTTGGGATTAAAGGTGGTGCAGCAGGTGGTGGTTATGCTCAAGTTGTACCTATGGATGACATCAATCTTCACTTTACAGGTGATATGCATGCTATTACAGCGGCTAACAATTTATTATCCGCTATGATCGATAACCATATCCATCAAGGAAATGAATTGCAAATCGATTTGCGTCAACTATCTTGGACACGTGTTTTAGATATGAATGATCGTGCTCTTCGCAATGTGACAGTTGCACTTGGTGGCAAAGTATGTGGATTCCCTCGGGAAGATCATTTTATGATTACCGTTGCTTCTGAAATCATGGCTATTCTTTGCTTAGCTAAGGATTTAGAAGATTTGAAAGAACGTTTTGGTCGCATCGTTATCGGTTGTAACTTAGCAGGTGATCCTGTTTATGTTCATCAACTTGGTTGCCAAGGGGCAATGGCGCTTCTCATGAAAGATGCTATCAAGCCAAATCTCGTACAAACATTGGAACATACACCAGCTATTGTTCACGGTGGTCCCTTTGCAAATATCGCTCATGGTTGTAACTCCATTGTAGCTACAAAACTAGGACTTAAGCTTGGTGATATCGTAGTTACGGAAGCGGGCTTTGGCGCTGACTTGGGTGCTGAAAAGTTCCTTGATATTAAATGCCGATACGGCGGTATTTTCCCTGATGCAATCGTTATCGTAGCTACATTACGAGCTCTTAAAATGCATGGTGGTGTACCAAAACAAGAGTTGAATACAGAAAATGTTGAAGCCGTAACTAAAGGTTTCAGCAACTTACAAAAAGCAATTGAAAACATGCGTTATTTCAATGTGCCTGTATTAGTGGCAATCAATAAATTTGCTAGCGATACAGATGCAGAAATTGCTGAGTTGACTCGCCTATGTGATGAGTTTGGCGTGCCTGTAGAGCTTAATGAATGTTGGGAAAAGGGCGGCGAAGGCGGCACTGATATGGCAAAAAAAGTCGTAGAGTTACTTGAAGGTCCTAAGCCAACACCTAAATTCGTATATGATTTGGAAGATAGTTTAGAGGATAAAGTTAATAAAATCGTTAAAACTATTTATGGTGGCGATGGAGTTATCTTTACGGACAAAGCCAAAAAGCAAATTAAACAATTAGCAGATTGGGGACTGGATCGTTTGCCTGTATGTATGGCGAAAACGCAATATTCCTTATCTGATAATCCAGCATTATTAGGGGCTCCAACAGGATTCACTATTACTGTATCCGATATTCGTGTTGCCAATGGGGCAGGCTTTATTGTATGTCGTACAGGTGATGTAATGGTAATGCCAGGCCTTCCTAAACGTCCTGCTGCTCTTAATATGGATATCGAAGCAGACGGCACAATTAAAGGCTTGTTCTAATAGAAAGTGTTTTTACATGAGGCTATGTTATGAAATTAGTAGAACAACGAGTAATAGATTTTGTGGCTGCTACTGCCTCTAAAGCGCCAACGCCAGGTGGTGGTGCTATTGCGGCATTGACTGCCGCAACGGGGGCGGCTTTAGCAGAAATGGTAGCAAACCTTACATTTGGTAAAAAAGGTTATGAAGCGGTTCAGACCGAAATGGAGGAGCTTCAAGCTAAAGCAGAAGCGATTCGCAAGCGCATGCTCGAATTATCTCAAGCTGATGCAGATGTATTTAATATCTTTATGAACGCCTTAGGATTGCCAAAGAATACAGATGAAGAAAAGGCTGCGCGTACAGCTGCTATTCAACAAGCATACAAAGATGCTGCTATGGTACCTTTTGAAATTGGAGAATTAGCGAATCAAATATTTGATTTAGCAGAATTAGCCTCTCGTAAGGGGAATCAAAACCTTATTACAGATGGTATTATTGCGGCTATTAATGCGCGTGCTGCAGTGAAATCGGCTTTTTTGAATGTGCGTATTAATTTATCTGGTATTAAAGATGAAAGTTTTGTAGCAGAACTAACATCTAAGATGTATGCCATTGAAAAAGATCTTGATGTTAAAGAGTCGTCTATCATAGGGTTATATGAATAATAAGAGATTATAATATAAATCGAATAATATAACCGAGCAAACTATAAAAGTTCGGGAAATAATATAAAGAGAGCCTATTAATACATATAAAATAATAGACTCTCTTTTTTCTATTGTTATAATCCGAACGATAGTGTAAAATAAATGGGTGATATTTCGAGGCTTTATGTAGGAGACATTATGACAGATCAGAACCAAATAAATACAGTCGATAGTATGTTGCCCATACCACAGCTCTTTGCCTTTGGTTTACAGCATGTACTTGCCATGTATGCTGGAGCTGTTGCGGTACCGATTATCGTGGCACAGGCGATGAATTTACCGGTGGAGGACTTGATTCGTCTTATTACAGCAGACTTGTTTACTTGTGGCATTGCGACCTTAATTCAAACATTAGGCTTCGGTAATATAGGTGGGCGTATCCCTATGATCCAAGGTGTTACTTTTGCATCTGTCGGACCTATGACTATGATTGGGGCACAGCATGGTATGACTGCCATTTACGGTGCCATTATTGTAGCAGGTCTATTTACTTTTATAGTAGCTCCATTCTTTAGCCGTCTAATTCGACTGTTCCCCCCTGTTGTAACGGGAACAATAATTACTCTTATTGGGATTAATTTGATGCCAGTTGCCATTAATTGGATGGGGGGCGGTGTAGGAAATCCAGAATTTGGAAGTTATACGAACATAGGACTTGGATTTCTTACGTTTTTAATTGTTGTATTTGTATACAAGTTTGCTAAAGGTTTCTTAAGTAATCTTTCTGTATTAATCGGTTTGATCGCAGGCACAGCAATTGCCTTTGCAATGGGCGTTGCTAATTTTGACGAAGTTGGTCGTTCTCAATGGGTTGCTTTCATTGAACCATTCTATTTTGGTTTGCCAACATTTGACTGGGCTTCTGTACTATCTATGATTATCGTCATGCTCGTTGTCATGGTAGAGACTACAGGTGATAGTATTGCTATTGGTGAAATTGTGGATAAGCCAATAGGTCGAAAAGAATTGGCTTCTGTTATTCGTGCTGATGGTATTTCCACTTTAATAGGGGGAATTCTTAATAGTTTCCCATATACAGCTTTTGCTCAAAACGTAGGACTTATTGCGGTTACAGGTGTTAAAAGTCGCTTTGTAGTAGCTGCATCTGGAGTAATCTTAATTTTGTTAGGATTATTCCCTAAATTAGCTGCTATAGTTGCTAGCATTCCAAATGCAGTACTCGGTGGTGCTGGCATTGCTATGTTTGGCATGATTGTTGCCAGTGGTATTCGCTCTCTTGGTAAGGTTAGCTTTGATGGTAATCATAACTTGATGCTTGTGGCGATTAGTATTGGAGTGGCTATGATCCCTATTGCGGCGCCGAACTTTTATGCTAATTTCCCTGATTGGGCACAAATTATATTAAAATCTGGCATTACCTTTGGTAGTATTATGGCAATCTTGCTTAATTTATTACTAAATGGTGTTAATAAAGGTGACGAAATTAAAGAAATGGGTCGCCGATAATAATAACTAGATGAGAACTCTACCTCTTTCGGTAGAGTTTTTTTAGTGAATAAAATCACAGGAAAAACATTAGAATATTATGCTATAATATATAGATAATTGTAGAACTATTTTGTGATGCTTTCATAAAATAGAAATATTAATTTGTATTTACAATTAAGTGTTTATAAAAGTTATGTATATGGAATGTTCCCATAAGAAGGGAAGGGCTACGTGGCAGACGGAAAAATTATTGCTATCTCCATAAGTGAGAGAAAAGGGCAAAAAAAACATAATATTGAATCCGCCAATCTCATTGTTGATCATGGGATGGAGGGAGATGCTCATGCAGGAAATTGGCATCGCCAAATCAGCTTGCTTGGTATTGCGAGTATTGATCACATGAGGGCACAAGGTGCAGATGTCAAACCTGGTGATTTCGCTGAAAACATTACAGTAGAAGGCATGGTTCTTTATGAATTAGCTGTAGGGACTCACTTACAAGTAGGTGATGATGTGATTCTTGAAATTACTCAAATTGGCAAGGAATGTCATCAAGGTTGTGAAATTATGAAACAAGTTGGTTCCTGCATTATGCCTACACAAGGTATCTTTGGTAAGGTTCTTAAAACTGGTATGATTCATGTAGGTGATGAAGTATCTATTATTAAATAATTTCGTATTAGTAAATGAGGTGTGTTATGAAAGACGCATGGGGTCGTACAATTGAATATGTACGTCTGTCGTTGACAGATGCGTGTAATTTTTGTTGTCCCTACTGCCGACCTGCAGAAATTACTCCTCAAAGTCAAACACAACTATTATCTGTTGATGAATGGATGAATATATTAGGGGCCTTCCATCATATTGGTGTGAAGGCAGTACGCCTCACAGGCGGTGAGCCTTTGCTCTATCCACATATCGAAGAGTTACTAGGTCGTATTAAAGAAACAGGTTGGTTTGAAGATATTTCTATGACTACCAATGGTAGTTTATTAGCCTCACGAGCGCAACGGTTAAAAAAACTTGGCTTGAATCGTGTGAATATTAGTTTGGACTCTCTTGAAACTGAAGCTTTTGCCACCTGTGTTGGTAAAGCGGGACAGTTGGAGTCTGTCCTCGACGGTATACGTAGTGCTATTAATGCTAACTTTAAATCCGTTAAGATTAATACGGTTTTATCTCGTTATTGGTCCGATGATGAAGTTAAATCTTTATTACAATATGTTGAAAAATGGCCTGTTGTTTGGCGATTTATTGAATACATGCCGTTCCAAGGTGATGCCTTTCATGGGCCTACCTTTGATGAATGGAAGGAACAATTAGAACGCGTTAGTGGCGGATCTCTCACAGAGGTTCATTCTGTTTATGGCTTTGGTCCAGCTACATATTTGGCATTACCTAGTGGTGAGGCTGTAGGCTTTATTTTTTCTATGTCTCATAGTTATTGTGATACATGCAATCGTGTGCGCCTTACATCTGATGGTCAAATGCGATTGTGCTTGTTGCGAGATGATGAGGCTGACCTTGTATCGCTCGTGCGCAATGGTGCCTCAGAAGAGGCTTTAGCCAAGCATATCGAACGTGCTTTGCAACGAAAACAAGAACGACATGATGGTATAGGCATGGAGCAACCAGAACGACCAATGTGGCGAATCGGAGGGTAGTATGGGATTTCTTGATTTTTTAAAGCCTAGATCAAAGGAGAATGTTGAATCATGCTGGCCTGGAGGCAAGATGCTTCAAGTCCATATAGAATACGATACACAAGAGTCTGTTTTTACCTATTTTGGTCGTTATGGTTTACAGTTTAGCGTTCCTAAGTCTAATTTGACGAATGTTATTGTAAAAGAAGTAAGTCGCACTCATAGTGTGCTTCAACTATATAGTGGTGAAAACTGCGTAGGGACTAGTGATCTACTCCCTACTGAGGCCTGTAATATTATGAAGGATTGGATATTACAATATTAATAATATGAATGTTGATATTTTATAGGAGTGTAATAAATTTTCTTTACATTCCTATAAAATAAGCATATAATTATTCATGTCATGGACCACTAGCTCAGCTGGCAGAGCACCTGACTCTTAATCAGGGTGTCCAGGGTTCGAACCCCTGGTGGTCCACCAGAGTAAAGAACTCACATTTTGTGTGAGTTCTTTTTTTGTGTAAATAATTTTCTTTTAGCTTTTTACATATCTTTTTAGCCTTTATATAGTTATTTACATGGTTAAAATACGTTGTGGTTTAATCCTATTTTTCTCAAACGAGTAGTCATTGATTTAATTAAGTTTATAAACTTTGATATTAATTGAATATAGTATTGATACAATATAATATATTTTATAGACAGTAAAACTATAATAGCTTATGATGGTTTTATAATAGTTTTTCTCATTAGGAGGTACCAAATGGCAGTAGATGTTTCTAGAACACAAGATGTGTATAAAGATGCTGGCCAAAGTGTCAACTTCACCACTTTGTTATTAAACCGTAAAGATTATGAGGCAGAGCTTGAAGTGATTCAAGATATGGCAGATCGTATTCAAGCCATTAAACGTTCTGTTAGTATTCGCGCTAATGGGGAAGGTTTGGGCATTGCCTTTGGCTTTAGCCGTAAGGCATGGGATTATTTGTTCCCTAATGCACCGGTACCAAAAGAGTTAGAAGACTTCCAAGGCATAAAAGGTGATAAACAAGATGTACCAGCTGTAGCAGCTGACTTATTTTTGCATGTCCGCTCTAATGATGAATCTGTTACGTATACTGTAGTAGATCAAATTATGGAGTTCTTACGCCCTATTACATCTGTTGTAGATGAAACCCATGGCTTCCACTACGAACAAGGTCGTGCGATTATTGATTTCGTTGATGGTACGGAAAACCCTGTTGGCCAAGAGGCTGTAGAGTGGGGCGTTATTGGAGATGAAGATCCTGAATTTACTAACGGTTCTTATGCATTTGCACAAAAATATGAACATGATCTTGATGCATGGCGTGCACTTCCTACAGAAATGCAAGAGAAATTCATTGGCCGCCGCAAATTTAGTGATATCGAATTGGAGGATGATGAAAAAGATCCGGCAGCTCATAATGTAGTGGCTCAAGATAATCGTGATGATGAAGAGCATAAGATCGTTCGTATGAATGTCCCATTTGCTCAACCTGGTCAAGGTGTCCGAGGTACATACTTTATAGGTTATGCTCGTTATTGGGATGTGACCAAAACAATGCTTACCAATATGTTTACACAAAACGATAAATTGCTCGATTACTCCAAGCCTATTACGGGCATGCTATTCTTTATTCCGTCTATTGATACATTGGATGCTATTGCAGAAGGTGAATTATAAGGGATTTCTGATTGATAGTGGAGACTAAACATTTATCTAATTAGTTAGTAATGTTTAGTTTTATCTATCAGATTAAAATTTATTATATAATTCTATAGAAAGCGCCCCAAGTGGGCGCTTTTATGCTATAATAAATCTATTAAACTCGTAAAAATCCATTGTAGTTATGAATGAGGTATTCCATGAATTATACTAGCACCCGCGGTACCGTTGCGGTAAATGAAACATATGCATTGTTGCACGGCTTAGCAGAGGATGGTGGTCTATATGTACCATCTTTATTCCCTACAAATTGCTTAACTTACAAAGATGTGAAAGATAAAAACTACCAAGAAGTAGCAGCCGTTGTTTTAGCAAAGTTGTTTCCATGCTTTTCCGAAGCTCATTTAAATGAAATGATTAATTCTGCTTACTGCGATGCTAATTTCAGCACCCGTGATATTGCACCATTACACTCTTTATTGGAAAAGGTTTCTGTATTGGAACTATTCCATGGTCGCACACAAGCTTTCAAAGATATGGCTTTGTCTTTATTCCCATATCTCTTAGTAGCTGCTAAAGAGGCCGAGGGCGAGAAAAAAGAAGTTCTTATCTTAACCGCTACATCTGGTGATACTGGTAAAGCGGCACTTGAAGGCTTTAAAGATGTACCTGATACTCATATTCAGGTATTCTACCCAACTGATGGCGTTAGTCCTATGCAAGCGGAACAAATGCAAAAACAAGAAGGGGCGAATGTCAATGTCACAGCCATTCATGGTAACTTTGACGATGCGCAACAATTCTTGAAACGTCTCTTTGTTGATAAAGCGACTGCTGAAGAGGTTGCTGAAAAAGGGGTTATATTCTCCAGTGCGAACTCTATCAATATTGGTCGTTTAGCTCCACAAGTAGTTTACTATGTAAATGCCTATGCTGAACTGGTTGCACAAGGTGCAATCCATGAAGACGAAGCTTTCAACGTTGTAGTTCCAACTGGTAACTTCGGTAATATTTTGGCTGCTTACTATGCTAAAAAAATGGGGATTCCTATCGGTAAATTGATTTGTGCATCTAATCAAAACAACGTACTTACTGATTTTTTTGAAAACGGTACCTACGATATGAATCGTCCATTCTATACGACGATTTCTCCATCCATGGATATTCTTGAATCCTCTAACTTTGAACGATTCTTATATTATATTTCTGGTGAAGATAGCGAACGTACAGCAGGATGGATGAAAGATCTTAAAGCAACAGGCAAATTAACTGTTAATGAAGAAGAGTTTAAACGTGTTAAGACTGATTTTGCTGGTGCCTATGTTGATGATGAAGAAACGAAAGCAATCATTGAACAAGTATACAATTCTTACGGTTATGTAATGGATCCTCACACGGCGGTTGCTATGGGGGCGTATATGAAGGAGTTGGAGAAGCATCCTGAAGATGGCGCTCGTCATACAGTGATTGCATCTACAGCACATCCATTTAAATTCCCTACACCAATCTGTGAGGCATTGGATATCAAGGTGGGCGAGACTCCTTATGAAAGCTTAGATAATATCTCTGCTGTAACGGGTGTTGCCTTCCCTAAACAATTGGAAGCCTTACAATCCAAACCATTGCGCTTTACAAAAGCAATCGACAAAGAGAATATGAAACAAGAAATCTTAGATTTTGTAGATACATTCTCTAAATAATACAATGCCGCCTTTCCTTAGAAGGGCGGCATATCTATATGTTTCTTATTGAGTAATCATTTTTTATTGATTAACTAACTAAATTTATTTTCTCACTAAATTAACATTCATCATATATAATATGGAATTTTGTTAGTATGTATTGATGTATCCATTATTTATAGAAATATGGGTTTATAATTATATAGAGAAATATAATTATAGGAGGGGCTATGGCTAAAAAAGGCCTTATATATGCATTATTATCTGCACTTTTATTTAGTACGATGAATGTATTCGTAAAACTGTTGGGGACGAATATTCCACCTGGGGAAATCGCTTTTGCCCGTGGATTCTTTGGGACTGTTGCGGTGCTCATTATCATGTATGTGAAGGGAATCCGTTTTTCAAAAGAGGATAGAGGGCTCCTCGTCATGCGTGGCCTATATGGCGGTTTTGGTATGGTATGTAATTTTATTGCTTTGGTACACATAAAATTATCTGATGCAACAATTTTATTTCAGACGACAGGAATATTTGTTTTTATCTTTAGTGCGCTGTTTCTGAAGGAATCGATACCAAAAGGGGCTGGTAAATGGCTCGGAGTCATTTTGATTGCTGTCTTAGTAATGGTAAATCCTTTTAGTTATGAATCATTTTCTTGGTATGCCTTGGTAGCAATTTTAGGTGCTGCTCTAGCTGCGGCGGCTTATACGACAATACGAACTATTAGTAAACGCGGACAACATAGTAATTTTGAAATCATGGCCTATTTTATGATTACTGGTATGATTGCGGGCCTTGTCACTACAGAACAGCTCGTTATGCCTCAAGGTACAGACTGGCTCATTATCTTTGCTATCGGTGGTATTAGTGTAGTGGCTCAGTTTTTCTTGACCGGAGCCTTTGTTACGACCAATGCTGTAGTGGCTCAATTCTTGCAATACGTTGGCGTATTTATTAGTTCCTTCTACGGGTTCTTGATCTTTGGTGAAAGCTTATCTATAGCAACAGTGGGCGCTGGTATTGCTATGTTTATATCTTCTGTTATGTTGGCGCGTCTTAAAGAACAGAGTGGTCCATTAAGAGAGGGCAAGGTCATAGAGGATAAAATCAAATAAATGTCGAATATATACAATATCAGATTGTATATGACAGTGGGGTGCTGATTACATTCGTGATTAGCACCTTTTTACATAAAAGAGATAATACAAGGGTATTAGTTAGTGATTTGTGGTAATGAAATATACTAGAGCTCTTTCATTTTGAAAGTAGCTACAGACGGAGGAGCTATGTATATAAAATGGATGCATATTGAAAACTATAGGAACTTAGCCGATGTAACGCTAAGCTTTCACAATGATATTAATTACTTTGTCGGTGAGAATGCGGTGGGTAAGTCTAATTTTCTAGATCTCTTAGAAATTATCATGGAGTGCCATGGGTTCATTGAAAGTGATTTCACGGATGTAAACAAGCCTATTCGCATTGATTTTGAAATATCTCTAGGTGAGTTAAATTATAAAAGCATGTATACTGCTGATGAGGGACCTACCTACCGTTTACGACTTGAACAAGTTGTACAAGAGGTATATCCACGATTATACAGAGTCACTGATGCAGGGATTGAGCCTATGCCGTTGTCTATGATTCGTCATGCTTTATATGTGTGTCATCGCGATACCTCAGAGCAGGAACTGTTTTCTATACCGTCCTCTATATATGTAGAATTAGGACAGCTATTACAAGCTTATGTGTCTCGATTAGAAATGCCTACTGATGATTTTCAGCGTGAAATTGTTAGTTTACGTAAGGATTTAGATCCTTACTGTATGCTCAATATTCAACATCTTGTAGAGGTATTGTCTACATCCTCCGCTATGGAACGTAAGTATTCTGCTGATAATGTACGATTGATTATGGCTGTGGCTCTCAAGATTTTGGCTCAAATTTATATGAAAGTGAGTAGTGCAACTACAAATTTAGAATCTTTACTTGTATATGATGCAAAGGGATACAAGTTTTTACCAATCTTTATAAGTGTGGATGAGCCTGAGCTACATTTAAGTCCGTATTTGCAACGGGCTGTGCTCAATTATTACCGTCAAATTGCAACTAATGAAAATGAAGAGTTTTTAGCATTGCTGCGAGATATTTTTAAAATAGATGGATTGTTAGGACAGCTCTTTGTGGTTACTCACAGTACGGATGCGCTAGTTGACGATTATCGTCATATTATTCGGCTTTATCGGGATGAAAATAATATGGTCTGTGCAGCGTGTGGAGTTACTTTCAATTTTCCTAAAGAGGTAGAGAAACACTTGATTATGCATTTTCCTGAGGCAAAAGAGGCTCTATACGCTCGGTGTATTATCATCGTAGAAGGGGAGACTGAGTACGGTAGCTTTACAGGCTTTGGTAAAAAATTAGGCGTGGACTTTGACTATTTTGGAATCTGTCTTATCAACGCTCGGGGCGAGTCCTCTATCAGTAAATTGCAAAAATTGTTTAATAGATTCTCTATTCCTACAGTAGCTCTCTATGATCGCGATGTAGAGGGAAAATATGCAAAAGCACATAGCAATATATTCTATACGGAGGAAATTTGTTTTGAAATGGATTTTGTATCGTATCTACTTGCGATGCACAAGCGTTCCATAATGGATGCCATCATCAAGGACATTATTGATGACGCTCGTCCAATGGTAACAAAGGATATGGCGCGGCGTGGTTATGCTAAATTAGGTATTACTAAAAGCCAAATTGTACAACGATGTTTACCAAATATTTCGGATCGTAAGTTGGATGATTTACATATCTATTACTTCTCTTGGTTTTATGCTAATAAAGGAGTAATTGTAGGGCGACGTATTAGTCAATTTTTAGATGCTTCCATGATACCACCTGCATTTATTGCAGTAATAGAGCGTGCTAAACTTCTTTCGCTAGGCTTAGGTTAATGGAGTAATACATTACTACTTCTAATTAATAGAGTCTGACCAAAGTTTTGTTAGACTCTATTTTTTCGAAGGTAACATAGCGTTTTAGAGTGTAGGCATAGGAAATATGGTGCAAAAAATACGCATAATAAGCGATTTATTACTATAATAGATAGAATTATAAAAAACTATATTAACTAAATTTTAAAAACTACATCGAAATTTCTTGACATCTTTTTATCTTTATTTTATGATTAGTACTGTTATTAATGCATTCTCAATTAAACGTATCTAGGAGTATGAAAATGAAAGACTTTCTAAATGACTTTAAAGCATTTGCTTTCAAAGGCAATATGATGGACCTAGCTATTGGTATGATTATTGGTGCTGCTTTCACAGCATTGGTTAATTCTGTTGTAAACAACTTATTCATGCCTATTCTCAGTGTATTCACAGGTGGTATTGATTTTAGTAATTTGTACTTGCCATTGAGCACAGGTTCTAAAGATGCATTCATGTCTGGTGCTGATATTGCTACAGCTCGTGCAGCTGGATCTGTATTGCCATATGGTACATTTATTACTGATTTGATTCAATTCTTGATTTTGGCATTTGTTGTATTCTTGATGGTTCGTGGTTTGGCTAAAATGATGAAATCTGCGAAAGAAGAGGAAGTTGCAGAAGCACCTGCAACGAAAGAATGTCAATTCTGTAAATCTGAAATCAATATCAATGCAGTTAAATGCCCTAACTGTACTGCAGATTTGAACTAGTTCAAATTTAAATTATACATAAAAGGAGTGAGGTTTTGACCTTACTCCTTTTTGTTGTATTACGTTAGCTTTCTAGTATAAAATATAATTATAATATATAGAATTTTTTAGGGAGGGATATACATGGAAAAGAAACCTCTAGTAGTAGTAAATGGACTGGTTCGCAAAGATGCGATTGCATATTTAAAAGAGCATGTAGATGTGCGCCAATGGACTGAAAAAGCAGTGATGCCTCGTGAGGTACTGAAGGAATGGCTCATTGATGCGGATGGTTTGTGGTGTGTACGACCTTTAGATGTAGATGGTGATCTTGTAAAGAATGCGCCAAATTTAAAGGTTATAGCACAAGCGGCCGTAGGTTATGATAATGTAAATATTGATGAACTAACAGTGGCAGGTATTCCTTATGGCAATACGCCAGGTGTTCTCAATGAAACGGTAGCAGAACTTGCATTTACGTTGATTGCCACGGCTAGTCGTCGTATTATAGAAAATGCTAACTTTGTAAAAGACGGTCGTTGGGCTCAAAGACCTTCTAATATTAAAGGTTTTGATTTAAGTCGTCGCACTCTTGGTATCATTGGCATGGGGGCTATCGGCGTATCCATTTCTCGACGTGCCCGTGCGTTTGGTATGACTGTTGTGTATCATAATCGTAATCAACGTTTGGATGATAAGATTCATAAGACTACTTATATGGAGTTAGATGATTTATTAGCCATTAGTGATGTAGTATGCGTTATGGCTCCATTGACAGATGAAACATATCATATGTGTGATGAAGCGTTTTTCAAGAAGATGAAGAATACAGCTTTATTTGTTAATGTTGGTCGTGGACCTATCGTAGATACTGATGCACTTATCAATGCTCTTAAAACGGGTGAAATCGATTATGCTGCCCTCGATGTAACGGATCCAGAACCATTACCAGCGGATCATCCATTGTTAGATGTAGAAAACTGCCTTATTGTACCGCATATTGGCTCTTACACAGATAGAACTCGTTATGACATGTCTATTTTGACAGCGGATAATATTATTGCCGGCGTTCATAAGAAACCTTTAAAAACATGTGTAAATGAAGAAGTAAATTATAAGAAACCTCAAATGGATGTAGAGTCTGCGCTAGAAGAGCTTAAAAAGGCTGGCGTTGATTTAACTGATTTCGACTAAAAGTGGAAGACATTAAAAGATATGCGGTTTTATACAAAATATGGTAAAATAAAAGAATATTTTTCCTATGGAGGTAAGAACGTTGGAACATAAAGACATTGAAAAAGATGTAGCTCCTGAAGAAGTTGTATCTGTTAACTTTATTGAAGCTATTATCAACAAAGATAACGAAACTGGCAAATACGGTGGCCGTGTATTGACTCGCTTTCCACCAGAACCAAATGGTTACTTGCATATTGGACATGCTAAATCTATTTGCCTCAACTTTGGTATTGGTAAACAATACAATGGCTTAACAAATCTTCGCTTTGATGATACAAATCCTGTAAAAGAAGATGTCGAATATGTAAACTCCATCATGGAAGACGTTAAATGGCTTGGATTTGATTGGAATGAACAACCACGCTATGCATCTGATTATTTTGACCAAATGTATGAGTATGCTAAGAAATTAATCACCCTTGGCAAGGCTTATGTAGATGATCAAAGTGCAGATGAAATTAAACAAAATCGCGGCGATTTCTCTACTCCTGGTGTCAATAGTCCATACCGTGAGCGTAGTGTAGAAGAAAACTTGGCACTCTTCGAAGAAATGAAGGCTGGCAAGTATAAAGATGGGGAAAAGGTATTGCGTGCAAAAATCGATATGGCGCATCCTAATATCGTAATGCGTGATCCTGTTATTTATCGTATTGTAAATACAGAGCATCATAATACGGGTAATGAGTGGAAAATTTACCCTATGTATGATTTTGCCCATCCTATTGAAGATGCTATTGAACGCATTACGCATTCTATTTGTACATTGGAATTTGAAGTTCACCGGCCATTATATGATTGGGTGTTAGAGGAATGGGATGATACTGAAATTCCTCAACAAATTGAGTTTGCTCGCTTGAATGTAACTAAAATGGTTATGTCCAAACGTAAATTGCGTGCTCTTGTTGAGGCAGGCCTTGTAGCTGGTTGGGATGATCCCCGTATGCCGACAATTTCAGGTTTGCGCCGCCGTGGTTATACACCGGAATCTATTCGTGATTTCTGTGATCGCATTGGTGTAGCGAAGGCGGATAGCGTTGTTGATATTGCTTTGCTTGAGTTCTGTATCCGTGAAGATTTGAAACTCAAAGCTACACGCCCTATGGTAGTTATTGATCCTGTGAAAGTTGTTATTACGAACTATCCAGAAGGTCAAACTGAACTTTGCACAGTTGAAAACAATCCAGAAAATGAAGAGTTGGGTAACCGTGAAGTTGTATTCGGTCGTGAAATCTACATTGAACGCAATGACTTTATGGAAGAACCAGTTAAGAAATTTTTCCGCTTGGCACCAGGTAAAGAAGTACGCTTAAAAGGTGCATACTTCATTACATGTACTGATGTTATTAAAGATGAAAATGGCAATATTACAGAAATACACTGTACATATGATCCAGAAACTAAGAGTGGTAGCGGTTGCACTCGTAAGGTAAAAGGGACATTGCACTGGGTTGAAGCATCTACTGCAGTAGATATTGAATCTCGCTTATATGATTATTTACTTAAAGAAGATTCGGATGGTAAAGACTTCTTGGGCGATTTCAACCATGACTCCTTACAAGTATTCCATAGTAAAGGGGAAGCATGTCTTGCTAATACTGTACCAGGTGATCATTTCCAATTCTTGCGTCAAGGTTACTTTGTAACTGATAAAGACAGTACTTCAGACCATATTGTGATGAACCGTATTGTTGGTTTACGCGATAGTTGGGCTAAGGCACAAAAGAAATAATATAACGCTTATTTTATATTACTATAATGTTAAAGAACCGCTCCTTGGTGGGCGGTTCTTTAACACTGGGTTATTACTATAAATACTTTAATGACAATAGATATTTAGAATAGCCTAAGCCATTGTTTGGCTTTAATCTCTAGATGTTGTATTGCTAGCTTATTATATTAAAGCTTTGATGAGGAAAAACATGAAGAAATTAGTATTACTTGCTACGGCAGCGGCTGTGTTGGCATCTGTGCCAGCTACTGGTTCTGCAGCAAATATCAAGTCCATATTAAGTAGAAGTCAAACTGTAACATATCAAGGTGTTAAATTGCCTAAAGGTGTTACTATGTATCAAAACAATCCTAAAGCATTATTTGCAGGGGAAGGGAAAAAAGACGTTAAATCTGTACTTCTTGAAGCAGGTGTATCTTCTGCAGATGTATATACATTAAATATTAAAACAGAAAACGAAATGCGATATGCTGTTTATGCTAATGTTGTATTAGGTAAACAATTATCTGGTCGTATGAGTGAAGCAAAACATATGAATACAGATTCTTCCTCAATTGGTGCATTGGCCGCTGCTATTAACAAGGGTGAGAGCCCTGCGCTTGGCACTTTTACGGTAATAAATCCATTAGTAAAACAAGGCAATGCCTATGAAGGTACATTGAAATATAAAAGTGTAGCTAATAATAATTCTTATAATGAGATATTACATATTAGTATTTCTGAAGATAAATATACAGGACCAAATGCTCATTTAATCGCTGTTGATGAAGCCAATGATAGTGTTGTATTCCCTAAAGTTAAAGGTTTATTACATACCAAATAATAAATAATTATTGAAAATATATATCAATTATTCTTGACAATTTTTCTCATCAAGAGTACTATGAGCCTATAGGAATTATTCTCATTAGAGGTAATTCTAACGATGTGCAACAGGCAGGTACTATTATGATGAATTCAATTGACCATATCATTGGATATCATTGTGCACCGGCAATTCGAGGTATTAAGCTATCGAACTTGGTTTCTATTCCACGGGACATGAATGAACAAATCCAATTTGTATTGATAGAGTATAATAAAGCGTTCAATGAAAAAGGATTGTTCTTCTTTGAATTATGTCGTTGTAAAGCGCGAAGACTATTATTGGTATTCCGTGAGAAGCAATTAAGAGACTATGTACGCCAACCTGCGGTGATGTTATTTTTGAAAGCCTACGGTTATCATGATCAAATGAGCATTATGGAGATGCTTGAACATCTTAGATATCGTATGGAAGTAAGCATTGAGTTTCCACATGAAATCGGCATTTTTTTAGGTTACCCATTAAAGGATGTGAAATGTTTTATTTCTTATCGTGGTGGAGGATACCGAATGTGCGGAGAGTGGAAGGTTTACCATGATGTGGTAAATGCGCAACGCTCTTTCTTGTGTTACAAAGCATGTCGTGAATTTTGTCAAACTCAATTGATGTTGGGAAAAACATTTAGTTCATTGGTCGCAAGAACGGCCTAGGAGGTACAAGATGATTGGTGTAATTTTTTGGTCCGGTACAGGCAATACAGAACGCATGGCTTATGAAGTAGCTGAAGGTATTAAAGCTGCAGGTCAAGAAGTTGAAGTAAAATCCGTTTCTGAAGTATCTGTTGATGAAGCAGCAGCTTATGAAAAATTAGCTCTTGGCTGTGCTGATATGGGTGCAGAACAATTAGAAGAAGGCGAATTTGAACCATTCTACACTGAACTAGAAGGCAAGTTGAGTGGTAAAAAAATAGCGATCTTTGGCTCCTATGGTTGGGGTGGCACTTGGTTGGAAGACTGGGGCACTCGAATTAAAGATGCTGGTGGCGAATTAGTGGCTGATGGCGTAGCAATCTTGGGCGAACCTGATGATGATGGTAATGCACAATGCCAAGAATTAGGTAAAACATTAGCAAATGCTTAATTTGATTTCAACTACTAAATAAATACTAATAGTTAATAATAAAAAGGCTGTAATGACGATAAGTCGTTATTACAGCCTTTTTTGTATGTATTTATGATTGATAGGATGAAGCATAGGTCATTAAAAATTTTAATATCATTAAGTAAATGTGATGAAAATCATAATATTTATTTATCTTTATCTCTATTCGTGTATATAAGCGCATAATTATAAATAACTTTAATGCATAATTATATTGCATTTTTGTACACATAGTCCTATAATTTAGTTAAAGAACCTAACAAAAATTTAGGTTAATACAAAAATAGTTAGGGTTAATTTTATATTAGCTATTAATCGGGCTGGCGTAATTTAAATTGGAAAGGTTAATTAATGACATTGGAAGAGGGGTTATTTCAATGAGTACATTAGAGCGAATAAAAGTCATAGCCCATGGATTAGCGGCGCAATTTGGCCCATCCTGTGAAGTATTGATTCATGATTTACAAGGGGATATCAATTCGTCTCTTGTATATATTGAGAATGGAACTATAACTAATCGACATGTTGGTGATGGTCCATCGCATGTGGTTTTAGATGTGCTGAGTCATGACGATGGTAGCGAGGGTAGATTTGGTTATCTCACAAAAACTAAAGATGGCCGAATATTAAAATCTTCTACTATGTATATTCGTGATGATACAGGTCGTATAGCATACTTGTTGGGGATTAACCAAGATATAACAGAGTTTGTTATGATGCATCGGCTTTTGGATAGTCTGGTCAATACAGGTCAGGAAGATACAGGATCTGTTGAAAAAATTACGACGAGTGTATCGGAACTATTAGATGATTTATTACTAGACGTAGAACGTATAGTTGGTAAACCAGGACCATTGATGAATAAGGTGGAACGCTTAAAAGCTATTACCTATTTAAACGAAAAAGGGGCTTTTCTTATCTCGAAGTCTTCTGAGAAGATAGCAGAGTATTTTAATATTTCTAAGTTTACTCTTTATAGTGATTTAAATACTGTAAAGGAAGAATCCTAGGAGGCAAATATGGAACGAATTCAGTGGAAACGTAATACGATGGCACCATCAAGTGACAAGTTTTTGTCCGTTATGGATGTTAGAGAGGTTAAGAAAGCTAAAGCGTTTCATGAAAGTTTTCCACAATATAGCATTACTCCACTTGTATCGCTTAAGAATTTAGCATCTCATATCGGTGTTGATGCACTCTTTGTAAAAGATGAATCTTACCGATTTGGCCTTAATGCATTTAAGGTATTAGGCGGTTCCTATGCGATGGCAAAATATGTGGCGCAACAAACTGGTAAAGCTGTTGAGGATGTACCATATGATGTATTAACATCTGCAAAATTAAAAGAAGAGTTTGGTCAAGCTACATTCTTTACTGCAACTGATGGTAACCACGGTCGTGGTGTAGCATGGGCAGCCAATAAATTAGGTCAAAAATCTGTAGTATTTATGCCAAAGGGCTCTACAGAATATCGTAGAAAACAAATCGAAAACGAAGGCGCTACCGTAACAATTGAAGACTTCAACTACGATGAGTGTGTACGCTTAGCAACTAAAAAGTCTAAAGAAGTTCCTAACGGTGTTGTAGTTCAAGATACTGCATGGGAGGGTTATGAAGAAATTCCAAACTGGATTATGCAAGGCTATGGCACAATGGCTATGGAAACAGCAAATCAATTAGAAGCTGATAATTGTAAAGTTCCTACACATGTATTTGTACAAGCTGGTGTAGGCTCCCTTGCCGGTTCTGTAGTGGGTTACTTCACTAATCTATACAGCAATGTGGCTAAAAAACCTAAATTAGTTGTTGTAGAAGCGGCAGCAGCAGCTTGTTTATACAAAGGCGCTGTAGCTGATGATGGTAAACCTCGTATCGTAGAAGGTGATTTAGAAACAATTATGGCAGGTTTAGCTTGTGGTGAACCGAACACGGTTTCTTGGGATATTTTAAGAAATCATGCAGATGTATTCGTTTCTGCGCCTGACTGGGTTGCACGTTTAGGCATGCGCGTTGGTGGTGCACCAATTAAAGGCGATACTCCAATTACTACTGGTGAGTCTGGTGCAGTTCCATTAGGTCTTGTAATGGCCATTATGACGATGCCGGAATATGAAGACTTACGGAAAGAGTTAGAATTAGATGCGTCTTCAAAGGTACTCTGTTTCTCCACTGAAGGTGATACAGATCCTGAAAGATATAAAAATATTATGTGGTATGGTGAAGATCGTTAGGAGGCATTAATTATGGATTTACAAGCAATTAAACAAGCAGCGGCAACTTATGGCCCAGCGATGACAAAGTTTTTACGTGAGATCGTAGCATTTCCAGGAGAAAGTGCTGAAGAAAAAGATCATGTAAAACGTATAGAACAAGAAATGAAAGACCTAGGATTTGATGAAGTTGAAGTAGATCCTATGGGGAATATTCTCGGATATATGGGCACAGGGAAAACTCTCATTGCCTTTGATGGACATATTGATACAGTTGGTATTGGCAATCGTGACAATTGGGATTTTGATCCATATGATGGTTTCGAAGACGAAACTAAAATTGGTGGCCGTGGCGTATCTGACCAATTGGGTGGTATTGTATCCGCTGTATACGGCGCTAAGATTATGAAAGATTTAGGACTTCTAAGTGATAAATATCGTGTACTTGTTGTAGGCACCGTACAAGAAGAGGACTGCGATGGCCTTTGCTGGGAATACATGATTAAAGAACGTAATATCCGTCCTGAATTTGTAGTATCTACAGAACCAACTGATGGCGGTATCTATCGTGGGCAACGTGGTCGTATGGAAATTCGTGTAGATGTACAAGGCGTATCTTGCCATGGTTCTGCTCCTGAACGCGGTGACAACGCAATTTATAAAATGGCAGATATTCTTCAAGACATTCGTGATTTGAATGCTAATTCTGCCGATGAAAGCACAAAAATTAAGGGCCTTGTTAAAATGCTTGACCCTAAATTCAACCCTGACCATTACGAAGAAGCTCGCTTCTTAGGTCGCGGTACAGTAACTACTTCCCAAATTTTCTATACTTCTCCAAGCCGTTGTGCAGTAGCTGACTCCTGTGCTATTTCCTTGGATCGTCGTATGACTGCTGGTGAAACTTGGCAAAGTTGTTTGGCAGAAATCGAAGCGTTGCCACATGTTAAAGAATATGGTGCGAAAGTATCCATGTACGAATATGCTCGTCCATCTTGGACTGGTTTAACCTATCCAATCGAATGCTACTTCCCAACATGGGTAATTCCTAAAGAGCATAAAGTAACAGAAGCTTTGGAAGAAGCATACACTAGCTTATATGGCAACGAACGTATTGGTGCAGAAGATACAGTTGAAATGCGTAAAGCTCGCCCATTAACTGATAAATGGACATTCTCCACAAATGGTGTATCTATCATGGGCCGTAATGGCATTCCATGCATTGGCTTCGGTCCTGGTGCAGAAGCACAAGCACATGCACCTAACGAAATTACATGGAAACAAGATCTTGTAACATGTGCTGCTGTATATGCATTATTACCATCCGTATATTGCAAAAATTAATATCACATACATTGAATTAGATTTAATATAAACGGAATAACTGGAAAATAGTTGATATTTAGAATTTCATATAGTGCCTCACTATTTGATGAGGCATCGTATAAAGTTAGATCCTAAGTAGCCCTTTAGGGAATTGAAAGAGAGGACTTACAGATGACAGACTTCAATAAAAGTATTGAAACTTTACAAAAATTAGACGTTAGTAAAATGTACGGCGAAGATTTCTTCTTAACTTGGGAAAAATCTGATGATGAATTGCAAGGTGTATGGGCAGTAGCTGATGCATTACGTGCTCTTAGAGAACGCAATATCTCTACTAAAGTATTTGACAGCGGTCTTGGCATTTCTTTATTCCGTGATAACTCTACAAGAACACGCTTCTCCTTTGCTTCCGCTTGTAATTTGCTAGGTCTTGAAGTTCAAGATTTAGACGAAGGCAAATCTCAAATCGCTCACGGTGAAACAGTTCGTGAAACAGCTAATATGATTTCCTTTATGGCAGATGTTATCGGTATTCGTGATGATATGTATATCGGTAAAGGCAATGCTTATATGCATCAAGTTTCCGATGCAGTTAAAGAAGGTCATGAAGATGGTGTATTAGAGCAACGCCCAACACTTGTAAATCTACAATGTGATATCGACCATCCTACACAAATCATGGCTGATACAGCTCATATCATCAAAGAATTTGGCGGTGTAGAAAACCTTAAAGGTAAAAAGATTGCTATGACGTGGGCGTATTCTCCATCCTATGGTAAACCTTTATCAGTACCTCAAGGTGCTATTGGTTTATTCACTCGTTTAGGTATGGAAGTTGTATTAGCACATCCAGAAGGCTACGAAGTAATGCCGGAAGTTGAAGAAATCGCTAAGAAACAAGCTGAAGCTAGCGGCGGTTCATTCCGTAGAACTAACGACATGAAGGATGCTTTCAAAGATGCAGACATCGTATATCCTAAGAGCTGGGCTCCATTCGGTGCAATGGAAAAACGTACAAAACTGTATGGTGAAAATGATCATGAAGGTATTAAAGCATTAGAAAAAGTTCTTCTTGAAGAAAATGGTAAACATAAAGATTGGGCATGTACGGAAGAGATGATGAGTCTCACAAAGGACGGCAAGGCTCTTTACTTACATTGCTTACCAGCAGATATTACAGGTGTAAGTTGTGAAGAAGGCGAAGTAGATGCAACAGTATTTGATCGCTACCGCATACCTCTTTATAAGGAAGCAAGCTACAAACCATATGTTATTGCAGCTATGATTTTCCTTAGCAAATTTAAAAATCCTGTAGAAACCTTAAAAGAATTAGAACGGAAGGGAACCGAACGAGTTCAACCGTAAAGTAAAGTTTAGGGGCCATCCGTA
The DNA here is from genome assembly GCF_032470285.1 of Veillonella sp. GTDB lineage: Bacteria > Bacillota > Negativicutes > Veillonellales > Veillonellaceae > Veillonella. The sequence goes on along the minus strand of NZ_JAWEKP010000003.1, from coordinate 197,897 downwards.
TTGATGGCTCCTTTTATTCTTAATAGTTTGTTATGAGGCATAACATGAAAAAGAGAGTTGTAGTAGCACTAGGGGGGAATGCATTAGGCAATTCCTTACCAGAACAGAAAATTGCAGTAAAAAGTACAGCTAAAACAATCATTGATTTAGTAGAAGCTGATTGTGACGTAGTGGTAACACATGGTAATGGACCTCAAATTGGTATGATCAACAATGCGATGGCTGCATTGACTCGTGAAGTAGAAGGTCAACCAAACACTCCATTATCTGTATGTGTAGCAATGAGCCAAGCTTATATTGGTTATGACTTACAAAATGCTCTTCACGAAGAGCTTTTAAATCGTGGTATTAAAGATTTGCCAACAATGACTATGGTTACACAAGTACTTGTTGATCAAAATGACCCAGCTTTTCAAAATCCTACAAAACCAATTGGTCATTTTATGACTCAGGAAGAAGCTGAATACGCAGAAAAGAATTACGATTATGTGGTAAAAGAAGATGCGGGTCGTGGTTATCGTCGTGTGGTGGCATCTCCAGCACCAAAAGAAATCATTGAACTAGAAGCAATTAAAGGTTTAGTAGGTAAACAATTAATTGTTGCTTGTGGCGGGGGAGGTATCCCAGTAACTAAAGAAGGTAATGAACTTCATGGTGCAGCTGCTGTTATCGATAAAGACTGGACTAGTAGTTTATTGGCCCAAGAAATTGATGCTGATGTTCTCGTTATTTTAACAGCTGTTGAAAAGGTTGCCATTAACTTTGGTAAAGAAAATGAAAAATGGCTTGATGAAATAACCGTTACACAAGCTAAAGAATATGTATCAGCTGGTGAGTTTGCAGAAGGCTCGATGAAACCAAAGGTAGAAGCCGCTATAGCATTTGCAGAATCCAAAAAAGGCCGTGTCTCAATTATCACATTATTAGAGAAATCTAAAGATGGTATAGCAGGAAAAACAGGCACACGTATCGTATTATAATAATATATAAGTTTATAAGTATGCTTTTCAACGAATCGTTGAGGAGGTGCCCACATGATTATATTAGGAAAAGGTACTGTTATTACTCGCGACGCTGATAGACCTATCATTTATGATGGTGCTGTTGCTATCGACGGGACTCAAATTGTTGATATTGGTAAATATGATGAATTATGCAAAGCTTATGCAAACGCAGAAATTATTGATGCTCATGGTGGCTTGATTATGCCAGGTTTCATTAATGCACATCATCATATTTACTCCGCTCTTGCACGAGGCTTATCGTTGCCAGGTCCAGCACCGACTAACTTCGGTGAAATCTTGGAAGGACTTTGGTTCTACTTAGATAATAAATTGACGGCTCCAGATGTAAAAGCAAGTGCATTACTTACGTATTTAGGCTGTATCGAAAATGGTGTAACTACTATTTTTGACCACCATGCAAGTTATGGTGAAGTTCCTAACAGCTTATCCATCATTGCAGATGTAGCTAAACAATTCGGCGTTCGCTCATGTTTATGCTATGAAGTATCCGACCGCAATGGCGTAGACCAAATGAAAGCCGCTGTTGCAGAAAACGTACGTTTTGGTAAAGAAGCAAAACAAGATCCATCCAGACTGGCGGCGATGATGGGCTTGCATGCATCTTTCACATTGAGCACGGAAACATTAGATTATGTGAAAGCTCATAATGAGGATCAGTTGGGTTATCATGTTCATGTTGCAGAAGGTCCTGAAGATGTGGCCGATAGTAAAGAAAAGTATGGCATGACACCTGTTAGACGCCTCGTAGAGGCAGGTATTTTATGCCCTAAGAGCATCGCTGGTCACTGTGTACACGTAACTAACGAAGATGTGGCATTATTGAAAAAATCTCAAGCTAAGGTCGTACATAACCCAGAAAGTAACATGGGTAATGCAGTAGGCACGACAGATATCTTGAAACTATTAGATGCAGGGATCACTGTTGGGCTTGGCACAGATGGTTATACAAATGATATGCTCGAATCTTATAAAGTAGCGAATTGTCTCGTGAAACATGAGCAACATAAACCATATGTAGGCTGGGGTGAAGTACCTCATATGCTATTTGAAAACAACCGCAAAATGGCTAATGAATTCTTCGATACTACGGTAGGCATCCTTAAAAAAGGTGCTGCAGCTGACGTAATTGTTCTTGATTACGCAGCACCAACACCACTTGATGAAAACAACATCAATGGTCATTTACTATTCGGTGCTAATGGTATGTATGTGGTAACAACTATTAGTGATGGTGTACCACGCATGATTGATCGTAAATTACAAGGCATTGATAAAGCTGAAGTAATGAACGAAGTTTTAGCAACATCTAAAGGTTTATGGAAACGACTAAACCCATAACGCAAACGCTTTAAAGGAGTGTGACATTATGAGTGACATTATGTATCCGGTAAGTTTCGGAAATTTGATGAACCACATTATGACTGAGTACAAGATGTACAATCGTATTTACAATGTAAATAAAATTCATCGTACGAATCATAATCAACGCTTATCTATCTTTGGTAAATCCATTGAAAATCCTGTAGGCCCAGCAGCTGGCCCTAATACACAGTTGGCACAAAACATTGTGGCATCCTATGTAGCTGGTGCTCGTTGCATTGAATTAAAAACCGTACAAATTATGTATGGTGAAGAACTAGGTATTCCTAGACCTTGTATCTACTCTGTAGACGAAGCATATAACGTAGAATGGTCTTCTGAATATAGCTGTGATGAAGCTGCTGATGAATACATTAAAGCTTGGTTCGCATTGAAATTAATCTCTAAAGAATTAGGATTAGGTGATCCAGATGGATTTTTATTCATCATGAGTGTTGGCTATAACTTGGCTGGTATTAAGAGCCCTATGGTTGATAAATTCATCAATACAATGCGAAATACATCTCAATCTCCTATGTGGGATACATGTAAGCAATGGTGTCTTGACCATGTAGATGAATTTGAGCATATTGATGCTGATTATATTAACTCTATTAGTGATGAACTTTGCCAAGCAATTACATTGTCCACAATGCACGGTTGCCCAGCAGAAGAAATCGAATCCATTTGTTCGTACCTTATCAGTGAAAAAGGTCTTCACCTATACTTAAAATGCAACCCTACATTGTTAGGTCCAAAACGCATTAGAGAATTATTGGATAACGCTGGTTTTGAGTACATTGACTTTGAAGATCATCAATTTGAAGTTGACCTTCAATTCGATAAGGCTGTTCCAATGTTAGAGCGTCTTATCGCTCTTGGTGAAAAACACAATAAGATTTTCGGTGTTAAATTGACAAATACATTCCCTGTACAAATTCACAACAATGAATTGCCAGGCGAGCAAATGTATATGTCTGGTAAATCCTTGTTACCTGTAACAATTGGTGTAGCTGAGCTCTTAAGTGCTCAATTCGGCGAACGTTTACCTATGTCTTATAGTGGTGGTGCTGTAAAACAAAATATCAAAGCTATCTTTGATTGTGGTATTTGGCCTGTAACAGTATGTACAATTCTTCTACAAGGTGAAGGTTACAATACTTTCAAAGGCTTAGCAGACGAAGTAGAATCTACTGATTACAATGCTGCTTTAAAAGTTCATAAAGAACTTATAGCTAAACTTGCTAAAGACATCGCTGAGAACAAAATCTTCAAGAAGAGCGATGCAATGAAGAAAAAACGTGAAGCAATGCCATCCTTCCCAGGTACACGTAGTTCTGACTACCACTGCCGCGTTGTTTGTGGTGCTTGTGTTCGCGTATGTCCTAATAGATGTAATGAAGTCGTTACTGTAAATGATGCTAAATTGATCATCCATGTTGATCAAAGCTGTAATGAATGTGGTAACTGTGCGTGTCATTGCGTAGAACCTTGTCAACCATACAAGGATCGCATTACATTCTTCCACAATGCTGAAGCTTTAGCAGATAGTACAAATGATGGTTTCTACATCAAAGGCACTAGCTGTGGTTATCGCTTTAAAGGTGAAGAAGCCGTATGTGACATTGATGCATTACCTGAAGAATTGAAAGGAGTTGTACATGCCTTCTGTAAAGAGCATGTGTACTATGTATCATGATTATCATACAACAAGGGGAATTGGTCTTAACTGACAGAATCCTTACCGGAGATATATTAATTGATGGCGACAAAATTGTCGCCATTGATGAACACCTTTCTGTTCCAGAAGGGGCTAAAGTTCTTAATGCAAAAGGTTGCTATGTGTTCCCTGGATTTATTGATCCTCATACACACTTTCAAATGACAAATGCCTTGGCGTCTACTGCAGATGATTTTGATAGTGGTACAAAGGCTGCTATTCTTGGCGGCACTACTTCAATCATCAACTTTGCTTCTCCTGAGGATGGATCCCTTTGTAAAGGGTTAGAAGTTCATAAGGAGCGTGCCTTGGGGCATTGCTCCTGTGACTACAAATTCCATATGGAGCTTGTAGAAATGAATGAAGAGGTATCTCATGAAATACCAAAGGTTGTAGAAGCTGGTGTATCGTCCTTTAAAGTGTACTTAGCGTATGGCTTCCGTTTAACAGATCGAGAAATTTATGATGCTATTGAAGCTATAAAACCAACGGGTGCGCTTGTAGGGGCTCACTGTGAAAACGGTGATCTTATCGATGCCTTTGTAGCAGATAAACGTAAACGTGGTGAATTAGATGTAGACAATCATCCACTCACAAGACCGGCCATGATTGAATCGGAAGCGATTAAGCGATTTAGTACAATTGGTGCTGCATTAGAGTATCCCGTGCATATTGTGCATGTAAGTTCTAAAGAAGGCGTAGATGAAGTTCTACGTGAGCGGGCATTAGGACATCAAGTGACTTGTGAAACATGTCCACAGTATTTGGTGCTTGATGAATCACGATATAAATTACCTGATTTTGAAGGGGTTAAATATGTGATGAGTCCTCCACTTAGAACGATACAAGATCAAATGGCATTGAAGGATGCACTAGTAAATGGTGTATTCCAAACCATTGGTTCCGACCATTGTAGCTTTACCTTTAATGATCAAAAATTAAAGAGTCGTTATGACTTTACCCGAATTCCTGGAGGTATTCCTGGAGCCGAAGAACGGGGCATCATTGCTTATGATGTGTTGGTTAACCAATGCAATATGAGCGCTGTAGATTTTATGAAATTAGTTAGTGAAAACCCAGCAAAGCTATATGGCATGTATCCCAAGAAGGGTACATTAGCTGTAGGTAGTGATGGGGATATAACAATTGTAGATAAGCATATAGAACATATGCTTTCAAAAGAGTCCGCCCATACAAAGGCTGACTATATACCTTACGAAGGAATATCTGTAACTGGCAAGGTTCGAGATGTTATCCTTAGAGGTCACCATGTGGTACAAGATGGATCCTTAACAGAATCGTATCTTGGTGAATGTATTCCTTAATGAGAGGAGGGCTATATATGTACCGCTTTCAAGTGAATGGCACCCAATATGAGGTTCAAGAGGATCAACGTTTAATTGATTTCTTGCGAGCTGATTTAAAGTTGACGGGCACTAAAGAAGGTTGTAGTGCTGGTGCATGTGGTACGTGTACAGTAATTATAGACGGAAAAAAAGCAAAGGCTTGTGTAAGCAAACTATCTCAATTAGACGGTAAATCAATTGTCACGATTGAAGGTTTATCTGAACGAGAAAAAGCAGTATACACCTATGCTTTTGGTGAATGCGGAGCGGTGCAGTGTGGTTTCTGTATACCAGGTATGATTATTAGTGCAAAAGTATTGATTGACGAAAATAATGACCCTACACCTGACGATGTTAAAAAGGCGATATTAGGTAATATTTGCCGTTGTACAGGCTATGTAAAAATTGAAGAGGGCATTATGCTAGCTGCAAAAATGTTCCGTGAGAATTTACCTGTTCCGGAAAAGGATACTAATGCTGCTGTAGGCGCTCGTTTACATCGTGTAGATGCTGAGGAAAAAGCATTAGGTACTGGACAATACTCTGATGATATCTATATGGATGGCATGATTTATGCCAAAGCATTGCGTTCTAAATACCCACGAGCTAGAGTTGATCGTGTTGATGTGTCTAAAGCTCTTGAACATCCAGCATGTGTAACGGCATTGACTGCTAAGGATGTACCATTCAATAAGACTGGTCATTTAGTACCGGATTGGGATGTACTTATCGCCGAAGGTGATATTACACGTTATGTAGGCGATGGAATTGCACTTGTTGCAACTACAGAAAAGAAATACTTAGACGAAGTATTGGCTCTAGTTGAAGTTGATTATACTGAATTAGAACCCGTACTAGATCCATTGGAAGCACTAAAACCAGATGCTCCTCAGTTACATCCAGAGGGAAATGTATTATCTCGTCAAACATTATCTCGTGGCGATGTAGATAAGGCTATTGCAGAGGCTGCTTTTGTAGTAACAAATCATTATTCCACACCTCAAACCGACCATGCATTTATGGAACCAGAATGTGCCGTTGCATATCGTGAGGGTGATGAAATTCATCTGCATTCAGGTAGCCAAAATGTTTATGATGATCGTCGTGAAGTTGCTCGTATGCTTGGTATTCCGAATGAGGCTGTAAAGGTTCACAGTATGCTCGTAGGTGGTGGCTTTGGTGGTAAAGAAGATATGACCGTACAACATCATGCATCACTCGTAGCTTGGCTTACAGGAAAACCAACTAAGGTACTTTTCTCCCGTCAAGAAAGTCTCAATATTCATACTAAACGTCATGCGATGGAAATGGATATTACAACAGCTTGTGATGCGGAAGGTAATTTGGTAGCAAGTAAGGTAAATATCGTTTCTAATTGTGGCGCGTATGCATCTTTAGGTGGTCCTGTACTTCAACGTGCTGGTACTCATTCTTGTGGCCCTTATCACTTTGATAATTTTGCCTTTGATGGTGTATGTGTTTATACAAATACTGTTCCTGGTGGTGCATTCCGTGGGTTTGGCGTAACACAAACTATCTTTGGTCAAGAGCAAAATATTGATGAATTAGCTGCGTTGGTAGGCATGGATCCTTGGGAATTCCGCTACAAAAATGTTGTACGCCCTGGTGACTCATTACCAAACGGCCAAATTTGTTCCAAAGAAACCGCTTTAGTAGAATGTTTGGAAGCTGTAAAAGATGCATATTATGCCTCTGATCGTACTGGCCTTGCGGTATGTTTGAAAAATAGTGGTATTGGTGTAGGACTACCTGATACGGGTCGCGTTATTTTAGAAGTACGTGATGGTAAAGTTCGTATTCGTACGGGTGCCGCTTGTATTGGTCAAGGCATGGCTACTATGGCAACACAAGTACTTTGTGAAACGACAGGCTTAACGGCGGATAAAGTATTTGTAGAACGACCTGATACAGTACGTACACCAGATTCTGGTACAACTACTGCATCTCGCCAAACGCTCTTTACCGGTGAAGCAACGCGTAAAGCAAGTCTTCGCTTAAAAGAAATGTTAGATACTAAAACATTAGAAGAACTGAATGGCGTAGAGATTTATGAAGAGTTTCTCGGTGAAACAGATCCATTTAATTCTGATAAATCGCATCCAAAAAATCACGTTGCCTATGGTTATGGTGCATGTGTAGCAACAATTGGTGAAGACAATAAGGTTGCTAATTTACATGTAGCATACGATGTAGGTCGTGTAGTGAACCCTCAATCCTGTACAGGTCAGGCCGAAGGTGGTGCCATTATGGGAATGGGGTATGCCGTTACAGAAGACTTCCCTTATAAAGAAGGGTATGTAACATCTAAATACGGTACGCTAGGACTTCTTAGAGCTACCCAATGTCCTCCAATTCATGTAAGTCTTATCGAAAAAGGGACACCAGAACAATATGCATACGGTGCTAAAGGTATTGGCGAAATCTCTAGCATTCCGATTGCACCGGCTATTGCAAATGCGTATCGTCGTATCGACGGAGAACCACGTAGGTCCTTGCCGATTAAACATACAGGTTATAAAAAATAGAATATTTGCTTAATGGTAGGGGCTTTTGCCCCTAGCCATCAAGGTTCCCACGTGAAGTCGATGAGATTTCTAAACTCTATCATGTACGATAGTATGACTATATTGTTTAACTAGTAACTAAAACGTAAGATATGAGGTGATTCTTATGAGTAAAGGTGCATCTGGTGTCGACCATGTAGATGGTATGCTGCCAATCCCGCAGTTATTCGCTTATGGTTTACAGCACGTTCTGGCTATGTATGCTGGGGCAGTAGCTGTACCAATTATTATTGCACAAGCTATGCATTTGCCAATTGAAGATTTAATTCGTTTGATTACAGCTGACTTATTTACATGTGGTGTAGCTACATTGATTCAAACATTAGGGTTCGGACCTGTCGGTGGTCGCATTCCTCTTATTCAAGGTGTAACATTTGCTTCTGTAGGTCCAATGATTCTGATTGGTCAGCAGCATGATATTACTACCATTTACGGTGCGATTATCGTAGCTGGTCTCTTTACATTCCTTGTGGCACCATTTTTCAGTCGTTTGATTCGGCTATTCCCACCTGTAGTAACAGGTACTATCATTACTATTATTGGTATCAACTTGATGCCAGTAGCTGTTAACTGGATGGGGGGGGGCGTAGGCAATAAAAACTTTGGCGATCCACTATACATAGCTCTTGGTGTAGCTACATTTGTTCTCGTTGTATTAACTTATCGATTTGGTAAAGGTTTCCTTGGTAATTTGGCAATCTTAGTTGGGCTTATTCTCGGTACAGCCTTAGCTATGATTGTTGGTATTACAGATTTTTCAGAAGTAGGGCGTTCTCAATGGATTTCTGTTGTGACACCATTCTATTTTGGCCTTCCAACCTTTGACTTTGCTTCTATTGTATCTATGATTATTGTAATGCTCGTAGTTATGGTAGAAACAACTGGTGATAGTATTGCAGTTGGAGAAATCGTAGATAAACCTATTGGTCAAAAAGAGTTGGCTGCGGTACTTCGTGCGGATGGCTTATCCACTATTATTGGTGGTATCCTTAATAGTTTTCCGTATACAGCATTTGCTCAAAACGTAGGTCTTATTGCTGTAACACGTGTTAAGAGTCGTTTCGTTGTAGCAGCATCTGGTGTAATTTTAATTTTATTAGGCCTTTTCCCTAAATTAGCCGCTATCGTAGCTTGTATTCCAAATGCTGTACTAGGGGGCGCAGGAATTGCTATGTTCGGCATGATTATCGCCAGTGGGATTCGTTCTCTTGGTAAAGTTAGTTTCGATGGTAACTATAACCTGATGCTAGTTGCCATTAGTATTGGGGTATCCATGATTCCTCTTGCAGCACCTCAATTCTATACACACTTTCCAGCATGGGCTCAAATTCTTTTGAAATCTGGTATCACAGCTGGTAGTATAGTAGCTGTTATTTTAAATGTAATGTTTAATGGTTTTGGTTATAAAACTGTTAATGAACCTAATCGTGCGACTCGTAAATATCGTCACTTCACACGATTCAAAGGTTATCCTAAACATTTCTACCAATAAGATATAGTTAGACGAGTTTACTCTCATGCGATTATATGTATTGTCTCTCACAGTAGAAACCTTGTTAGTATAGGTAAAACATCAATATATATGTTTTCGTTTGTTAAAAAGATCTCACTCTGATTTGGAGTGAGGTCTTTTTTTATGGAATCGTATACTACTTTGGTATATAATTAAATAATATTATTGTAAAGGAGACGCATTATGAAAGACGAGCGATTTATAGTTATATATAGAATAGAAGCGAGTACATATGAAGAAGCAAAATCAATTGCTTGGGCTGTTCAAGTAGAGCAAACCATAGAATTTCCTTATGAGTTTGTGACGGATCCATACATTAAAGAAACTATTACTGGTCGACTAGAATCTCTTGAACCTATAGTAGAAGACTCTCCTTATATCAATGTAGGTGTGATGCCAAATGCTGTAATTGACACCTCTCGTTACTATTTGGCTCGTATTTCATATCACGTAGATACCACGGCCTTAGAGGCTACACAATTTTTAAATGTTGTCTTTGGTAATTCTTCGTTACAGCCACATATTTGGGTAGTAGATATTGAACTATGTCCAACACTTTACGATGTGTTTAAGGGACCACGATTTGGCTTGCAAGGAATTCGTTGTTTAGTGGAAACCCCGACGCGTCCAATGATTCAAGCCGTTGTAAAGCCGATGGGAACACCAAACGGGGAATTGGCTCGCATGTGTGGAGCCTATACACGTGGTGGGGCAGATGTCATAAAGGATGATCATGGTATTTCTAATCAGTCCTTCTCTCAATATAAAGATCGTGTAAAACGATGTGCTTCTATGGTACAGGAAATGAACACTACACATGGGACACATACATTATATGCAGCAAATGTATCTGGTGATGGCACAGACGTATTGGAACGCGCTTATTTTGCCAAAGAGGCTGGTGCTACAGCTCTCATGGTGGCTTCAGGTCTCGTTGGTTTCGGTTGGTTACACAAATTAGCTACTGATGAAAAATTACGATTGCCTATTATTCATCATCCCGCTTATTCTGGTGGATTTGTGAGCCCTGGTGTATCTGGTGTAGCCGATTACTTACAACTAGGTTTATTACCTCGTATTTTTGGGGCTGATATGCCAATCTTCGTATCTTATGGTGGACGCTTTACTTTTACAGAGGAACAATGCAAGAGGATTTCCTCTTACATTAAACGACCAATGGGCTTGATGAAGGCGGCTTGCCCTGCACCAGGTGGTGGCGTTACAGATACTCGTCTTAATGAACTTGTTGAGCTGTACGGAAATGATACGATGTTCCTTGTTGGAGGCGATATGTTCCGCAGAGGGCCAGATATTGAGGCTAATATGTCGTATTTTGTAGAGCGTCTGACTAAATTATCTGAAAGAACGTAATAATAGCTTGAATTTAAATGAGTTAATACAATATTTAACTAAATAACTAAGCTATTGACTTTTACAGAAATAATAGATTTATGATTAAGTATATGGAGTGTTTTGATGAGTGAATCCTCACCGTTGGAGGTCCATGTCCTTGCCAGTGGTAGTAAGGGCAATTGTACAGTGATAAAAAAAGGGAACTCCGTCATATTGCATGATGTAGGCATCAGTTGTCGACGCATTGTCAATGGGTTAAAAGAATTACAAATTGATATGGCACAGGTAGAGGGTATATTTGTCAGTCATGAACATAGTGATCACATTGCGGGATTACAACAATTACTAAAACGATTTGATATTCCTGTGTATACGAAGCAAGGCACCTGGCGTGAAATCCAAGATAAGTTAATCGTGCCAAAGAATCGATTAATCGAGCTTACAAAGGGCAGTTTGACGTTGGGGAGTCTAATTGTGGAACCTTTTTCGGTAAGTCATGATGCGGCTGATCCAATTGGTATAAATGTGTTTGCTGGGAACGATAAGGCAACTATTGTCACTGATACAGGCGTGATTTCAGATGATATTTTACGTAGAATTGATGATACGACTCTGTTAGTGCTAGAGGCGAATTATGATCCTCATATGTTGCGATTCGGACCATATCAGCCGTTTTTGAAACAAAGGGTGGCTAGTGATGAAGGTCATTTGAGTAATGAAATGGCTGCGCAAGCACTACTCATGATGAAACGTCCTGATTTTATGCAAGTTATATTGGCCCATCGTTCTGAAAATAATAATAACTCTGTCCTTGTTACCCAAACTATTGGCAAAATGCTTGTTGATGGTGGTGTTCGTATTGGACCTGAAATGAAGTTACAACATGGTCAGCCTAATGAAATTGTGTCCATCCAATCTGTGAAGAGGTAAAAATGAGATTTTATGTAGTCTGTATCGGCAAATTGAAGGATGCTTATTTACGTGAGGGCGTAGCAGAGTTTGTGAAACGCATGCGCCCCTATGGTGGCATTACAATTACAGAGCTGAATGAAAGTAAAATTGGAGATAAGCCGAGTAATGCGGATCGCAAACAAGTCGTTGCAGAAGAAGGAGACCGTTTATTAAAAGCGGTCCCTAAAAATGCGTATACCGTATTACTTGACGTGTATGGCAAACCAATGTCCTCTGAAGAACTCGCTAAGACGGTATCTAAGCTTGAGGTGGATGGTGTTAGCGATATGGCTTTCATTATTGGTGGTGCCTTTGGGGTGAGTGATATATTACGTCAGGCTGTAAATTATAAATTATCTTTTAGCCCTATGACTTTTACTCATCAAATGGTTCGATTGCTACTTGTAGAACAAATTTATCGAGCATCAAAAATCAATCGTAATGAACCTTATCATTGGTAGAAGACGTAGACTTAAAAATTATTTGTATAATACTTTCAGAAAAAAGGAGTTTTATTATACTGTGGCGAATAGTATAATAAAGCAAGATGTATTTGTAAGGAGGAATTCACTATGAAAATCCAAGAAGTAATGAATAAATACCCTGTTACTGTTGGCAAAGATGCGCCGATTTCTGATGTAGCTGATTTATTGGTTAAATATAATTTAACAGCGGTGTCCGTAGTGGATGATGATAATAAGTTGTTAGGTATTATCTCTGAAGGTGATTTACTATATAAAAAAGTACGTCCTCATGTGCCTCATTATGTTAATGTATTAGGCGCTAGCATCTATTACAATGGCATTGGCGAATACAATGCTCAATTCAAAAAATTATTGGCATCTCACGTTCATGAGTTGATGACTGATGAAGTAATTACAACCACACCGGATAAAGATGTAGAAGAAATTGTATCTGTTATGCTTGATCAACATTTGAAAAATGTGCCAGTTGTAGATAAAGAGTATCGTTTGATCGGGATTTTGTCTCGTCGTGACATTATCAAATTGATTGCTAAAGATAACTAATTAGCATAATTATGTAAAATATGTAAAGACCACCCATTTTGGGGTGGTCTTTTAGTGTATATTGAGAAGAATTGCATTGACCTTGCATTTATGTTATTATTAGGAGTGCATAATATACTACAGAAATTTGGGCATATTGCCCTTCGAGGAGGACATATTTTAAATGAAAGCAACTGTAAATCCTGTTGATCAACACGTAGTAACGTTAACTATTGAAGTACCTGCAGCAGAAGTAGATAAGGGCATTAAACAAGCTGTAAAACGCATTGCAGGTCAAGTGAACATCCCTGGCTTCCGTAAAGGACATGCGCCTCGCCGTATTTTGGAAATGAACTTCGGCAAAGAAGCTATCTTGGAAGAAGCATTTGAAGTATTGGCTAGCCAAAACTATAGTGCTGCACTTCGTGAAAATGATATCGTGCCTGTATCTGAACCTGAAATCGAACGGGAACAATTCGAAGAAGGCAAAGATTTGATTTTCAAAGCTACTGTAACTAAACGCCCTGAAGTTAAACTTGGCGATTACAAAGGCTTAGAAGCAGAAAAACAAGATGCTACAGTATCTGATGAACAAATCGAAGAACAGTTGAACAATATTCGTGAACAACAAGCAAAAATGGTTGTTGCTGAAGAAGGCGCTACAATTCAAAAAGATGACTTCGCAGTAATCGACTTTGCTGGTTCCGTTGATGGTAAACCTTTTGATGGTGGTGAAGGTAAATCCTACCCATTACAAATCGGTTCTGGTAGCTTCATTCCTGGCTTCGAAGATCAATTAATTGGCGCTAAAGCTGGTGATGATGTAACTGTAAAAGTAACATTCCCTGAAGACTACTTCGTAGCAGAACTTGCTGGTAAAGAAGCAGAATTCAAAACTCATATCCATGATATTAAACGTAAAGAATTGCCTGAATTGAATGATGAATTTGCAAAAGAAGCAAGCTCTTACGAAACTATTGAAGAATTGAAAAAAGATCTTCGCACTAAAATGGAGGAAGAAGCTTCCCGTCGTGCAATCGATACTTACAATGCTGACTTGATTCAAACAGCTGTTAAAAATGCAACTGTAGAAATCCCAGAAGTAATGATTAAAGATCGCGTAGAACAAATGATTCAAGAATTGGCTATGAATATGGAAGGCCGTGGCTTGAAACTTGATGACTACTTGAAATTCTCCAATAAAACTATCGAAGATTTACGCTCTGAATACAAAGATTCCGCAGCTGAAAACGTACGCGCTGATTTAGTATTGGATGCTATTGCAACTGCTGAAGGTATCGAAGTAACTCCAGATGATATGAACCGTGAAATCTTCATTATGGCTCAAAACTTTGGGGCAGATCCTAAAGAAGTTTGGGATATTATTGCAAAAGAAGGTCGTGTAGCTATGTTGGCAGGCTCTGTAGCTCGCAAAAAAGCAGCTCGATTCATTATTGATAATGCAAAAGGCGCTGAAGCGGCTGAATAATAGTTTGCTCAACTAGGTACATGAAAAGGTGATTACATGTATGTACCAATCGTAGTTGAACAAGGTGAACGCGGAGAGCGTTCCTATGATATTTACTCTCGCTTGTTAAAGGATCGCATTATTTTCCTTGGTGGCCCCATCGATGATAATGTGGCAAATGCGGTTATTGCGCAAATGTTATTCCTGGAAGCAGAGGATCCTGATAAGGATATCCATTTGTACATCAATAGCCCTGGTGGTGTTGTAACCGCAGGTATGGCTATTTATGATACGATGCAATATATTAAACCAGATGTGTCTACTATTTGTGTAGGCTCTGCAGCGAGCATGGGTGCTGTGCTTTTAACAGCTGGCACTAAAGGTAAACGATATGCGTTACCTCATGCGCGCATCATGATTCACCAACCATTAGGTGGTGTACAAGGACAAGCATCTGAAATTGAAATCCATGCCCGTGAGATTCTTCGCATGCGTGAAGAGTTAAATGGTATCTTAGCTTCTCGCAGTGGACAAGATATTGAAGTAGTAGCTCGCGATACAGATCGCGATAACTTCATGAGTGCTCAGGATGCCGTTGAATACGGCTTAATTGATGAGGTGCTCACAAGAGAACCTGTAGAAAGCAAGTAATGGAGGCGCCCCTTGGCAAAAGATAAAGACACTATGCGCTGCAGTTTTTGTGGACGCACAAGCGAAGAAGTCCGCAAATTAGTGGCGGGGCCTAACGTGTATATTTGTGATGAATGCGTTGAAGTTTGTGAACGCATCATTGCAGATGAGTTGGGTGCGGTTGAGACGGACGACTTCAATTTAAAAGAATTGCCAACGCCTAGAGAAATTAAAGCTCATCTTGACGAATATGTCATTGGTCAAGATGATGCTAAAATCTCTTTAGCCGTGGCTGTATATAATCACTACAAACGTTTACAAACAGATAATGTAGTTGATGATGTAGAATTACAAAAGGCTAATGTTTTATTCATTGGTCCTACTGGTAGTGGTAAAACACTATTGGCTCAAACCTTAGCGAAAATGCTAGAAGTACCATTTGCTATTGCAGATGCTACAAGCTTAACTGAGGCTGGGTATGTAGGGGAAGATGTAGAAAACATCTTACTCAAAATTATCCAAGCTGCAGATTATGATATAGCTCGGGCTGAACGTGGCATTATCTATATCGATGAAATTGATAAGATTGCTCGTAAGTCTGAGAACCCTTCCATTACACGTGATGTGTCTGGTGAAGGCGTACAACAAGCATTGCTTAAAATCTTAGAAGGTACTGTCGCTTCTGTTCCCCCACAAGGTGGTAGGAAGCATCCTAATCAAGAAATGCTTCAAATTGACACTACGAATATTCTCTTTATTTGTGGTGGTGCATTTGATGGTATGGATAAGGTTATTACTAAGCGTACCGCTAAGAAAACACTTGGCTTTGGTGCAGATGTACAGCGTAAAGAAGAACGCAATGTATCGGCTATCTTAAAAGATGTTGTACCTGAAGATTTATTAAAATTTGGCTTGATTCCTGAGTTTATTGGACGTTTGCCAGTAATGGTGACATTAGATCAATTAGACAGAGATGCGTTAATTCAAATTTTGACAAAGCCTAAAAATGCATTAACAAAACAATATGAAAAAATTCTATCCCTTGATGGTGTAGAATTAACTTTCACTGAAGATGCATTAGAAGAAATCGCTGATGAAGCATTACAGCGAAAAACAGGTGCTCGTGGTTTGCGTGCTATCATTGAAAAGGTGATGAAACGCGTAATGTTTGAGGTTCCTTCCATGCCGGAAGTAACTAAGTGCATTGTGAATCGTGAATCCGTATTAAGCACAGGTGAACCTATACTCAAAAATGAGGCAGACCAAGACATCCAGTTGAAATCGTAATTCGAAGAAACTCATTTCTGTGTAGGAATGAGTTTCTTTTCATAATATATATACCTGGAGGAAGTATGAATTTACTCGAAGTTGGGATCCCTACCGTACCTCTCAGAGGCATGGTAGTATACCCGAATATCGTGATTCACCTCGATATCGGTCGAGACAAATCCATTAAGGCGGTGGAAGCCGCAATGAATGAGGACCGCATTTTAGCCGTCGTAACTCAAAAAGATGATGCTGTAGATGCACCAACAGTTCATGATTTAGCCCAAATGGGTACATTAGTAAAAATTAAACAAATGTTGCGCTTACCAGGTGGTATAGTACGTGTTCTTGTAGAGGGCATCACTCGTATTCGTCTTATGAATATTACTAGCATGGACCCTTATTATATAGGAGACTATGAACGAGTGGCGTCTGAATTTGAAGACGATGTAGAGCTTGAAGCTTATCGTCGTTTGGTTCAAGCTAAATTTGGCGAATGGGCAGAAGAAGCTAAATCAGTTACTGATGAAGGTGTAACGCGCGTTATGGAATTACGCAATCCTTGTGAATTAGCTGACCAAGTTGCATTTCTATTGCCTATTAATAATTTGAAACGTCAAGAGTTACTTGAAGAATTATCTGTGGCTCGTCGTCTTAACATGATTGTAGGCATTTTAAATATGGAATTACAAATCTCTGATTTGGAAAATTCCATCAATAATCAAGTGCGTCAATCTATGGAAAAAGCGCAGAAGGAATATTTCTTGCGCGAAAAAATCCGCGTTATCCACGATGAGTTGGGGGATAAAGGGGATCCCGAGGAGGAGGCAGAAGAACTACGAGTTAAGTTAAAAGCACTTAACCTAAGTGAAGACGTACATACGCGTATTGATAAAGAAATTTCTCGTTACAGCCGCATGCCTCAATTGATGCCGGAAGCAACAATTTTGCGCAATTACCTAGATTGGGTATTGGCATTACCGTGGAACGAATTAACGGAAGATCGTTTAGATATTAAGGGCGCTCATGCTATGCTCGAGGCCGATCATTATGGCCTTGAAAAGGTTAAGAAACGCATTTTAGAATTTTTAGCGGTTCGTAAATTAACCGGTAAAAATAGTGGCTCTATTCTTTGTTTAGTAGGCCCACCAGGCGTTGGTAAAACCTCTTTGGCTACCTCTATTGCTAAAGCAATGAATCGTAAGTTTATCCGTGCATCCTTAGGTGGTGTTCGTGATGAAGCTGAAATTCGTGGACATCGACGTACTTATATTGGTGCTTTACCTGGTCGTATGATTCAGGGGTTAAAAAATGTAGGTACTAAGAATCCTGTATTTTTATTGGATGAAATTGATAAATTAGCATCTGATTATAAAGGTGATCCATCCTCAGCGTTATTAGAGGTATTGGATCCAGAACAAAATAGCACATTTAGTGATCACTTTATCGAAGTACCGTTCGACTTCTCTGAAGTTTTCTGGATTACTACGGCTAACGTAGCATCTAATATTCCTGGTCCATTGTTAGATCGTATGGAAATTATTGAGTTGTCCAGCTATATGGAAGAAGAAAAACTAGAAATTGCTAAGCGTTACTTAACACCTAAGCAAATTAAGAAAAATGGCCTTGAAGATTACAAGGTTAAATTATCTGATGCTGTGTTAAGAAAGGTAATTTCCGAATATACTCGCGAAGCAGGTGTTCGTACTTTAGAGAAAACAATTGCTAAGATTTGCCGTAAGATTGCTTTCAAAGTAGTTGAAGAAGGCGGAGACGCACCAAAAGTCACTACTAAGAATCTTCACGAATTCTTAGGCGCACCAATCTTTGTTGACCAAGAGCGAGAAAAGAAAGCACAAGTTGGCTATGTAAATGGATTAGCTTGGACATCTGTTGGTGGTGTAGTATTACCATGTGAAGCTACAACTATGAATGGTACCGGTAAATTGGCTTTAACTGGTAGTCTCGGCAAGGTTATGCAAGAGTCTGGTCAAGCGGCTATGAGTTATATTCGCCATAATGCAAAAGCTTTAAAGATTGAAGAAGATTTTTATAAAAAGCTTGATATTCACGTTCACTTGCCAGAAGGGGCAACCCCTAAAGATGGTCCTTCAGCAGGTATTACAATGACATTAGCTATGGTATCTATTTTGACTAACCGCAAGGTTCGTTCTGATATTGCCATGACTGGTGAAATCACATTGCGTGGCCGCGTATTACCAATAGGCGGCTTAAAAGAAAAATTATTAGCAGCCTTGTCTCATGGTATTAAAGAGGTGTTGATTCCAAAAGGCAATGAAAAGGATATTGCAGAATTACCTGACATTGTGAAAGAAGGCCTCATCATTACGCCAGTTAAGACAATGGATGAAGTATTAGCAAAGGCATTTGTGTAATGCAAAAGAAGAAAAAATCCACTAAACCAATGGGCCCAAAACCACAATATACACGAAAAGAACCAAAGGGGCCTCGTATTATAGCTGCAAAATATAATACTTCCTGTGTGAAGGCGGATCAATATCCTGAAGGGGATACCGTAGAAATCGCCTTCCTTGGACGCTCTAATGTGGGCAAGTCTTCGTTGATTAATTCTTTATGTAACTATCGTGGGTTAGCCCTCGTTAGTGGTCAGCCAGGTAAGACTAAGACGATAAACTACTTTGATATTGAATCAAAAGAGGATATTTCTGAAACCGAGGAACGCAGATATAACTGGTTTCTCGTTGACCTTCCTGGTTATGGTTTTGCAAAGACAAATAAAGGAAACCGCAATCTGTGGTCTTCCTTTATTGCCGATTATATTTTACATTCTGAACGATTGATGTTGTTGTGTTTACTTATCGATGGTCGCCATCCTGAAATGGCCATTGATAAGGTGGCCTTTGATTGGCTCGTCGAAGCCGGTGTTCCGTTACAAATTGTAGTGACCAAGGCCGATAAATTGACGGCTAAAGAAAAGTCTGCAAACTTGTCTATTATTAAAGAGCTATATCCAACGGCTACCCCGCCGATTTTGTACAGCTCTTTAAAGCATACTGGACGTGAGCTTTTACAACAACGAATCAATAAAATTTTGGTAGGAGATGAAGCATGAGTCAAACGAACGAATTAGAGATTATGGAACGCATTGCTCTAGATTTAGAGCGTGTCGAAGAGTCTCTTGCATCATCTTTTAATACCGGTGCAGAGGACTTCAATGCACTGATTCGACCGTTATCAGCAGCAGGTGGTAAGCGTTTGCGTGCTCAATTGTGTCTATTGATTGCTAATGCAGGTACATCTATAGAGCGTCAACGCATTAAAATTGCTGAGGCTGTTGAAATGCTTCATTTAGCAACACTTATCCATGACGATGTTTTAGATCAAGCTGAAATTCGCCGTGGGGAGGATACAATTCACATGCATAAAGGTAATAAAGTAGCTATCCTTAGTGGTGATTATTTATTTGCTAAAGCATTTAAAATCGTATCTGAAATGACGAATATGAAGTATCTTCAAGTATTCTCTCATATTATCACATGCCTCGTAGAAGGTGAGTTCATGCAAATGGAAGATGTATATCGCATCGATCAAGGCATAGAGCGTTATATGACAAAGACGCAAAAGAAAACAGCAGACTTTATGGAAGGCTGTATGGAGCTTGGTGGTCTCTTAGGAGATTGGCAAGCGAATGAAATCATAGAGTTGAAAAAATATGGTCATGCATTAGGCATGGCATTCCAAATTACAGACGATATTATGGATTATCGTGAAACAGCGGAAACAACGGGAAAGCCTGTAGGGAATGATCTTCGAGAGGGACTATTGACGTATCCGTTATTAAGCATCGTTAACGATGGTAATAAAGATAAATTGCTTGAAGATATTAAAGGCTTAAATAATGGTGGTAATGAGCAAGACATTATTGATTATGTTATTGCTCAAGGTGGAATTGATAATACATTAGCTGTAGCTGATAAATATTGTAAAGATGCTCTAGCGGCACTCGCTGCAGTGCGTGATTTCCCAGGGAAGGAATTCCTTGTGATGGCTGTAGAAAATCTGGCTGATAGAAAGGTATAATATGGAACCATTCGAACCAAAATCGGATTTCGAATATCCCATGCAAAAACCTTCTTTTGATAGTGTAGTTCGTCAAAAACGGCGTGAAGCAGAACAAAAGACTGAGCAAGAACGATATAAGGTGGCAACTCAACACATTCCTGAGGATGTGGAAGATGAACCAGTTTATACGGCTATAGAGCAGAAGATGATGGATGAAGCAAGGGAATTGTCTCTTGTAGGACATCTTTCAGAGCTGCGAAAACGATTGATTATAATAGCTGTAGCAGTTATTGTGGGAACTTGTATTTCTTATTATTATGTAGACTTATTATTGGAAATACTCCTAAAACCGGCTGGCAAGCTCTATTATATGAGACCTACTGAAGCATTTTTTACATATATGAAGGTGTCTGTTGTAGGTGGCTTAGTCATAGCCGCTCCCATTATATTGCATCAGATTTGGCTATTTGTTAAGCCTGCACTAACTGTGCGAGAAAAGCAGCTATCTAACTGGATCTTACCAGTAGCAATTGGTCTATTCGGGATAGGTATTGTATTTTCTTATTTTCTCGTATTGCCTGCAGCGGTGAAGTTCTTTATGGGCTTTGCTACAGATGAATTACAGCCGATGTTTTCTATTGGTCAGTATATGGACTTTGTATTATCCTTTGTATTGCCCTTTGGATTTATCTTTGAGTTGCCGTTGATCTTAATTATTTTGGGATATTTCAACTTAATTACATCACGCTTTTTAAAAACGAAGCGAAAGATATTTATTCTTATATCCTTTATCATAGGTGCTGTCATTTCACCTACACCGGATATGTTCTCGCAAACGATGATTGCATTACCTATGATATTGCTATATGAAACAAGCCTATTTGTATTGGCTAAAATTATGAAGCGCTAAGGAGTCTTTTAGGAGGAACGATGAAAACCTACGAAAATTTAACCACATATAATCCTGGTGAAATAGAAGGCAAATGGTATTCTTATTGGGAAAATCAAGGATACTTTCACGAAGAAGTAGACACGAATAAAGAGCCATTTAGTATCGTATTACCACCTCCTAATGTAACTGGTATGTTGCATATGGGGCATGCCCTTGATAACACATTACAAGACATCCTCATCCGTTTCAAACGCATGCAAGGCTACAATGTATTGTGGATGCCAGGTACAGACCACGCTGGTATTGCTACACAAATCAAAGTAGAAGAGATGCTTGCTAAAGAAGAAGGAAAATCTCGCTATGATTTGGGCCGTGAAAAATTCGTAGAGCGCGTGTGGGAATGGAAAAAAGAATATGGTGATACTATTGTAAAACAAATCCGTAGCCTTGGCGCATCCTGTGATTGGACCCGTGAGCGATTTACTTTGGATGAAGGATACTACCATGCAGTGCGCGAAGTATTTGTAAGCCTTTATGAAAAAGGTTTGATCTATCGCGGTGAACGCATCATCAACTGGTGTCCTCGTTGTGCCACTGCGTTATCTGATGTTGAAGTTGAGCATGAAGACGAACATGGCCATTTATGGCATATTAAATATCCTGTAAAAGGTGAAGATAATCGTTTCGTTGTTGTTGCTACAACTCGTCCAGAAACAATGTTTGGTGATGTAGCAGTAGCAGTAAATCCTGATGATGATCGTTATAAAGATCTCATTGGTAAAACATTAATCTTGCCATTTGTTAATCGAGAAATCCCTGTAATTGCCGATGACTATGTTGATGCTAGCTTCGGTACAGGCTGTGTAAAAATTACACCTGCTCATGACCCTAATGACTTTGAAATGGGTCAACGCCATGATTTAGAGTCCATCGTTGTTATGAACAATGATGCAACAATGAATGAAGGTGCTGGCAAATTTAATGGCTTACCTCGTGAAGAAGCGCGTAAACAAGTAGTAGCTGAACTTAAAGAATTAGGCCTACTTGAAAAAATCGATGATCATGACCATGCAGTAGGTCATTGCTCTCGTTGTAATACAATCATCGAACCAATGGTATCTAAACAATGGTTCGTAGATATGAAACCATTGGCAGAGCCAGCTCTTAAGGTTGTTAAAGACCACGAAGTAGAGTTCGTTCCTGAACGTTTTACAAAAACATATGTGAACTGGCTTGAAAATATCCGCGATTGGACGATTTCTCGTCAATTGTGGTGGGGCCATCGCATTCCTGCATGGTATTGTGATGATTGTGGTGAAACTATCGTTAGCCGTGAAGATATTACAGAATGTCCTCATTGCCACGGTCATGTTACACAAGATCCAGATGTTCTTGATACATGGTTTAGCTCTGGTTTATGGCCGTTTGCCACACTGGGTTGGCCTAAGCAAACTCCAGAACTTAAACAATGGTATCCAACAAGTGTGCTTGTAACTGGTTACGATATCATCTTCTTCTGGGTTGCTCGTATGATCTTTATGGCTCTTGAGTTTGAACATGAAATTCCATTTAAACATGTATTTATTCATGGTCTTGTTCGCGATAGCCAGGGCCGTAAAATGAGTAAATCTTTGGGCAATGGTATTAATCCGCTTGAAGTTATCGACCAATATGGTGCTGATGCATTGCGCTTTACTCTTGTAACTGGCAACACACCTGGTAACGATATGCGTTTCTATATGGAACGTGTTGAGGCTAACCGTAACTTTGCCAATAAGATTTGGAATGCATCAAAATTTGTATTGATGAACCTTACAAATTATGATGAAAGTTTCGTTCCAACAGTAGATGATTTGACATTGGCTGACCAATGGATTGTTCAAAAATACAATGAAACTGTACAAAATGTAACATCTAACCTCGATAAATTCGAATTAGGCGAGGCTGCTAGTTCAGTATATGACTTCATTTGGAATACATACTGCGATTGGTACATTGAATTAGCGAAACCTCGTTTGTATAGTGAAAGTGACGAACGTGATCGTCGTACAGTTCAATATTTACTTGTAACAATCTTACGTCATATGCTCGAATTATTACATCCATTCATGCCGTTCGTAACTGAACATATTTGGCAACATTTGCCACACGAAGGGGACAGCATCGTTGTTACTAAATGGCCTGAAGCATTGAAATTCGATAATCTTGAAGGGGCAGCACGTCAAATGGAAGTTATGATGGATGCTATCAAAGGTATTCGTAACATGCGTGCTGAAATGAATGTGCCTTTAGGTAAAAAAGCTGAGGTTATCGTAGCGCCAACAGATGAAGCATTAGCTAAAACTGTAGCAGAACATAGTGACTACTTCGTAACATTGGCTTGGGCAGAGAAAGTAACAATTCTTGGTACCGATGATCCAAAACCAGAAAATGCGACTGTAACCGTTGTCAATGGTATGGAAGTATATCTCTTACTTAAAGACTTGATTGACGGTGAAAAAGAAAGAGAGCGTATTGCAAAGGAAAAAATCCAAATGGAAAAAGAAATTTCTCGTTTGGAAGGTAAATTGTCTAACCAAGGCTTCTTAGCAAAAGCTCCTGAAGCTGTAGTAGCAAAAGAAAAAGAAAAGTTAGAAGAATATAAACAAAAACAACAAGCGTTATTGGAACGTGAAGCGTTCCTTGAAACCTTATAATAGGAGGTTTATATGACATATCAGGAGGCCTTAGCCTATTTGGAGCAGGCATCTTCATTTGGTATTAAACCTGGCCTTGAACGAATTACGGCTTTTATGGATGTGTTAGGGAATCCACAAGAAGATTATAAAATTGTTCATGTTACAGGTACAAATGGTAAGGGCTCGGTTACCTCATATATTTCCTACGCACTGTTTACAAGTGGATTACGGGTGGGGCGATTTACATCGCCTCACCTTCAATCCTATACGGAGCGTATTCAAATTAATGATGGAAATATAACAGAGGAAGCCTTTGGAAAATTAATTAGTCGCGTAAAGATTGCAGTAGATACTATTATTAGTAATGGAATAGAAGCGCCAACACAATTTGAAATATTAACAGCTGCCGCATTTTTATTCTTTAAGGAGCAAGGTGTCGACTATGCTGTAGTAGAAGTTGGTTTAGGTGGCTTACTAGATTCTACTAATATCGTGACTCCAAAAGTATCTGTTATTACTAATGTAACAATAGATCATCAAGCATATTGTGGTGATACTGTCGAGGAAATTGCACGCCATAAAGCGGGGATTATCAAATCTAAGGTGCCTGTAGTGACAGCTGCACAAGATACACCTCTTAATGTTATTGAGGACGTAGCTAAAAAACAACATGCTAAGCTTTATGTTTTTAATAAAGATTTTGGTATCGATAGCCGCAGCGCTGTAACGGGTGGTCAAATGATTACGGTTAGTTCTAACGATGCTGCACCTGCTATGCTATTTACGACGATGGCTGGCATTCACCAATCTGTAAATCTCGCTTGTGCATTGATGGCCGTACGCCTGTTGATGAAAGAGGATACGAACATCAGTGAAGAAACGATACGTGAAGGATTTGCCCGCACTACGTGGGCGGGGCGCTTTGAAGTTAAACGAGGCTTAGATCGTACCTTTATATTTGACGGTGCTCACAATGCGGCAGGGGCTGAGTCTTTTGCCATGACGTACAATGAACTATTTAAGGACACACCGAAAACGGTGGTAATGGCTATCCTTAAAGATAAAGACCAAGAGGCTATTATTCGTGAAGTAGTTAAATCTGGCGACACAGTCCTCGTTGTACCTGCACCAACAGATAGAACAGAGGTACCTGAAAACTTGGTCGAAGTGATTCGCCGTACTGTACCTAAGGTGACGGCTCAAACTGCAGAATCTGTTGAGGCTGCATTAGCATTGGCTTATAAACATACAAAGACTGGTGATATCATTGCTGTATGTGGTTCTTTATATATTCTAGGGGATGCTCGTCAGTGGTTTTTCCATGAGATGAGTCATTGAGGTGAGAATATGGAACTCTCACTCATTCCTAATCAGAAACGACTTACCTTTTATATTGAACGATTAATCTATGGTGTTGTCATTGCGATGCCTCTTCAACCAATGGTAGGAGATGTACTTCTCTGGTTGGCTATAGGTTTGGCATTATATGATTTAATTTCTAGTAAATCATTGAGTTTGCCGACAGGCTATCTATCTTGGACTGTTATGATCTTTGTTATCTGGACAGGTATATCGTCGTTAATGTCCCCAAACTGGGATTGGTCTATTCAGAGCTGGTTCTACCAAATTGTAGCGGGTGGGGGCATGTACTATTTAGTTCGTACCTATATTCGAACACCTAAACAGTGGAACTATTTTCTTCGTGCTTTTTTAGGTACAGCCGTTCTTGTATGCATTATTGGGGCCTATCAGTATATATTTGTTCCCAATATACATATAAAAGAATGGGTTGATGCAGCACAATTCCCTAAATTGATGCGTCGAATGGCGTCTACATTGCAAAATCCTAACTTGTTAGGGGCCTATCTATTGATGGTACTAAGTGTATGTATTAGCTATATTCTTGTTTATATGAAAGAGAATCGTACTCGTGAAGTTGTTACAATGCTGATTATTGGTGTTGTATTATTTTTAACGATGTTATTAACCTATTCGCGTGGTATTTGGATTAGTTTTGCGGCCATGATTCTGTATTGGGCTATTTTCGTAGAACGAAGACTATTCTTATCCTTGTTAGTGGTACCGTTAATTCTATACTTCTATGAAGGGGAAGTTGCTTCACGACTTTGGTCTATATTCCAAGGTCATGATACGTCATCAGATCTTCGCTGGGCTCTATGGGATAGCACAATGTATATCGTACGAGAAAACCCAATCTTTGGTATTGGGTGGAATACATTCTACTTAGTTTATCCAGAGTATAACTATTACATTCAAGGTCCTAATGTGTTGATGTATCATGCCCATAATTTATATTTAAATATATTGGCTGAAACAGGTATTCCTGGCTTGCTATCATTCCTAGCAGTTATCGTCGGTCATGTTATTACATCTGTTCGTTTGAAAGGGGATATGTTCCGACAAGCTGCACAGATAGGTATAGGCGCTTTAGCAATCGGAGTTCTTTTTAGTGGATTGTCTGATTTTGAGCTCTATAGCCATCAAGTTACTATTGTTTTTTGGCAACTCCTTGGTTGGGTTGGTGCCTTTGTGAAAGTACAACTTTCCACAAAGGCCCATATGTAAAAGGTATATTTTGTATAATTAGTAAGTTTTATGGTAGCGATACAATTTCATAGTATGGTATAATTTATACATACCTTAGCAGGGTAAGCTTAAGTATATTTAACCGGTTTTCTAATGTTAGAATAATTGAACATTATTGCTTGCATTTGAAAACCGGTTTTTTGTATATCTATATTTTTATAGGAGGTGTAGCGGTCAGTTTCTGTATATATTATTTCTTTATTATATTGATAAGGCTCTATATGTTGTATTGAGATAGTTCGATATACATAAAAAACAACAATATATACTATTAAATTGATAATTCCTGTGAGTTATATCGGTGTGAATAAAACTTATGTAAAAATGTAAAAACCTATGCGTTTTGGTCATAATGCACAGTCGGAGTGTGATAAAAAATACATTTTAGTCATATAAGTTGACAATACATTGGATGTGGACTACGATGAAGTCGGTTTAAGGAACGTATTAGACCAAAGAGATTCAATTGTCGTTTAACAATGTTACTCTTAAAGGAGATGGTTATGGTGATAGACATCAAAGACCGCGTAAAAAATGTGGACCTGCAAGGTAAAATTGTCACTGCTTATGATGCAGCTCAGTTGATTAACCCTAATGACAAAGTTGGTATTTCCGGCTTTACACCATCGGGTTATGCAAAAGTTGTGCCATTGGCATTGGCAGAACGAATGGAAAAAGAACCATTCAAAATCGATTTGTGGACAGGTGCTTCCGTAGGTGATGAAGCTGATGGTGCGTTAACTCGTGCTAATGGTATTAATCGCCGCTTTCCATATCAAACCAATAAAGATATGAGAAAGGCTTTAAATGGTGGAGATGTTAAATACATCGATATGCATTTAAGCACAATGGCACAAAATATTCGTTATGGATTTTTCGGAGATTTAGATGTAGCAATAATTGAAGTATGTCAAATCAACGAAGATGGTTCTTTAGTACCGACTACCTCTGTTGGTAATTCTCCAACATTTGTTAGTCAAGCTAAAAAGGTTATCGTAGAGGTAAATGTATCTCAACCATTATCCTTAGTTGGTATGCATGATATCTATGAACCGTTGGATCCGCCATATCGTAAACCAATTCCGTTGGAACAGGCCGGCGATCGCATCGGTACAGAAGCAATACCTTGTGATCCTAGCAAAATTATTGCTGTGGTTCCAAGTGATGTACCTGATACAACAAGACCTTTAGCTGCTATTGATGATGATGCAAAGGCAATGAGTCAACATCTTATCAAATTCTTTGAACAAGAAATTGCAGAAGGTCGTTTGCCTAAAAACTTGCTTCCATTGCAATCCGGCGTAGGTTCTGTAGCAAATGCGGTAATTAGTGGCTTGGCTCAAGGGCCTTTCACAGATTTATCTATTTATACAGAAGTAATTCAAGACGGTATGTTTGACTTGATCGATGCTGGTAAAGTAACTGTATGTTCCGGTACTGCATTGAGTCCTTCTCCAGATGGATTGAAACGTTTCTATGCGAATATTGATGAATATCGTAAAAAAATTATTCTTCGTCCGCAAGAAATTTCCAATAACCCTGGTATTGCTCGTCGTATTGGTGTCATTGCCATGAATACCGCTATCGAATTTGATATTTTTGGCAATGTAAACTCTACTCATATTATGGGTAGCAAAATGATGAATGGTGTTGGTGGTTCTGGTGACTTTGCACGTAGTGCATATCTCACTATCTTCTGTACCAATTCCGTTGCTAAAAATGGCGACATCAGTTCTATCGTTCCATATGTATCCCATGTGGATCATCCAGAACATGACACTATGATTTTCTGTACAGAACAAGGTGTTGCTGACTGTCGTGGTTTGAGCCCAGTGGAAAGAGCTCGTTTGATTATTGAAAAATGTGCTCACCCAGACTACAAACCTATGTTAACTGAATACCTAGAAAAAGCATTAGCTGCAACAAAGAATGCCCATACACCAATGTTGCTTGATGAAGCTCTTTCTTGGCATAAACGCTTCACAGAAACTGGAAGCATGAAAAAATAACCTGTTTTTTTAGGAGGATGATGAAAACATGGCTTACGAAAACTTAAAAGCCCAAATTGCTGAGTACAACAAACTTTGTGACGAAAAATGCGCAAAAACTCCAGAACGTCAAAACTTAAAATACAACCGTGTGTATACACCAGTTGATATTGAAGGCTTTGATTATGAACGCGATTTGGGAATGCCTGGCGAATTCCCTTATACTCGTGGCGTACAACCTACTATGTACCGTGGTCGTTTCTGGACAATGCGTATGTATGCAGGCTTCGCTACAGCTGAAGAATCTAACAAACGTTACCGCTACCTAATCGAATCTGGTGCAACAGGTCTTTCCTGTGCGTTCGACTTGCCAACTCAAATCGGTTATGACTCTGATGATGTTATGGCTGAAGGCGAAGTTGGTAAAGTAGGTGTAGCGATTGACTCTTTGGCAGATATGGAAATCTTGTTCGATGGCATCGACCTTGGCAAAGTATCCACTTCCATGACAATCAACGCTCCAGCATCCGTTTTGTTGGCAATGTATATCGCAGTAGCTGAAAAACAAGGTGTACCTTCCACAGAATTGAAAGGTACTATTCAAAATGATATTTTGAAAGAATATGCAGCTCGTGGTACTTACATTTTCCCTCCAAAACCATCTATGCGTTTGATCACTAATATCTTCGAATATTGTTCTCAATACGTTCCAAAATGGAATACAATTTCTATTTCCGGTTACCACATCCGTGAAGCAGGTTCCACAGCAGCACAAGAAATCGCATTTACAATTGCTGATGGTATCGCATACGTAGAAGCAGCTTTGAAAGCTGGTCTTGATGTTGATACATTTGCTGGTCGTCTTTCCTTCTTCTGGAATGCTCATAATAATGTACTTGAAGAAGTTGCTAAATTCCGCGCATCTCGTCGCTTATGGGCAACAATCATGAAAGAACGTTTTGGTGCTAAAAAACCAAAATCTATGATGCTTCGTGTACATACTCAAACAGCTGGTTCCATGTTGACTGCACAACAAGTTGATAACAACATCGTTCGTGTTGCTCTTCAAACTGCAGCAGCTGTAATGGGCGGTACTCAATCTTTACATACAAACTCTCGTGACGAAGCTTTGGCTCTTCCTACAGAAGCATCTGTACAAGTAGCTCTTCGTACTCAACAAATCGTGGCTTACGAATCTGGTTTGGCTGACGTAGTTGACCCATTGGGCGGTTCCTACTATGTTGAAGCTATGACTAACGCTATCTATGACGAAGCTATGGCATACATCAAGAAAATTGATGAAATGGGCGGCGCTGTAGTAGCAATCGAAAAAGGCTACATCCAAAAAGAAATTCAAGAATCCGCTTACAAATGGCAAATGGAAGTTGAATCTGGCTTGCGCACAATCGTTGGCGTAAACAAATTCCAAGTTGAAGAAGAAGCTCCAAAAGACTTGCTTCGCGTAGACGCTTCCGTAGGTGCTAACCAATCTAAGAAAACTCAAGCAGTTCGTGCTAACCGCGATCAAGCCGCAGTTGATAAAGCCTTAGCTGATTTGAAAGCTGGCGCAGCTGACGAATCTGTTAACTTGATGCCATTAATTCTTGCAGCAGTTAAAACATATGCTACTTTGGGTGAAATTTGTAATGTATTGCGCGAAGTATTCGGTGAATACGAAGCTCATTCCACATTATAATATCGGCTGATTTCGGAGGTAATATATCATGGCAGAAAAACGTATTAGAGTAATTGTAGCAAAACCAGGTCTTGATGGTCATGACCGTGGTGCAAAAGTAGTAGCACGCGCACTTCGCGATGCTGGTTTCGAAGTAATCTATACTGGTCTTCGTCAAACACCAGAACAAATTGTTGAAGCAGCGCTTTCTGAAGACGTTAATGTAGTTGCATTATCTCTTCTTTCTGGTGCTCATAATACATTGTTCCCTAAAATTGTTGAACTTTTGAAAGAAAAAGGCATGGGGGATGTTCTTGTAATCGGTGGTGGCGTTATTCCTGACGCTGATATCCCTGGCTTGAAAAAAGCTGGCGTAGCGGCAGTATTCACACCTGGCACACCAACTAGCGATATCGTTAACTTTATTAAAGAAAACGTAAAATAATTGCTTGGGGCAAAGAGGGGTGCAACTTGAATAGTTGGCTCCCCTCTATTCCCATATTCGAAGATAGGTGGTGAGGCGAATGGATTTAGTTAAAGGCCTTTTTGAAGGTTCTAGACTAGCCTTAGCACGGTCCATAACAGCTGTAGAAAACGAGTATGATAATGCCATCGATATTATGAAGGCAATTTACCCTAAAACGGGGAACGCACGTATTCTCGGTATTACAGGGGCCCCTGGTGCTGGTAAAAGTACTTTGACCGATAAGGTAGTTAAACATTATTTAGATCAAGGTAAAAAAATCGGCATCGTTGCCATCGACCCAACTAGCCCATTCTCTGGAGGTGCTATCTTGGGGGACCGTATTCGAATGAATGATTTAACATTAAATGAAAATGTATTCATTCGAAGCATGGGCACGCGTGGTAGTCTTGGTGGATTATCTAAGAAGACTGCAGACGTTGTAAAACTCATGGATGCCTTTGGCATGGATTTAGTAATTATTGAAACTGTAGGCGTAGGTCAATCTGAAGTAGATATTGTAAAAAATGCTGATACTACATTGGTTGTACTGGTTCCTGGTCTCGGTGATGATATCCAAGCTATCAAGGCGGGTATTCTTGAAATTGGCGATGTATTTGCTATCAACAAAGCTGACCGAGATGGTTGCGATCGTTTGAATGTAGAAATTGAAATGATGCTTGACCTAGATTCTCGTGAAGTAAAATGGCGCCCACCAATTAAGCGCACAATTGCTAGTAAAGACCAAGGCGTAGATGAACTTATCGACGCTTTAGATGAACATTTTGAGTATCTTGAAGATTCTGGTGAATTGGAATCTCGTCGGGCAGAACGTACTCGTGATGAAATCATCGCAATGATTAATGAACAAATTGGTCGTTATGTAGCTGATAAAATTGTTACAAGCGACGAATTTAATAGCCAAGTGGCAGCTGTTAATGAACGCGAAAGCGATCCATATACAGTTGTTAATGGCGTAATGACAAGCGTGCTAAAGTAGACGGCGACTACATAGCATTAGAGATTTAGCCTTGAAAAGGAGATAATCAAAATGGCTTTTAAAGTATTACAAGTGGATCACATCGGTATTGGTGTTAATGATTTAGCAGCAACTAAAGAATTCTATAAAAATGCATTAGGCATTGAACATCTTCCTGAAGACGAAATCGTAGAAGAACAAAAGGTAAAAGTATCCTTCTTCCCTTGTGGTGATGCTGAACTTGAATTCTTAGAAACTACAACTCCAGATGGCCCTATCGGTAAATTTATCGAAAAAAATGGTGGTCGTGATGGTATCCAACACGTTGCATTGCGCGTTGACAATATTGAAAATGCTATTGCTGATTTGATGGCTAAAGGCGTTCGTATGATTGACGAAAAACCTCGTTATGGTGCAGGCGGTTCCTCAATTGCTTTCTTACATCCAAAAGCAACTGGTGGTGTATTGCTTGAATTATGTCAACGTATGAAATAATACAGTATCCAATTCACATCACTATATATGAGTTGTAGATATACATATACATATAATTCTACGTTATATATTAAATATGTATGCTTCTTGAACTTTATTCATTTATGAAATAAAATGATACTGTAACAAGTTTTATTTGGAGGTGCTATAATGGCAACAGTGCAGGAAAAAATCGAGTTATTGCACGAAAAGCTAGCTAAAGTTAAAGCTGGTGGCGGCGAAAAACGCGTTGAGAAACAACATGCTCAAGGTAAAATGACTGCTCGCGAACGCTTGGCTAAATTGTTCGATGATAATTCCTTCGTTGAACTTGATCAATTCGTTAAACATCGTTGTGTTAACTTCGGTCAAGAAAAGAAAGAATTACCAGGCGAAGGTGTAGTAACAGGTTATGGTACTATCGACGGTCGTTTAGTATATGCATTCGCACAAGATTTCACTGTAGAAGGTGGTTCTCTTGGTGAAATGCATGCTGCTAAAATCGTTAAAGTACAACGTTTAGCAATGAAAATGGGTGCTCCTATTGTTGGTATCAACGATTCCGGCGGTGCTCGTATTCAAGAAGCAGTAGATGCCCTTGCTGGTTACGGTAAAATTTTCTTTGAAAATACAAATGCATCTGGTGTTATTCCACAAATTTCCGTAATCATGGGCCCATGTGCGGGCGGTGCTGTATATTCTCCAGCATTGACTGACTTCATCTACATGGTTAAAAATACTTCTCAAATGTTCATCACTGGTCCTGCAGTAATCAAATCTGTAACTGGTGAAGAAGTAACCGCTGAAGATCTTGGTGGTGCAATGGCTCACAACTCCGTGTCTGGTGTTGCTCACTTTGCAGCTGAAAATGAAGATGATTGTATCGCTCAAATTCGTTACTTATTAGGCTTCTTGCCATCCAACAATATGGAAGATGCTCCATTGGTAGATACTGGTGACGATCCAACTCGTGAGGATGAAAGCTTGAATAGCTTGTTGCCAGATAACAGTAACATGCCTTACGACATGAAAGATGTTATCGCAGCTACTGTAGATAATGGCGAATACTATGAAGTACAACCATTCTATGCTACTAATATCATTACTTGCTTCGCTCGTTTTGATGGTCAATCCGTTGGTATCATTGCTAACCAACCAAAAGTAATGGCTGGTTGCTTAGACATTAACGCTTCTGACAAATCTTCCCGTTTCATCCGTTTCTGTGATGCTTTTAATATTCCAATCGTTAACTTTGTTGACGTTCCTGGTTTCTTGCCTGGCACAAATCAAGAATGGGGCGGTATCATTCGTCATGGTGCTAAAATGTTATATGCTTACTCTGAAGCTACAGTACCAAAAATTACTGTCATCACTCGTAAAGCATATGGCGGTTCCTACCTCGCTATGTGTTCCCAAGATTTAGGCGCAGACCAAGTATATGCTTGGCCTACATCCGAAATCGCTGTAATGGGTCCTGCTGGTGCAGCTAATATTATCTTCAAGAAAGACGAAGATAAAGATGCTAAAACAGCTAAATATGTAGAAGAGTTTGCGACTCCTTACAAAGCTGCAGAACGTGGCTTCGTAGATGTTGTAATCGAACCTAAACAAACTCGTCCAGCAGTTATCAACGCTTTGGCAATGCTTGCAAGCAAACGCGAAAACCGTGCTCCAAAGAAACATGGTAATATTCCATTATAATTCGATTCGGTAAACATATCATCGAATTTGGGAGATACCTTTCTTTACTACTTTTTTAGAAAGGGGAATGATTATGGAAGGACAAGCAGTTACTACCAATCCTTGGTTAATCATGGCGATTAATATGACAGTTGTATTTGTTGTGTTGATTCTTTTAGGTATTTTGATGACAATCGTTCATTTGATTGACCCTACTAAGAAGAAAAAAGACGTACCACCAAGTGCACCTGTTGCGGCTCCCGCAGCTACACCGGTGGCTGCACCAAATGCATCTGCTCAAAATGAAGGTGAAGTAGTAGCAGCTATCGTAGGTGCCATTGTGGCGATGGGGTACTCATCTGAACAAATTGCATCTATTCGACCTACAGCAACTAGTGCTAAATGGCGCTTGGAAGGTCGCTTAAGCGGTAGAGGTTAAAATAATTTTAGGAGGCATTTGTAATGAGCAATGCTACAACAACTAACGGTAAAGCTCCATCTCAAGATGTAGTGGCAGTAATCGTTGGTGCATTAGCGGCAATGGGTTATTCCGCTGATCAAATCGCGCATATCCGTCCAATCGTAAGCTACAATTGGAAAATGGAAGGCCGTTTGCGTGGTAATCGATAAGATAATTGGCTAATTTGATAATCCATAGGATTACTCAATTATATGTGTAAAAATATTTATAAGTTTTGTGTAGAAATTACACATTTTGGAGGAATTTAAAATGAAAAAATTCAACGTTACAGTAAATGGTACAGCATATGATGTAGAAGTTAATGAAGTGAAAGCAGCGGCTCCAGCAGCAGCTCCTAAAGCAGCTCCAGCAGCAGCTCCAGCTCCTAAAGCAGCTCCTGCACCAGCACCAGCTCCTGCTGCAGCAGCAGCTCCAGTTCCAGCAGGTGCTGAAACTGTAAAAGCTCCAATGCCTGGTAAAATCTTATCTGTAGCAGTATCTGCTGGTCAAGCAGTTAAAAAAGGCGAAACTTTGTTGATCCTTGAAGCTATGAAAATGCAAAATGAAATCGCAGCTCCACATGATGCTGTAGTTTCCGAAGTTCGCGTATCTGCTAACCAAACTGTATCCACTGGTGACGACATGGTTGTTCTTGGCTAATACCAAGTGTTGTATGACGTGGCTGCGCCACGTCATCTAACAATTTTATATTTGTGAAAGGGGAACGCATATGGAGGCTTTTGCTGTTGCGATTCAATCCGTTATTACAGATAGCGGGTTCCTCGCATTTACAACAGGCAATGCTATTATGATTCTTGTAGGTTTGATCCTATTGTATTTGGCATTTGCTAAAGAGTTTGAACCTTTATTGTTGGGTCCGATTGCGTTTGGTTGTATACTTGCCAATATTCCTCGTAATGGTTTCGAAGAAGGCGTTATGGCACTTATTAGCGCAGGTATCTCCCAAGAAATCTTCCCACCTTTAATTTTCCTAGGTGTAGGTGCAATGACTGACTTTGGTCCACTCATTGCTAATCCTAAAACATTGCTTTTAGGCGCTGCCGCTCAAATCGGCGTATTCGTTGCTTTAGGTGGCGCAATGATGCTTGGCTTCACAGCTCAAGAAGCAGCTGCTATCGGTATCATCGGTGGTGCTGACGGCCCTACATCCATTTACTTAGCTACTAA
Organism: Veillonella sp.; assembly: GCF_032470285.1. Taxonomy (GTDB): domain Bacteria; phylum Bacillota; class Negativicutes; order Veillonellales; family Veillonellaceae; genus Veillonella. The sequence goes on along the minus strand of NZ_JAWEKP010000003.1, from coordinate 162,546 downwards.
ACTAGCTCCTCATTTATTAGGTGCTATCGCGGTTGCCGCATATTCCTATATGTCCTTGGTACCGTTGATTCAACCGCCTGTAATGAAATTATTCACTACGCAAAAAGAACGCGAAATTGTTATGGAGCAATTGCGTGAAGTTACACGTTTTGAAAAAATCGTGTTCCCAATTGTTGCAACGATCTTCATTTCCTTATTGCTTCCTTCCATTACATCCCTTTTAGGTATGTTGATGTTAGGTAACTTGTTCCGTGAATCTGGCGTAACTGAACGTTTGTCCGATACTTCTCAAAATGCGTTAATCAATACTGTTACAATCTTCTTGGCAACTGGTACTGGTTTAACAATGAGTGCGGAACATTTCTTAAGCGTACAAACAATTCTTATTATCTGCTTAGGCTTAGTTGCATTTATCGGTGGTACTGCTGGTGGCGTATTATTTGGTAAATTGATGAGCTTAGTAGATGGTGGTAAAACAAATCCACTTATTGGTTCTGCCGGTGTATCCGCGGTTCCAATGGCGGCTCGCGTATCTCAAGTAGTAGGTGCGAAAGCTAACCCAGCTAACTTCTTGCTCATGCATGCTATGGGTCCTAACGTAGCTGGCGTTATCGGTACAGCAGTAGCTGCAGGTACAATGCTTGCTATGTTGTCTAACCACTAATAATTTAATAATTATTCACCCAGGTGTACCTAAATAGGTACACCTATTGGTGAATCAAAAAGCCCTTGGTCATTATGTAATCATACATAAAAAGGGAATATTTGCAATAAATGCTTTTCAGATCGGTCATTAGGTGATTAGCAAGATTTCACAGAATAACCTTCTAGTGCTTTATATATAGTAGAGGTGGTCACTTGTTATCAATTGAATTAAAAATACTGATTTGTTTTATATGGGCATTTATTGTTTTTTTTATTACAGCGCTGATTATCGGTAATAAAGGCAAAGCTAAGTGGTTTCAACAAAGAACAAAATATTCTTGGTTTAATCGTCGAGGATTTTTAGGTGAAACTTTATTATTTGGGTATCCTAAAACAAGAGAGGGATATGGGATTACTTTTTTGATGGCTTCTGCCATTGGTATCGTAGGTTATATTTTATACCTATTATAACTATATCAGTGCATTTCTCTGAAGGGAGATGATGATGTATGGGTACTGCAGAACAAACCTTAATCGTCCTTGCAGTCATGGCTGTTTTATTCGTTACGGAAATTATTCCTCTAGCTATTACTTCTTTAGGCGGCGCAATTACATTAGGCCTTATGGGTATTATTACTCCTAAGGTTGTATTCTCTGGTTTATCTGATAGTACAGTTGTGTTGTTTGCAGGCATGTTCGTTGTTGGTGCTGCATTATTCTACACTGGTTTGGCTCAAAAAATTGGGGAAACCGTAGTATCTCATGCAGGAACTAGCGAAAATGGCTTGATGCTTGCGATTATGCTCGTAACAGCTACCATGTCCGCATTCTTATCTAATACTGGTACAACAGCTGCGTTACTTCCTGTGGTTGTTGGTATCTGTGCTGTTGCTAAGATTCCTGCATCTCGCCAATTAATGCCTTTAGCATTTGCTGCAGGTATCGGTGGTATCATTACAATGGTTGGTACACCACCTAATATCATTGTAAGTGGTACATTATCTAAATTTGGCATTGAACCATTTGGTTTCTTTGAATTTGCTTGGATTGGTATTCCTTTGACTGTTGCTACTATCGTATTCATGATGCTCGTTGGTAAACATCTATTACCTAAACATGAAATTACTGATGCTGGTGATGTTGAACAAGAAGTAGCTGCTGAAGATATTTCTAACGATCCTAAGAAACAATTATACTCTGGTCTTATTCTTTTAGGTGTAATCATTGCTATGATTTTAGGGGATCCTCTAAAAACATATTTTGGTATTAATTTACCATTGAGCATGGTTGCAGTTATTGGCGCAATGCTTTGCGTATTAACTGGTTGCTTGAACGAAAAACAAGCTTACACATCTATTGACTGGGTAACAATCTTCTTATTCGCTGGTATGATGCCAGTGGCAACTGCACTTGACCAATCTGGTGCAGGTAAAATGATTGCTGATGCAGTAATCGGTGTTATGGGGTCTGATCCTAGCCCTTACTTTGCAACAGCAGTATTATTTGCATTGTCTTGTATCATGACTCAATTCATGTCTAACACTGCATCTTGTGCATTATTGGCACCTATCGGTATCTCCATTGCTCAAGGTATGGGCGCTGACCCTCATGCAGTATTGATGGCTATCGGCGTTGCTGCATCTTGTGCATTCGGTACACCTGTAGGTACACCTCCAAATACACTAGTACTTGGTCCTGGCCAATACAAATTTACAGATTATGTAAAAGCTGGCGTTCCATTGATTTTAGTTTGCTTCGTAGTAAGCTTAATTATCATTCCAATGGTATGGCCATTCTTCCCTGGTAAATAATAGGGAATAGGTTACTCTACTATACAAGCACACACGAGGTCGAATCGTAAGATTCGGCCTCGTTTTTTATGATTTTAGTCTATATGATTTTAATATAGATTACATATAAGTGTAATCAAAAGCAATATGAATTAAACTAATTTGCATGATTAATTTTACACAATTGACTACATCGAAAAAAATATGATATAGTATATTGTGTAAGATATAATAATGTAATGTTGAATAAGGAGGTCATCTATGACAAAAGAAAGATTTAACATGTTAGTTGGTTCTATTGGTGCATTTATTGGTGTATTTGTATTTTTAGCCTATATCCCACAAATAATTGCTAATCTTCATGGTCAACCTAGTCAACCATGGCAACCATTATTTGCAGCAGTATCCTGTTTGATCTGGGTATTATATGGTTGGACAAAATCACCTAAACGTGATTATATTTTAATCGTACCAAACCTTGCAGGCGTTATTTTAGGTACACTAACATTCTTAACATCTTTCTAAGTGCTATAAGAAAAAAATAGTATTATTGTTATATAGTGAATAATAGTAAAGATATTACTTTACTTTATAAATATAAATGAGGTCGAATCGTATGATTCGGCCTTTTTTAGAGTGAAGTTTATATGTTAGATTAAAATATAGATAAGTGTTAAATCTGTTGTAATAAAAAAATAGTTTTTATGATAATAAATATTGATAATTGAATTCCTAGTATAATAGTACGTATTTTAATTGAAATGATAATTAGTGCATTCTCAATTATTGATTATTAAACTCAATTACATAAATGAAAAGAAATATCAAAATACATATAAATATAGGCTTTTTATGATAAAAAGGAACAATTATTATGCAAAATATTATATAATTTTTTATCATTTTCATTTGACTTTCAATTTGAACTGTGTGATAATGAGAACATAAGTTGAGGCAAGTGCCTTTCTAAATGATAATAAAAAGTTTTGATCTATATTTTGATGGAGGTCCTAATTATGAGAGTTATTGCTGATGGTTGCATTAAATGTGGTTCTTGCGCATCTGTTTGCCCAGTTTCCTGCATTACTGAAGGCGAAACTAAATACGAAATTGGCGATGCTTGCATCGATTGCGGTTCTTGCGAATCCGTTTGCCCAGTTTCTGTAATTTCCGCTGAGTAATCACAAATAAAACACGCCCCTCATTGAGGGGCTTTTTATTTTGCCTAAATTTGCGTAATTTAGTATAATAGGACTATTAAGACTTATATTATAGTAAGGGAGTTAATCTTGTTTTATACAGTACTTATCATTTGGTTATTATTGGACCAATTAACTAAATATTATGTAATGAATCATTTTTTGTTAGGTGAATCTTTACCTGTTATTCCTAATGTATTTCATCTTACCTATATTATTAATCGCGGTGCAGCCTTTGGCATGTTAGCGAATCAACGATGGTTTTTCTTACTAGTAGCTTTTGTTCTATTAGCTGTTTGTGCTTTTTATTGGAAGCGATTAGCTAAGGGCCATTGGACTTTGCAAATCGGATCCGCCTTATTAGTCGCAGGTGCAATTGGTAATGGCATTGACCGATACATGATTCATGGGGTAGTGGACTTTTTTGATTTTCGTGTATGGCCTATTTTTAATGTGGCAGATATTGGTATTTGTATAGGTGTAGCTTTTGTTGTATTTTATTTGTTTTCATTGAAAGAGGACCATGAATAGCTTTCATTATTAGGGCCCTTTATAGATTATTGACTTAATTCGTCAATAAATATATATCTTATACTTGACTCAAAGAGGAATAGAGGATGAATGAATATATTGTAAGTGCTGAGCAAGAAGGCATGAGACTAGATATATTTTTAACTGAACAGATGGAAGGATCTCGTAGCTATATTCAAAGTTTAATTAAAGGTGGTCATGTTACAGTAGGTGATAAAGTAGGAAAGGCTAATCTTCGGCTTACACCTGATACTGTAATTCATGTAGAAATCCCAGAGCCTGAATCGATTGAGGTTAAACCTGAGGATATCCCTTTAGATTATTTATACGAAGATCACGATATTGTTATTGTTAATAAACCTCGTGGCATGGTGGTGCACCCTGCAGTAGGAAATTATTCTGGAACCCTTGTAAATGCTCTATTATTCCATTGTAAGGACCTATCAGGCATTAATGGTGAAATTAGGCCAGGTATTGTGCATCGCTTAGATAAAGATACGTCTGGCGTTATGATGGTGGCAAAAAATGATGCAGCGCATATTGGTTTAGCAGAACAAGTAAAAGCACATTCTGCAAGACGTACGTACTGGGCGCTAGTACAAGGCAATATTGTAGAAGAAAAGGGGACTATAAAGGCGCCTATTGGACGCCATCCTAAGGACCGTATGAAAATGGCTGTTGTCTTTGAAAACAGTAAAGATGCAGTAACACATTTTAAAGTATTGGAGCGTTATGGTCATCAAACATTGGTTGAATGTAATTTGGAGACTGGCAGAACCCATCAAATTCGTGTTCACTTTGCTCATATTGGACATCCTGTTGTTAATGACCCATTTTATGGATATAGACGTATGGATCTTCCTATAGAAGGGCAAGCATTACATTCTAAATCGTTAGATGTTAAACACCCTATTACAGGTGAAGAAATGCACTTTGAAGCACCGGTACCAGCTGATTTTGAGGCGTGCTTAGAATTTGCTAAGACCTACCGTGAAGATAAACGAAAATAGTCTAAATGTTTACATTGATTGTTTAAGTACTTATTTTTACTACTTATTTGGATATAGGGGCATAGAACAATCCTATGCTGTAAGGGCGTATATATGGAAAAGAAACGCTTATTAATGGATCAAGACGCTATAATGCGTGCGATTCGTCGTATTAGTCATGAAATTTTAGAACGCAATAAAGGTTTATCTAATGCGTTAATTGTAGGTATTGAACGGCGTGGTGTCATTTTGGCAAAACGTTTACAAGCGGAAATTGAGCGTATAGAAGGTATTCATATTGATTGTGAGTCTTTGAATGTTGCAGTGTATCGTGATGATCGTGATGCTCGTCCTAAAGAGGGGGAACCGTGTACGATTGATACAACGGAAAAGACAATTATCCTTGTAGATGATGTTTTGTATACGGGCCGTACTATTCGTGCTGCTTTAAATGCATTAATGACGGCTGGCAGACCAAGATCTATTCAATTGGCCGTCCTCGTCGATCGTGGTCATCGTGAATTGCCTATACGAGCGGACTATGTAGGTAAAAATATTCCTACATCACATCTTGAAAGTGTACGCGTTGCCGTCGCTGATCTGGATGGTGAAGAAGGGGTTACAATACAGGAATAATCTGTATTGTAACCCCTTCTTCTTTTTGAGTATTACTATATAATAAGATGATTAACTTAATAAAATTAAATTATTTGACTCTTATATTTATGTGCAGAATGTTTCTACCAGATTGTAGTTCTGCTTATTTTATGTATTGTGGCGTATAGGTGTAGTCCATATGACCCATTCGTTTAACTTCATTATGTAAGCATAAGGCTTGTATATCTGTAGCTAATGTATCAATTTGATGCATCGTTTGTCCCAACGTATTTAATTCATTAGGTGCTTTGGCCCATTTTTGAATAAGTGGTATTTCAAAATCATTTCGAAGCCATTGACGACCTCTATCGTTGAAGGCCAGTAAACGAGCATATTGTGGCGATTCCTGTATAGCACTTTGTAGTAAATCTTTTTGTATTCCTAAGGTGAGATAGGCTCCCATTCGTTGTAAACGGGCATAGGTATAGCGCTTTGATTTTATTTGCTTCATAACCAGGTCCCACGTAGGTTGTTGGGCCGCTTTGGACCATAAGTGTTCAATGCCTTCACTGAACTCTCCAAAGCTTTCTAGCTCCTTAGTTGAAGTACGACGACTTAAGGTATGGACCATATCATAGTAGCGGTTATAGTTTACATAAGCACCATTAGAAATTATATTAGTCATATCGTCTGCAATAGTCTTAGGAATGATTGACTGAAGTTGTAACTCTATTTTACTATTTAGTGTATTTAATTTTGTTAATGTAGTTGCAGTTGCAGTTGAATTTGTACTTGTCGTTGTATCTATATCTGTAGAAGTGTAGATACTATTTTTATTACAATTGTTACTACCTGTAGCCATATTTGTTATAAGTTTACGCAATGCTGTACCAGAAGGAAAATCTTTTGTAATATTCGCGTCGTGATGATCTGATGTGCGTAAGATTGGTATATATTTTAAGGAAGGATAATAGGTAAGTCCTGCCCGAATATATTCAAGTCCTAACAGTGCATTAGGGGTGTTGAGCATCTCTGTATTAAGGGCTTTACGGAAGGCAGAGCCATAGGACATACCTTCGTTAATATAGGTCCGTAATACTGTTTGAGTACTTTCACAATCCATACGTTTAGTTATATCAACGAGTGTATCTAGATCAGCCGTTTCAGAACCAAAGGAGAGTGCATCGATATGTAAAGCTTTTACCATGCGAATAGCACCTGTTCCAAACAGTTGTGCACTACCCAAAGAATAGAGTGTAGGTAGCTCGATAACGATGTCTGCACCACCGAGAATAGCCCAACGAGCACGGTCAAATTTAGAAAAAATAGCAGGTTCTCCTCGTTGTACAAAGGAACCACTCATGATACAAATGCGCAGCGCTTCAGGATGCTCTTGTGCTAAGGTATGTAATTGATGCGCATGTCCATTGTGAAATGGATTATATTCACAGATGATACCGATTGTTTTCATAGTGACTCCTTTCATTATTGTTAGTGTAACAAAGCGAAGAAATGCTGTAAATAACATTTCATGATATCCATATAAAAGGTCTGGTTATAGAAATGATGTTATGTGCAAATATTAAGTTTAGTATAGATTTTCTTGACACTATAGGCTATAATTAACTGTAAATGCTGAATTGATGTGAGGTATATGATGAAACAAAATTGGAAACGTACATTACAAGGGGCTCTGCTCGGTGCTGTGCTGCTAGCAATGGCGGGATGTGGCTCTACAAATGTAATGGATACATATAGTTTTGGCCATCAAGTTATCCGTGCTGGTCAATCTGAAATTACCATTGCTTTGCCTTATGAAATGGGTAAAAGTACAAAAAATATGTCTGATAAGGGGTATCCAATCGATATTTATGGATCTGTTACAGAACATATGGTAATTGAGGTTGAGGCTTTACGGCCTGGTGAAAATAAACCGTTACCTACGGTAGATGAGTATATTAATCACAGTAAGTCTGAATTTGCTAAAGTAGGCGCGACCATCAAAGAAGAGTCCGTAGCATTAGAAGGTGCATCTGCTAAAAAGCTTGATGTTACTGTTACATCGCAAGGACAAATATTTAGAATTTCTCAATACGTATTCTTAGATCATGGCGTATTGTGGAATATAGTCTACCAATATCCTGAAAAGGATCAGGTAGGTGCTGATATCAGCAAAGAAATTCAAAACAAGATTCAAGTTACACAACAGAAAGAGGGTTAATCGATGAACGTATTAGTAGTTAACTGCGGTAGTTCTTCTTTGAAATATCAATTACTTGATATGACAACTGAAACAGAATTGGCAAAAGGTCTTTTTGAAAAGATTGGTGATCAAGATGCTATCTTCACTCACAAACGTCCTAATGCAGATAAATTAGAACGGGTTGAACCAATTTTGAACCATAAAGAAGCGCTTCGCATTTTGCTAGATATTTTAGTTGATGCTGAATTTGGTGTTATTTCTTCCATGGATGAAATCGATGCTGTAGGTCACCGTGTAGTACACGGCGGTGAAAAATTTGCTGATTCCGTATTGATTACTCCAGCAGTTATGGAAGCATTGGAAGAATGTGCTTCTCTTGCACCATTGCATAACCCACCAAACATTCAAGGTATTGAAGCTTGTGAAGCTATTATGCCAAATGTACCTCAAGTTGCTGTATTTGATACTGCATTCCATCAAACTATGCCAAAAGAAGCATATATGTATGCGCTTCCTTACTCTTATTATGAAGATTATGGTATTCGTCGTTACGGCTTCCATGGTACGTCCCATAAATATGTAGCACAACGTTGTGCAGAATTAATGGGTAAACATATGACTGATCTTCGTATCATCACATGCCACTTGGGTAATGGTTCCTCTGTGGCTGCTATTAAAGGTGGTCGCTCCATCGATACTACAATGGGCTTTACTCCATTGTCCGGTTTGATCATGGGTACGCGTACAGGTGATATTGACCCTGCTATCGTTCCATTCTTGATGGAAAAAACAGGTATGACCTATGAAGAAATCGATAGAGTTATGAATAAAGAATCCGGTGTATTAGGGATTTCTGGTGTATCCAATGACTTCCGTGTGATTGAAGAAGCTGCTGCTAACGGCAATAAACGCGCACAATTGGCATTGAATATGTTCCATTACAAAGTTCGCCGTGTAATCGGTGCCTTTGCTGCTGTTATGGGCGGTGTAGATGCTATCATCTTTACTGCTGGTATTGGTGAAAACGGTATTGGTAACCGTGATGCAATCTGTAACGGTTTGGAATATTTAGGTACTCGTATTGATTCTGAACGCAATAATGTTCGTGGTAAAGAACAAGAAATCAGTGCTGAAGGCTCTAAGGTTAAAATCTTTGTAATTCCTACAAACGAAGAAATCATGATTGCTCGTGATACTCAACGTATTACAGCAGCGTTGAAAAAATAATATAGTTCGCATCTGAACTGAGTGACTAATAGAGTCATAAAACCCCGTCTATATCTCGGATATGGACGGGGTTTTTGTAGTTTTTATGCATAGAATATCTTATAATAGGATGTATAGTTATTAATTAGTGATTTCTTTAAAAGGGGTAAAGCATGACAGTATTATATGAAGAAAAATCTCAGCGCACCAGAAGTGCAGAGTTATTGGTAGTATTTTTTGTGATTTTATTGTTGTGTGCAGCAGCTTATACAACGTATCGCAGTATTCAATTACATACGGTTTTATTAGCTGAGTATTTTATTGAAATCATGGCCATCATTGTTATGGTTAAACAGGCTGTTAGTAGATATACATATATTTTGACAGATACAAAGCTTGTGATTGAAGAGCACTCTATCTTTAGAAATCGTCATTTTGAAGTAGATTATAACATGATTGATGGGGTGTTCAAGTTTGAACGTGAGTTGTTGACAAATATTAAATACCGCTATAAATATAGAAAATGTTCTACCTCTGACCCGCGCCCGATTTGGTCTCTTGTGTATTCTATTGTAGATGGAAATAAAGTTAAAAATGGTCGTTTGCTGTTGAAAGCCGACGATAGATTCTTTGAAATATTAGAAGAGCATGTGCCTGGCCGTATTCGTGTGCCTCAAGCGGATATTGTATTTTATGCAGCGGTGCGAGCTGATGCGGTAAAACATGGGGAAGATGTACAAGAATATTATGAAAGATTAATTTCTTCAAAAGAAGATAAAGGAACAACTATGTAAGGGATGGTAAGTTCTGGGGGATAGGCAGGATAGTTTAGTTATACCAAGAATTTTATGTACAAGTTTTTTAATACGAAGGAGCGTATATGGCTGGATTATATTTGGCGAGTCAATCACCACGTAGAACTGAATTATTAACACAGGTTGGGATTGATCATACTGTTGTATCCAGTACTTATGAGGAATCTAATGAGGGTTACGACAACCCTATTGAAATGGTGAAAGCCCAAGCATTAGGTAAGGCTCGTTGTGCTGTAGGTGTTCCAGACGGAAGTATTGTGTTAGGCGCAGATACTATTGTTGTCCTTGATAATAAAGTATTAGGAAAGCCACATGATGAATCCGATGCACGCCATATGTTGGAGCATTTATCGGGTAGAGCACATTCTGTAATCACTGGAGTCGCGTTACTCATCAAAGGGGAGGAGATAGTTTTTCACAATGAAACAAAAGTATATTTTAAACAATTAGCACCCTTTGAAATTGAGTCTTATATTGCTAGTGGGGAACCGATGGATAAGGCTGGAGCTTATGGCATCCAAGGAAAAGGTGCATTATGGGTAGATAAAATAGAGGGCTCTTATACTAATGTGGTAGGGTTACCAGTTGAACATGTATACGAGGAACTGTGCAAGGCGTTAGGGGCAAAATAGTACTAGCGTATTAGACAGATAGTGATATAATTGGCTGTGCTGTGCTGTGCTGTGCTGTGCTGTGCTGTGCTGTGCTGTGCTGTGCTGTGCTGTGCTGTGCTGTGCTGTGCTGTGCTGTGCTGTGCTGTGCTGAATAATTTTTAAGAGAGTAGATGTGTTTATTGTTTGATTTACAAATGGTGTTATCTATTTGAATGGAGAGATTCTATGGAAGTACCAACAGTAAGTGTAAAAGATATGCTACCATTCCAGCGCCCGCGAGAAAAATTTCTCGCCTTAGGCCCTTCACATATGGCGATGGAGGAGTTGTTGGCTATTTTATTGCGTACAGGGGTAAAGGGGCAATCTGCGATTTCTTTGGCAAGTGATATCGTACAATCCTTTGATGATGGCGTATATGGTCTTAACCGAATGACCGTAGATAATCTAACCAAAATCAAGGGTATTGGTAGAGATAAAGCAGTGACGCTATGTGCAGCACTTGAAATGGGTAGGCGTCTAGGGGAGCTTAAGATTAAAGAGACTTATGAAGATTTTTCGCAACCTTTTGTAATAGCTCAATATGTGATGGAACGACTGCGGCACGAAGATGTGGAACATGTGTGGGCTGCCATGCTAACATCTCGAAATAAGCTTATTCAGTTGGAGCATATCTCTAATGGTGGATTGGTATCAAGCCTTGTAGAGCAAAGAGCAGTATTTAAAAAAGCTATAGCATGCAATGCGGCGGCTATTATTCTAATCCATAACCACCCGTCAGGTGATAGTAGACCAAGTGATGAAGATATACGGCTAACGAAAATGTTTGTTAGTGCTGGTCAATTTATGGGGATTCCTGTACTTGATCATATTGTTATAGGGGATAATGAATTTACGAGCCTCAGCGAAATTGGTAAATTGAGCTGAGCCTAAATAAACTGAACAAAGCCAAGTAAGATTATTAAAAGCACTCATTTTGAACTATACCTAATTTTGACGCATGGGTAAGTTCCTATAAATGAGTGCTTTTCCTTATTGTGTATGAGATTATATGTATGAAGTTATGTAATTTTTATGTATGACTTATGAGTACAGGGATTATGCGTTATCTGTGCTTTTAACAAAAGGAAAGGTACTGATATCAATGGAAAAAGTCGCGTTATATATGGTAAAATGGAATGATGATGTAATGAAGGAGAAATTACTATGAGTTCCATTTTACCTACTCTAGGAAAAGATGTAAGTATAGATATTGGTTCCATACAAACGCGCCTCATGGGGGGGACGCGAGGGACTGTTATAAGCGAACCATCGATTATAGCAACTGATACAAAACAAGAAAAAGTAGTAGCCGTTGGTGATGAAGCGGCGCGCCTCGTATTGCGCATGCCCGATATGTGGCGTCCGTTAACGCCTTTAAAGGATGGATTTATCGTTGACTATCGTGTTATGCATACTATGCTTAGCTACTTTCTTAATAAGGTGTCTAATGCGTTGCGTCGAGCCCGCGTTGTCGTAGGGGTTCCTTGTGGCATGACCGATGTTGAGCAACGAGCTATGATGGATGCTGTTATTCAAGCTGGTGCTCGAGAGGTATTCCTCATTGAACGACCTGTGGCAGCTGCTATTGGTTGTGGTGTGCCTATCTTTGAAGCGCAAGGATCTATGGTTATTGACATCGGTGGTGGCACTATTGATATGGGGATTGTTTCTTTAGGTGGTATCGTAGATAGCAAAACAATTCGTTTTGGTGGTTCTGATATTAATAATGCCTTATTGCGCTATGTGCGTGAGTGTTTTGGCGTTATCGTATCTGATGAGACCATATTAGATATTAAGCATACATTAGGTACAGCTATCGCTCCTTTAGAGGATGCAGAGTATGCCTTTCAGGGGCGCGATATGATGAACGGCTTAGGTAGACGTTGTGTGATTCATCAATCTGAAGTGTACCAAGTTGTAAATGAATGTTTGATAGGACTCTTAGATGAGGTTAAGCAAATGATTCGTGCTACGGCACCAGAAATCGTGGCTGATATTATGCAACATGGCATATGGCTTACTGGCGGTACGGCAAGACTATCTGGCTTAGCGGATCGGATTGGTACTGAAGTAGGTGTACCTGTTCACGTTCCTGAAGCACCTGAAACAAAAGTTGTGGTAGGCCTTAATGGGGCCTCATCTGATTTGGTGAGCTTATCGCGTTTTATTGTAAATTCTAAGAATAGAAAGGGCCGAGACTAGCATGATACAGTCAGATAAAAAGTTAATTATCATCGTTGTCATTGGTTGTATCCTAATGGCATTGCTCGGCTTTGCGTGGAAGCAACGGACTAGTATTCCCTTTGTTACGGTTACCCTTGAAGGAATTACAACGCCTTTCTCTTATGGGTCAGCTCGTTTATTAGAGGGCGTCCAAACTAGCTTTACAGTACTTAATAATGCTATTTTCTCTACTATCGAACGTGAAGAGGAAGCATCTCGTAAAGCTACATTGGAACAAAAGGTAGTTAACTACGATGAAGTAGTAGCAGAGAATATTCGCCTTCGTCAGCTTTTAAACTATAAGAGTAGCCATCCAGAATTCTCCATGACCCTAGCAGGTATCATTACAAAGGATTACGGTACTTGGACAAATACTTTCACCATTGATAAAGGGAGTGAAGAAGGTATGGCAGTTAATATGGCTGTTGTTGTACCTAGTGGTGTCGTTGGTTTTATTACAGATGTATATCCGCATTCTGCTCGCGTTCAAACCATTCTTGATCCGCGTAGCGCAATAGGTATCCTTGTACAACGACCTGAATCTCGTTTGTCTGGCGTTGTAAAAGGTAATGGCAATACACCTCGTACACCATCTATGGTAAATATTGCTCGTGATGGTGATGTATTGGTAGGTGATAAGTTGATTACCTCTGGATATGGAGGCATTTATCCGAAAGGTCTACCTGTTGGCAACGTGCAATCTATCGAAAATGATTCGGAAGGATTTGTTAAAAATGCGGTAGTCACACCGAGTGTAGATTTTCATCGTTTAGAAGAAGTTTTTGTGCTTACCTCGTCTTCTCTAAGTGCACCACAAAAACCAGAACTTGAACCTAAACTTGTGCCTCAAACACAACGAGATCAAGTAGAGGGTGCAAAGGGGGCCGTTAAACAATGATGCGTCTAGCTTTAGCTCTCTCTGGATTTTTAATATATTTTATACAAGCGCAATTATTGCCTACTATTTTCCATACAAATTGGTTACCAAACTTAATTTTGACGATAATTGTTATGATTACTTTATTTAAAGGTCGTCGTATGGGGCTGATATCCGCTGTTGTTGGGGGTATCGTACATGATGTATTGATATCTAACTTTTTTGGGCTCCATCTATTCCCTTACGTAATTGTGGTATACCTACTATCTGCCGTAAAGCATCGTATCTATGAAGAACGCTGGTATTGGTCTAGCGGTATAGTAGCTACTTGTACGCTACTAGATGGCGTTATTCGTAGCTTTATGATATTAGCTAGTGGTGGCGATTTGCACTTTGGACTATACTTGTGGCATATGGTATTACCCGTGATGTTCTGGAATGGCTTGTTAGGCGCTATTGTGCATGGTTTGTTATGGCGTAAAGATGATGAACAACAAGGTTATATTTGGTAAGGATTAAGGGGGTGAAAGAGTGCTTGAAGGCCTCTATAAACGAAGAAAAACGAATCGCTTTGATGTACTCTTTTACATTGTAGCCGGCATATTTATAGTCTTGGCATTACGCCTGATGTCGTTGCAAATCTTGTCTGGTGGTTATTACCAAGCTAAGGCAGAAGGCAACCGTTTGCGCATGGTATCCATGACAGCTGCTCGTGGTATTATGTACGATCGAAATGGTCAGATCTTAGTAGGTTCTAGACCGGCATACACTATCTCCATTTTGCCTACGGGGAAGGCTCTAGACGAAGGTGAAGTTGCTAAGTTGGCAACTTTGCTGAAAATTAAACCAGAAGATATTACAAAAAAGGTAAATGATCATAAATATGGTTATGAGCCAATTCGTATTGCTAATGATATTTCTATGGATGTAGTTACAAGCATCGAAGAGCATCGTCATGAATTACCAGGTGTTACCATAGATGTAGAACCACTTCGCTATTATCCATATGAAACGATGGCTTCTCAGCTCTTTGGGTATGTGGGTGAAGTGAGCGAAGAAGAATTAGAAGAGCTAAAACAGCAAGATCCAAATACCCTTATTAGTGGTGGTACTATTTTAGGCCGTTCTGGTCTTGAAAAACTATATGATTCCATCTTGCGTGGCACTGATGGTGGTAAACAGGTAGAGGTTGATGCTACAGGCCGACCGGTTGCGGAGGTAGATAGAAAGCATACAGTGCCTGGATCTAATATTCATTTGACAATAGATGCAAATCTACAAAAGGCTGCTGAAGAAGCTGTTAAGAACCAATTAGAACAGTTGCGTGCCCAAGGCATTCCAGCTCAAGGAGCTGCTGTAGTAGCAATGGATCCAAATACGGGTGCCATTTTGGCCATGGTCAGCGCCCCTGAGTTTAACCCTAATTGGTTTGCGAAGGGGATTACAACGGCACAGTGGAATCAATTGAATAACGATAAGAATCATCCATTTGATAATAAGGTTATTTCTGGTGAATATCCACCAGGTTCTCCGTTCAAGATTATTACAGGTACGGCGGCTTTAGATCTTAAAAAGGTTACCCCTGAAGAAATGATTTTTGATAGTGGTAAACATTGGCTTATCGATAAACGAAATGCAGAAGGTGAAGCATTAGGGTGGCTTAACTTTAATAAAGCTCTTGCAAAATCAGATAATGTTTACTTCTATGAAATGGGCAATCGCGTTGGCATAGAAGGACTTGTAAAATATGCTGGCTACTTTGGTATTGGCGAAAAGACAGGCATCAATCTTGTTGGTGAGGCCTCTGGTAATATGGCAAGTCCTGCTTATAAACGCAAAGTGTATGATGAAGATTGGTATTTAGGTGAAACCTTTGATGCGGCCATAGGTCAGTCTTTTACTTTGGTGACACCATTACAAATGGCTGTTATGCTCAGTGAAGTAGCAAATGGTGGCATTAAATACCGCCCATATGTAGTGAGCCGTATTGATAATAAGGATGGCACGCCAAAAGAAATCTTTGGCCCAGACAAGCTCGGTATCTTACCTGTACCAAAAAATATTATGGATCTTGTTCGCGAAGGCTTGCGTGATGTTACTAATGAAGGTGGTACAGCAGGGGAGTTGTTTAAAGGATTCCCTATTGATGTAGCTGGTAAAACAGGTACTTCAGAGAATGCACATGGCAGAGATCACGGCTGGTTTGTAGCCTATGCACCATATGATAAGCCACAAATTGTAGTGGTTGCACTTGTTGAGCAAGGTAGCTTTGGTGCGGGCTCTGCAGGGCCTATCGTAAGAGATATATTGGCTGCGTACTTCAATGTACCAGTGAATAAGAAATCTAATGATACAAATAGTAAGAGCAATAAGGAAACTGCTACGGGGACAAGTATTAATAAAGGGCAAAAACCTCAGAATGCGGTAACTAGTGGACAACCAAGAAAGGATTAGTATGGGCGAGATAATCGGCGTTGTATCCGGTAAGGGGGGCGTAGGTAAGACTACGATTACCGCTTGCTTGGGTTCAGCCTTAAGCAATGCAGGGCATCGCGTATTGCTCTGTGATGGAGATTTTGGATTGCGCGATTTAGACCTTGTGTTAGGAGTGGCAAATGAAATTATTTACGACGCATTAGATGCGAGCGAAGATAAAGACTATATGGATGATGCCATCGTATCAATTGCTGAAAACTTAGATTTTCTACCAGCTAGCCAAAGTGCTCGTTGGGAAGATATAGGTCGTAAAAAATATAAAAAATTAGTCCGTCGCCTCTCTGAGACATATGACTATATTTTAATTGATGCTCCTGCTGGTATCGGTAAGGGCATAGAGTCTATTTTAGAATTAGTAAATCGCTGCATCGTGGTGACGCATCCTTTATGGGTATCCTTGCGTAATGGGGCACGCATGATTCAAGTATGTCAAGAACATAATATTCGTGATTATGCTATTGCTTTTAATGCAGTACCTATCGATGGAGAGGATATCCATTTATATGATATGTTAGAAGTCCTTCGCGCTGAATATGTAGGGGCTATAATTCCTTATGATGAGGATATTTTGACCTATACACAAGATGGTCGTTTGTTAGAATTTGTTTCTAGTGAACTAAAAGCTATGTTAGCACCTCTTGTTGATTATGTAACTACCGGTGATTGTTGGGAAGACTACGATGTACAAAAGCACTTCGATGCTTATGTAACTAAGAAAAAAACATCGAAGGAGCAAGATAGTACACCAAGTCTTGCAACAGTAGGTGAGTCTATTTTTGAGGATTCTAACAATGTTCATTACATTAATCGTGGTGGTTGGACCACGCAACGCTTATTGGTGCAAGGAAAACAAAGCTTATGGCGCCGTAGCAAGTTGAAATAGGTGATATGATGTGGCGTAAAATATGGACAGATAGCGATTGGACTATCATCATATGTACTATATTACTTGTCGGAATTGGTCTTACAGCTATTGGTAGTGCTACCCATGTGAATCATGAAGCTATCGGTTTTGGTAGTTTAGTGGTAAAACAACTCGTATTCTTTTTAGCAAATATAGCTGTCGTTATAGGCATGCAATTTCTAGATTATCATCGCCTTAAAGGGTGGGGGAATATGATTTATGTGATTACCATGCTTATGTTAATTGCAGTTATGGTAGTTGGTACCTCCGCACTAGGTGCACAGCGTTGGATTCAACTGGGGCCAATTACTATTCAGCCTTCAGAGTTTTCTAAACTATTGATGATTATCTGTATGGCTAAAATGCTAGAACCGCGCATTGGCAAGTTAGATACTTTTAAATCCCTATTGATGCCAGTGTTATATGTAGGGATTCCTATCCTTCTCGTATTCTTACAACCTGACTTGGGGACATCCCTCGTATATATTGCTATATTTGTAGGGATGCTCTTTATATCTGGTATCAAAACAAAGCTTATAAAAATCATTGCGAGCGTGGCGTTACTCTTGATGCCTTTAGGTTGGTTTGTACTGAAAGAATACCAAAAGCAACGTATTCTAGTATTTTTAAATCCAGATATTGATCCCTTCGGTTCTGGCTATCATATTATTCAATCTAAGATTGCCATCGGGTCGGGTATGATTTTTGGTAAAGGTATCTTTAATGGTACTCAAAGTCAGTTGAACTTTTTACCAGAAAATCATACGGACTTTATCTTTTCTGTAATCGGCGAAGAATTTGGCTTTGTAGGATGCATTGTAGTATTGCTATTATTGTTTATGCTTATTTATCGCAGCATTCAAGTAGCATATACCTGCAATGATAATTTCGGTATGTTATTAGCAACGGGTATTGGTACGATGTTTGCCTTTGAAGTGCTCGTAAACGTAGGCATGACGATTGGTATCATGCCTGTAACGGGGATTCCGTTGCCATTCCTTAGCTATGGTGTTAGTGCGCTAACAACTAATATGCTGAGCATTGGCATTTTATTAAATATTGCTAGACAGCGGACAAAATATATATTTTAATATCCTTTCATAGGATTGATTGTGAAAGAAGTCTTTCATTAAAGACGGAGGATGTATGATTCAATTAGATACGTCATGGTTACAACATGTCCAAAAGCCTGCTCGCTACACGGGCGGCGAATACAATAGTATCGTGAAAGATCACAGTACTGTTGATGTAACTATGGCTTTAGGTTTTCCCGATGTGTACGAAGTGGCCATGAGTCATTTGGGCATCAAGATTTTGTATGGTCTCGTAAATCGTCGTGAAGATGCGGTAGCCGAGCGCGTATTTGCACCGTGGCATGATATGGAAGAGGAGATGCGGAAGCGTAATATTCCATTATTTTCCTTAGAAACACGTACGCCTATTAAAGACTTTGATGTGTTAGCATTTACGCTTCAATATGAAATGAGCTTTACAAATATCTTGAATATGCTCGACTTAGCAGGTATTCCAATGTATGCTAAGGACCGCGATATGGACTTCCCATTGCTCGTATGCGGCGGCCCTTGTGCGTATAATGTAGAGCCTATTGCAGATTTCTTTGATATCGTATCCCTCGGGGAATCTGAAGAGTGGGGTGATGAGTTTATCGACCTATTCAAAGCAGAAAAAGCGAAAGGCTTCCCAGGTGGTAAAGAAGGCTTCTTGCGCAAAGTAGCTCAAATTCCTGGTACCTATTGTCCAGCTTTATACGATGTTGAATATACAGAACAAGGCGATTTTAAATCGATTATGCCGCGTTTTGAAGACGTACCAGCAGCCGTTGAGAAACGTATTATAGAGGATGTAGAGAATGTATTCTATCCAACAAAGCCTGTTGTACCATTCCTTGATATAGTGCATGATCGTGCTGTATTGGAGCTATTCCGTGGTTGTACTCGTGGTTGTCGTTTCTGTCAGGCTGGTATGTTATATCGTCCTGTCCGTGAAAAGACACCAGAACGTTTGTTGCAAATTGCTAAAGATACGATTGCCAATACTGGGTACAATGAAATATCCTTGATGAGTTTAAGCTCTGCAGACTACTCCAAATTACCTGAGCTTGTAGATATGCTCATGGAAGAGTTTAAAGATAAACAAGTTAGTGTTAGCTTACCGTCCTTGCGTATCGACAGCTTCTCTATTGATATTGCGAAAAAGGTACAGCAAGTGCGCAAGAGCGGGCTTACCTTTGCTCCTGAAGCAGGTACGCAACGAATGCGTGACGTTATCAATAAAGGCGTTAGTGAAGAAGACTTATTGGCGGCCTGTACTAATGCTTTCAAATCTGGCTGGAATACAGTTAAATTATACTTTATGATGGGCCTTCCTACAGAAACAGACGAAGATTTGGCTGGTATTGCGGATCTTGCTTACAAGGTGCTCGACTTGCACCGTGATATTACAGGCAAACGTAATGGTTCTGTAACGGTGAGCGTATCCTTCTTCGTACCAAAAACACATTCTCCATATCAATGGTATGGTCAAGAAGATGTGGAGGAGATTCATCGTAAACAACGTTACTTGAAGTCTCTCATCAATAATCGTAACATTTCTTATCACTATCATGATGGTTATACTGGCTACATGGAAGCCGCTTTTGCTCGCGGAGATCGTAGACTATCTAAAGTTCTCGTAGAGGCTTGGAAAGCTGGTTGTAAATTTGATGGTTGGACTGAGTTCTTTAACTATGAAGCTTGGTTGAAAGCATTCGCTGACTGCGGATTGGATCCTGCGTATTTTGCACGTCGTACACGAGATTTCGATGAGCCATTGCCTTGGGATCATTTAGATTGTACTGTAAGTAAAGCTTTCTTAAAGCGTGAGTGGGAGCAAGCGGTAGCAGCTAATCTTACAGGCGATTGTCGTCGAGCTCCATGTAAGGGCTGTAATGTATGTCCAGAGCTCAATACAGCTATTATTGACTATAAGGAGGGTGGCAGAGTTGAAAAAGTTACGTTTGGCCTTAAATAAGGGCGAAGAATTACGATTCCTGTCACACCTTGATTATGCTCAAGCTGTAGAGCGTATGATTCGTCGCGCAGAAATTAAAATGGCATATTCTGAAGGCTTTAATCCTCATATGAAAATTAGCTTTTCCTCTGCACTTGCTTTAGGCGTAACGGCAGCAGCTGAATATATCGATATGGATGTGCTCGAAGATGATAGTTTAGAGTCCATTATGGACCGCTTAAATCGTGTAGCGCCTCCTGGTCTTGAGGTCCTAGATGGTAAAGAAATGCCTGAAAAGGTGAAAAAAATGATGGCCATCTGTAACTTTGCTATCTATGAGGTAACAGGTCCTGTGACAGATAAAAATACAGATTGGGATGCGTTACTTAAACCTTTTAATGAAGCAACGGAAATTTCTTATGAAAAGGTGACACCTAAGAAAACTCGTACCATTGATGTAAAAGAGTTTGTAAAAGAACCGGTCGTAGCCTCTATTAAGGATGACATGGTGACTCTTACAATGGGCATCGGTATTTATCCGCAAGGGACTATTAAACCTAGCGAAGTATGGAATCTTGGTAAAGAACAGTATAATTGGCCTATTACTTCGGATTACGAAATTCACCGTCAAGCCATTATGGTAGAAAACGAAGAAGGTCGCTATACGCCATTAGAGATTAATTACTAATTATAATTTAGCTGATAAAGAAGGGAGGGATAGGATGCATAAAATTTTGGTCAATGTTATGCGCGAAGAAATTCGCATGGCTGTTATCGATGAAGAAGGTCAGCTAGTGGACTTTGTCTTGGAGCGTACCGATGAGTCTCATATGGCAAATCATATGTACAAAGGCACAGTAAAGAATGTATTGAATGGTATGCAAGCGGCCTTTGTTGATATTGGGGGCTCTCAAAATGCGTACTTGAACTTACAACAAGGGAAGGAACAGAAAATTTTGCCACGCTTATCTGTGGGGCAACAAATTCTCGTTCAAGTAGTGAAAGAAGAAATGCTTGGTAAAGGTGCTCGCGTAACTGCTGATGTCAGTTTGGCGGGCCGCTTTATGGTGCTTTTACCGTATTCTGAAGGCATGCATATTTCTAAAAAGATTACTGACGAAGCCTTGCGTGCAAAGTTGCAAGAATTAGCAGCACCTTATGTACAAGAAGGTTGCGGTTTTATTATTCGCACTGCGGCAGCTAAGGCTAGTGCTGATGAAATAGGCCGTGACATGGATTACTTGTGGCGTACATGGCAACATGTGTTGAAGCGCTTTAAGGTGGCTAAGAGCGGTACAGATTTATATAGTGACGCAGATTTCTGGTTCCGTCTTGTGCGGGACTATGCTCATCGCAATGTAGAAGAAATCATCGTCGATTCCGATATGGGTGAAGATCGATTGATGGATCTCTTAGGTCATGGCCCTACATCGCAACAAATTAAAGTAACACGTCATCGCGATAGCACACCGATTTTTAAAGCAAATCACATTGAACCTCAATTGGAAGATCTTATCTCTCGCGATATTAATCTTCCTTCTGGAGGGTCAATCCGTATTGATCATACGGAGGCTCTCACCGTATTTGATGTAAATTCTGCTCATTATACTGGTAAATCTAATAAGCTAGAAGATTTAGCTTTTACAGTCAATAAAGAGGCGGCAAAAGAGATCTGTCGTCAATTGCGCTTGCGTGATATCGGTGGTATTATCGTCATCGATTTTATTGATATGAAAGATAAAGAACATCAACAAGAGTTATTAAAATTGTTGGGGGCACAAGCTAAGTTAGATAAAATGAAAACCGTTGTATGCGGCATTAGTTCGCTTGGCCTCGTAGAGATGACGCGAAAACGAGCTCGCCAAGGCTTGCAAACCTTGATGTTTGATACATGCCCTCAATGCGGTGGTACGGGCTATATGTTGTCGGGTCGTACTGTATATATGCAGATTGTGCGTCGCATCCGCGAGTTATTTAAATCAGGACGTATTAAAACGAATCTAGAAATCGAAGTTCATCCGGAGGTGGCTCAGTATTTAACAAAAGCTATTGTCGAGGATTTAGGTGGGTCTATAGGTCGCAAGATTTCTATTGTAGTAAATCCACAAATTAGTCGAGAAGGATATTCCTTGATGGCTATAGCCGAATAAGTAAGTAGTTTGTTTATAGGTGAGTATAGTGTCTATATTTGAAATTGTATTAATTAGTATTGGTCTTGCCATGGATGCTTTTGGCGTATCTATTGGTAAGGGGCTGACAATGCCTGTAGGTGAGAATAGTCGGAAGGTCACTTTGGCCTTTCTCTTTGGCTTGTTTCAGTTCCTAATGCCCCTCATCGGTTGGCTCATAGGACGTCAATTTATCGATGTCATATCTGATTGGGATCACTGGATTATCTTTGGTCTTCTTGGCTATTTAGGTATCGCTATGATTCGAGAAGGGCTTAGCGATGATGATGAAGAGGACGATGATAAGCAATTTTTAGGTGTCTGGGAGATGGTGATGCTCTCCGTAGCAACCAGTCTCGATGCGATGGCTGTAGGGTTGACCTTTGCGTTCTTACCTATTAATGTATGGGAAGCTTCTACCATGATTGGTATTATTACCTTTGGCATTTCTTTAATTGGTGTGTACTTAGGTAAATTTATGGGCCAATTTGTTGGAAAATATGCAGATATAGTTGGTTGAGGTGTATTAATTCTCATCGGTACAAAGATACTCTTACAGCACCTTGGAATTATCGGAGAATTTTAAAGCTCTGTATATATAAGTGTTAAAAACTAGGCGAATTCTGTAGTTTTTGGTTTGACATGATAGTGTAAATAGTATATACTATATCAGTATTAGTTCGGTTTTCTGAACTTTGCAATCCGCGTGAAGCAGGTTTAAACGCCCGACCGAAGTTCGGGTCGGGATACCGAATTCAGCGAGTTCGATAACAAGGAGGTGTTCTCATGTACGCAATTATTAAAACTGGTGGTAAACAATATCGCGTTGCTGAAGGCGATGTAATTACTATCGAAAAATTGGAAGCAGCTGCTAACGATTCCGTTACATTCGAAGAAGTTTTGACTGTAGTGAATGACGGCGACGTTAAAGTTGGCGCTCCTCTTGTAAACGGTGCAAAAGTTACAGGTACAGTTCTTGAGCATGGTAAAGGTAAAAAGATTTTAGTATTCAAATACAAAGCTAAATCCAACTACCGTCGTCGTCAAGGCCATCGTCAACCGTTCACAAAAGTTCGTATTGAATCTATCCAAGCTTAATTATGGTTTCCATTGGAATCCAGCGGAATAGTGATGGTCAAGTTATTGGTTGTCATATGTCCGGTCATGCAGGATATGATGAACATGGCTTCGATATCGTATGTGCTGCAGTGTCTGCCTTATCGGCAACGGCAATGTTAGGCCTCACCCAAATTGCTCAACAAGAAGGTGAGTATACGAATAGCGAAGGTCAATGTGATATAGTTCTCTCTGGTACGATTAATCAGAGTGGACAGGATATTCTGGGGACTATGCTTCTCGGTTTGGAGGAAATTAGCCGTCAATATCCAGAGTTTGTCCAAATTCACGAAATATAGGAGGTGAACTTAATGTTTACTTTTGATTTGCAATTGTTCGCACATAAAAAAGGTGTGTCCAGTACTCGTAACGGTCGTGATAGTGAATCTAAACGTCTTGGTGTTAAATGTCATGATGGTTCCATCGTAAAGAGCGGTAACATCATCGTTCGTCAACGTGGTACTCACTTCCACCCTGGTACTAACGTAGGTATCGGTAAAGATGACACTTTATTCGCACTTGTGCCTGGTAAAGTAGCATTTGAACGTGCTGGTCGTTATAACCGTAAAGTTAGCGTATACCCTGTAGAAGCTTAATTTTACAAGACTATTAATCCCTAGTGGTTTCCACTAGGGATTTTTTATTGTTTATTATGGTGTAAGTTGTATTGGTATAATATAATTTAAAGTGATTATTAAATATATCATAGAGTCTTGAAATATGATCGGAGGCATTATGGCACTATTAGAGTTATCTAATATATCCTATGTTGTAAACGAAAAGTCTATTATCCGTGATGTGTCTCTATCTGTACATGAAGGAGAGTATCTCACTGTTGTAGGCCCTTCTGGTAGTGGTAAAAGTACACTTTTAAAATTATGCAGTGATTTGATTAGTCCTACCTCAGGGATTATTACTTATAATGGACGTGATTTAACCACTATAGATCCAGAAAGTTATCGAAAAGAGGTAGGTTATTGCTTTCAAAGACCTTACTTGTTTGCAAAAACGGTGCGTCGTAATATTTTGTTCCCTTATGATATTCGAGGTATGGAACCTGATATGATTCGTATCAAATATCTTTTCGATTTACTTCATATGCCTATTGAATATCTTGAGCGCCATAATGATGAACTATCTGGTGGAGAAATGCAACGGATTTGTCTCATTCGAAGCCTTATCTTTGAACCTAAAGTATTGCTTTTAGATGAGGTTACCTCTGCATTAGATGCTGTTAACACGGCTATCGTGGAACAGGTAATCGATGAACTTCATAATAATGGGATGACCATCATAGCAATAACACATAGTGAGGAACAAAGCTTACGTAAGGCTAATCGCCGCATTACAATTGTAGATGGATCATTAGCTAAAGAGGAGGTATTACGGTGAGTCAATTTCATGCTATTTCAGCCATGTCATTATGTCTTGCATCTATATTAGTTATTATAAGTATGTTTATGTCCTATCGGCAGGAGTTGAAGTTAGAGAAAGATATTTTTATAAGTGCTTTACGAGCTACCATACAGTTATTTGTTATAGGCTTTATTTTAGCTTATATTTTTAGTACTGAAAGTCCTATATTCATAATCGGATTATTAGGTTTTATGGCTATTAATGCAGCCTATAATTCTTCTAAGCGGGGAAAGGGAATTCCTTATGCGCTATGGATTTCTTGGTTTGCTATAACCGTAGGTGCAAGTATTACGTTATTGATTTTGCTTCTAACAGGCGTACTTAACTTTACTGCTTATCAGGTGATTCCTGTTGGAGGGATGGTTATTAGTGGAGCTATGGTAGCAATTGGCCTTTGTTATCGGCAAATGCTATCAAATTTTGAGTTACGCCAACAAGAGGTGGAAATTAAACTAGCGTTAGGAAGTACGCCTAAGCAAGCGTCAAAAGCCATCGTGCGAGATGTTATAAAGACTGGATTGCAACCTACTGTGGATAGCGCTAAGACTTTAGGAATCGTGGCTTTACCAGGAATGATGACAGGTCTTATCTTAGCGGGGATGCCTCCACTTGAAGCTGTAAAATATCAAATGATCGTGACATTTATGAGTTTATCTACTATATCGATTGCTTGCTTTATTACTTGTCAATTAGCGTATAAAACATTTTTTAATAATAGGAATCAATTAAATAGGTAAATTTAGTGCTTTAAATATATTTTATTGTACATCAAATCAGAATATTTACTCATAACTTAGAGTAGTAGCCTTAAGGTTACTGCTCTTTTTTTATAGAAATAATGTTTATATATGATTATAGGAATAAAAATTGTTGGATATAATTCTGTATAGTTATAAAGATTTACTTATTTTGTTTTTAACATTGCATTATTGCTATAAATGATACTGAGATTTATTATTGAAATAGATAGAGCATTGTTGATATAATGTATCAGTAAATTCTATAGTATTTCGTATTGTAAGGAGTTCTTATGAGCAATTATGACGTAGAAACAAGGGGAGGGCGCGCAGCTAAAACTACGCTACTAGGTATACTGGCTTTAGCTATTTTAATTGCCACATCTCTTGGTTCACTCTTCATTGGGATACGCTATATCAGCCTAGATGATATTACTTTATCCTTTACTAACTATGATCCTAATAGTATAGGTCAGATGATCGTTCAAACATTGCGCTTGCCACGTATGATAGCAGGTATCGTTGTAGGTATCAGCTTTGCCGTATCAGGTGCACTGATGCAAGGTGTTACCAACAATCCTATGGCAAGTCCTTCTATTTTGGGGATTAACGCAGGTGCCAGTTTTGGTTTAGCTGTTGGGATGATTTTATTTCCTTATTTAACCTTAAATGGAAGTATTTTGTTTTCCTTCGGTGGGGCCGCATTGGCAACACTGTTCATTTTAGCTCTTGCTAAACGCGTAGGTGGTAAAGCTACTCCTGTATATCTTGCACTTGCAGGTACGGCTATTAGTGCAGTATTTGTGGCTGTTACACATATGCTTGTTGTGTACTTCCAAGTGGCACAAGAGTTAAGCTTTTGGACTGCAGGCGGTATTAGTGGTATTCGTATGGAACAAGTATTACTCGTATTACCTTGGACACTCATTGGTATTCTTATTGCCATGTACGTATCTAAATCTGTTACGCTCTTAAGCTTTGGCGAAGAGGTAGCTATTGGTCTTGGCAGTAATTTAAATCGTGTACGTGTATTATCTGGTTTAACTGTACTTATTCTTAGCGGTTCTGCTGTTGCTCTAGCCGGTCCGATCGGCTTTGTAGGTCTCGTTATTCCACATATAACACGTAAACTGGTAGGCATCGATTATCGTCTTGTAATTCCATTCTCTGCACTCTTTGGTGCAGTACTTGTTATGATTGCTGACGTTGTAGCTCGTATCGTAAATCCCCCATTCGAAACACCATTAGGTGCCATTACTGCTCTTGTCGGTGTTCCATTCTTTATTTATTTAGCAAATCGTAAGGGAGGAAAATAAGATGAAAAAACGCTTTTTTGCCTACTCTTTCGTTATGACGCTCATGTTGTTAGGTGCCATGTATGGACATCTTCATACAGGCTTTAGTGATATGTCTACATCTGATCTTATTCGCATTCTCTTTGGCGGTGGTAATGATGTAGAAAAACTCACAGTTTTTGATTTCCGTTTAGTTCGCACCATCTTGGCTGTATTTATTGGTATGGGCCTTGCTATGTCTGGTGCAATTTTTCAAACTATATCTCGGAATGAATTGGCTAGTCCAAGCTTGTTAGGCGTAAATGCTGGTGCTGGTTTAGGTGTAGTTCTTTTAGTATATTTTGCAGGTTCTACAACGGCGTGGGGGATTTGGACATTACCTACTGTTGCCGTAGCTGGGGCTGTTGTGGCAGCGATTTTAATTTATCTTCTATCTTGTCGCGGTAGAGATATTATTTCGCCATATCGTTTAATCTTAACAGGTATCTCTATGAGTGCAGGATTCCATGCATTGCAAGTCTTACTCGTAACGCGTTTGGACCCTAATAAATTTTATTTAGTTAATACTTGGACCATCGGCACTATTTCGGGTAATACTTGGGAGCATGTATGGGTGCTTGCGCCAGTTGTCATTGTATTATCACTCATTCTCTATGCCCGTTATATGGAGCTAAATTTATTGAGCCTAGCTGATGAAACAGCGATTGGGCTTGGTGTACATATAAATCGCTCTAGATTTGTATACCTTATTATTGCAGTTCTTTTATCTGGGTTCTGTGTAGCTATCGGTGGCAGCATTGGTTTTGTAGGGCTTATTTCCCCGCATATTGCACGCCGCTTAGTCGGTGCTGATCATGCCTATTTCTTGCCATTAACAGGTCTAATTGGAGCTATTTTAGTGGTCACTGCCGACTGGATTGGCCGATCCATTATTGCGCCTGATGAAATCCTCTTAGGGATTATTGTAGCTTTAATCGGGGCACCATACTTCTTGTATATTCTAGCAAAAACAAAAGCGTAAAAGGGGAAATATAAATGAAATTAGAAGTTAAAAACCTAACTACTGGTTACGGTGATACAAAAATTATAGAGAACTTAAATCTTACGATCCCAGAAGGCAAAGTAACAGCATTAATTGGCGCTAATGGTTGTGGTAAATCTACTTTACTAAAAACTATTTGTCGTATTATTCGACCAATGGATGGCGATGTCTTACTAGATGGTAAATCTATCGGTTCTTATGGTAGTAGAGAACTAGCAAAAAAGGTTGCTATTTTGCCTCAAAATCCAACGGCACCTGGTGAAATTACAGTGCGTGAACTTGTTATGTACGGTCGTGCACCGCATCAAGGCAGCTTATTTGCCCGTACTACAAAAGAGGATAAAGAAATTGTAGAGTGGGCTTTGAAGGAGACTGAATTACTTCAGTTTGCAGATCGTGGCATTACAAATATGTCTGGGGGGCAACGGCAACGGGCATGGATTGCCATGGCTATTGCTCAAAATACAGACATTCTATTCCTTGATGAGCCTACGAGCTTCCTTGATGTATCTCACCAAATGGATGTATTACATTTAGTAGAGCATTTGAATAAAGCTTATAACAAAACGATTGTTATGGTTATTCACGAACTTAATGAAGCCGCTCGTTTTGCCGATAATTTAGTTGCCATGAAGGATGGAAAAATTCAATACGAAGGTACGCCTCATACTATCTTCCATAATGAAATGTTGAAAGATGTATTTGGTGTAGATTCTACAATCATGAATGACCCTAAGACAGATCGTCCGTTCTGTATTCCTTATTCTATGAAAAATTATGGCCATACGGCACGTGAGGTGTAGTATGAAGCGTTTGTTAATTTCTGGTCTTTTGGGGGCTTGTATGCTCATGGGAATTACAGGATGTGGTCCACAGGAAAATGGTATGACTCATGAAGCTATCTATGCTAATCTTGATGATAAGGTAAAAACAGCCCTTGAACGGTCAAATGATCCGAAAGACATTGATAAAGAGTTTAAGAAGCGATTAACGGCTATCCAAAAGGCAGCAGATAAAATTGTTACTGTTGAAGGAGATAAGATTATTGTCACTCATAAGCTCGGGACAACAGTTATGCCCAAAGAACATAAACGTATCGTGGTTGTTCGGACAGAAGATCCTATGATTGCATTAGATGAATCTTTTATAGGGGCAAATTTTAATGAAAAAAGCTATCTTTATAATGAATTAAGTAATCGTAATGTTCAAAATTTTAGTATTAATGATGAAACAAAGACTATCAACTATGAGCAGATTCAGGCTTTAAAACCGGATTTGATTATTATGCGTGACTCTTATGGTAAAGCGGCATATAATGCACTTTCTAAAATTGCTCCAACCATTTCTGTCAACGTAAATAAGGAAGAAGTTGCACTACTAACTATTGCTAAAGCACTTGGGGTCCCTGAAAAAGGGGAAGCTCGTTTGAAAGAGTATTATTCACAGGCGAAGAAAACACGGATAGCTTTAGCTGAACATATGCAAGGGGAAACCGTAGCTTTTCTAAGAATTTTAAATAAAGAAATACGATTGTATCCGTATATGAAAAGCGATTTGAATGTCTTTATGGCTGAATTACTTAATATTAAGCCGCCTGATATGGTATTAGAAACAGAACTTAACCCTACGAACAATGCGATTTCTTTAGAGCGATTACCCGATCTTGATGCAGGCTATTTAATCGTTTCTGCTGGTTACGGTGCTTCTAGTGCTAATAATCAAGGTGTAGCAGACCAACGATTGGCAAATCTTAAAAAAGATGAGTTATGGAAAAATTTGCCTGCTGTAAAAGCCGATCATGTATTGCAAGTGGATAGTACTTTGTGGATGGCCCATGGTATTATTGCGAAAGAACGTGCTATGAAAGAGCTGTATGATACATGGGGAAAATAGGACTAAATACATTTGTAATATATAGTTAGTACTATTATGTAAGGGGTTATCTCGTGTAAAAATACATACATACATTTTAGTCATGTTCGATATAGATAATCGATATAGATTAGAAACTCCCATGATATAAAGGTTGCTTCCTCTTATGAGGTGGCAACCTTTTTGCATGTATCAAATTCCTGTGCTTTTTAGTAGGAATAGTGGTATACTATGTACAGTATCAGTGAAATACCAGAAGACTGGTTGTCATATACTTTCATAAACCTAAAGAGGGGTGGCATTGCCACTAGAAAGATTTGAGGTAAGTACTATGTATGATGTAAAATCTCCAAAGGCGGAGGAATTTATTTCCCATCAGGAAATCCTTGACACACTTGCCTATGCAGAGGAAAACAAGGAAAATCGGGAGTTGTTAGATGCTATTTTAGCGAAAGCTGCTACATTTAAGGGATTAAACCACCGAGAAGCAGCAGTTCTCTTAGAGTGTCCGTTACCTGAATATAAGGAGAAGCTTTTTGCTTTAGCAAAGGAAATCAAGAAGGCTATCTACGGCGATCGTATTGTTCTATTTGCACCGTTATACTTGTCTAACTATTGTATCAATGGATGTGTGTATTGTCCGTACCACTCCAAAAATCGCGATATTAAGCGTAAAAAATTAACGCAAGACCAAATTAGAGAAGAGGTTATTGCGTTAGAAGCGATGGGTCATAAGCGTATCGTAATTGAGTCTGGTGAAGATCCTCTTAATAATCCACTGGAATATATTTTGGAATCCATCAAGACGATTTACGGTATCAAAAATAAAAATGGTGAAATCCGCCGTGTAAACGTAAATATTGCAGCTTGTTCCGTTGAGGACTACAAAAAATTACATGAAGCTGGTATTGGCACATATACATTATTCCAAGAAACATATAACAAAGAAAACTATGAAGCTTTACATCCTACAGGCCCTAAGAGCGACTACGCCTACCATACAGAGGCGATGGACCGCGCTATGCAAGGTGGTATTGATGATGTAGGCATCGGTGTTCTTTATGGTTTGGAACATTATAAATATGATTTCGTTGGATTGTTGATGCACGCTGAACATTTAGAGGCTGTGTATGGGGTAGGTCCACATACTATTTCTGTACCTCGTATTTGTCCAGCTGATGATATCGATGTAGATGATTTCAGTAATGCTGTGCCTGATGATGTATTTGAAAAAATTGTTGCTCTTATCCGCGTCTCCACACCGTATACAGGTATGATTATGTCCACTCGTGAAAGTCAGTCCATGCGTGAACGTGGCTTGGCATTAGGTATCTCCCAAATTAGTGGTGGATCTCGTACTAGCGTAGGTGGTTACAAAGAAGAAGAAAAGCCAGAAGATAATACGGCACAATTCGATCGTAGTGATACGCGTACATTAGATGAAATCGTTAACTGGTTGCTAGACCTTGGGTATGTTCCAAGCTTCTGTACTGCTTGTTATCGTGCAGGTAGA
Organism: Veillonella sp.; assembly: GCF_032470285.1. GTDB lineage: Bacteria > Bacillota > Negativicutes > Veillonellales > Veillonellaceae > Veillonella. Next base: position 131,250 of record NZ_JAWEKP010000003.1, on the reverse strand, counting down.
ACTGGGGATCGATTCATGGCTCTTGCAAAATCCGGTCAAATTCACAACTGTTGTCAACCAAATGCGTTGATGACATTGAACGAATATATCATGGATTACGGCAATGATGAAACTAAGGCTCATGGTTCTAAGGTTATTGAACAACAGTTAGAAAACATCAAAAATGATTTAGTTAAAGATAAAGCTAAAGCTTATATTGCACAGATGAAAGACGGCGAACGGGACTTCCGGTTCTAAGGAATTCACTGATATGGAGCCTCCTATTGATAATGGGAGGCTCTTTCTTGTTGAGAAAATATCAAGCTTTAAATGAGAATAAAATATATAAAATAGTTTATTTTATTTGCATTTTAAGGTATAATAAATAAAAATGATAATGATAATACGTTGAATTCAAGAATAATATTGATTATAAACTACTGAGGGATATGATGATTAAGAAAAAACGTTGGCGCCTTTGTAAAGGTGATCAAGAGAAAGAGAATATCTTAATCCGTGAACTTGGTGTAAACCCTATTGTGGCTAAATTAATGGTGAATCGTCACATTGATGTAGACGAAGGTCGTCAGTTTTTACAAGGTACTTTGTCAGATTTGTTAGATCCATTTACATTAAAAGATATGGATGTGGCTGTTTCACTAGTTATGGAAACAATTGAAAGTCACAAACCAATCGTCATTTATGGTGATTATGATGTAGATGGTATTACTGCAACATCAGTACTTTATCGATTTTTAAAGAAATTAGGTGCCGATGTTACCTATTACATACCAGAACGTCAAAGTGAAGGGTATGGCCTCAATTTAGAGGCTTTAGAGCACCTTATTGAACGGGGAACAGCTTTAGTCATTACCGTTGACTGCGGCATTAGCTCTTACGATATTGTAGAGGCTGTACGAAACCGTATCGATATGATTATTACGGATCACCATACGGCGCCTGATATGATTCCACGAGCCAAGGCCGTTATAAATCATAAGCAAAAGGACTGTCCATATAAGGATAAAAACTTATCTGGAGTAGGTGTTGCTTTTAAGTTATGCCAAGCCTTGTGGCTTACAAAGCGCGGAGAATGGTACTTAGATGATTTAGATATCGTTGCACTTGGTACTGTGGCCGATGTAGTGCCTTTGGTCGGTGAGAACCGTATCATTGTAAAATCAGGCCTTGAGAAGATGAATAGGGAACCTAACTTGGGGATCAAAAAGCTTATTGATGTAGCTGGGCTCCATGAACGAACTATTACATCTGGACATATTGGTTTTACCTTAGCACCTCGTCTTAATGCAGCGGGTCGCGTAACGCATGCAACGCGTGCGGTCGAACTACTTGTGACCGATGACGAGGATATAGTAGAGGCAATTGCGGCGGAACTAAATGAAACGAATCGTGAACGACAAGAGTTAGAACGAAATATTCATGAGTTGGCTCGTGTTGATGTAGCTAATCAAGGACATAAAGCTGATTATGTAACTATTGTGGCCGGCGAAGAGTGGCATCCAGGAGTCATTGGTATTGTTGCTTCTCGTCTAGTAGAGGAGTTTTACAAACCAACCTTAGCCATCAGTATTCATGATGGCATTGGTAAAGGCTCGTGCCGTAGTATAGATGGCTTTAACATATATGATGCATTAAAATCTTGTGAGGATATCTTGCTACAGTTTGGCGGGCATGCTGCGGCAGCAGGCTTTAGCATCGATGCAAATCGTATTGATGAGCTACGAGAACGGTTAACCAAGTATTGCAAAGCAGTTATTACAGAAGAGGAATATATTCCTGTGGTTGCTATTGATGCGGAACTACCTGTTGATGATATCGATGTCGATATCATTGACCGCGTATCAGACCTTGAACCTTATGGGATGGCCAATAGCACGCCAGTCTTTGCTATTATGGAAGCTACCGTGCAAGATATTATGCTCATGGGGCAATTAAAAAATCACTGTAAGGTAATTTTTGCAACTTCGAATGGTACATTAGATGCTATAGCTTGGAATCGTCCAGATTTATTTAGATCTATCTTCGTGGGAACTGTGGTAAAAGTGGCATTTTCTTTGCAAAAGAATGAATGGCAAGGTCTGGTTTCTCCGCAGCTTATGATTCAAGCTATTGAACCGTTGACTGAAGAGCCGATTAAGCTTTCTACAGAAGGACTTAGACAAATGTATGTCATAATAAAACAGTCCATGCGAGGTCGCAGTCAGTCGGTTTATAATGTTGAACAAGATATATTGCGTCGCAAGCCGGCAGATCAGAATAATCGCAGTGCTCTAACATCTATCGATGTATTTAAAGAATTGGGCATTGTTGAAGAATATACAAGTGATGATGGTCAATTAATGCTTAGATGGAATGCCATTGAAGGAAAATTAGATCTTGTCACATCCGTAACATTCCTTACTTATAGTGTATAGGAGGTGACATCATGACAACTGTAAATGAAGAAGGCAAAGCTTTGGTGGAACAAACTACTTTTGATAAAGGTAAAGCCTTAGCTGAGTTTATGGAGTATATCCATACTTATTTAACAGATGATGAGTGTGATCAAGTATTGAAAGCTTTTGAGCTTGCTGACAAGGCTCACGAAGGGCAGTTTAGAGCTTCCGGTGAACCATATATCATGCATCCGCTGGCTGTAGCTGATATTTTGGCACATTTACAAATCGACCATATTACACTCATGGCAGCTCTTATGCATGATGTGGTCGAAGATACATCTTACTCGAAGGAAGACCTAGAGGAGATGTTTGGTTCTGAAGTAGCATTCCTCGTTGATGGGGTAACAAAATTAAACCAATTCCAGTATGAAACAAAAGAAGATCGTCAAATGGAAAACTATCGAAAGATGATTTTAGCCATGGCGAAGGATGTACGTGTCGTAGTTATTAAATTGGGTGACCGCTTACACAACATGCGCACATTAAAGCATATGCGTAGTGACAAACAAAAACGTATTGCTAAGGAAACCCTAGAAATCTTTGCACCTTTGGCACATCGTCTCGGTATCTTCAATGTGAAATGGGAGTTGGAAGATTTATCCTTCCGTTATTTAGAGCCGGAAAAATACTATGATCTAGTCGATCAAATGAAACAAAAACGCCAAGTTCGGGAAGACATCGTTAATGATACGATGAGGCAACTTACAAAGGCCTTAAGCGAAGCTCATATCAAGGCGGATATCAAAGGTCGTCCAAAACACTTCTACAGTATTTATAAGAAGATGAAAAAGGACAATCGCGATTTATCCCAAATTTATGATTTGCTTGCCGTTCGTGTAATCGTTGATAGCATCCCTGATTGTTATGCGGTGCTTGGCATTGCTCATAGCTTGTGGAAGCCATTGCCTTATCGCTTCAAAGATTATATTTCCATGCCGAAGTCTAATATGTATCAATCTTTGCATACAACCGTTATCGGCACGATGGGGCAACCGGTAGAGATTCAAATTCGTACTTGGGAAATGCACCGCGTATCTGAATATGGTGTGGCTGCTCACTGGCGATATAAAGAAGGAAATAAAAACGGCGATAAAGAATTTGATCAAAAGGTTGCATGGCTACGCCAGGTTCTTGAATGGCAAGATACTAGTAATCCAACGGAACTCGTTAATGCTTTGAAATTAGACGTTTTCTCTGGTGAGGTATTTGTATTCACGCCAAAGGGTGACGTTGTTAAGTTGCCAATAGGCTCTGTACCGCTTGACTTTGCCTATCGAGTTCATACCGATGTAGGTCATCATTGTGTAGGCGCTAAGGTAAACGGCAAAATTGTACCGCTGGATTATACCTTGCAAAATGGTGATATTGTTGATATTATCACATCCAAAACAGGTCGTCCTAGCCTCGACTGGTTGAATATCGTAGGTTCTTCTGAAAGTAAGAGTAAAATTCGCAATTGGTTCAAGCGTGAAAATAAAGCTGAAAATATTGAAAAAGGCTTAGAAGCTCTTGAAAAAGAAGCGAAACGATTGAATCATAATTGGAAAGAATTATGTGCAGACAACCGTTTACAACATGTAACGAAACAACTTAAAGCCGGTACAGAAGAGGAAATGTTTGCAGCCTGTGGCTATGGCGGCATTCCTGTAAGCACTGTTCTTTTGCGTTTAATTGAACTTTATAAAAAGTCTAAAGAGGTAGAGGAATCTAAGCGCAGCACAGAGCAAATTATCGAGAAATTAAAATCTCAAGGACAAAAGAAAACTAAAAATGGCACTGGTGTTCTCGTAAAAGGTGAAGCTGGTGTGATGGTGCGTATGGCAAAATGCTGTAATCCTGTACCTGGTGATGATATTATAGGTTACATAACCCGTGGTCGTGGCGTTTCTATTCATCGCTGTGATTGCCCTAGCATGGGCCATTCTCCTGAAGACTTAGAGCGGATGATAGAAGTCTCTTGGGACGGTTCTTCTGGCGAATCTTTCCACGTAGGTATTGATATTCAGGCTTATGATCGAGCTGGTATTCTCATGGAAGTTATGGCGGTGCTTTCAGAATTGAAAATCACCATTACTAACATCAATGCTAAGGTTCAAGAGGATACAAAAAATGTAAGCATCAATTTGGTGGTTGATATCCGCGATATTTCACAACTAGATTTCGTAATGACTAAATTGCGTCGTATTCGTGAAGTTTATACTGTTCAACGTAGTAAAGGAGGGGCTTAATGAGCGAACAACAATTAGTACTTATGCGCATGCCTTTAGGTCCATTAGGAACAAATTGCTATGTTATCGGTGATAAAGCGATAGGTGAAGCTTTCATTATCGATCCTGCAACAGCTGAAGTACTAGATGCGCTAAAAAAACATGACTTAAAGCCTAAGGCGGTTGTACTGACACATGGTCATGGAGATCATATTGGTGGTATTCAAGAGATTGTGAATACCTATCACGTACCTGTATATATTCATAAGGGCGATGTACCGTATTTATCTGATCCTGAACTTAATCTTAGTGCTTATAGCAATCCAACGCCAATTATGGTAAAAGCGGAAATCATCGAGGTTAAACAAGGTGATCACATTACATGTGGTGATATTGATCTTGAGGTGCTTGAAACACCAGGTCATACGCCAGGAGGTGTGTGTTATTACATGGAAGGTCTTGTGTTTGTAGGGGATACTTTATTTAGAGATTCCGTAGGCCGTACAGATTTTCCAAATGGCTCTTATGAGACTCTGATATCATCTATTAAGACTCAGCTTTATACATTGCCTGATAATACAATGGTTTATCCTGGTCATGGACCGGAAACAAATATAGGGTATGAAAAACAATACAACCCATTCGTTGGTCAGTAGGTTTAAACGAATTATTTTTTACAGTCGAGGGGAAATTTATCATGAACACAACATTAGAAAAATTAAAAGAACGCATTAAAGACAAAAAGTACAAATTGACCACACAACGTCAAACAATCTTGCAAGCATTTATCGATGCTGAAGAAAATCATTTGAGTGCTGAAGATGTATATGTTCTTGTAAAAGAGGTAGCACCTGATATCGGGTTGGCAACAATTTACAGAACTCTTGATCTCTTCACAGAACTTGATTTGTTAAAACGTCTTGATTTTGGTGATGGCCGTAATCGTTATGAATTAAATGACGAAGAGTTCGCTCATTTCCATCACCATTTGATCTGCGTAAAATGTGGTAAAGTATCCGAGTTTGAAGATGACATGCTTGAAACATTGGAGTCTATCATCGCTAAGAAATTAAACTTCCGTACCATTGATCATCAATTGAAAGTATATGGTTACTGTAGTGATTGCCAAAATCATATGACTGAAGCAGAATTAGAAAAGCTTGAGCGTATGTCCCATCATGGTTAATGGATATCTATATACGGGTCCATTACCACTTGGCTCCGTAGTAGCTCATAACTGTGGCGCGGCAGGACTCTTTTCTGATAAGGTACATCCAGAGGTTATCCTTGAAGCGCATGAAGTGGAAGGAATATATACATTAACTGTTACTATTGGTGATACAATTAAGATTTTTGAAGGCCCTGTTTCCTCTATGGGGCGTCGTCAAATTGGACAAGCCTTGTTGCGCTATTTGCGTGAATATCAAGGATTACCTGCTGAGGCTCCATGGGGAACCATGGTAGGTGTGCGCCCTACAAAGCTACTACATAAATATATAGATACATATGGCTCTGTCCACGCAGCAACTCGTCACATTAGGGACGAGTTTTCTGTGTCTATGGAAAAGCTTGCTACTTTGGGGTCCATTGGCGAATATCAACGTCCGTTTTTATCTGATACAGATGATAAAAAGGTAAGTCTCTATTGTGGTATTCCTTTCTGCGATACGCGTTGCGTATATTGCTCGTTTCCATATGGTCTCTACCAGGATTATGCTGGTAAAAGTCAATTTCTAAGGGCTTTAAACCGTGATATAGAAGATATGAAATCTATTGTTGATTCCTATAATCTAACAGTAGATACTCTCTATATGGGCGGCGGCACTCCAACAGTGCTAGAGGATGAAGACTTTCACCAAGTCCTAAAACTGTTGTCTATACTTGTGCCAGAAGGACATGAGTTTACCGTAGAAGCGGGGCGGCCAGATTCTGTGAATCCTGTAAAACTACAATCTATGTTAGAGCTAGGTGTAAATCGTATCAGCATTAACCCACAAACGATGCAAGATGATATTTTGCGGCGCATTGGACGCGGTCATAGTGCATGGGATATTGATGAGCTTTTACAATATGTAAAAAACAATACATCATTAGCCGTAAATATGGATTTTATTGCAGGCTTGCCTAACCAAACAATGCCAAATATGATAGAGAATATGGATTATGTATGTCAAAATCTGCCGGAAAATGTTACAATTCATACGTTAGCATTAAAACGTGGTAGTCCGTTGTACGATTTACATATGGAAGATGATATTCCTGAAGAACATCTCATGGCGGAAATGGTACAATATGGTAAAGAGCGTCTTGAAGCAGCTGGTTATGTGCCATATTATTTATATCGCCAACAATATATGAGAGGGCAGTTAGAGAATATTGGCTATACCTTGCCTGGCAAAGCGTGTGAATATAATATTCAGATCATGGAAGAACGGCAGAGTATTCTATCTATGGGGCCTGGCAGCTCGTCTAAGTGGATGCGAGCCCCTGAATATCGTCAACTTAAACAGCATATGCCAAAAGACGTAGATGTTTATCACGAAACGATAGATGCACTTTTAGAGAAACGACATAGAATTTGTGAAAGATTTTGGGAGGTTGTGTAATGGCTATAAGAAAACCAAGAGGTACACAAGACTTTTTGCCAGAACAGATGATACATTGGCATTATATTGAACAACGTATGCGCGAAATTTGTAAAGTATATGGGTTCAATGAAATTCGCACACCTGCCTTTGAAGAAACTAAATTATTCTTACGCGGTATCGGTGAGACTACAGATGTAGTACAAAAAGAGATGTACACCTTTACCACTGGTGATGACGGTGGTTCTAGCTTTACCTTACGCCCTGAAAATACGGCGTCTGCTGTGCGCGCATACTTAGAAAATAAAGTATATGGTAAAGAAGGTCTCACAAAATGGTATTACATGGGCCCTATGTTCCGTCATGATAAACCGCAAGCGGGTCGTTATCGTCAATTCCACCAATTTGGTGCAGAGGTACTAGGTTCGCAATCTCCAGTGGTAGATAGTGAAGTTATCTGCATGGTTGTACAGTTATTAAAAGACTTTGGTCTTAAAGATCTCAATGTAGAGGTGAACTCCGTAGGTTGTCCAACATGTCGCCCTGTATACCGCGAAAAATTAATCGCCTTCTTTGAACCAAAAAAGGAACAATTATGTAGCGATTGCCAAGAACGGTTGTACAAAAATCCTTTGCGCATACTGGATTGTAAAAATGAAACATGTAAATCCTTGTCCGTAGGTGCTCCTGAAATTCACGAACATTTATGTGAAGAGTGTCATGATCATTTTGAAGAATTGAAAACCTATTTAACTGCAGCTAATGTGCAATATACTTTAAATCCTCGTCTCGTACGTGGCCTTGATTACTATACAAAGACAGCCTTTGAGGTACAATATACTCCTTTAGGTGCTCAAAGTGCTGTAGCCGGTGGTGGCCGTTACGATGGTCTCGTAGAAGAGCTCGATGGACCTCATACTCCAGCTATCGGTTTTGCTATGGGCATGGAGCGTTTACTATTAGCTCTTGAAAAACAAAACTTATTGCCTGAGCCAACTGTAGAACCATCTGTATTCGTAGTCGCTCTTGGTGATGCGGCTAAGGTAGAGGCTTTCAAAATTTGCCAAGCCTTACATGATGAATATATTACCGTTGAAATGGACGGGCAGGGCAAGAGTATGAAGGCACAATTAAAATACGCTAACAAAATTAATGCGAAATATGTTATTATATTGGGTGATGATGAATTGGCTCGTAAAGAAGCCATAATTCGATTCATGGATACTAGTGAACAAGAGACTGTATCTCTTGATACAGTGGCTGAACGTATAACTTCTTTGGTGAAAGGATGACAATTAGAATGGAAACAATGCAAGGCTTACACCGTACGCACGGTTGTGGCACCATCTCTGAACAAGAGGTAGGTAAAGAGGTCGTATTATGTGGATGGGTTGAACGCCGTCGTGACCATGGTGGTTTGATTTTCTTGGATTTACGCGATCGTTCTGGTGTAGTACAAGTAGTGGCATCCCCAGATCATAACGTAGAATCGTTCCACAAAGCAGAGGATGTTCGTAATGAATATGTGCTTTGTGTACGTGGTAAGATTACAAAACGTGATGAGGCTGCTATTAATCCAAACCTTCCTACAGGTGCATACGAAATGTTCTGTGAAGAGTTGCGCGTATTGAATTCCGCTAAAACTCCTCCTTTCTATATCCAAGATGATATCGATGTAGATGAAAATATTCGCTTGAAATATCGTTACCTTGACTTACGTCGTCCAGAAATGCAACGCAACTTGATTTTGCGTCACAAAGTAACTAAAGCAATGCACGACTTCTTCGATAGCCGCGATTTCTTGGAAATTGAAACGCCAATGCTTACTAAATCTACACCAGAAGGCGCTCGTGACTATCTAGTGCCGTCTCGTGTAAATGCTGGTACATTCTATGCGTTGCCACAATCTCCACAAATTTTCAAACAAATCTTGATGGTTGCTGGTTATGAAAAATATTTCCAAATCGTTCGTTGCTTCCGCGATGAAGATTTGCGCGCAGACCGTCAACCTGAGTTCACTCAGCTCGACTTAGAAATGTCCTTCGTTGATGAAGAAGATATTTATGCATTGCTTGAAGAGATGATTGCTCATGTATTTAAAACTGCATTAGGTAAAGAAATTTCTTTGCCTATGCCTCGTATTACATGGGACGAAGCAATGGATAAATACGGCTCTGATAAGCCGGATCTTCGTTTTGATATGGCGTTTACTGATGTAACTGATCTTGTAAAAGATACAGAATTCAAAGTATTCCGCTCTGTAATCGACAATGGTGGCGTAGTTAAAGGTATTGTTGTACCTGGTGATGCTGGCATTCCTCGCCGTGAACTTGACGACCTTGTTGAATATGTAAATCGTTACGGCGCCAAAGGCCTTGCATGGGCTTGCTTCAACGAAGATGGTTCTATCAAGTCTCAAATCATGAAGTTCTTAGGTGAAGATACAATTCGCAATATCGGTGAAAAAATGGGCGCTAAAGGTGGCGACCTCGTATTGATGATTGCTGATAAACCTGCAACTGTGGCACGTGCATTAGGCGAATTGCGCCTTGAAATGGCACGCCGCATGAACATGATTGATCCAGATAAATTGGCATTCACATGGGTAACTGATTTCCCTATGTTCGAATATAATGAAGACGAAAAACGTTATGTGGCAATGCACCATCCGTTCACAATGCCACGCCATGCGGATCTTGATAAATTGGAATCCGATCCTGGCAGCGTAAAAGCGATTGCTTACGACATGGTATTGAATGGCGTAGAAATCGGTGGCGGTTCCTTGCGTATCTACCAAGCTGACGTACAAGAAAAAGTATTCAAAGCAATTGGTTTGTCCATTGAAGAAGCACGATCTAAATTCGGCTTTATGCTTGATGCATTCCAATATGGTGCACCTCCTCATGCAGGCTGTGCATTTGGTTTAGATCGTCTTGTTATGTTGATGGCAAAACGTCAATCTATCCGCGACGTAATCGCATTCCCTAAAACTCAATCTGCTTCTGATATCATGAGCCAAGCTCCATCTGAAGTAGAACCAAAGCAATTAAAAGAGTTGCATATTAAACCAGATGTAGAAGAAGAACAAGAGCAATCTTTAGTGTAAAAACATAGGCAAGAATTGATTAAAATCGAAATGTCAAGACTTGTTAATTGCTAATCTTTCTGATACTATTTAAGTATAAGATATCCCTGCCATGTGCGTGTGATATCGCAGTTTTGAGCCAACACATTTACTTTGGGAGTCTGAACTCTCGTCTGAACGTTACGCCCTTACGGGACAACTGCAGGATGAGGAGGACACCCACCTGCCCTTGCAGGATCAAAACGCGGTACATTACGGCATGGTGGGGCTTTTTTGCGTGTAAAAATAGACTGAAATATCATATACTATAAATATATCTTTGGTAAGAATTTAAACTTTTTAAAATCTTAAGAGTCTTAAATGTCATAAACGTTATAAATGTCTTGCCAATATTATCAGTGTTACCGAGTTACTGATGTTATTAGGCTTTTATGACAGGGAAGTAATTGTTTTTTTGATTGAATAGTTATAGATATTAAAATACGATAGTTAAACTGGGTGCGAATTGAGGTGATAGAATGGATAGTTTATTTGATATGACACCTACAAATACATACGAGCCACTTCCTGTACGAATGCGTCCTACTAAACTGGATCATTTATATGGTCAAGAGAAGGCCATAGGGAAGGGGACTTTCTTGCGTGCTATGGTAGAGAAGGATACAATACCATCTATGCTTTTTTATGGTCCTTGTGGAACGGGTAAGACTACATTAGCCGGAATCATAGCTAAGGTGAGTAATAGTCATTTTGTAAACCTGAATGCTACTAACGCCGGTATTGGTGAGTTGCGGACCATCATTGAAGATGCGCGTAAACGAGTTCGCTCTTTACAACAACGCACAATTCTATTCCTTGATGAAATTCATCGTTTTAATAAAAGCCAACAAGATGTGTTGTTACCCTGTGTAGAGGATGGCACTATTATCCTTATTGGTGCTACTACAGAGAATCCATTCTTTGAGGTTAATAGACCGTTATTATCTCGTTTGCGTCTTATTACATTAGAAGCACTTACACCAAAGGCTATTGGTCAAATTTTACGTCGCGCCATTACCGATGAAGAAGTGGGATTAGGCAAACGCCATCTACAGGTAACGGATGAAGTTCTGGAAGATGTGGGGATTTTCGTCAATGGTGATGGACGTATGGCCCTTAATATTCTTGAACAAGCAGCAGCTATGGTTCCCGATGAGGGGACGATTACTATTGAGGTTCTTGAAAAGGTCGTAGGTCGTCGCATATATACATATGATAAAAAAGGCGATAGTCATTACGATACAATTTCAGCTTTTATTAAAAGTATGCGTGGATCCGATGTGCAAGCAACGGTACATTATTTAGCACGCATGATTGAAGCTGGAGAGGATCCTAATTTCATTGCTCGTCGTATTGTTATTTGTGCAGCAGAGGATGTAGGACTTGCGGACCCACAAGCTCTTATACTTGCTAATGCAGCGGCTCAAGCGGCTCATATGGTAGGTTTTCCTGAGGCGCGCATTATATTATCTGAGGCTGCGTGCTATGTTGCTCTCGCACCTAAAAGTAATTCTGCTTATGTAGCTATTGATGCCGCGATATCTGATGTGCGACATAAGGATTGTGGACAAGTACCTGATCATTTGAAAGATAGTCACTATAGCGGGGCTAGTAAATTAGGTCATGGGAAAGCTTATAAGTATGCTCATAATTATCCTAATGGATATGTAAAACAGCAGTATTTACCAACGCCTCTAGTTGATGCAACCTACTATAAGGGCATAAAGAGAGGGACTGAGGAACAGTTACTTCACGACTGGGAGAAACGTTGTAAAAATTAACTTAATATTACGATATATGCTATAATATAATGATAAGTTAATTTACTGTAATGTTATATAAGTAAGGGGTTTGTATAGATTTATGGCAGAAGAAAATACTTCCACCAAAAGACGCAACACACGCCGTAAGCGAACAAGTACAAAACAGCAATCAAAGTCTCAAAGCTTTTCTTTGCGCAGCGAAGTGAAAGGCCTTATTGTCATTGCCTTTGCTGTGATTTCCTTTCTGGGCTTTTTTGGCTTTGAACTCGGCCTTGTAGGACAGATTTTAACAGGTATATTCCGTTATGGCTTTGGCCTAGGGGGTATTATTCCTTGTTTATGCGTTTTCTGGTTAGGTTGGAGATTATTATATAAGGATACATTTATTTCCATTACAAAACGAGGGGTTGTAATGACCTTGTTTTTCCTATTTTTGTTAGCTCTTGTTCCCTTGTGGCGCGTTCCTGAGGGGCAGGAACTCATTACTACACAACTAGCTAATCAAGGTGGTTTCGTAGGTGGTGCAATTGCTACATTCCTTCGTACACTGTTAGGTAATCTAGGGGCTATTATTCTTGATGTATTCTTACTCATAGCTTTTGGATTACTGGTGACACGTTTGTCTTTGCGCAGTGGATTACAGAAGGCCGCGGACAAAACACAGGTTGGCCTTGATGTTGCAAAAGAGGTAGCTGCTGAGAAGGTTGCTGTTGCAAAAGAAGTCTTTGAAGATTGGAATGAACAACGTAAAGAAGCAGCAGAACAGCGTAAAGCTTATAACAGGGAAAAAGATACACGTTTTGCTGATGCGGCAGATCAAGCATTAGATGCATTGGAAAAACAAGGCATTGCTACAGGAAGAGACCTCTTTGACTCTACTACAGCTGTAGATGTTGATCCTATTGAAGATACAGTTACTACTATGGAGTCACAAAAAACTCCTACATCTTGGAAGGAATTGGCTGAGATAGAAGCACGTAATCGTGCGGCTGAGCAATTGGCTAATATATCTGGAGCATTTGGTGATACGAAGTCTTATGAAGCTGATGATTTTGAACAATTCTCCGATATACATAGATCTACGAGTGATGATTATGTATATGTTCCAGATGAGGACTATTCATATACACCAGATGAAGAGTATTCAGATGAGGTTGAAACTGTAGAAAATTCTGATGATGAAGAACCAAAATTCTCTTATCAAAATACAACAATAGGCCCATTAGAAACGAATCACGGTGCTATTGCCTCCGCTGTGCCAGGAACGGGTGCAGCTGCAAGCTCTGTAAGTGCTGGAGCTGGTATGGCAGGTATGGGTTTACAAGTACCGTCCATTATTAGTACTACAGAAGATACGGCGCAAGTAGCTGTATCTAAAGATGGACAGATTCATCGGTCCTATGATAGACCTTACCATTTCCCAAGCCTAGATATTTTGGCGAAAGGGAAGGGGAGTCAAAACAATGGTGAAGAAGTAGCACAAAATGCGATGATGCTTGAACATGTATTGAGTGACTTTGGTATTACTGCAAAGGTTGTTAATGCTACACAAGGCCCAACTGTTACACGTTATGAAATTGAACCTGCACCAGGCGTGAAAGTGAGTCGTATCGTTAATTTAACAGATGATATTGCCCTCAATTTGGCAGCACAACATATTCGTATGGAGGCTCCGATTCCAGGGAAATCTGCCATCGGTATTGAGGTCCCTAATAAAACGACAGAAGCCGTTCATTTACGCGATGTACTTGATTGCAGTGACTTTAAAGATGCTCGTGGAGGTATTCCTGTCGGTCTTGGTAAGGATATTGCAGGAAAGCCTGTTATTACAGACCTTGCGAAGATGCCTCACTTGCTCGTAGCTGGTACAACTGGTTCTGGTAAATCCGTATGTGTAAATACATTAATTTCTAGTATTCTCTTTAGCCGCAAACCGGAAGAGGTTAAGTTATTATTAATCGACCCTAAGATGGTTGAATTGTCTATTTACAATGGAATTCCGCACTTGATGGCTCCAGTTGTAACGGATATGAAAAAAGCAGCAGCTGTATTGCGTTGGGCCGTTCGTGAAATGGAGGCTCGTTATAAGGCGTTTGCTGCATCTGGTAAACGTGATATCAAGAGCTATAATGAAGCGCATCCTAAGGCTGCTATGCCGCTAATCGTGTTGATTATCGACGAGTTAGCTGACCTTATGATGACGGCTCCTGATGATATTGAAGAATCTATTAGTCGTTTAGCACAAATGGCTCGTGCCGCAGGTATTCACATGGTTCTTGCTACACAGCGGCCATCTGTTAACGTTATTACCGGTTCTATCAAGGCCAATGTACCAAGCCGTATTTCTTTTGCTGTAGGCTCTCAAATTGACTCCCGTACCATTCTTGATATGGCAGGAGCAGAGAAACTATTGGGTAAAGGGGATATGTTATTTGCTCCGATTGGTGCAAATAAACCTATTCGTGTACAAGGAGCCTTCATTTCTGATGATGAGGTAGAAAAACTTGTAGAGTTTGTGAAAGCTCAACGAGAACCAGAATATGATAATACGGTAACTCAAGAAGTGGAAAAGGAAGCTGAAAAAGAATCTTCTGATGCTAATGATGTTTACCGCGATGAATTATTAGAGCGAGCTGTCAATCTCGTTATGGAATCTGGTCAAGCTTCCGTATCGATGTTGCAACGTCGTTTCCGCATAGGTTACACCCGTGCGGCACGTCTTGTAGATACAATGGAAGACCTTAAAATCGTTGGCCCTAGCATGGGCAGTAAGGCTCGAGAAATTTTAATGAGTCCTGAACAAGCTAAGGCTAGATATTTCTCCGATTCCAATGATGAGCAATAATTAGCTAATTACTATATGAATATTACGTAGATTTAGAAAGGAACGAAAATGGCTGAATTAGGCGAAGAATTACGACGTGAACGGGTAAGACGTAATCTAACCTTTAAAGATGTGGAGCAAGTGCTGCACATTAAAACAACCTATTTAGAGGCTATCGAAGATGGTAACTATGATATCATTCCTGGTCAAGTCTACGTAAAAGGTTTTATTCGAAACTATGGTAACTACTTAGATCTTGATGGGGATCGCTTGGTAAAAGTATATCAGGGCCAAGTAGGGGACATAGATACCTTTTCTTTACGTTCTGTTACAAGACGGAAGGCTCAAGCAACTCCTAATTTGGTACAAAGTGAGTTTGTTGAATACCAAACATCTAAAAAGCGTATGTCCTTAGAAACGCGTCAACGAAAACGTCAACGCTCTATTGTACAAGAACGCATTATTTTAGGGATTATTTTAGTTTGTATGGCATTATTTTTACTATGGTTATTCCTGTTCTAGTATCTGATTAGGCATGATAGAAAGGCATTTACACAATCAATGGATAGATTTTTAGTAACAGAACCTTCGGATATGAAGGAACGTGGTTGGGCTGAATTAGATTTCGTTCTCATCAGTGGGGACGCTTATGTGGACCATCCATCCTTTGCGCCTGCGGTTATCGGTAGATACTTGGAATCCAAAGGTTATCGTGTAGGCATTATAGATCAACCAGATTGGAATGATGTCGAGGCTTTCAAAAAACTAGGTAAACCACGTCTTGCATCCCTAGTTACAGCAGGGAATCTAGATTCAATGCTCAATAAATTTACGGCAGCAAAGAAAATTCGCCGTCAAGATGATTATTCTCCCGGTGGTGAATCAGGGCATCGTCCGGATCGTGCTACCTTGGTATATGCCAACCGCATGAAGGAGGCTTATAGTGATGTACCTCTTATCATCGGTGGTATAGAAGCGTCCTTGCGCCGCTTTGGTCATTATGATTATTGGTCAGATACGGTACGTCGCTCCATCTTAGTAGATTCTAAGGCAGATGTACTCGTCTATGGTATGGGAGAGCTTCAAATCATTGAACTAGCCGATGCCTTAGATCAAGGACGATTTAAAGAGTCCTTGCCGTCTATACGCGGTATTTGCTACATGGCAAAGGAAATTTCTACTATTGACTATGTAGAGTGCCCATCCTATGAAGCTATTAAGGCGGATAAGATGAACTTTGCCGATGCATTTCGCATTCAATACGATGAACAAGACCCGTTCTATGGTCGTATTGTAGTCCAAAAACATGGGGATAGATATCTCATTCAGAACACACCTGCTTTACCATTGACGCAGGACGAAATGGATGGTGTCTATAACTTGCCATATACTCGAAAGTGGCATCCTAAATACGATGATAAGGGTGGTGTACCAGCGTTAAGCGAGGTTCAGTTTAGCCTTGTGAGCCAACGAGGTTGCTTTGGCAGTTGTTCTTTCTGTGCTATTACTAATCACCAAGGGCGTATCATCCAGAATCGTAGTCATGAGTCTTTGATTGAAGAAGCTCACATGATGATCAAGATGGACAACTTTAAAGGGTATATTCATGATGTAGGGGGCCCTACGGCAAACTTCCGCCATCTAGCTTGCGATAAACAAGCTGTTTATGGTGCGTGTAAAGGTCGTACTTGTGCGGCTCCAGAGCCTTGTGAAAACTTGAATACAAATCATGATGACTATATTGCTTTACTGCGTAAATTACGTAAACTAAAAGGTGTAAAAAAGGTATTTGTTCGTTCTGGTTTGCGTTATGACTATGTACTAGCCGATAACAATAAAGATTTTGTGCGGGAACTTTGCGAGTTTCACGTAAGTGGGCAGCTAAAGGTAGCTCCAGAACATGTATCTAAACGGGTTACCAATATGATGGGGAAAGCTGGTAAAGAAGAATTCCTAACCTTTAAGTCTTGGTTTGAAGAGGCGAATAAAAAGCTTGGTAAGAAGCAATATTTAGTTCCGTACTTTATGAGCTCTCATCCAGGTTGTGCGTTAGAGGATGCTATTGAATTGGCGGAATTTTTACGAGACCACCATATGTACCCTGAGCAAGTACAGGATTTTATCCCTACACCGGGTAGTCTTTCTACTTGCATGTATTATACGGGCATTAATCCACTAGATGGAAAGCCTGTATATGTTGCTAAAAAGGGGCGAGATAAAGCAAAACAACGCGCTTTGATGCAGTTTAAAAATATTGAAAACTATGATCTTGTTAAAGAGGCTCTCATAGAAGCCAATCGACGTGATTTAATTGGCTTTGGCCCGGAATGCTTAATTCCACCGCGCCTAATTAGTGGAAATTCTAAGCGTATTAGCCAATCTAGTAAATTCCGTAATGGCAAACGAGATTGCGAACCTAGGAATCAATGCCGGACTGCCAAAAGGCGTAGTAGAGATGTGACTAAAGTTCGTACATCTAATAAAAGTTTTGGTGGTCGTTACATGTAGGGAGTAGCTTTAGCTACTCTCATTTTAAGATACTTTATGTCTTATGGGAGGCATATATGAAACGATGGATTGCTCCGAGCATCTTAGCATTATTTGTGGTAGGAATGTTGATCTATGGCATAAACTTTTACCAACAAGAACAAATAGAACAGGCCAAAGAGCCTATTCGTGGTGAAATTATAGTCTATACGGACTTACCTAATACTTTGACAGCTATGCTTGCTGAGCGTTATGAAGAGGAACAAAAGGTAAAAGTCACTGTAATGCCTCTTACAGAGGAACAAATGTCACAACGGTCGGCTTCTACCGTGGCTGATACTTCTGGTGATTTGGTGCTAACTTCTGAAGATAATCTCGTAGTTGGTGCCAATGCAGGTAAATATATGCCCATCGTCAATGAACGTATTGACGAGGTACGTGATAATCTAAAGGATCCAAATGGCTATTGGGTTGGTCTCTGGTACGATCCAATCGTATTTGTTCAGAATGATACCTTCCATAATGGCATTGGTAAATATATTACTACATGGGAAACATTGGGAAAACAAGGTGATTGGTCTATCGTTATGACTGATTTTGTAGCATCTCAGAATGCGGCCAATTTGCTATATAATATGGTAGAGTATAAAGGGGAACCAGAGGCTCTTGAATACTTATATAGTTTGAAGCCCCATGTGGTTCAACATGCTAAATTTTTGTCTACTCCAATACGCCTAACTGCGCTAGGGGAGACAAATATTGGTATTGGTAACTTGTCTGATGCGGCGCAATATAGTCATCATGGGTATCCAATTAAGATCATTTATCCTAAAGATGGTACGTCTTATTATGTGACTGGTGCTGCCGTTTTAAAAAATTCAAAACATAAAGCAGATAGTGTAGAGTTTATTAATTGGTTACTATCTTCTAAAACGGCGAAATATATGGTAGAAAAGAATTTTACTTATATATTTACTAATCCTGAGATGGATGAGCCAAAAGATTCTATGGGGCATGATTTAGTATTATGGCCTGTGAATGGTGGCTATACTCTAGAAGGTAAAAAGTTACTATTAAATCATTGGGTTAGTCAAGTACGATTCCGTAAGGACTAAGTCAGTTGTATAAATCCAAGAAATAAATAAGAATCTAGTGACGAAAGGATATAGAATGGGGAAAAAATTAGGATATGTTAGCCTAGGTTGTGCTAAAAATTTAGTAGATACAGAGGTAATGTTAGGCTTATTGAGAGATAATGGCTATTCGATTACAGAAGACTTAAGCGAAGCAGATCTTATCGTTGTAAATACCTGTACTTTTATTGAAAAAGCTAAGGCTGAGTCTATAAATACCATCCTTGAGGTTGCCCAATATAAGGAGGATGGTACTTGTAAGGGCCTTATCGTAGCAGGTTGTCTTAGCCAACAATATCAGGATGAATTATTCCAAGAAATTCCTGAAATTGATGCATTAATCGGTACCGGTGCATGGGATCAAGTTATGGTAGCCGTTGATGCTATTGAGCACGGCAATCGCAGTTGTATCATGGAAAATATTACGAATATCTATGATGAACGCATGCCTCGTATTCAAACAACACCTCGTTATAGTGCATATGTAAAAATTGCAGAAGGCTGTAATAATGGGTGTACATTCTGTATTATTCCTAAGGTACGCGGTGCATTCCGTAGTCGTACTATCGAGTCTATTAAGGCTGAAGTGGAACGATTGGCTGCGACAGGGGTTAAGGAAGTTGTCCTTATCGCTCAAGATACAACGAGCTATGGTATCGACCTTAATGCTGGTAAACCATTATTGACGACATTGTTAAAAGAATTAACAACTGTAGAAGGCATAGAATGGATTCGCATGCTATACCTATATCCGACATTTTTCTCTGATGAATTGTTAGATATTATCGTTAATGAGCCAAAGCTTTGTAAATATGTAGATATTCCATTGCAACATGTTAATAACGATATTTTGAAACAAATGAATCGCCGAGACGATCGCAATGATATTGAGCGCTTGCTTAAGAAGATTAGAAATGCACCGACTCATATTACATTGCGCACCTCTATCATTGTTGGATTTCCTGGTGAAACAGATGAACAATTTGAGGAACTTTGTGACTTTGTAAAAGAAATCAAATTCGATAATATGGGCGTATTTACGTATTCTCAAGAAGATGGTACACCAGCTGGTGCTCGTGAAGACCAAATACCAGAAGAGGTCAAAGAAGAGCGTTATCACGTTCTTATGTCCATCCAAGCTGCTATCTCTGAAGAGAACAATCGTAATTTAGAAGGTACCATTGATTATGCGATGGTAGAGGAAATCGAAGAAGGTGAACATGATACATTGCTTGCAAAAGGCCGTTTGAAATCTCAAGCACCTGATGTAGATGGTAATATGTATATTGAAGATTGTGGTGAAGACATTCAACCTGGTGATATTCTTAAGGTACAAGTAGAGCAAGGCTTTGCTTATGATGTAGTAGCTACGGTTGTAGAATAATACACAGTTCGATACATTCGATTGTGGAGGTGATCTGATGATTGTAGAACTTATTTCTACAGGTTCAGAATTATTGCTAGGTGATACAGTAAATACGAATGTATCTTGGCTAGCACAAGAGTTAAATAAATTAGGATATACCATTGCCCATCAATCGGTGGTAGGTGATAATCCGAAACGAATGGCTGAAGTTTTTCAGCTCGCTAGTACAAGGGCTGATATCGTTATTAGTACTGGTGGGCTAGGACCAACGCAGGGCGACATTACACGTAATGTACTTGCCGATTCAATTGGCAGACCTATTGTGTTTAATCAAGAGGCCATGAACGAGCTTGAAAGGTTTTTTAAAAGTGTAAACCGTACTATACCCGATGCGAGTCGGCGAGAAGCACAATTACCAAAAGGGGCAAAGGTATTATATAACCCTGTTGGAGTTGCTCCAGGTGTAGTCGTTGAAGATGGCGACACTACGTACATACTTTTACCTGGACCTCCTGGAGAAATGAAGGGCATGTTCCAAGAGAGCGTAGTTCCTTATTTAAATGGCCGATTTGGTTCTCAAGGTGTTGTTACATCCTATCGTTATGGCGTATATGATATTCGTGAAATTGATTTAGAAAGCACCTTGATGGATCTAATTAAGAAGCAATCTAATCCGACCATAGCTTTGCTCATTAAAAAAGGCTACATTGAGGTTCGTATCACTGCTAAGGCTGAAACATTAGAAGCGGCACAAGACCTGCTTAATCCTTGGGATGCAATCATACGAGAACGCTTAGGCTCTTGCATAGGGCGCAACTTAACAATTTCTATGGAGGAAACATTAGGTCGAACCTTGTTAGAGGAACATAGTACTATTAGTACTGCTGAATCATGTACATCAGGATTGGTTGGTAAATTACTGACTAATGTCAGTGGCAGTAGTGAGTACTATATGGGTGGTGTCATTTCGTATAGTAATGATGTGAAACATCGTGTTTTAGGTGTACCACAAGATATGTTAGATGCGTATGGCGCTGTTAGTGAACAAGTGGCTAAGGCTATGGCAGAGGGGGCACGAACTGTTGGCCAAACAACATATGCTGTTTCTACGACAGGCATAGCTGGTCCTGGAGGTGGTACTCGAGAAAAGCCTGTTGGTCTTGTATGGTTTGGTGTTACTGGTCCATATGGCACAGTGGCCCATAAAGCTAATTTAATTGGCAATCGAGAAGATATTAGACAAAGTGCGGCAGAACTAGCACTATACTATGTTTATACTTATATAACAGAAAAGGGGAAATAAAATAATGGCTGTAGATGGCAGACAAGCAGCGTTGGATAACGCGTTAAAACAAATTGAAAAAGATTTTGGTAAAGGTGCTATTATGCGTCTTGGTGAAGCGGCAGATCGCATGAATGTAGAGGTGATTTCCTCTGGTTCTCTTGCTATCGATATTGCTGTTGGTGTAGGTGGTTTCCCTCGTGGCCGTGTAATTGAAATCTACGGTCCAGAATCTTCTGGTAAAACAACAGTCGCTCTTCACGCTGTAGCAGAAGCTCAAAAACAAGGTGGTATTGCAGCATTTATTGATGCGGAACATGCGATGGATCCTGTATATGCTCGCAACTTGGGGGTAGACATCAATAATTTGTTGATTTCTCAACCAGATAATGGAGAACAAGCTCTAGAAATTACAGAAGCTCTTGTTCGCAGTGGTGCAGTAGATATTGTTGTAGTTGACTCCGTAGCGGCTTTGGTTCCTAAAGCGGAAATCGATGGCGAAATGGGCGATGCTCACGTAGGCTTACAAGCTCGTTTGATGAGTAAAGCTTTGCGCAAATTGACTGGTATCATCAGTAAATCCAAAACAGTTGTCATCTTCATCAACCAATTGCGTGAAAAAGTAGGTGTTATGTTCGGTAATCCTGAAACAACGACTGGTGGTCGTGCGTTGAAATTCTATTCTTCCGTACGACTTGATGTTCGTAAAGGGGAATTAATTAAAGCAAACAACGAAAATGTTGGCGCTCGAACAAAAGTCAAAGTTGTCAAAAATAAGGTGGCACCTCCATTTAAGACAGCTGAATTTGATTTGATGTATGGCGAAGGTATCTCTAAAACTGGCACACTTATTGATATTGGTACAAATATGGAAATTATTAATAAATCTGGTGCTTGGTACTCCTATAATGGGGAACGTATGGGGCAAGGTAAGGAAGCGGCTAAACAATACTTGTTAGAGAATCCACAAATAGCTGATGAAATCGATCGCATTATTCGTGATACATTGGCTGTTGGCACTGAAGAAATCGATGTAATCGGTGAAGAAGTAACTGAAGAAGTATAATCATGAGTGACGAAACGATGCAAGCTGCTATGGATCAAGCGTATCGCTTCCTAGCTCAGCGCTTCCTTAGTTCTTATGAGCTGACGCAGAAAATGAGACGTAAACAATTCGAGGACCCTATCATTGAGAGGGTCCTTGAGCGCCTTAGAGATTATGATTACATTAATGATGAACGTTTATCTGAGCAAGTATTAACCTATTTGATGAAAGAACAGAAATACGGTGCTTATATGATTAAGCAAAAAATGAAACTTCGAGGACTTGCGATTCCTCAAGAAATTTCTGCTTATGATGAGGTAAAAGCTGCTTATCGGGTGGTAGAGAAAAAATTTGGATCTATTCTCAATGAAGAGAAGACTCCTCGGGTAAAAGTTTTTAGTTTTCTCAAATACAGGGGGTTCTCAACAAGCACAATTCAAGTTGTATGCAATGATTTTTATGAATAAATTCTGCTTTTTGAGAGGCCTTGGTAGGCTTGTAAAATCTTGACAGAAAGGGCTTTGAAGTCTAAAATTAATAATAGCCTTATTTATTTATATGATGATATGGCTAATTGATAATTTAATGCATAAAGGGCATAAAAAGGAGCATGAAAGCTCAATTTTGAGAAATAAAAAGGAGGTGAAAGAAATTTTAGAGTATAGTCTAATTGCAGTGGTAATGGTACTGATTGGACTAGGGGTAGGCTATTTTTTAAGAAAAAATATTGCTGAAGGAAAACTGAATCAAGCTGAACAAGAGGCTGCTCGCATCATTGCAAATGGTGAACGCACAGCTGAGTCTAAAAAGAAAGAAGCTTTATTAGAAGCGAAAGAAGAAATTCATAAGCTCCGTTCTGATGTAGAACGAGAAAATAAAGATCGTCGTTCTGAACTTCAACGTATGGAACGTCGTATTCTTCAAAAAGAAGAATCTTTGGATAAAAAATTAGACAATATTGAGCACAAAGAGGAAGCTTTACATCGCAAAGAAGCTGACTTAGCCCAAAGCCGTGAAAAGGTAGAAGCTTTGTATGAAAAACAAATGGCAGAATTGGAACGTATTTCTGGCATGACGTTCGAAGAAGCAAAAAATATCTTGTTAACGAATGTGGAACAAGAAATCCGTCATGAAACGGCGATTATGGTTAAGGAAATGGAGCAGCAAGCTAAGGATGAAGCGGAGAAAAAAGCGAAAGAAATTATCTCCTCTGCTATCCAACGTTGTGCAGCTGACCATGTAGCGGAAACTACCGTATCCGTAGTGGCATTGCCTAATGATGAAATGAAGGGGCGCATTATCGGTCGTGAGGGCCGTAACATTCGTGCACTCGAAACATTAACAGGTATTGATTTGATTATCGATGACACACCAGAAGCAGTTATTCTTTCCGGCTTCGATCCAATTCGTCGTGAAGTGGCTCGTATTGCGCTGGAAAAATTGATTGTAGATGGTCGTATCCATCCAGCTCGTATTGAAGAAATGGTTGGTAAAGCTCGTAAAGAGGTGGACCAAACTATTAAAGAGGCTGGTGAACAAGCGACATTTGAAGCTGATGTTCATGGCTTACATCCTGAAATTGTTAAGATTTTAGGCCGTTTGAAATATCGTACTAGTTATGGTCAAAACGTATTGAAACATTCCATTGAAGTATCTCATTTAGCAGGTTTAATGGCAGCTGAACTAGGCTGTGATGTAACTTTGGCTAAACGAGGTGGTTTGATTCATGATATTGGTAAAGCATTAGACCGTGAACTTGAAGGTTCTCATGTTCAAATCGGTGTTGATGTGGCTCGTAAATATCGTGAAAGTGCAGCAGTAATTAACTGTATTGGTGCTCATCATGGTGATGAAGAGTTCCAAACCGTAGAAGCTGTATTAGTAGCTGCCGCTGATGCTATCTCCGCTGCCCGTCCAGGAGCACGTCGAGAAACATTAGAAAACTACTTAAAACGTTTATCTAAATTGGAAGAAATCGCTGAATCCTTCGAAGGCGTTGAAAAATGTTTTGCTATTCAAGCCGGTCGTGAGATTCGCGTTGTAGTAAAACCGGATAAGATTGATGAAGCTGAGTCTACATTACTTGTTCGGAATATCGTAAAACGCATCGAGTCAGAACTTGAATATCCAGGCCAAATTAAGGTCGTAATTATTCGTGAAACTCGCGTTGTGGATTACGCAAAATAATATGCTATAAGCGATAAGTATAGGCTGCAATGTTTTCATTGCAGCCTATTGTTATCAAAGTTTCGGTAATTATATATTGCTATATACGGCGTATAGGAATCATCATTTACATTGCGTTGTAGATGATGATTCCTATGATTCGTATCAAGTTATTTATACTTTTTTAATAATTTAATTGATTAAAATGCTTTACAAATAGAGGATTTTTTATTTGTATATAGAATTAATATATATATATGGGGAAGGAGGCGTTGGCTATGAGCCGATATTTTGAAAATGAGTTGATTGAACAAATCAAAGATGCTAATGATATCGTGTCAGTTGTATCCGAGCATGTAGCCTTAAAGAAACGCGGCAAGAACTATTGGGGTTGTTGTCCATTTCATAATGAAAAAACGCCATCCTTTAGTGTAGCCCCTGAAAAGGGTTTTTATTATTGCTTTGGGTGCCATGCATCAGGAAATGCTATTAAATTTCTTATGGAATTAGAGCATTTAACTTTTGTAGAAGCCCTAGAGCGGCTAGCTAATCGAGCTAATATTCCATTGCCAGAGGCGAAACTTTCACCTGAACAAAGAGCTAGAGATGAAAGGCGCAAAAAACTGTATGAAGCTTCTGATTTAGCGTCTACCTTTTTCCATAACTGTCTCACTCAAACGTCTATTGGTAAAGTGGGATTAGATTATTTGAAAAAGCGAGGGCTCACACAAGAGACCATAGAAACATTTAAGCTTGGTTTTGCTCCTGATGGTTGGGATAAGTTATATCGTGCCTTTCATGAGCGTGGCATTGATGATTCCATTCTTTTAGAGTTGAATCTTGTCCGAAAGAACCAAAAGGGTCAATTTTATGACTTCTTCAGAAATAGAATTATGTTCCCTATTATGGATGGTAAAGGGCGAGTAGTTGCTTTTGGTGGACGCGTTATGGATGATAGTACACCAAAATATTTAAACTCTCCAGAGTCATCAATCTTTGAAAAAGGTAAACTCTTATTTGCCTTTGATAAGGCTTATAAATCTATTCGTGAGGAAAAACAAGCTATTCTTGTAGAAGGCTATATGGATGTTATATCCGCTCATAATCATGGTGTTACTAATGTAGTCGCATCATTGGGGACTGCTTATACAAGAGATCATGGGCATATCTTGATGAGGCAAGCTGAAGAAATCGTGTTAGCTTATGATATGGATGGTGCTGGTCGTCAAGCGGCTGCTAGGGCTATTGAATTATTGCAAAATACGGATTTTAAGGTGCGTGTCCTTGCCATGCCAGACGGTAAAGATCCAGATGATTATGTGCGTAATCATGGGGGACAGGCATTTAAGGAGTTAGTTGCTAAAGCTGTTAAACCTCTTGATTATCTATTAAGTGAGTCTTTGATTAAACACGATACAAATGATACAGAAGGGAAGCAGGCTGTTATGGCAGATGTTTTCCCATATATTGCAAATATAGATAGTCAAACACAGAGAGATGATGCTTTAAAAACATTGGCATTGCCATTATGGCTTGATAATAGTACTATTTTTAGATACTTTAGAGATTATGTGAAAAAAGGACAAATTGAATTAGTGGATACTGCATCAACACCTTTGCCAACACAGGATTTACCAAAGGGGGATGCGGAAAAATTATTGTCCTTAGCTTTCACAGATGGCGAAGTATTACAACATATGATGAGCTATTTGCCATTAGAGGACTTTGAAAAAATTGAATATCGAGGTATAATAGAAAAGCTATTCACCTTGTATAAGTCCGAAGGTCGTCTAGATGAAACTGCAATTCAATCTGTTTTATCTTCTCAAGAATACGATATTTACTCTAGGTTGGTCGTCATGAGTGACGATGAATATAAGGTACAAGTGCCTGCATTAATCCGCAAGATAAGGCTCCATTCATTGCGTGAACAGTATAAAGCGCATTCAATTATGGCGGATCAATTAAAACGAGCAGGAGATTCGACGTTTATTAGCGAATTACATAAGTGTCAGGAAATACAGAATTTAATTAGAGAATGGTCTAAGTAAATCATTAATGGTTAAAAAGGAGAGCGCTGTGGCTAAGAAAGTACAAAAAAGTCAAATAGAGGAGATTGTTGAGCAACTTCTTGAAAAAGGCCGTAAGAGCGGTGTGTTGACACAATCCGAGATTTCAGATGCTCTTCATGAGCAGACGGAAATTACTGCGGAACAATTAGATGATATTTATACGACTTTGGGTAAATTGAATGTTGAGATTGTGGCAGATATTGATGCTGATGATACAGATAGTCATACAATTGAAACGGATGAAGATGAAGACGAAGTTTCTAGCGAGAAGAAAATTTCTATCGATTTAAGTGTTGATTCTGGTGTTAATATTGATGACCCTGTACGAATGTACCTAAAAGAGATTGGTCGCGTACCATTGCTTTCAGCTGACGAAGAAATCGTATTAGCTAAGCAAATCGAAGCTGGTGCACAAGAGGATGCTACATATAAAGATATTCAACTTAGCAAAAAGGCTAAGAAAAAATTGGTAGATGCTAATTTGCGGCTAGTTGTAAGTATCGCGAAACGTTATGTAGGTCGCGGTATGTTGTTCTTGGATTTAATTCAAGAAGGTAACCTAGGTCTGATTAAAGCGGTAGATAAATTCGATTATACTAAAGGTTATAAATTTTCAACGTATGCTACATGGTGGATTCGTCAAGCGATTACGCGTGCTATTGCAGACCAAGCTCGTACGATTCGTATTCCTGTACATATGGTAGAAACAATTAATAAATTGATTCGTATTTCTAGACAATTGTTGCAAGACAAAGGTCGTGAGCCATTGCCAGAAGAAATTGCTGAAGGTATGGGAATTACTGTAGAGCGGGTGCGTGAAATTCAAAAAATCGCCCAAGAGCCAGTATCCTTGGAAACTCCGATTGGTGAAGAGGAAGATTCCCATTTAGGGGACTTCATCGAGGACCAAGATGCGATTGCTCCAGACGATGCAGCTAGTTATATTTTATTGCAAGAGCAAATTGAAGATGTATTTACATGCTTGACTGATCGTGAGCAACAAGTATTGATTTTACGTTTTGGGTTGAAGGATGGTAAGCCTCGCACATTGGAAGAAGTTGGTCAACATTTCAATGTAACAAGAGAACGTATTCGTCAAATTGAAGGTAAAGCGCTTACTAAATTGCGCAACCGCGGTAAACGTGATAAAATCAAAGACTTCTTATAAGATTTTGAATCTCTTAAGGGTTGTAATGCAGTGTTGTATAGCACTGTATTACAACCCTTTTGTGTTATAATAAAAAATGGTAATATCTTACAATAAAAAGTAATTTATGATAAGACTTACGTAATAGACAAGCGTTTCATGTAATAGCGATAAGTTTTATGTAATAGATATAAGTTGAAAGCTTATGTAATAGATAGGAGATATAATGTTTACAGTTACTAAACGGTTAGAGGTGAGTGCATCTCATCAATTAAAACTAGATTATCCGAGTAAATGTCAAAATCTTCATGGGCATAACTGGATTATTACAGTTCATGCACGCTCTGAAGAGTTAGATCATAACGGGATGGTCATCGACTTTACGATTATTAAAGAAAAGATTCATGGTCGCTTGGATCATCGCCATATCAACGATGTACTAGGTGACATTAATCCTACTGCGGAGAATATGGCAAAATGGATTGCTGATGAATTGGGCCCAAAATGCTTTAAAGTAGAGGTTCAAGAATCTGAAGGGAACACAGCTGTTTATGAACGTGATTGAGATTTTTGCCTCTATTGATGGGGAAGGTAGTCGGCAAGGCTTGCTGACTACATTTTTACGTCTTCATGATTGCAATATTCGCTGTTCCTATTGCGATACGACTTATAGTTACGGCATTGATAGTATTTTCACAGAGATGACTGTAGCTGAGGTGGCTGATGTTATTGAAAGCTTAGGTAATCATCGCATTACTATTACTGGTGGGGAGCCCTTATTGCAAGAAGCCGCTGTAGTAGAGCTAATCGATGAGTTAAATCGTCGGAAGGCTGAAACAATGCAGGATAATACATCAGGTCAAGCTGGTTCAACTTGTATTATTGATATAGATAAATTTGATAAACGAGAGATGCTTAATAATAGCCTTTATGATTTCAATATTGAAACAAATGGCACGATTATACCGAGTTTTCATAGAGATAATGTGTGGTTTACCTACGATTATAAAACACCGTCTTCTTTAGCCGAAGAGTCTATGAATATAGACATATTCAAGGTGGCTACAGAACGAGATCTTATCAAGTTTGTCGTTGGTTCTCCAGAAGATTTGGATTGTATGCGTCGCATAATTGACCAATATCCTACAGCGGCTCAAATATATGTATCGCCTGTATGGGGACAGATTGAAGCGGTATTGATTATCGATTATATGAAAGCATATAATTTGCAAAATGTACGATTTCAACTGCAAATCCATAAATTTGTCTGGGATCCAGATACAAAGGGTGTATAGTATTATTAGGATGTGTAGTGTCAGTATCTTTTTTTATGCATAGTATGATATGGGATCTGATGGAATCTTGATATAAAGGGGTAAATATGGATACAAAAAAAATAGAATCGCTTATATATCAGTTGTTAGAAGCACTAGGTGAGGATCCTAATCGGGACGGTTTGTTAGAAACACCGAAACGGGTAGCTCAAATGATGGAAGAGGTATATGAAGGCATTCAGTATACAAATGCTGAAATTGCAGAAATGTATGGTAAAACCTTCGCTGTAGATACAAATCAAATGGTAGTAGTAAAGGATATTACTTGCTTCTCTCATTGTGAACATCATATGGCATTGATGTATGATATGAGTATCAGTATTGGGTATATACCAAAAGGTCGTGTCATAGGTTTATCTAAGATTCCTCGCATAGCTGAAATGTGTTGCAAGCGTTTACAATTGCAAGAAAAAATTGGTGAAGATATTGCGGAAGTAATTTCTTTAGCGACAGGGTCTAATGATGTTATTGTGCACATTATATCGTCGCACAGCTGCATGAGTGCACGAGGCATTAAATCTACAGATAGCCAAACGACTACACTAACTACTAAAGGCGTATTTAACGAAGATCATATGATTCACCGTTTTATGCTAATGAAACAGTCTTAAGATTTGAGTTTCCTTGACTAAATGATAGTCTATTCGGTATAATTAATAGGCTAGAAACTAACTGAGGGCCTATAGCTCAGGGGTAGAGCAACCGGCTCATAACCGGTCGGTCCCTGGTTCGATCCCAGGTGGGCCCACCATTATGTTGATATCTACCGTCCTTGAGATTTCAAGGACGGTTATTTTTATATGTAGCTCATTTTGAGGTAACATAATAGAGATTATTTCAGAATAGTATTGTGTTTAGAGCTATATAAACGAGAACAAATAAGTAAGAAAATAATCAAGAATTAGTAATTAAGAATAAATAATTAGTGATAGTAGAGGAAGTTATGGAACCTAGATCTATGATGGACCGCCTAGAAGCGGTATTCTCAATCGTACCAAAGGCTCATGCCATTGCAGATATTGGTACCGATCACGGCTATTTAGCGGTAGAGCTTATCAATCGTCAACGTGCTGAATATGTCATTGCCGGGGATGTGCATAAGGGTCCGTTAGAGTCTGCAAGAGCATATGTTGAGTCTTGTGGATTAGCCCCTAAAGTAGATTGTCGTTTAGGCGATGGTCTTAAGGTGACAGAAAAGGGTGAGTTGAATGGTGCCATTTGTTGTGGTATGGGTGGCTTTTTAATGCGAGATATTATAGATGCAGGTCCAGAACTATTAGAGTTCTATGTGTTGCAGCCACAGAATGGGCAAAAAGAATTGCGTCAATACATGGTTCAGAAGGGATATGTTATCGTTCTAGAAATCATTGTAGAAGATGCTGGTAAGCTCTATACAGCGTTTTTAGCAGTACGCAATGATTGTGTAGAAGCTTATACAGGTATGACTGAATATGTAGATGTTTATCAAACGTTACCGGAAGATTCCTTGTTGTGGTCTGTAGGGGCTTTATTGGAACAAGACAGACCACCACTTTGGATAAAATATATAGAGTATTTAATATATCAACGACAATGTGCCTTGGAGGATATGACAGAGAAATTAAGTCATATTGATAAATATCAGGATTTAGAGCAGGAAGTTAATTTTCTTCGGAATCTTTTATAGAATAGAGAGGAAGTGATTTTATGACGACGGTTCAACAAATTATTACTGTAATGGAACAACTAGCACCCCGCTCTTATGCAGAGTCTTGGGATAATGTAGGTTTAATGGTGGGCAATCGGAATGCAGTTGTTACAGGTGTAGTGACTACGTTAGACGTAACAGAAGAGGCTGTAGAATATGCTATTGAACAGAATTGTAATCTAATTATTAGTCATCACCCATTGATTTTTAAAGGTTTGAAACAATTATCCTACGATACAGTACAAGGACGCATGATCAATCGCTTGATTCAACATAAGATTGCCGTATATAGTGCTCATACGAATCTTGATATTGCATCAGGCGGTCTCAATGATATGTTGGCGAAACAATTAGGCCTCACAGATATTAAGGGCTTTATTAAAACTGGTGAAGAGGTGCTCTATAAGGTGACCACCTTTGTACCTGAAAGCTCGGCTGATGCGGTTCGTTTGGCTATGGGCGATGCAGGAGCAGGTCGAATTGGTAATTACGAGTATTGCAGCTTCAGTACCCATGGTGAAGGGCGCTTTGTTGGTAATGAAGATTCTCATCCTGTCATTGGGACAGCTGGTGCTTTGACAGTGACTCCTGAGGTACAAGTAAATGCTATAGTCGATGGTACGCATTTAAGCGAAGTCGTAGCGGCTATGAAATCAGCTCATCCGTATGAAGAGGTGGCTTATGAGGTTTTGAATATAGTTGAGCCTACTAGTTTAACTCAATATCTAGGCCGGGTAGGTCGCTTGCCTAATGCATTAAACTTAGAATCTTTCCGTGAATGGGTACAAGAGGCATTGCCTGATGCTAATATTCGCTTTGCCGGTGTTGCGCCAGAAACAATTCAATCCATTGCGCTATGCTCTGGTGCAGGTGCTGAATTTATTAAGGATGCTGCTAGATTACATGTAGATGCCTATATCACAGGTGATGTGAAGTATCATGAGGCGCAAATAGCTAAGGAATTAGGCTTACTCGTAGTTGATGCGGGGCATTTTGGAACTGAGTCTATAGTAGCGCGTGGCTTGCGTGATTATTTAATTTCTACAAGGCTTACTGTTCCTGTGAAAGCTTTTACAGAACAAAATGATTTCTTCTTTGTGTAATGATGCATTTTCTTGCAACAAATTGTTAGCTATGATAAACTGAATTGAAGCAAGTATGAAAGACGATTGCGAGTCTATAAGACTCGAGGAAAGTCCGAGCTCCATAGGGCAGGATGCCAGATAACGTCTGGCGAGGGTAACCTTAGGGAAAGTGCCATAGAAAAGGAAACCGCCACGTAAGTGGTAAGGGTGGAAAGGTGAGGTAAGAGCTCACCAGCAGTCTGGTAACAGGCTGGCTCGGTAAACCCCATCCGGAGCAAGACCGAATAGGGAAGGGTTAAGGGTGGTCCCGCCTACCTTCCGGGTTGTGTCGCTCGAGCGTGCAGGCGACTGTACGCCTAGAAAGATAATCGTCACCGCGCAAGTGGAACAGAACTCGGCTTATTGATTGCTTGCTTCCATATTTAACATATAATTGATAGTATATAAGATTGTAGATCTTTGTTAGGAGAACTTCATGGCAATTACAGCAATTACTAGTGTACAAGAATTTGATGAGAAAGTGCTTGGCGCTAAAGGTTTAGCTATTGTTGATTTTTGGGCTGGTTGGTGCGAACCTTGTACCGTTATGCGTCCAGAGATTGAAGATGTAGCAGAGCGTTTAAAAGGTCAAGTAGAATTCTTTAGTGTTGATGCAGAAGATAAAAATCTTCGCGGTATTTTGTTAAAAGAAGATGTTGATGGTATTCCATCCTTAGTATTCTTCCGAGATGGTAAAATGCTTGATTCCCTTGTGGGTTATAAAAAAGCAGATATGCTTGAGTCTCTAATAAAGGAAGTTATCTAATTAATTAATAACTAGGAATTCGTAGAAAATAAATAACATGAGGCTGTATATAAGAAAAGTTAATTTCTTATATACAGCTTTTTTGTTAAATTTTATAGTTTTCAAAAATGTTAAGTGATATAATATAATAGTAAAAATATGATTGTCATCATGCTGGTTGAACTTCGTCAAACTGATAGAGTGAGCTCATAAAAATGATTTCTGTCATAAACGTTGTAGTTTATTAAGTAATATAATTATATTGCGCAAAGTTGTTGTAAGGAGGCTATATTCCATGAAGAATCGTATAAATAGTTTGTGGACACTCTTCCAAGAACGCCGTTTGAGTCGACGCACATTTATGAAATCCTGTGTAGCACTCACTGCTATTTTAGGTCTACCTCCAACGATGTTAGACACCGTTGTTAAGGCTGCCGAAACAACTGAATTACCTACGGTGATTTGGTTGCATGGTCATGAATGTACTGGTTGTAGTGAATCTTTTATCCGTTCATCCTCTCCCTTTACTTCTGATGTTATTTTGAACATGATTTCTCTTGAATATGATGATACTTTGGCGGCAGCGTCTGGTGCACCACTAGAGGAACATTTAGAAAAAATCATCAAAGAAAAAGCCGGTAAATATATCTTGGCTGTTGAAGGTGGCGTACCACTTGATGAAGATGGTGTTTATTGCACAGTAGGTGGACGTACATTTAAAGAATCCCTATTAGAAGCAGCTAAAGGAGCTGCAGCAATCATAGAATATGGTTCTTGTGCTTCTTGGGGTGGTATACAGGCTGCAAAACCAAATCCAACAAATACAGTTTCTGTATCTTCCGTTGTAACTGGTAAGCCAATTATCAAGGTCCCTGGCTGCCCTCCAATTCCAGAGGTTATGACTGGTGTAATCATGCATTATGCATTATTTGGTCAAATCCCACCTCTTGATGCGCAAGGTCGTCCAAAACAATTTTATGGCAATCGTATTCACGACACATGCTATCGTCGTGCCTTCTTTGATTCTGGACTCTTCGTTGAAAAATTTGATGATGATGCATCTAAATCTGGTTGGTGCTTGTACAAGGTAGGTTGTCGTGGACCTCAAACATATAATTCTTGCGGTAATCTACGTTGGTGGAATGGTTTGTCCTATCCAATTCAATCCGGTCACGGCTGTATTGGTTGCTCTGAAAAGGGCTTCTGGGATAATGATGTGTTCTACAAACGATTACCAGATATTCCATTGGCTAATACTATCACAACTGCTGATACAATCGGTACAGTAGCTGCCGTTGGTGCCACTGCAGCGGTTATCGTTCATGGTGCAGCAACTCTTACGCGTAATAAAATTCTTGATATGAAAGAAGAAAAACGCTTAAAAGAACAAGGCTTATGGGATGAAAAGAAACATAATAATGGAGGAGGTCACTAATGAAACGCATAGTAGTAGATCCGATTTCCCGTATTGAAGGTCATTTACGGGTTGAAATAAAAGTTGATGAAGCGAGTGGTAAAGTAGAGGACGCATTGTCTTCTGGTACTGCTTGGCGCGGTATCGAACTTGTTGCTAAAGATCGCGATCCTCGTGACCTTTGGGCGTTCGTACAACGGATTTGTGGTGTATGTACTACAACACATGCGTTGGCAGCATTACGTGCGGTAGAGGATGCAATTGGAATTACAATTCCTAAAAATGCAAATTATATACGTAATATCATGCATAGTAGTCTAGATGTGCATGATCATATCGTGCATTTTTATCACTTACATGCGCTTGATTGGGTTAGCCCGATAGCAGCTCTTAGTGCAGATTCTGCTAAAACCGCTCAATTACAAAATGATGTATTAGCAACTTATAATGTGAGCGGTTTAGCACCTGCGGAAACGGCATCAAAAGATTCAGCCTATCCTAAAGAGTTTCCTAAGGCTACTACAGCATACTTTACGGCTGTACAACAAAAGGTTAAAAAAATAGTTGAATCAGGTCAATTGGGGATTTTCTCCGCTCAATGGTGGGATCATCCTGATTATAACTTGTTACCTCCAGAAGTTCATTTGATGGCCGTATCTCATTATTTGAACATTCTTGATCGTCAACGGGATATTGTAATTCCTCATGTTGTATTTGGTGGCAAAAACCCTCATCCTCATTACATTGTAGGTGGCATGCCATGCTCTATTTCTATGAATGATATGAATGCCCCTATTAATACACAACGCCTTGCCGCCGTAGAGCAATCTATTGCATTGACTAAAGACTTAGTTGATAATTTCTACGTGCCAGATCTATTAGCTATCGGTAAAATATATGTAGAAAAAGGTATGATCGATGGTGGTGGCCTTGCGAAGAAACGCGTTATGTCCTATGGCGATTATCCTGATGATACGTACACCGGTATTTCTAATGGTGATTATCATAAGAAATGTATTGTTCGTTCCAATGGTGTTGTTGAGAACTTTGCGTTAGGTGTAGATAAAGCAACATTCATCCCATTAGAAGGTAAAGATTTCATGGATCCTCAATACCTTAGTGAAGAGGTTGATCATTCCTGGTTTACATATCCAGATGGAACAAAAACACTTCATCCTATTGAAGGTGTTACTGATCCTAAATTTACAGGTCCTAAATCTGGTACAAAAGAAAAATGGGAATTCCTTGATGAAGATAAAAAATACTCTTGGATTAAATCTCCAACTTTCAAAGGAAAAACTGCAGAGGTTGGTCCATTAGCAAAGTATATTGTTGTGTATACAAAGGTAAAACAAGGCATAATCAAAGACCCAACTTGGGCTGAATCTATGATTGTTCGTCAAATTGATACAGTATCACAAGTATTGGGTGTACCAGCTCATGTATGGATGACTACTATGGTAGGACGTACAGCATGTCGTGGTCTTGATGCACAGGTAGCGGCAAATATTAGCCAATACTTCTTTAACAAACTTGTATCTAATATTAAAAATGGTGATACTACAGTAGCGGATATGACTAAGTTTGAACCAAATACATGGGATAAAGATGCAAAAGGTGTTGGTCTTGTAGATGCGCCTCGAGGTGGCTTGGGTCACTGGATTCATATTAAAGATGGTCGCTCTGCAAATTACCAATGTATCGTCCCATCTACATGGAATGCGTGCCCTAAGACTGCAGCAAATGAACATGGCGCATACGAAGATGCTATGATTGATACACATGTAAAAATTGCAGACAAACCACTTGAAATTTTGAAGGTAATTCACTCCTTCGACCCATGTCTTGCCTGTGCAACCCATTTATACAATAAAAAAGGCGAAAAAATTGTTTCCGTCAATACAGATGCATTGTGTAAATAAAGGGCGGTGGACTTATGTTAATACATACTGACAAAAAGGCGTATGTCGTATTTAGTTTATGGCTACGCATATTCCACTGGACTATGGTGCTTAGTGTAACGGCTTTATTCTGGACTGGTTTATATATTGGTGATCCAGGGTTTTCGGCTATTACAGGTAATCCAGAGCCAACTTTTGCAATTGATGGTTGGTTTTCTATGGAAACTATGCGTCGTATCCATTTCATTGCGGGTGTTATCTTAACATCCTCCTTTATCTTCCGATTTGCCGGTGCTCTTTGGAATCGAGGGGACAGACTATTGCCTAAATTCCGTCAAAAACGGTATTGGTACGGTCTTAAAGAAACTACATTGCACTATTTGATGATCCCTCAAAAACATGAACATCATTGGCTTCGTAATTCCTTAGCTAGAACTGCGTATATGATGGTATATATTATGTTCTTCTTTGAAATCTTAACGGGTTTTGCAATGTATTCGATGATTGAGCCTAATGGTGTTCTAGGAATGTTATTTTCACCAGTGGTTACATTATTTGGTGGGGAATACAAAGTCCATGTTATCCATCACTACATTGCGTGGGGATTCTTGTTCTTTACTATTGTTCACGTGTATATGGCATTCCGAGAAGATGTTATGGAGGAATCGGGCGAAGTATCGGCTATGGTTTCCGGTATGAAATATTACGCTCATGATCCAATTGATATTGAAGACCTCAATGGTAAACGTCGTCGTGGGGAACGTATTGATAAACCATCTGGTACTACATACCGTCCAAGTGATCCTAATGATCCTAGAGAAAGAGAATTACAAGAAAATGATTAATACAAGTACTGATATCATCAGTGGCTTGGAACAATACGCGGACTCAGAGGGTCCGCGTATTGATTTAAATAGCCTTTATGATGATGGAGACAATGAAATTATCCTACTCGGAGTCGGCAATATTTTGCTTACCGATGAGGGATTAGGTGTTCATGTAGTAAAAGAATTGAAAGAATCTTTCACATTCACGCCTGCAATTTCCATTATTGACGGTGGCACTATGGGAATGGAATTACTCACGTATATGCGTGGTATGAAGAAAATCCTTCTTGTAGACGCTATTAATGGCGGAGATGCTCCAGGAACTATATATGAATTTCCTCATAAGGAATTAGAACAATATTTTACGGAACATATTTCTGTACATGAAGTAGGAATGCAAGATATTTTACGTATCCGTGCTATTCAAGAGGATCCATTAGAAGATGCAGTGGTTATCGGTGTAGAGCCGGAATCATTGGAAATTGGTTTTGAACCTAGCGAGTCGGTACAATGCGCCTTGCCTGAGGTTAAGAAGCGTGTTTTGAATGTACTACGAGAATGGGGCGTAGTAGCTGAGCCTAAAGCATAAAGTGAAAATTTCATATAGTATATAGATAGCTTATAGAATGTAAAGATAGTCTCTGTATAGGAGTATTTATGATTGAAAATTATGGTAATGTTCGCGCCGTTTTAAATGAGTTGCGTTTGGCTCTAAAGAATTTGCGTGAAACTGGTGAGACATATTCGATTTATATTGAAAAAACGGGTTTAACAGAGGAAGAACAAGTTGAAGTATTAGAAACACTTGGACGCGGTCATATTACGATTAACTTTAATGAAACTGATCAACCTGTAGAATGGTATGAATCACAATTTTCTGGAATCTGGATTGGGACTTATAAAAATGGTCGTGATGACTCAATTTTACATACCGTAGAGGTCGCTAAGTATCCAGTTGTAGCTGGTGCTTATATAGAGGATATGGAACTGGCGGAGGAAGATTTACAATCTTGGATTGATGCTGCTGGATTATAGTAAAGGAGACCCTTAACGGGTCTCCTTTTTATGAAAAATAGATGAAAATAGATGTTTTTGGTAAATTTGTGATAAAAATACATATAAATTTTTGATTAATAGTTAATAAAGTCAGAAATAATCATATTTATCTCCATATCATTAAAATAAATAATTTTTATAAGTCGCTTTATTAATTAGATTTACAAATAAATAGATATTATATTGATTTACTGTATTTATATAAAAGATAAATGAAGTGTTTTGTTGGTGTTTTATAGATAAATGGCTTATTTACTGGCTTTATAAACATTATTAGGCTTATTGTTAACCTTTAGCATTTGCCTTAATTTACTAATTAACATAAAATATGTGAGTAAAATACTTTGGAGGATTTATGTTACTTTCTATTGTAGTGCCTGTATATAACGAAGAGGAAAATATAGCGAACTTTTATAAAGCTGTAACTGATGTTATGTCAGGTCTCACGTATGATTATGAACTAATCTTCGTGGATGATGGATCTAGTGATTCGTCAGCTATGATACTGCGTGAAATTGCATTCAATGATAAACATGTTAAAGTGTTATTGCTGGCTCGTAACTTTGGGCATCAAACGGCACTTACATGTGGACTTGATTATGCTCATGGCGATGCAGTCATTACAATGGACGGTGATATGCAGCATCCACCTGCATTGATTCCTGAACTAGTTCGATTGTGGGAATCAGGGTATGATGTGGTGCGTACCATTCGCGATTCAACTGATGACGCTAGTTGGGCTAAATCTTTCACGTCTAAGTATTATTACAAACTAATGAACAAAATGGCCGATGTTCCTATTGTTGAAGGCGGGTCAGATTTCCGCCTCATGAATAGTAAAGCATTGGGCACGTTGAAACGATTTAGAGAACATGGTCGATTTTTGCGCGGTATTGTCGGCGCCTTAGGGTATAGACAAGCAGAGTTGCACTTTGTGGCACCACCTCGATTTGCAGGTGTCTCAAAGTTTAGTGTGCGTAAAATGATTCGATTTGCTCTCGATGGTGTAACCGCTTTTTCAAGGGTGCCTTTACGGGCGGCCTTGTATGTAGGTGTACTTTGTGGTGGAATGAGTTTTTTGCTCATCTTACATCTTTTGTATGTATATCTTACAGGACAAGCTTTGAATGGGTGGACAACCTTGGGCGTATCAATCTTGTTTATTGGTGGAATTCAACTCGTCGGACTGGGGATCATTGGCGAGTATGTAGGTCGTATTTTTGAAGAGGTGAAGCAACGGCCTTTGTATTGGGTTAAGTCAGCTATAAATTTTGAAGAGCATGAAGAGGCTCCGTTACTCGGACCAAGCAGTGCAGATGTTTTTATGGCACCAGAGGCTTATACCAACAAGAGCAAAGAAGACTAGCTGTATTTGTGAATGCAAATAAATAGACGGTTAGTATATTTTGAATAAATAACTTACTTTAAAAGTTTTTTGGAAAGGAAGCATATGAAGTCAAAATATAGTAAGGTTAAAATAACGGCATTAACATTAACTTTTGTGTGTGCCACAATAGCCATGGTTGGCGCAACAACATTACAATATGGTGATAAGGGCAAAAGTGTTACAGCGGTTCAACAACAACTAATTAAACACGGCTATAATGCTACAGATAAAAATGGTGTATATGGTAAGGAAACGAAGTGGGCAGTTCGTTTGTTCCAACAAGATCGTGGCCTTCCAGTGGATGGTATCGTAGGTCCTGCTACGTATAACGCATTGATGGGTGCTCCTCGTTCTACGAAGGCAGTATTGACTCAAAATGCAGCGACTAAAGCAGTAGCAACGAAATCCGCTTTTACAAACAGCAACGCGACATCCCGTCGTATCGCTGGTCAATCCATTAATGGCAAGAACGTTAAATTAAACAATATTACGAAAAATGAAACACCTAGCAGTATTCACGCAATCTTGGCAGAAGCTGACAAATACCGCGGTGTACCATATGTATTTGGCGGTACTACTCCAAGTGGCTTTGACTGCTCTGGTTATGTTAAATATGTATTTGAAAAACAAGGTATTTCCTTACCACGTTTGGCAGATGAACAGTATAACGTAGGTGTTGAAGTTTCTCGTGCGAACTTGAAAGCAGGGGATTTGGTATTCTTCGAAACATATGAACCAGGTCCATCTCATTCTGGCATTTATATTGGCGATGGCAAGTTCATTAGCGCCACTTCCAGTCGTGGTGTTGCAGTAGCAGATCTTGATACTGGCTATTGGGGTGAACGTTACATCGGCGCAAAACGCGTTGTACGCTAATTTAATAACTAGCTATAAAAGAGGCTATACGAATCAATTTTGTTTTGTTGATTTGTATAACCTCTTTTTATGTTTATTATTTACGATTTAACTAGCATTGACTAAATTTGACCTTTACTTTTATTGTAAAAAATATGGATTAAAATTTATATCTTTCACGGTCTGATTGGATTAGTGTGAAAGTGCGTGAATTCCGCATAATTTCAATGTTTTTGATAGATTTTATATCGTTTTTGAGTTATAATGAAGAGTAAATAATTTTAGGAGGAATATACACATGAAGGGTAATGAACTGCGTCAAGCATACTTGCAGTTTTTTGAAAGTAAAGGACATTTAAAATTAGATAGTTTTTCTCTTATACCAGAAAACGATCCGTCTTTGTTATTGATCGGGGCAGGTATGGCGCCATTGAAGCCTTTCTTTACAGGTAAATTGGTACCTCCTTGTCGTCGTATTACAACATGCCAAAAAAGTATGCGTACCGGTGACCTTGAAAACGTAGGGCGTACAGCACGGCATCATACATTCTTTGAAATGTTGGGGAATTTCTCTTTCGGGGACTACTTTAAAAAAGAAGCTATTCATTGGGCGTGGGAGTTTTTAACTGAGGTTATTAAACTCGATAAAAATAGATTATATGTTACTGTATATCCAGATGACCAAGAGGCATATGATACATGGCATAATGATTGTGGTGTAGAAGAGAGCCATATCACGCGTCTCGAAGATAACTTCTGGGAAATTGGCGAAGGCCCATGTGGTCCAGATAGCGAAATCTTTTTTGATCAAGGTCCTGAACATGGTTGTGATGACCCTAATTGTGCGCCAGGCTGTGATTGCGATCGCTATCTTGAAATTTGGAACTTAGTGTTTACTCAATTCAATAAAATGCCAGATGGATCTTATGAACCATTACAACATAAAAACATCGATACAGGCGCCGGTCTTGAACGATTGGCTTCTGTATTACAAGGCTGTAAAACAAACTTTGAAACCGATTTGATTTTCCCAATCATCGAAGCCACTGCAAAACGCGCTGGTGTTACATATAACGAAGATCCAAATACAGATGTTTCTTTAAAAGTTATCGCTGACCACGCTCGTGCTGTCACTGCATTGATCTCCGATGGCGTACTGCCATCCAACGAAGGTCGCGGCTACGTATTGCGTCGTATTTTACGCCGTGCTGTACGTCATGGCCGTTTACTTGGTATTGAAGGTATCTTCTTAACACCACTTATTGATGTAGTTGTAGACATTCTTGGCCCTGGTATTACATCTATTGCTGAGAAACAAGACTTCGTTAAACGCGTGGTTCAAAACGAAGAAGAACGCTTTAACCAAACCTTGGAACAAGGTCTTGAGTTATTAAACTCCTTAATCGATACATTAGCCGCTGAAAAGGCAACTGTAGTTCCTAGTTCTGAAGTATTCAAACTATATGATACCTATGGATTCCCTTGGGAATTAACAGAGGAAATTGCTTCTGAACGTGGTTTTACAATCGACCATGAAGGCTTTGAAGCTGCTATGAAAGAGCAACGTGAACGCGCTCGTGAAGCCCGTGTTAAAGAAGATGCAAAGGTAGCAACACCGGATATTACATTCTTGAAAGACGAAGAACTTCTTGAGGACGAGGCTGTAGAAGCATCTTCTGTATTGATGATAGGTAAAGGTGCTGAACGTTTACAAACAGCTGCTGACGGTGATGAAATTACTATCATCGTACGTACGACTCCATTCCATGCAGAAGGGGGCGGACAATTAGGCGATACAGGCTTTATTGTAGGCTCAATGGGTAAAGTAGAGGTTCATAACACTAAACGTTTACCAGAAGGCACTGTATACCATATCGGTACTGTTGTAGAAGGCTCCATCTCTGAAGGCGACGATGTCACTCTTGAAGTGGATACAAATCGCCGTGCAGCAATGGCTCGCAATCATACAGCGACCCACTTGTTACATGCTGCTTTGAAACAAATCTTAGGTGAGCATGTAAACCAAGCAGGTTCTTTAGTAACTCCAGATTACTTGCGTTTCGACTTCACCCATTTCTCCCCTGTAACGCAAGAGGAACTTGATCAAATCGAAGCACTTGTAAACGAAGAGATACTTAAAGCAACTGATCTTGCCATTGCTGAAATGTCCATGGATGAAGCAAAAGCAAAAGGTGCTATGGCGCTTTTCGGTGATAAATATGGCGATGTGGTTCGCGTTGTTGAGGTCCCAGGATTCTCCGTTGAATTGTGTGGTGGGTCCCACGTAGGAAATACCGCATTCATTGGCTCTTTCCGCTTAACATCTGAAGCTGGTATCGGTTCTGGTGTACGTCGTATCGAAGCTATTACTGGTCGTGCAGCTCTTGATGCAGCAAAACAAGATCGTTTGACTATTGAACGCATGGCAAGCGAGCTTAAAACTAAATCCCCTCAAATAGAAGAACGCTTACACCAAGTATTGACGGAAGCTAAAGACACAGCAAAAGAATTAGAACAAATTCGTAAAGAGGTTTCTGCTGCGGGTGCTGCCGACATTATTGCTGGTAAAGTTGTAGTAGGTGATGTAGAGTTTGTAGGGGCTGCTGTAAAAGCATTTTCTATTGATGAATTACGAGATTTAGCTGATATGGGTCTTGATAAATTAAATGGCTCTGGCGTAGTACTCGTAGGTGCTATTATGGGCGATGATAAGGTAAACTTTGTATGTAAAGTATCCAAAGATGTCGTTGCTAAAGGTGCAAAAGCTGGTAATATCGTTAAAGCGGCTGCTCAAGTAGCTGGTGGTAATGGCGGTGGTCGTCCAGATATGGCACAAGCAGGTGGTAAAGAGCCAGCTAAATTGATGGAAGCATTAAAAGCTGGTGGTGAAGCCTTAAAATCTATGTTACAATAGGCATATAATTTTATAATTATACTTGTATCTGTTATAGAAATTTTTCATAATGCATAAAAAGTTACTGACTTTGTAGCTTTAATTCAAGTATAATAGTAGGTGAGATTTCACTTTTATGGTGAAATCTGCCGATGTAATAAAAAGGAGGGATACGATGAACGTTTCAGATGAAACCATGTTATTCCGTAAAGTAGACGATGAACCGATGACCGCTGAAGAGGTGCTTACGCGTGTTTATCAATCTATTCAAGAAAAAGGTTACAATCCAATTAATCAAATCTTAGGGTATCTAATCTCTGGAGACCCTGCGTACATAACAAGTTATAATAATGCGCGTTCCGATATCCGTCGTTTAGAGCGTGATGACTTGATTGAAGAATTGTTGAAAGAATACGCAAAGGCTAAACAACTATAATGAGAATTATGTCATTAGATGTAGGCAGCCGTACTATTGGTATTGCCTGTAGCGATGCACTGCTCATGACTGCACAAGGTATTGAAACCATTCGTAGAACATCTCTAGAAAAAGACTTTAATCGCTTACAAGAACTCATTTCTGAATATGAAGTACATGAACTTGTGGTAGGTATGCCGAAAAATATGAATGGTACAAAAGGTGAACGGGCTGAAAAGACTGAAGAATTCGTTGCAAAGATGAAGGAAGTCATCGATTTACCTGTTACATATTGGGATGAGCGGTTATCTACTGTTATGGCTGAACGTCAACTCATTGCGGCTGACGTGAGCCGTAAAAAGCGTAAATCCGTTATTGATAAAATGGCAGCGGTTGTAATTTTGCAAGGATATTTAGATCGCTTGCAGTTTAATAAATAAGTATTTTCTTTAAGGAGGGTTTCCAATGGTTGACCAAAATTTTGAAGGTGAAGTGTATTATTTGGAATTCGAAGACGAACATGGTAATAAACAATACTTCACAGAAGATGTTATCTTGAGTCATGAAGGTCAAGAGTATGCCGTTCTTGTGCATGTACAAGATGAAGATGCTGATCATGAAGGTCAAGATGACACATACATGATCTTGGCTCGCATCGAAACAAACGAAGAAGGCGTAGAAGAATACGTACCTTTGGATGAAGAAGATGAAAACTTTGAAACTCTAGTAAAATTGTATGAAGACATGGATGAAGACGAATAATCGTTTTTAGCATAAATTTAGCGTATTGTCAGTGGACAATGCGCTATTTTTATTTTGTTATACATTATCATTGTTGGACAAAGACTAGACTTCATTTATGCTAAAGGCATAACAAATTCACAAAATTAATATATTGCATAAAATGTAATAAGCGTAATCATTGCCCTTTTATATAGGGGAAATATAGAGTTTATGGTATAATGAATTGATATACTGTTATGTTACAGAAAGGAACTCAACAACGTGAGAAAAGCCTTAAGATATATTTTGATCCTAGTTATTGTAGGTATATTAATTATTGGTGGAGGCCTTGGTGCATTGTACTTTGTACCGAATACCTTTGCTCAAGATGATGGAACACAAGTAGTCGTTATAGAAAAAGGTCAAACTGGTACTGAAATTGCAGATATGCTTTTTGAAAGGGGGCTTATTCGCTCAACTCAAGGCTTTAAGCTTTGGTTATACTTGAGTGGTACCAATGATAAGCTTCAAACTGGCCATTATCAAATACCTAA
Source organism: Veillonella sp. (assembly GCF_032470285.1). GTDB lineage: Bacteria > Bacillota > Negativicutes > Veillonellales > Veillonellaceae > Veillonella. The sequence continues at coordinate 86,696 of NZ_JAWEKP010000003.1, read as the reverse complement.
TAAGGTAACTGTGCACGAACTCATTTCTTTGTTACAAGAAGGTCATGTAGAATCTATTCGTGTTACAATTCCTGAAGGCTATACAGTTGGGGATATCGCTATCGTTCTTGAAAAGAATCAAATCATGAAGGCGAAGGACTTCTTGGCTGAAGCTAAAACTTATGTACCATACCCATACATGAAAGGCACAAAACCTGCTACATATCCTGTAGAAGGCTTCTTGTTCCCAAGTACGTATGAAATCCCCGTAGGGGCTACACCTCGTGATGTTATTCAAATGATGGCTGATGAAATGAATCGTTATCTCACACCAGCTGTGAAGAAACAAATTCAAGCTCAACATATGAGTATTCATGACTTTGTAACTTTGGCGTCTATCGTTGAACGAGAGTCGTTATTTGATGCAGACCGTCCAACCATTGCAGGGGTATTCAAAAAGCGTCTAGCTCATGGTATTCCATTGCAATCTGATGCGACTATTTCCTATGTACTTGGTTATGCAAAGGAAAATGTAACGATTGGTGATACACAATTGCAAAGCCCATATAATACATATGTATCTAAAGGTTTACCACCAGGACCAATTGCAAACCCTGGTAAAAAAGCTTTAGATGCAGTATTACACTCTGAAAATACAGATTATTTATACTTCGTAGCAGATAAAGAGGGGCATAATCACTTCTCTAAATCATACGAAGAACATTTAGCAGAGGTTAATAAAATTTATGGCGCTGACACAGTAAAAAATTCTTCTGCTAATACTGAAGTAGCTGCACAAGCTGGTCCTAACTATGACGTAGCAGTAGCGACTACAGAGCCTAATTATAATTATAGTTCTGCAGAAGCAGTGGAAGCAGATTCTCAATATGTTGATGTAGAACCTAGTTATAAATACACACCAACTACAGTTCCAGCGGCTGAGGTCCCAGATCCTGTACCAGGTTCAACACAAAATCAATCATCGACGCAAGTTACGCCAACTGCTCCATCCTATGGAAATAATACAAATACCAATACGTATGTACCAACGACGACACCTGTACCTGAATCGATGCAGAACGTTATTCCTAATGCACAACAAGCACCACAAATTCAGGTAGAATCTGCAAATCCGGCTGAACGCTCTACGTTGGTAGTTCCTAGTGGTACTAACAATAGATAATGTAGGAGATTTAATCTACTTTCATGACATTAAATGATATTTTAAATGAACAGCGTATTTACGCGATGATTAATGATGTGCCGATTTTACGAGAATCTGAGGTTCATCTATTTGAAGAATTAATAGGTTTATACCGGCCCACCTCTGTGTTAGAGGTGGGCACAGCCATTGGTTACTCCGCTTTGTTGATGGCACCATTACTCGATGAAGAGGAAGGGCATATTACCTCCATTGAATTGGATGATGTGCGCTATGAAATGGCAAAATACTATATTAACCAATCCGATTATACCGATAAAATTACATTGCTGAAAGGCGATGCGTCTCAAGTCTTAACGGAACTCACAGGCGAATACGATCTAGTGTTTTTAGATGGACCAAAGGGGCAATATTTAAAACAACTTGAACTTATTCTGCCACATGTGAAAGAAGGGGGCGTCATTCTTGCAGATAATGTACTCTTTAGAGGCTATGTAAGGGGCGATAAGGAACCGCCAAAACGGTTCAAAACTATCGTAAAACGGTTACAAGAATACTTAACATATGTTGAAAATAAAGAATTGTTTAACACCACCATTTATCCCATGGGTGATGGTATGAGTGTGAGTGTGTGGAAAGGGCACAACAAATAATGGCAGAACATTTTATGGAATTGCTTTGTCCTGCAGGTAATATGGACAAGCTTAAAATGGCTATTCGCTATGGTGCGGATGCCGTATATTGCGCAGGTAAACGTTTTGGCTTGCGCGCAGGTAACTCTAATTTCTCCGATGAGGAATTAAAGGAAGCTGTAGAATTTGTACATGCGCATGGCAAAAAGATTCATGTTACATGCAATATTATTCCTCACAACGAGGACTTTGAAGGTTTAGAAGACTATTTGAAATTCCTTGAAAGTATCGGTATTGATGCTATCATCGTTGCAGATATGGGAATTTTCAGCCTTGCTAAGCGCGTAGCTCCGGGTTTAGAGCTTCACGTAAGTACACAAGCTTCTACTACGAATTGGCATACAGTTCAGATGTGGAAAGAACTTGGTGCCACACGTGTTGTAGCGGCTCGCGAAGTATCCTTAGCAGACCTTAAAGAAATGAAGGACCATGTAGATATTGAAATTGAGTCCTTTGTACATGGTTCTATGTGTATCTCTTACTCCGGTCGCTGCTTATTGTCTAACTATATGACCGGTAATCGCGATGCTAACCGTGGTCAATGCTCTCAATCCTGTCGCTGGAAATATTCTCTTGTTGAATCTAATCGACCTGGTGAATATTATCCTATCGAAGAAGATGAACATGGTACGTATATCTTTAACTCTAAAGACTTGTGCTTGATTCACCGCATTCCAGATCTTTATGAAGCTGGTATTGATAGCCTTAAAATTGAAGGGCGTATGAAATCAGTTCACTATTGTGCCACAGTGGCAAAAGTATATCGTACAGCGATTGATACATACCTTAAAGAAGGTAAAGATTGGTATGTTCGTCCAGAATGGATTGCAGAATTAGAGAAGATTTCCCATCGTCCTTATACAGATGGCTTTGCAGAAGGTCGTCCTGATGAAACGGCTCAAAACTATGGTAAATCTACGAATACGCAGAGCCATGACTTCATCGGTTTAGTTATGGGCTACAACGAAGAAGAAAAATACGTTGATCTTGAACAACGTAATAACTTCAAGGTGGGCGATAAGGTAGAATTCTGCCAACCGAAAGGGGAACTCGTTGAAACTGTTATCGAAAAAATGACAGATGAAGATGGCAATCCTATCGATGTAGCACCTCACGCACAAATGAAAGTTCGCATCTATATGGATACCCCACTTGAACCGTACTCCATGATGCGCCGTGAGTGCAAACCTAAAGAGGCTGAATAGTTTATGAGTGGTACAGCCTTAGAGCCGAGTAAATCTATCGGCGCATTTCCAGATGTACCTGACTTAACCACCTCTGGAGAAGAAGCGTATGTGTACTTTCACATTGATTCTAAGCATACGAATTTCATTAATCGCATCATTGAAGGCTATGAATATTTAGGTGTTATGACCTCTGTAGATACGAGTGGGCGGTGCATGTTGCGCTGCACACCATCTACAAGGCCTTTGGCGCTTGAAGTATTAAGTAGTTTATCCGACTATGTCACTATAGAAGATAAAGTATAATTTTGATTGTAAATTGTATGAGGGAATTTTGTGACTATACTAGATTTACAATTATATTAAATGTATACGAATTGTAGAGAAATGAGAGTATATCTATGAAACAATCTATTTTGAAACGCACATTATTAACAGCTTGCCTTGGAGTATCTATGGCAGGTGTAGCTATGGCGGGTCCTGTAGGCCCTGTAATCATTCCTCAAGCAGGGGATGTGGTTGTTATCAACCATGGTCCTGATATGACTTTCACAGGGAATATCAATTTTGATGTTGAAAGCCAAACTAACAACAACCTACAAATTGGTTCTACTGTGATTCCTAATGTGGTATACGGTGCGGCTTTTAATAAGTCTGGCGCACCAGATACAATCATCCCAGCTCAAACGTATGTATATGTAGGCACAAAAGACGGGGCGAATGCTTTCACAGAAGCTAGCGATGCAGACAAAAAAGGGGCAAGCTGGAATGTGGAAACATTGAAGAAAACTAAATCTGGCGATGTACAATTGGCGAGCCGTGGCGTTCCTGAAAAACCATTGGCTAACCAAGTGGCGACCATTAAAGATTCCATTATGCTTAGCGCTGTAGACCTCAGTACTACAGAGGTGGGACGCAATAGCAAGGGCGTTTTATATATGACCGTACCTAAGGAATTGAAATTGACTGCTGACACAGGCATTCCTGATGATGTACGTGAAACGATGCCAGCCATGTTCCGGGGCAAAATGGGAGACTCCCTCATGGTAAACCTCATGCCTCTAAATGAAGAAGAGAAGCAACAGTTAGCGGCAAATCCACATAATGCCAATACTATCGTATTCAACCGTGGTATGAACATGGCAAAAATGATTGGATCCTCTGCACGTACAAGCAAGGTGTACACATACATGAAGGACCATTATTTGAACCTTGTTATTGTAGCGAAAGATTACGATGATAACGGTGCTCGTGGTAGCGGTGTTATGATGGTATCTAAACAAGATAACTCTAATGACGTGCTCTTAACACTCTACAAAGGTCCAGACCTTTCTACTAGTAAATTGGAAAAAGTAATTGGTGCTATGTTGTCTACAAACTTCAAACGTTAATTTATAAATAATGCATATAAAATGGCTCGAGATTCTGATATGTTCCGCCTTCACTGGTTGTCTAGTAAAGGGGACATATCATTCTCGGGCCGTTTTTTTTAGATATATGTATATATAGGTATAAATAAAGGTGAGATTTGCAGTTTATAGCTTTTACAGAAATTACAGTTTATAGTTCTTATTAAATTTACAGTTAAACTGTATTGAATTTTTTAGTCCTCTATGATACTATAATCTAGTAAAAGTGATGCAAAGGACATGATTCTTTTATCCCTGTGTACCAGAGAGAGGCTGATGCTGGAAATGCCTTACACATATATTAGAGTTACCCCCTTTAAACTGATTTGTCGAACCTAAGTAGGCAAATACGGTCGCCACCGTTATCGGGCTTAATGAAGTGAATTAACTATACACATATATTGGTATAGATAATTAACTAGGGTGGAACCGCGAATGATCTTCGTCCCTTGTTTGTAGGGATAGAAGGTCTTTTTTTATTACCCAATTTCTACAAGCTAATTACTCAATGTTTATGTATTGTGTGGTAAGTAGGTATATTGGTGAAAGTAGAAAATCAAAGCTATCCTAGTTTATAAATTGGAGGAAAGAAAAATGGCAGATGTAAAAATCATTTTACCTGATGGTAGTGCAAAGGAATACGCTGCTGGCACTACTCTTGGGGAAGCAGTAAAACAACTATCTAACAGCTTGGCTAAAAAAGTACTAGCTGCAAACGTAAATGGCGAATTAACAGACCTTCGCGAAGAACTTGTAGATGGTTCTGAAGTTGCGTTCTTAACATTCGAAGATGAAGGGGGCAAACATACTTTGCGCCATACAGCTTCTCATATCTTGGCACAAGCTGTTAAACGTTTATGGCCTGAAGCTAAATTGGCAATCGGTCCTGCTATCGATAAGGGTTTCTACTATGATATCGATATGGAACATACTTTGACTCCTGAAGATTTGGGTAAAATCGAAAAGGAAATGAGCCGTATTGTAAAAGAAAATTTACCGATTACTAAATCCGTTATGCCTCGTCAAGAAGCTATCGAATTCTTTAAAGCTAAAAATGAAGATTACAAGGTAGAATTGATTCAAGATCTTCCTGAAGATGCTGTAATCTCTTGCTACTCTCAAGGCGATTTCATCGATCTTTGTGCAGGACCTCACGTGGCATCCACTGGTAAGGTGAAAGCTTTCAAATTACAAAGCATTGCAGGTGCATACTGGCGTGGCGATGAAAAAAATAAAATGTTGCAACGTATTTACGGTACTGCATTTGAAAAGAAAGAAGAACTTGACGCATACCTTCACTTGCTTGAAGAAGCAGCTAAACGGGATCATCGTAAACTTGGTAAAGAACTTGGCTTGTTTGTTATCAAAGAAGAAGGTCCTGGTTTCCCATTCTTCTTGCCAAAAGGCATGGCTCTTCGCAACGAATTAGAAAACTTCTGGCGCGAAGTTCACCATGAATTTGAATACGAAGAAATTCGTACACCAATCATCTTGAATAAACAATTGTGGGAAACATCTGGTCACTGGTTCCATTACCGCGAAAATATGTACACTACAATTATCGACGAAGAAGAATATGCAATTAAACCAATGAACTGCCCAGGCGGTATCTTGGTTTATCAAAACGAAATGCATTCTTACCGTGACTTCCCATTGCGTTACGCTGAACTTGGTCTAGTTCACCGTCATGAATTATCTGGTGCATTACACGGCTTGTTCCGGGTACGTGCTTTCACACAAGACGATGCTCACGTATTTATGTTGCCATCCCAAATGCAATCTGAGTTGATGAAAGTTATCGAATTATTCGACCGCATTTATAGCCAATTTGGCTTGAAATACCATGTGGAATTATCCACTAAACCTGACAATGCAATGGGTGATGATGCGATTTGGGAAGCCGCTACAGAAGCATTGCGTAATGCTATCGAAGCAAAAGGCATTCCATACGTAATTAACCCTGGTGATGGTGCATTCTACGGTCCTAAACTTGACTACCATATTGAAGACTCCTTGGGCCGTACATGGCAATGTGGTACTATCCAATTGGATATGAACTTGCCAGAACGTTTCCAAATTGAATATGTTGGCGAAGATGGTCAAAAACATCGCCCTATTATGATTCACCGTGCATGCTTCGGCTCCATGGAACGTTTTATCGGTATCTTAACTGAACACTATGCAGGTGCATTCCCAACATGGATGGCTCCTGTACAAGTTAAAATCTTGCCTATCTCTGAAAAACACGTTGAATATGCTAAGGACTTGGCAAAACAAATGCACCGCGACTATGTACGTGTGGAAGTAGACGATCGCAGCGAAAAAATCGGTTATAAAATCCGCCAAGCACAAATGGCAAAGGTTCCATATATGCTTGTTGTGGGTGATAAAGAGGTCGAAGAAGGCACAGTTAACGTTCGTAAACACGGTGGCGATGAATTGGGCTCCGTACCATTCGAAGAATTCTTCAATTCTATTAAAACTGAAATTAAAGAACGCAACTAATTATTTACTCTCCTAGTAATTATAATGTTATAAATCCCCCTCACATCTTGCACAATTTAAATTAGTCTGTATAATTTAATAGTGATGAGATTATAAGAGGGGGATTTTGTATTATATTCGCTTTAATTGTTACCTGTGAGTAGCGAAAGGAAATGACTATGAAAGAAGTAAATTCATACGGCTGGAAAGCTGTTATTGGTTCCTCTATTGGCTATGCCATGGATGGTTTTGATCTATTGATTCTCGGCTTTATGCTGACCTTAATTTCAGGGGACTTAGGTTTGACCACAGGTCAAGCAGGTTCCCTTGTGACGTGGACCTTGGTAGGGGCTGTTATTGGTGGTTTTATCTTTGGTACCTTGTCAGATAAGTTTGGTCGTGTTCGTGTGTTGACATGGACTATTGTGTTATTTGCTGTATTCACTGGTCTATGTGCTTTTGCACAAGGGTATTGGGATCTTCTCATATATCGTACAATTGCCGGTATCGGCTTAGGCGGTGAATTCGGTATTGGTATGGCCTTAGCAGCTGAAGCGTGGCCTGCACAACACCGTGCAAAAGCGACGAGCTATGTTGCCATCGGCTGGCAGTTAGGCGTATTGGCCGCAGCACTGTTAACGCCCGTATTACTTCCTTATATTGGCTGGCGTGGTATGTTCATGGTTGGTATTATTCCTGCCTTTGTAGCCTGGTTCTTCCGTGCGAAATTACATGAACCAGAAATCTTTGTTCAAAGTAAAGAAATTAAAGAACACTCCCATACGAACTCATTCAAGTTATTAGTAAAAGATGTAAGAACTACAAAGACCTCTATAGGTGTTGCTATTTTAACATCTGTTCAAAACTTTGGTTATTACGGTATTATGATTTGGTTGCCTAACTTTTTGAGTAAGCAATTAGGGTTTTCCCTTACAAAATCGGGTTTGTGGACTGCCGTAACTGTATGTGGTATGATGGTCGGCATTTGGTTATTCGGACGATTGGCTGATAAAATTGGTCGTAAACCGACATTTATTTTGTTCCAAATATGTGCTGTGGCATCTATCTTGATTTACTCTCAACTATTTGATCCAACAGCTATGCTATTTGCCGGTGCTATTTTAGGGGCCTCCGTAAATGGGATGATGGGTGGCTATGGTGCCTTGATGGCGGAAGCATATCCAACAAGTGCTCGTGCAACAGCTCAAAACGTATTATTTAACATTGGTCGTGCCGTAGGTGGCTTTAGCCCAATGGTAGTAGGCATGATCATCTCACTGTACTCCTACCAAGTGGCAATCGCTTTCCTCGCGATTATCTATGTAATCGATATTTTAGCAACCGTATTCTTAATTCCTGAACTAAAAGGTAAGGAATTAGAATAAATAAATAATTTTGAAAGCTTTACATTGAAAAGAACATAGACGTTTTATATTGAAACGCATATAAAAATCAAGAGGCTCTGTCATAAGACAGAGCCTTTTATAGTATGTTTAATTTAAAATATTAGAATTATTTAGAGTGTTTGGTCTATTTAGAATATTTAGACTTACGCGATTCCAATCCAGTGCCAGTATGTAAGTGCAAATACGAGCATCATGATATAGCCGATGATGGTTAATGGAATGCCTGTAGTCATAAATGTTTTTACGTCGAATGTATCTGTACCGTAAGCTACCATGCCTTGTGGTGAGTTTACTGGTAATACCAGACCAAAGCAGATTGCATATTGCATGAGCATTGTTACACCGAGTGGATTAAGTCCTTCTGCGGAATGTCCCATAACGATGGATATTACGATAGGAATCATGGCAGAGGAAAGGGCTGTAGCTGATGCAAATCCAAGATGGATTAAAATCAAGAAGGCAGCCATAATAGAAATCAAAAGGAACACGCTTGCCGTTTCAAGGGAGAAAGCATTTACGAATACTTGTGCGAGCCAGGTGGCCGCTTTCATTTTAAGTAATACGGAACCAAGTCCTATACCAGCCCCAAACATAACAATCGATCCCCAGTCGATCTTTGGCTGTGCAAATTTCCAGTCCATAATGCCAATTTTAGGGAAGAAGAATAAGGCAATTGCTATAATAGTAGTTGTTGTAGTATCGACGGAGTGTAGTTTACCGCCTGTTGCCCACAATGCTAATAAACCAATGGAGATGCATAATAGTTTCTTTTCATCAAATGTCATTGGACCGATTTCTTTACGCATTTTAGCGAGTTGTACATCACCGCCAACGAGCTCTTTAAACTCAGGTTTAATAAAAGCTTGCGTTACAAAGTAAGTAATAACAGCCATAATTATGGAGAACGGTGCAGCTGCTGTAAGCCAATCAATCCAACTTACAGATGTGTTCATCTGTGTTTGCATAAACCCAACAGCTACGAGGTTTTGTGCGGCTGCTGTTTGAATCATAATATTCCAAAAGGTATCTGCTTGTACGGCGCCTACCATGAGGAGAGCGGCTACACGGCTTTTACGTTTAATACCTAAGTTTTCAACGATACCGATAATAATTGGAGCAAGACAAGCGATACGAGCCGTTGCACTCGGTACAAAGAAGGCTAGAATAAGACCTGTAATAATAACACCTAAATAGATGCGGCTTACCTTTGTACCTACACTAGACAATACGAGCATGGCTATGCGACAATCGAGACCCGTTTTACGCATGGCTACAGAAATAAACATAGCGGCACCTACGAGAATCATCGCAGGAGAAGAATAACCTGAAATAATCAGTTTTAAGGCATTGGCTGTACCCATAGCTTTTGCTGGTGCCTCAGGATTTGGAGAGAAGCCTAGTAATAAGGCTGTGAGCGCCGTAATCATGGTCGCACTTACCGGATAGGATACAGCCGATGTCATCCACAAGATGATAGCAAAGGCGAGGACCCCAATCATGCGATGGCCCCCAGTAGATAATGTTTCTGGTGTTGGTAATAATAAAATGCCAACTAACACAATAAAGGCAAGAATAAGACCTATATTTTGAATTGTTGTACGAGCCTTTTGAGGAGGCGAACTAGTTGTTACACTCATAATAAAACCCCTTTCAGTTTGTGTAATACCTATTACTGTATAATACTTAGTTAGATAATGTTTAGTTAGATAATACTCAGTTAGATAGAATATGTTATATATATTATTGTATCGTATTTTTCTATAGAATTAATAACTATATTATAAATTATATTATAGAAATATTGTATACATAAAGGATGGATAGGTGTCAGTAAGTATACCTATATACAGAACTTATAATCTTTGTTATACTGTAAGAGTTGTAATAATAAATTGCTGAGAACAACCTAAGATTGTTGTTGACTTTCACTATCTAATTTGTTATTATAATTAAGTAATTTATGAAGCAGAGGCCATCCGCCACTCACCTAATACCAAGAAGTATGAGGTTAATATAGAGAATTCTATTCGGATGGTGTTTGCCGTCCGTTTTTTTTATTCTCTTGGAGGTGAACGCTATTAGCAAGGATACACCACGCATTAATGAAGAAATTCGTGCTCGTGAACTTCGTGTCGTAGGTCCTGAAAACGAACAAATCGGTATTATGTCTGGCCGTGAGGCTTTGGCATTGGCTGAAGAACAGCATCTTGATCTTGTGGAAATTGCACCTAACGCTAAACCACCAGTAGCTCGCATTATGAACTACGGTAAATATCGTTATGAACAACAAAAACGCGAGAAAGAAGCGAAGAAAAAACAAAAAATCGTAACTTTGAAAGAAGTCAAATTACGTCCACATATTGAAGACCATGACTTTTACGTAAAAATGAAAAACGCATCCAAATTCTTGGGTGAAGGTAACAAAGTAAAAGTGACCATTATGTTCCGCGGTCGTGAACTTTCACACCCTGAACTCGGCATGGCAGTGTTGACACGTTTTGCTGAAGAACTCAAAGAAACGGCGTCTATTGAAAAAGCAGCTAAATTAGAAGGTCGTAACATGACCATGATTTTAGTAAGTAAATAAGGTATTGGGAGGATTATATTATGCCAAAAATTAAAACTCGTCGCGCAGCGGCTAAACGTTTCGCAGTAACTGGTACTGGTGAATTCAAGCGTGCGAAAGCTTTCAAAAGCCACATTCTTGAGAAAAAATCTCCAGCTCGTAAACGTAATTTACGTAAAGCTACATTGGTTGCAAAGGCTGACCATAAACGCGTAGCTAAATGCTTACCATACGCTTAATCGTTAACTATTAGATCGATACATCGTAATTTAGGAGGAATATACAATGGCAAGAGTGAAAAAGGGCGTTACAGCTCATGCACGTCATAAAAAGATTTTAAAATTAGCTAAAGGTTACCGCGGTACACGTTCCCGTTTGTTCAAAAAAGCTAACGAAACAGTAATGAAAGCGTTGTACTACGCTCGTCGTGACCGTCGTGCAAAAAAACGCGAATTCCGTCAATTGTGGATCGCTCGTATCAACGCAGCGGCTCGCATCAACGGTACAACTTACAGCCGTTTCATCGCTGGTTTAGCTAAAGCAGGCGTTGAAGTTAACCGTAAAATGTTGGCTGACTTGGCAGTTAACGATGCAGCAGCATTCGCTAAACTTGTTGAAGTAGCTAAAAATGCTTAATAACATAACAATATACATTGAGGACTCTCTTTGGAGGGTCCTTTTTTATGTGGTGAAAGTAATAGATTATCAATACTTTTATAATATGATATCCTATACATATAATGTGTGTGATAATATTAAAAGAGAGGATTTAAATTAATGAAAAAGTTATTTTCTATGTTATTGTTAGCATGTATAGTAATACCATTACAAATCCAAGCTATATCGATGGAAGCTATTAAAAATGATAAGAATAATATTCCTATTCTTACAGGGAAAAATGCCATTACGTATTTTGTAGATAAGAGTTCCATTAAAAGAATAGAAGAGAACCAGTTTATTTATAAAGCACAGGCAGTTGTATATGAGGTTGAAAATAATAATAGTCGTAGAACTAACTCATATATTCACAAGGTTTTAGTTACTTATCGTTATGATATAAACCATTCTGTAGCCAGCGTATTACGTACTCCACAGTATGCACAAGATTATTCACTCCTCATATATGCTAAACAAGCTAGCTCTGGTATGAAATTAACGATAAATAGTGTGGAAGATTTTAATTATGAAGGTGTAGCCTTGGGTAACTTTAGCAATATTCCAGAACAATACGTTGATGTAGCATTGCGTGATCCTAAATATGTTGTAGGTAATTATATCTTTAAAGAAGCTTATGGTACAGCTTTTGAAAATATGACTCTTCATAAGAAATAAGATAAATGAGTTTATGGAAGTAGCTAAAAACGCTTAATAGCATAATAATACAGATTAAGGACTCTCTTTGGAGGGCCCTTTTTGTATGGTGAAAGTATGATATAGCTACATTTATATTTTAGTGTAAAATACTAAATCGTTTTGGCTGTTTTATAAAGTGAAATAAACTATCAAAAAAGTAAAATATAAAAGAGGAGTTTTATTATAGCTTGTAGAACTAACATAGTAATAAACCTATTTAAGGTGCTTGTAAAAGGAGGCATTATTATGGGAATCTTTAAAAAGCTATGTATGACCTCTATGTTAGGTGTTATGTTAACTGTACCAACGTATGCAACTGTTGTTACAGGCAGTCAATCAGATGTAAATTTAGATTTAAAGTATCCTTTAGTTTATACAGAACATGCTTATGCTCAAAGAGTTATTAATACAGATATTGCAAATTATGTACTCGAAGCAAAGGATATGTATTACAACCAACATATTTATCAAGTTTCTCAAAACTATAAGGTTACCTATGAGGATAGTCAAGTTGTTTCAATCCTACTAACTACCTATTATTACTACGCCGGAGCTGCTCATGGTATGTATAATACAAGAGGTCTTGTATATAATAAAGTAACAGGTCAACGCATTCCATTATATAACTATATAAAAATTGCGAATGCAGCACAATTGGATAACGGTTTACGATCCCATGTATTAAGTTATTATACAGGTAATCATATAAAGAGCTATATTCCAAGTGGATGGAGTGTAAAATATGTAACCGATAACTATTGCTTACGTGGTAAGGGGAACATTGATCTAGTTTACCAACCATATGAACTAGGACCGTACGCAGCTGGTAATACCTATATTGGTTTTACACCAAAAGCCATTGAATACTTTAACAGAATGAACTCCTGATAAAAGTATGTTGCTATATTGATCCTAACTGTATTTTGATGAATTAAATAGTATTCTTGTAATATACGACAAAAGCCTATAGTACATTTTTAGTACTATAGGCCTTTATCGTATTTACCATATTATCTTCTAAATCCGCCGCATCCTCTAGTATTAGAGTTTGGACCGCAATAATTTTGGTTGTTATTGGTGCCTGGTGCATAGTTAGTATTGTTCGTATTGTTATCGGAGTTGTATTGTGTGTTAGTGTTGCAATTGTACTGAGAGTTATTGCATACATAATCGTAAGCAAATCCAGTAGATACAACAGCGGTTACGGCTAAAGCAGTCATGATGAGTATACGTTTTGTAAATTTCATAGTAATTACCTCCTTGTTCATATATTTATATTATACTACTATGAGTCAAATAAAATATGATATTCTATACATATATACTATTTGAGAGGCATTATGTGAAAGGATGAGAGTCTATTATGAAACGTGTATTGATGGCTGCACTATGTTTAAGCTGTGTTACGTTGGGAAGTCATGCGATTGATATTAATATACCAGGTGCAGATCCTACAGTAGCAAAAGATGCCTATCAGAACTATCGTAAGACTGGTAATGAAGTCCAAAAGACTGAAAATATTATAGCTAATCAGATACGAGATGAATATAACAATAATGGCTCTAAAAAATGGACACTAGATGAGTTACTATACTTTACAAAAGAATTGTATCATTCTACAAAACAGTCTTCTTCTGTTTTTATTCTTAAGGATAATGGGGCAAATATTAAATTTACTGTACCAGAGAGTAGTCAATTTGGTAAAACTATAAAAGGGGACCCATTAACTACAGAGGTTCAAAAAGGAAATTTCCGCTTAATTGAAGGCAATATACATTATACTATTCGTAAGAGTGGTGAAAGTCAAGTTAAAGAAAATTCGTTCTCGTATCCTACTGTTAGAAATGCTACATGGGAGATTGGGCAGACTAAAAGTGGAGCTTTAGAAGGGGCTATTAACTTTGGCGTAAAGTCCGATCCTTCGCTGTCTTATCATATTAGTTATGATTTAATTAAGAAAAAGGAATTAGAGCTATTAAAGACACATGATCAGCAATACGTGTATAAAGAGCTAATGTCACCATTAGTTAATTATGTACTACCTTCGATTGAGCCTGCAAAACAAATACTTTCAAAAACAAAACCAATAACTATTAATGGATTCACGTTCCAAACTTTAAAATCAAGTGATTTAGTGTATCATGGCCCTGATAATGATTCAATTTATATCTATGATGGTAAAAAATATCGTGAAGGTATCATGGTGAGAGAATTAAAACCGGAAGAGTTGGCTAATCGTCATCAAATTAATTATAAATTGATACGATTCTTCATTATGTATAAGCCATATTCTGATTTCAAGCCAATTCAATACGCAACGGTTTGGAATGATGCCACTCCTGCTATCTATATGGAAGTAGAACGATCTAAATCTAGAATGTACATTCAATCACTATATGATGATAAATATTTATATACTCACTTTATAATGGCCGATTTAGATTATAAAACACCATCAAAAGACTTACGCGATATAGTTCAATATGTAGACAATGCAAATGACAAAGATAAATATGCTAAAAGCCAAGCTGGGATGGGAGCTATACCTAAAGGTATATATGAAAACTCATCTGTAAAATAAGGGGAAAATAGTCAATCTATGATATAATCTTGACTTGATTTCCAATTTAGTTCATAAAAATATATATGTAAGTTTTACCACATGTATTCACTATTACTATAGTAAAGTGTTTATATGTGGTATTTTTTATAGTAAAATTAAGATAATTACTATGAATAAATTATGAAAATACAGGAGATATTATGGGGGCGGAATTAAATCAAAAATTATTTAGTGCTGCAGATAGTTTGCGTGGCAAAATGAGTGCTGATCAATATAAAGATTATCTTTTAGGGCTAATCTTTTATAAATATTTATCTGATAAATTATTAGAGTCTACAGTTGTAAAAGCTTATAAATCCCTTGATGAATATGATACAGTAGCAAAGCAAACAGAATTGTATAAATCTTATATTTTAAATGATAAAAGCAAGGCGTTTTTTATTGCGACTATGTCAGATACGTTAGGGTATCATATAGAACCGCAATATCTTTTTAGTGAACTTGCTAATTCTGTTAAGGATAACTCTTTTGAATTGGTTCATTTGAGAAATGCTTTTGTACGATTGGAAACGGCATACAAACAGTTTGAGGGGCTATTTGATGATATTGATTTAGATTCAAAACAACTTGGTGTAGATGCGAATCAACGAAATATTACCATTAGTGAAGTTATTAAAAAACTAGATGAAGTTGATGTGTTAGGTCATGATGGTGATGTGATTGGCGATGCATATGAATATCTGATTGGTGAATTTGCTGCTGGCTCAGGTAAAAAAGCAGGTGAGTTTTACACCCCCCAACAAGTATCTAATATGATGGCTCAAATTGTAACAATTGGACAAGAGGATACACCATCGTTTACTGTATACGACCCTACAATGGGTTCTGGTTCATTGATGCTAAATGTACGTAAGTATTTAAATAATCCAGATCGTGTACAATACCATGGACAAGAACTTAACGTAACTACATATAATCTTGCACGTATGAATCTTATTCTTCATGAAGTAAATGCTGAAGATCAACGTCTACATAATGGGGATACACTAAATAAAGACTGGCCGACAGATGAGCCGTATATGTTTGATTCTGTAGTTATGAATCCTCCATACTCTGCAAAGTGGTCTGCAGATCCTACATTTATGGATGATGCACGTTTTAACCGTTATGGAAAGTTAGCACCTAAATCTAAAGCTGATTTTGCTTTTCTCTTACATGGGTTTTATCATTTAAAAACATCTGGTACTATGGCAATTGTTTTGCCACATGGGGTTTTGTTTAGAGGGGCAGCAGAAGGTATAATTCGAAAAAAATTATTAGAAGATGGAAGTATTTATGCGGTGATTGGGATGCCTGCAAATCTATTTTTTGGAACATCTATACCGACTACTGTAATTATTCTTAAAAAGAATCGCCCAGGACGTGATGTGTTATTCATTGATGCAAGCAATAATTTCACAAAATTCAAAAATCAGAATAAATTAGAACCAGAGCACATAAAACGCATTGTTGATACTTATAAAAATCGTGAAAGTATTGAAAAGTACTCTTATTTAGCACCATTTAAAGAAATTAAAGAAAATGATTTTAACCTAAATATTCCACGCTATGTTGATACCTTTGAAGAAGAAGCTCCTATTGACATGGTTGTACTTGGCAAAGAGATGAAAGCTATTAAGGAAGAAGAAGCAAAATTAGAAAAAGAGATTTATGATATGCTTCTTCAGTTAGATTGTACTGATGAAGATAAAGATTGGTTAAATGGTGTACTTGAGGTATTTAATTATGGCAAATAAACCAAGAATACGATTTAGGGGATTTACTGAAGATTGGGAACAGCGTAAGCTGGGAGATTTAGCTGAAATTGTACGTGGTGCATCTCCAAGACCGATAAGTGATTCAAAATGGTTTGATAATAATTCAGATGTAGGTTGGTTAAGAATTTCAGATGTTACAGCCCAAGATGGTCGAATTCAATATTTAGAACAAAAAATATCTAAATTAGGTCAAGATAAAACTCGTGTTGTAAAAACACCACATTTATTATTGAGTATTGCCGCAACAGTAGGAAAACCTGTAATCAATTACGTTCCAACAGGTGTTCATGATGGTTTTTTAATTTTTCTAAATCCTAAATTTAATATTTTATATGCTTTCTGGTGGCTAGAAATATTCCGAGAAGAATGGAATAAGTATGGTCAACCAGGTAGTCAAGTGAATTTAAATTCTGATTTAGTAAAAAATCAAGTTATTAATATACCAAATGAAAAAGAACAAGAAAAAATTAGTTCATTTTTAGAGGCTCTTGATAGAATTATTACCCTTCATCAGTGTAAGCTTAAAAAGCTCAATTTAGCTAAAAAATCATTGTTACAAAAATTATTTCCAAGAAATGGAAGTCAAATTCCAGGGGTTAGATTTAAAGGATTTACTGATGCTTGGGAACAGCGTAAGTTTCTTGATTTATTAGATACACAAAATGGAATCAGAAGAGGTCCATTTGGTAGTTCATTAAAAAAAGATTCTTTTGTAAAGAAGTCTGACTATGTAGTATATGAACAACAAAATGCCATATATGATAATTATGTAACTCGTTATTTTATTTCAAAAGAGAAATATAATGAGTTAATTCGGTTTAATATACAACCAGGCGATTTTATTATGAGTGGTGCAGGTACTATAGGTAGAATCTCAATGGTGCCAGATGGCATAAAGAAGGGTGTCTTTAATCAAGCGCTAATTAGATTTAAAGTGGATAAGAACTCTGTTAATCCACTATACTTTCTCAAATTTATGCAGTCAGATATGATGCAAAAACAGCTGACACAAGCAAATCCTGGATCTGCCATGACAAATCTGGTTCCAATGGATGAGTTAAAAAAGTGGGATGTTACCATTCCATCACTTGAAGAACAAAATAAGATAAGCAATTTTATAAATCAAATAGATGAGTCTATTACCCTTCATCAGCGTAAGTTAGAAAGGTTACAAGAAGTAAAAAAAGGCTTGCTTCAAAAAATGTTTGTATAGAATTACAGGGATAACTATATGGGGAAATTAAATAATACAAAAGAAGCTCAGCTCGAACAAAATCTAATTGATTTACTTTGTGCACAACATGGACAATGGACTTTTCGTTCGGATTTAAAAACAGAAGAAGATTTATGGAACAATTTACGTAATATTATTGAGATTCGAAATAAAAGTGAACTTAATGATAATATGTTAACTGATAGTGAGTTTAAGCGAATTCGATCAGAAATATTGGCAAATACTAAAACGCCTTTTGAAGCCGCAAAATGGCTGCGTGGTGAAAAGGGAAAGTGTTCAGTTGTTCTGGAAAGAGATAATGGTTTAGGGCGTATAGAGTTAATTATTTATTCTAGTATTGAAAAAAATGGTGGCTTTTCTTCTTATGAAATAGTACATCAAATTGCAAAAAATAAATCTAACTTAGAAGAACGAAGTCGTCGATTTGATATTACTTTATTGATAGGTGGTCTGCCGATTATTCAAATAGAATTAAAAACAGCCATAGCAAAGGATGGGGTTAAGCAAGCCTATTATCAAATAGAAAAATATATTGATGAAGGGACATTTTCAAATACTATATTCCAAACGCTACAGCTATATGTTATGTCTAATGAACAAACGACTCGATATATGGCTGCTGCTCCAAAAGGTGAGTTACAAGAAAAATTTATGTTTGGTTGGCGAACTCGAGATAATACAAGGGTTGAGAATATTAATGAGTTTGCAAAGCAGGTATTAAATATTCCAAGAGCTCATGAATTAGTATCTGAATATATGATTCTTAGTGAAGAAGTAAGCAGTAAGATATTAATGGTCTTACACCCATACCAAATTCATGCTATAGAAGCAATTTTTGAGGCTGCAAGTAAACATCAATCTGGTTATATTTGGCATGCAACTGGTTCAGGTAAGACTATAACTAGTTTTGTATCTACAAAACTACTTGCCCAAAAGAGTGGGATAGATAGAACTATTATGCTGTTAGATAGAAAAGATTTAGATAATCAAACGACATCAGAGTTTACTAAATTTGCCTCTGCTTACTCAACAGGTGTAAATACTAACAAAAATACACTTATAGTCGGTACGGGGAATACCAAGGAGCTTTCAAATGCTCTTAAACAGGATTCAAGTTCTAATGTAGTAATTGTGACTACACGCCAAAAACTAAATAAGGCTGTTGAATACTTGCAAGAAAAAGAACCAGGAAGACTTGCTAACCTTCGAGGAAAACATATTGTATTTATTGTTGATGAATGTCATAGAGCTATTAGTGCTCAAAATATGGATGATATTAAAAAAGTATTTCCAAAATCGACATGGTTTGGATTTACAGGTACACCTATTTTTGAGGAGAATAAAAAGAGTTCTGATGGTCAATATGCCCGCACTACACATGATCAATATGGAGAAGTTTTACATCGATATACTATAAAAAATGCGCTTGAAGATGGATCTGTATTGGGATTTCAGGTAGAACATGAATCTACTATACATCAGGATGAACTGGCGAATGTAGTGTACCGAGCAATGCGTTCGGAAGAAAAAAATATCAATTATACCGATGAGGAGCTAGTGTCCACTATTGAATCTATGAAGGATATTGATAAAGAGCAATATTTACAGAGTACACATTATGAGTCAGATGACCATATTCAATCTGTAATTCGCAAAATTTTAAGCCCTAACAATGCATATAGTAAATTTGTATTCAAAGATGGTAAGCCAACAATGTCTGCTATTTTGACAACTAGTTCTATTGATATGGCGAAGCGTTATTATAAGGCAATTAAGAAATTTACAGCCCATAAGAACTGGTTAGAAACACAGTTTCCCAATAATCCTTTGCGCCAGGGTGCGGTTATGAATGATCCAGATTTTCCACGTGTGGCAATTACATACTCTTTAGAGGAAAATACAAAGGATTCAGCATTAAAAGAAACTGAAATGGCTGAGATTATTGATGAGTATAATCAGATGTTTGGGACCTCTTGGTCTATTGAAAGTATTAATCGTTATAATGGTGACATTAACAATAGGCTAGCGCGTAAAAAGGGTGAGTTTAAAGAATTTGGTAAACATTTAGATTTAGTTATTGTTGTAGATCGATTATTAACAGGATTTGATGCTCCTAGATGTCAAACCTTGTTTGTAGATCGGAACTTACAATATGCTGGACTCATACAAGCGTTTTCTAGAACTAATCGAACATATAAAGGAAAAGATAAAGGTTTGATTACAACCTTTAGAAAACCTGCGACGATGAAGGAACATGTATATGCAGCAACTCGGTTGTATTCTCAAACGAATAATAATAGTAGTTTGATCTACCCAACATATGAAGAATCTAAAAAGAAGTTTAATGTTGCATATACAGCTTTAGTAAAATTAGAGGCTATAAATTCAAATAATCCTATTACTGAATATGCTCCCGTTTCAGATCGAATTAACTTTGTGAAGTGCTTCCAGGATTTAAATAAAGCTTATCGTGCTATTGCCTCATATGATGACTTTAACATAGAACTTGATAATGACAAACATGGTACCTTTTCTAAAAAGATTGCAATTATAGAAGACAATATTGGCTTATATAATACGATAAAAGCATCCTTAAAACCTGATGATAAGAATGAACCTGGTATTGAATTAATTGATTTCTTTGATTCTAGTACAGTACAGACATATACTGTTGATAAAAGCTATATAGATGCTTTATTAAGTGAATATGAGGCGAACAGTCAAGATACTCGTGCAAAAATTGAAGATGCTTTAACAAAGTTGAATAAGAGTGAATCAGTCCGTACTATTTATAAACATATTCTTGATGATATTGATACACAGGTGATAGATAAAGATAGTAATCTATTGAAAATAAAAAGAGAATATTTTACTAAAGCTTATGACTCTATTGTTGAATCCTTTGCATCAACATGGTGTGTTAATCAGGATGAACTTATGGTTTCTGTAAATCAATCTACACTAGGTGAAGATATATACAATAAAAATAGAATAGTAGGCAGTGCTAACTATCCTGTATATGTACAACAACACCCCGATTCTGATCCATTTTCATACCCTCAACACATGATAGAAGCATGGGAAGTATGTTTGTCTGATGAAGTTATACCGTTAAGAGATGAATTGAAGTAGCAACATAAAATCCTAAAGTATATTTGTTAATAATAGAATATCCGAAGTTTTGTCCGTATATGGTCAGAAACGTTTAGATTTGGTCGTATTAGACATTATATGGTGTTTAATACGGCTTTTTATTTTCTTGGGAACAGCGTAAGTTAGGGGATTTATATAAACGTGTAAATGAACGTAATGATGGAACTTTAGGGCGGGATAAATGGATTTCTGTTGCAAAGATGTATTTTCAGGATCCTGATAAAGTACAATCAAATAATTTAGATACACGTACCTATGTGATGAAAAAAGGAGATATAGCTTTTGAGGGACATCCAAATAATGAATTTAAATTTGGTCGATTTGTATTAAATGATATAGGTACTGGTATCATTTCAGAGCTATTTCCCATTTATAGACCTATTACCGAATATGATTTAGATTTTTGGAAATATGCGATTCAACTTGAACGAGTGATGGCTCCTATATTGGCAAAATCTATTACATCATCAGGAAATTCATCAAATAAATTAGATCATAATCATTTCTTAAATAAGGAACTTTTAGTTCCTAATATTGAGGAACAGAAGAAAATAGGAACCCTATTAAGCCTATTGAGTAAAAATATTACCCTTCATCAGCAAGAGCCATTTCTATGTGGGAACAGCGTAAATGGTGGGGTAGAATTATGTTGACAATAGAGGAAAAATCCGAACTATTTTATATTTATTACGAAAAGTGGATACGAATTTATAAAGAAGGGGCTATTCGTAATGTAACAATGCGAAAATATGAGATAACTCTATTATGGTTAAAAAAATTAGTTCCTGAACTTAAGCTTTCACAATTAAACAGAATATCGTATCAACAATTATTAAATGATTATGCAGAGTTTCATGAACGACAAACAACAATGGACTTTCATCATCAAATTAAAGCAGCTATATTGGATGCAGTAGATGAAGGATTTATTGATAGGGATCCGACGCGGAAGGCTATTATAAAAGGTCGGTCACCGAGAATAAAGAAAATCAAATATCTAAATCAGTTTGAATTACATACCTTGTTAGTTAACTTGAAGTTGACATCCGAGATTAACTGGGATTGGTTGATATTGATAATAGCAAAAACTGGGATGCGATTTTCAGAAGCTTTAGCATTAACGCCAAAGGATTTTGATTTTTCACATCAATCATTGATTGTGGATAAAACGTGGGATTATAAAGGAAATGGTGGATTCCTGCCAACGAAGAATCGCTCATCAGTGAGAAAAATACAGCTTGATTGGCAAACAATCATAAAGTTCTCAGAACTAATTAAAGGCTTACCTGAAGATAAGCCTATATTTGTGAAAGGTCGTGTATTCAATTCGACAATAAATGGTGTATTAGAACGGTATTGTAAAAAGTTGGGAATACCAGTCATATCAATTCATGGTTTACGACATACTCATGCCTCGTTGTTACTTTTCGCAGGGGTATCGATTGCAAGTGTTGCAAGAAGACTAGGGCATGCAAGTATGACGACGACACAAAAAACATATATCCATATTATTCAAGAAATGGAAAATAGAGATATTGATCTAGTGATGCGGTCTATGGCTGGATTAGCATGAGAATTATTATATAGAAATGGCTTTTACTGATGAAGGGTAATAATACTATCCATCTTCTCAAAAAGAGTCGAAATCTCTTTTTGTTCATTAAGCAGAGGAAATGTTAAATTAACTTCTTGTAAATCGGAATTATGTAAATGAACTACTGACTTTCCTTGAGCTCGTTTACTCAACTCTTTTTGTTGTTCTCCATTTGAGATAGTCAGAGCTAAAAATGTTGGATCCAATAAATGATTTACTTTAATTACATTCAAATCACCACCAATAATAACTCCTTGATCTTTAACAACTGAAGCACGAGAAATATCTTCTACAGTTTCACCTGATGCTGGAACTATTACTTCATCGCCTTGACTAATAACTGATTTATCTTTTAATTCAACAAATGTATCTACATTCCTAATAGTGGTTTCATAATTTGTATAAAGACGACCATATAGGATAATTGGATCTCCAGACGGTGCTAAATCTGATTTAGAATAGCCATTACCTTTTGAGAATGTAGCTATATCTCCTAACTTACGCTGTTCCCAAGTAATTTTAAGGAGATAAATATGCAGAATTTTGATAATTATAATTATGAAAAATATGAAAAATGAGTGGAACTGAGTTTCGATTAAAGGTAAGTGAATTAGAGGTGAAATTGTCTGAAATTGGATTATCTTTAATTAAAGAATATGCTAGTGGCGGCTTAAAGGCACTACTTTTATTAAATGGTGCAGCTGGTATAGCTATCTTAGCTTTTCTAGGAAATATTTTGGGAACTGAATTTGAACGTTGGATTAGAGGAATTGCATGGGGATTAGTTTTCTTTTCGATAGGTGCCTTTTTTTCAACTATTTCTTGGTTATTTGCCTATATATCACAAACATATTATAACGAAGCTAATGGTAATGATAAAATGATTAAGAATGGTACTATCTGGCGTAATACTACAATTATAACTGTTGTTGTTAGTGGAATCGCTTTTCTTGTTGGTGGATTTTTGATATTTTATGTTATAACTAGTTATTAAATTACTATGAAATAAATGAGAAACATAAGATGTTCTTATTTGAGTAATATCTTTAAGAAACAGTCTGACTATACGGTTAAACTGTTTTTATTTGATTTTCATGAAATCTCTTTCTTCTACCTGTATAATATTTTCAT
Source organism: Veillonella sp. (assembly GCF_032470285.1). Taxonomy (GTDB): domain Bacteria; phylum Bacillota; class Negativicutes; order Veillonellales; family Veillonellaceae; genus Veillonella. The sequence continues at coordinate 62,969 of NZ_JAWEKP010000003.1, read as the reverse complement.
TAGTCTAATGAGAGGGTAGGTATAGATGAAAGATACTGCAAAGCAAATTATAAAGTATTGGTATTCACTTGAATGTTTGCAACCGAAAGAGGTTCCTAAGTATAAAGCAATTCCTAAGAAGTATGTTAATGAGCTTGTATTTACTACTGAGAATGATACAACTACTATTTATCAACAGTCTGTAATAAAACCTTATTGGAAAAGAACAAATTCGCGTGTTTCTACGTATGTAGTCCCGTTACCAAATGATTCTTATAATTACTCTATTACTGATGAGATTAAATATTTTAAGGATGAAAAGGACTATGTTTTAGATGATGAACATGCTGTTCTATTATGTGTAGTTAAAGGGACTGAAGTATTAGAGGCCTTCATTGATAAACTAGAAATTGAATATCCTGAAAAACCATATTTAGGGAATGTGTATAGTGCATCGTTTGTTGTTGATGCAGAGGGATACTATAAAGAGGGGAGTCTTCAAATTGCTCCTTTTATTTGGGTGATTTATCAAATGATGTCTCAGCCTGATGTGGAGTTTAAAGATATTAAGCTAGATGGTTGGCATGAGATTGTTAAATCAATTGAAGATAGTTTTAATCTTCCTGAGGAAAAAGTATCTCTTGATAATGCTGCACGTGTAATTAATACATATTTACGAGAGCATATCTTAGAACCTATGGGTATTACCATGTTCCGTGCTGGTGATATTTATGGCTACTGTGGTTTTCAGGCAGAGGAGATTCAGCTAGTTAAAGCTGAGACAATGCCTATTAATGATTTAAAATCTAGCTTTTTCCTCGATGATTTACAGTTGGTGTTACAACACATTGATACATTAAAGGATAAAGATAAGTTATTGTCTTATATCAATAGTCTTAATCAGGATATTGAGCATTATGATTTGTTAAAGGATACTGATCAGATGCGCAAATGGTATAATCCTAAGGTTTTACCATATGGTAGATGGCCTTCAAAGTTTAATTTATCCTTTATGCAGCAAATTGCTGTTAATATTGCTAAGGGGAACCCTAAAGATATTTTTTCGGTTAATGGACCTCCCGGTACAGGCAAAACCACATTATTGAAGGATATTATTGCTAGTAATATTGTTGAACGTGCTGCTAAGTTTTGTGAAAGTAATAATGTAAACGATATCTTTAAGAAAGTTATGGGCCGGGATGGGACATCTTTTTACTATGATATACCTAGTGATATTGCATTATATGGCATGCTAGTGCTTTCATCAAATAATAAGGCCGTTGAAAATATTACATTAGAATTGCCAAATATTTCCTCTGTGGAAGAGGGGACTAATGGGTCTACATTATTTCATCCAGATTCCTCTAATCAACAGGTTGATTTATCTTATTTTGTTAAGGATAAGAAGTATCAATTTGTTAAATCTAATGAGGTATATTTTACCTTTTTAGCAGATCGTTTAGCGGAAAGTAATGAACAATGGGGCCTAATTTCTGCGAGACTTGGTAAGAAGTCTAATATAAACACATTTATGCCAGTATTAGATGCATTATCCTCAGATATGTCCTCTATTATGCGTATGCCTAGTGCTCAAGATGCTTTTGAAAGTGCCAAGAAACAGTTTCAGGCTCAACATAATCTTGTAAAAGCATTATTTACTTATGTAACAGCCTATGAAGAGAATATTCATTTGATTCAAGAATTAAAGGGTAAAATCGATAAATTAAAAGAGGAAGTTCTTGTAATCAATGAACAATTAAGTAAGTATGATGATTTAGATGATAACTTGTTGAAGTTGATAGAGCGTAAAAATAGTATTGAGTCTAAATTAATAGGGTTGAACAGCAAACGTTCTATTATTGATAAGATTTGGAGTGCTACCAACTGGTCTATTTTAGAAGCCATGAGTAATGCTGCATTGTTATCAGTTATTGAAGACGAGACTACAAAGCTTCAAAATGTTAAAGGTGAATTAGATGCATTACACCAGTTGGTTAATGAGCGTGAATCTATAATCAATACGAAAGATGGTTTATTAGCTGATATTAAAGGGCTTGATAATACTCTTCAAAAAATAGAAGAAACACAGCAAGATATTTTAGGTATATTAAAAACTGATAATAAAGACACTATACATTGTTTTGATGATATAGTATCAAATTTAATGTCACTTCATGAGGACCGAGCAGAGGCCCATACAGCGTTCTTATATATGTGCAACTACTTAAATGAATGTAGAGAACGTTTATTATATGATGCTTTACAATTGCAAAAGGCTGTTGTTGTGAGTGATGCTTTCAGAAAAAATATGCAATTACTTAGTCAGTATTGGGGCTCATTAAATGATAGGAAAAATTTACAGAAAAATTTTGACCTTGATGCTATATTCCCTGCATTACTTAATTCCTTGATGATTGCAGTACCAGTTATTTCCTCCACCTTTGCTGCTGTGGAGAGATTTTTGATTAATTGTAAATCTGAAAGTTCGTTAGGTACAATTATTATCGATGAAGCAGGACAAGCGTCACCTCATATGCTTGTAGGGGCATTATTCCGTGCGCAAAAGGCAATAGTAGTTGGTGATCCTAAACAGATTGAACCAGTACAAACTGTACAGGATTTGTTTGTCGAAAAAATTGGTGGCGAAGGTATTGGAAAATATCGGAGTAAAGAGCTATCTGTACAAAGTTTAGCTGATGCACAAAATCCGTTTGGAGGTATTATCAAAAATCTTGATAGTTCTGAATCTTGGGTCGGTTGCCCGCTCGTTATTCATAGACGCTGTAAAGATCCAATGTTTACAGTTGCTAATGAGTTATCTTATGGTGGTTTTATGATTAATAAGACCATGAGTCCTAAAGAACCTATTGATCCATGTAAAGAAAGCTGTTGGATAACTTATGATGCAAGTAATATTGAATCTACTACGGGTAAAGATCGATATATACAAGTACAAGGTCAAATCGCTTTTGAATTAATCCAAAAGTTACGAGCAGGAAATGTGAAATTTAAAGATATCTTTATTATTACACCATTTACTACTGTTGCGTATGGTTTTAAAAAGTATATGGAATTCATTAGTGATGATATCGTCAACTGGACAGATAAAGATAATAAGAGCGGTTGGTTAAAGGATAATATCGGAACTGTTCATACTTTCCAAGGAAAAGAAGCTAAAATAGTTATTTATATGCTGGGCTGCCAAAGTGATGGTTCTGCTAATGGCGCAATTAAATGGGTTAATGCAAATAATGTAAATGTAGCTTTTACAAGAGCAAAAGAATATGTATATGTTATTGGTGATGCTACTAAATGGGCAGAACTCAATAAAAATCTAGCATTTGCTCAAAGATATTTACCTGTTTATACTTTAGAGGATATCTAAAAAATATTAGCTGAAGACGATACTTATAAATGACGAATATATTAAAGGTTATAACAATAAAACAGGGAAAGAAATCCTTTGATTTCTTTCCCTGTTTAGATATGATATAATTTATATCAAAGTGAGGCATAAATGGTTTCGACGCCAGACTTCGCTTCTAGTGTTTAAAATTGAAGAAACGGTCTGACTTCTATGTCGGGCCTTTTTTCATGCTACGATTAGAAAGCTAGCTTTCAGCTAGAGGTCAATCACTTTGCTGCCATGATAATGGTCGCTACAAGTATGCCAAAGGAAATAATTAACGATAACACTTTGAATGTACTCATATTGATCACCGCCAATCTCTAGAAGATTAGCAAAGGCTGGACCCATTTAGAGGCCTCAAGTTCAATATAGTGCCGTCAATTATAAAAGTAAATAGATTAGGGGTTCCTAATAGTCACCTAGGTGACCAATAGGAACCTCTTTCATTTTGTAATGAGTTCGGGGGAATTTAACATTATCTTTTATAAAGAAAACAAGGAAAGAAATCTTTAGATTTTTTCCTGATTTATATATGAGATACTTTATATCGAAGTGAAGCCTAAATGGTTTGGTCGTGATAATGCAGTTACAATTTTTATATTACTAGAATCAAGTATCAGTTATGCAGCCCTCGTTTGCCGTATATTTTTAAGATTATAGCAATAATTGTATTTAATACGAATAGAAGAGCAAAGCATACTAAGGCTGTAGTATATCCATATCCTGCTTCGTGAAAGTATGATACGAGCATAGGGCCAACGATGCCAGCCAATCCCCAAGCAGTTAGAATACGGCCATGAATGGTAGAAAGTTGTCGTATACCGTAGAGATCCGCAAGATATGCTGGCATACAGGAAAATCCACCGCCATAGCATGTGATAATGAGAAGGATTAAAATTTGAAATGTTAGTGCGCTATTTGTTTGGGCGAGTAAATGGAATGCGACGATTTCTATAATAAAGAATAGTATGTAAGTTTGTGCTCGTCCAAGGTAATCGGAAATAGTAGACCATGCGATACGCCCCCCGCCATTAAAGATACCGATGATACCAACTAGCGATGCAGCTGCTGCAGGTGTCATACCAATGGTTTCTTGTGCCATAGGGGACGCTAAGGATAATAGGCCTATACCACAGGTAATATTAACAAAGAAGATCCACCAAAGGGCACTGAATTGCCAAGTTTTCATGGCATCATTGGCTAGCATGCCATGGTTATGAACGTACATGGTGGATTTATCTTTAGTAGTTCGAGTTAGGTGTTTTTGTTGAGGTGCTTTCAAATAGAGAGAAGAGGCGCCCATAACTACGAGATAGATTATACCGAGGATAATGAAATTATCTACCAATCCAACCTGAGCTACGAGGTATTGCATAAGAGGCCCCGCAATGAGTGAAGCAAATCCAAAACCCATAATGGCTAAGCCGGTAGCAAATCCTGGGCGATTTGGAAAGTACTTTACGAGCGTAGACACTGGTGTTATATAACCAATGCCTAGTCCAATACCACCAATGATGCCGTAGAAGAGGTAGAGTAAGGTAAGATTATGTATGCTAAGTGCATAGGCCGTACCGAATAATCCGGTTACCCAGAATAACATAGCGAGAAGGCCACTTTTTTTAGGACCTATTTTTTCTGCAAAGGATCCAAGAAAACCCGCAGATAGTCCGAGCATTAAAATGGCTAATGAGAATGTCCATGTTGTTTGCGATAAGGTAAAACCCATATCTACCATGATTGGACGTGTAAGTACGCTCCATGCGTATACGCTACCAATGGATATGTGTAGACCAATGGCTGCTAATGCAATAAACCAACGATTTCTCATAAGAAAACTCCTTTCGTATAAATGAGATACTCAAATATAGATAAAGAAGCCTTTGTTACGAGAAGTCAATAAAAAAGACCATCTGAACAAAAGCTTGCCCAGACGGTCGGCTATCACACGATGTGTGTGCTACTGTGCATGTAGTCAATTCTACGCATCCGTCAGCCCAGTAGGAATATATCATAAATATAGCAATTGATAATATGTTTTGTCGGTGATCTAAGTCACTATCGTATGCACTATGAAGATTTATAATTGAAACAAGGAAAAAAATCCTTGGATTTCTTTCCTTGTTTAGATATGATATAATTTATATCAAAGTGAGGCATAAATGGTTTGGACGCCAGCTCTCGCTTCTCGAAAATGTATTTGAAGAAACGGGCTGACTTCACAGTCGGGCCTTTTTTCATGCGTTCACACACCGCCAATCCTCGAGTTGATTAGCAAAGGCTGGACATATTTAGAGGCCTCAAGTTCAATATAGTGGTGTTAATAATTAAAGTAAATAGATAAGAGGTTCCTAATAGTCACTTAGGTGACCAATAGGAACCTCTTTCGTTTTGTAATCGTTTTCATAAAATATGTTAAAATACAGTTAATACTACTGTTCAATAGGGGGGACGTATTTATGAAACATTGTATTACATTACTAAGTCTTGGGTTATGTTTAGTGTCACCATTGCTTTCACAAGCTAGCGATATAAAGCCTCTGATACATGTTACGAATGTACATAATGGCCAATATGATGAGGCATTAGATGCTATTACAGACACAAAGATTTATGGCCCTTATCAATTTCGAGTATTAAAGGATGCTATTGAAACGCAGGGCGAAACAAAGGACATTAATGGTAGGGTGTTTAGAACCTCTGATGGGGTATTTATGCATGTAAAGGCTAGATCCGTTGATAATGGCAGTACATCCTTAGATAAAGAGGTTAAGAAAATTATTAAAGATAGAACGATTCCAGAACCTACAGTTAAGATGGTATTATACCTGTTAAGCATGATGTAATAGAGGTCAACAATGATGGCGTGCGTAGTTTATTTATGGAATTTATGTATGGGTGGCCATTAGAGTATCGAACGGATATGGTATTAGTTACAGATTATGGAGATACTAGATACTACTATAATTTACAGTTTTATCGACATAAGTTACCTAAAGGTATTCGTATTGAACAGTTGCGCCAAATGATTATGGATGCGCAGTTCAGTCATAAATAAGCTATAATCCTTCAGATCCCAATATTTGTTCAGCCTATTATATTCAGTGGGCCTACAATATTTAGCTAAATAGGTATAGTAAAAGCAAATAGTAAAGAGGTTCCCAATAGTCAACTAGTGACCATTGGAAACCTCTTTTATTGTGTTTGTATTATATAGTTATAAAACTATTACAAAATACTTTTACCCATAGGGAATATAGTTTTACCGAATACTTTGTTTACAAGTACCGCACCGGAACCGTAGAAGCCCAAGAGGGAGATGAATAATTCAGACCATGCTGTAAGAGCGAAGAAGCCTGTGCGACCACCTAAAAATAAGTCTGTTGAAAGTCCGAAGAATAGGAAGCAGATAAGAACCATGATAGTAAATACAACTTTGTTTGTTTTCAAAGATGCGATTGTACCAAAGATGGAGAAAATCAAAAAGCCTAAAAATGCGAATGCTAATTGTGTTACATCAAAACCTTTTTGTAGTTCTGCACCAAAGGCGCCCATTTGAATGAGCCATACACCTGCCATAGTGGACCAGAATAAGCCGTATGCACCGAATACAACGGAACCGAAAGCATTGTTCTTCTTGAAATCAAAATAACTTGCAATTATTTGGCCCAAAGAACCTAATAAAACTGCCCAAGGGATAAAAACGGATGTTGTTGGGCCAGACCAGCCTACGCGGGACGTGGATACCACAAAACATACAACAGCGAGACCAAGTAGACCAAGACCAGTAGGATCCGCTACATTTTCACTCATTTCAACTTTTCTTACTTCCTTTCCATTTGTTTCTCATTTCTCCGTCAACTAACTACAACTACACAGTCAAATCTTCACATGATTACAACTATTGTTATCTCCTATTAAATACTGTGTGTACTGAATTGACAGATAACCATTGTGAAAGTACTGCCTCATAAATGTAACATATATCACAGTTTTAGGGCAATAGAGTGAGTCATAGATGTATGCCTAAAACGCATATAAAGAAATACGTTAAAAACATATAAAAAGCGAAGAAATAATGAGGAATAAGATTTTAACCTTATATATTTCTACGCTTTTATCAGAATTAGTATTTAATGTATATAAATTTGTTATAGATTAAGGAGTACAATGCTATCTAGGATATTATTTAACTCTTGTCGATGTATTTGGTGCATAGGACCTAGGTATTTCCTAATTGAGTTCAATTATGAAATTATATTCACATAATCATTTATTAGAATTAGTGATAAATGATGTGTTGATATATGATGTACGTTGAGAAAATCAAAAGGCTTAGCGCATAATTTTTAACATTTTGACAAGCCCTATGTAATAGGCGTACCCTTTAATTAGAAACATTTGTTATTATGTGATGTATTTTTTGTGTTGTTATGTAAAAGGGGCGTAGAACATGGAAAAGAAAATGGGGCAACAGCCAAGCAGGTATAAAGCTCTCTTGACTGCTGTTTTAGTAACAAGTACGTGCGGTTGTTTATGGGGTAGTCCTGTTTATGGCGAAACTCCTGTTACTGATGGTAATGGTAATGAGTATTTAGCTAGTGATAATACCAATATTACCGGTAAAAAGAATACGGTAACTAGTGGTAAAAATGCTACTATCGTAGGGGATAATAACACAATCAGTAAAACCTTTCCAAACGAGAAGGGGAAACCAGTTAACTCCATGGGCAGTGAAGATGTGCGAATTGTAGGTTCAAACAATACCGTTCAAGGTAGTCGTAGACAGCATGTTATTGGTGACAATAACACATTAATTGCTCGTGATAAGGGAACTGTTACGGATTATAAGCATAAAACAGGGCGGGAGTCGAATACGTCTGATTTGACAATCGGTAGAGGCAATTTCCTTCGTGGTAATGATACCTATCGAAATGAATGGGATTCATTGACCGTTATTGGGAACAATAACAAAGCTGAATATAGTGTAGAGTCTGCTGGCGGTCCTGCTGCAGGTATTGTTATCGGGGACAATCAAAATCTTGATACCATAAGAGATTCTGTTGTTATAGGCAGTATGTCTCCGGCGGAACAGGCCGAAAAATCAGAAAGTGATCCGAGGGATAAAAAATATACAGTCGGTAGAAGTAGTACTATCATTGGATATCACTCAGCCAATTCTTCAGGAGGCAGTGTAGTCATTGGTAATCACTCAAAGGCAAATAGTATTTTCCAAACCCTAACCGGTCATGGTTCCGTTATAGAGGGCGGAACGGAAATGAGTCGTTCATCGGGAGCATTTTCGTCATCCTATGGTAGTTTTAATAGTATTGAAAGTACTTCAACTGAAAATGATGAAGCCGATAGTATCGGTAATACGATAACCGGTAGTTTGAATAGAGCCTCTGGATCAACAGGAACCATGATTGTAGGTTCCGGGAATGAAGTAACAAATTCTAAGGCCTCTGTGATACCTCTTCCTGAATTAGGGACTACTTTGGGGAACTTTTATCTTGAAAGCGCTGAAATAGCCGGTATGGATAAGATAAATGGAAATCATGAAGGAACCGTAGAGGCTGGTCGTAAAAACATGAAGGCCTATATGGCGGGTCATGCCGGAGCCGTATCTATTTTAGGCAATAGTAATAGCGTTGATTATACGATGCGTTCCCAAATATCGGGTACTAATAATGCGTTAAAAGGCCAAGAAGGGCACATGAATGTTTATAATAACATGAGTGGATATGGCAATGAAGGTAGTAACATTAGCCGAACTACAATAGTTGGGACAGGTAATAGTCTAAAAAATGGCGAAGACAATGTGGTTATCGGTGATTTTCATAAGCTTGATGGTGGCAAACATAATGTCGTACTAGGCTCTATGGCTTCAGAGGAAAAAGAAGTAACAAAGACCCTTAAAAATTCTTGGGATGGTAGTGAAACTAAATATACGGTTAAGGAAATAGTTCCTACGAGACGCAATACGGCTAATATTGAAAATGCTGTTATGCTCGGATATAATACGGATGTTAAAAATAATGGTGGTGTAGCGTTAGGTAGTGATTCAGTAGCCTCTAGAGATAAAGGGATTGCTGGCTATGATCCTTCTAGAAATGCTACCTCTACAGAAGGTTCCCCAACTTGGAAGTCCACAGCAGCAGCCCTTTCGGTAGGAGATTCAACAGGGAATACGGTTTTGACACGCCAAATTACGAATGTTGCAGCCGGTAGTGAAGATACAGATGCGGTCAATGTAGCTCAATTAAAACGGATTGCCACAGAATCTGCATCTACTATGGAACACCGATTCAGTCAAGTGGATACTCATATTAATCAGGTGGATAGTCGAGTTAAGCGTGTAGGGGCAGGCGCGGCAGCACTAGCTGCACTACATCCACAGGAGTTTGATCCATATGATAAATGGAATATTGCTGCCGGGTATGGCAATTATCGTGGCGCTAATGCCATGGCGCTTGGTATTTTCTATCGCCCTAATAGTAAAGCTTTATTCTCTGTTGGCGGAAGCTTCGGTGGAGGCGAAGATCTCCTTAATCTAGGTGTTAGTTTGAAATTTGGCAAAGGTAATCCTTATGCGGAGTATTCCAAGGCAGGGCTTATTAAGGTTATTAACGACCAAGATGAAAAGCTTAAACAACAAGACGAAAAAATCAATACCATGCAAGAACAAATTAATAAAATGATGGCTAAATTAGATCTTTAATATAGCTTTCTGTATTTATACACAGCCGACTATGTTACAATAATGTAATGTGGTTGGCTGTTGTATTATGCGAGGTAACTTATGACTGAAATTCAACTTGTGACCATCAGGAACCTCTTTTGTCGTGCAAGTAATTTATATAGTTATAAAACTATTACAAAATACTTTTACCCATAGGAAATACAGTTTTGCCAAATACTTTATTAACTAATACAGCACCGGAACCGTAGAAGCCCAATAGGGAGATGAATAGTTCAGACCATGCTACAAGAGCAAAGAATCCTGTGCGACCACCCAAGAATAGATCTGTTGAAAGACCAAAGAATAGGAAACAGATTAGTAGCATAATAGCGAATACAACTTTATTTGTTTTCAAAGATGCAATAGTACCAAAGATAGAGAAGATTAAAAAGCCCACAAAAGCGAATGCTAATTGTGTTACATCGAAACCTTTTTGAATTTCAGGACCGAAGGCACCCATTTGAATCAACCAAATACCAGTCATAGCGGACCAGAATAAACCGTATGCACCGAATACAACGGAGCCGAAAGCATTGTTCCTCTTGAAATCAAAATAACTTGCCATTAATTGGGCCAAAGAACCTAATAAAACTGCCCAAGGGATAAAAACGGATGTTGTTGGGCCAGACCAGCCTACGCGGGACGTGGATACCACAAAACATACTACAGCGAGACCAAGTAGACCAAGACCAGTAGGATCTGCTACATTTTCGCTCATTTCAACTTTTCTTACTTCATTTTCCATTTGTTCCTCATTTCTCTGTCAACTAACTACAACCATACAGTAAAATATTCACATGATATTGTGCGGTTATCTTCTGTTCAATACACTAGCTATTGAATTGACGGCGTATCTATGTGAAAGCACTGCCCTACAAATGTAACATACATCACATTTTTAAGACAATAGATCTGGTATAGGAGCTATGCGTAAAATATATAATGTGAAAAATGAAATAAAATTGAGTAAATAAAAGAAAAACCGTACAAAATGAGAAGTTTAAAATTTTAACTCCTATTTTTGTACGATTTTAATTTATAAATCTCTTATGTATATGAACTCTTATGTATATGAATTTGCTATAGATTATTGATAAGAATTTAGAATATATCAATGACTATACTCAATATATGAGTAGTGCCTTGAATATGACTAATCTTATTATAAATTCTATGAAACGGTGTATATATTATTTATTTAAGGTTTCAATAATGCTTAGAATATCATCTGCTTTTCGGGCAATATGTGTTACGCCTAGTTCTTGGTGGAGGGATTCTTCTCTAAAGCCCCATGTAACACCGATACAGAGTAGACCAGAGTTTTTCGCAGTAGCTACGTCAACTTCAGAGTCACCTACATAAATAGATTCTTCTGGTGTAGACCTTAGTTCTTTTAACGCTTGAAGTACCATGTCTGGTGCTGGTTTACGTTGTAAGCCAGGTCTTTCACCAATGGCAACAGGTAAGCGGTCGCCAAAGTACTCTTTATTGAGTGGTGTTACACCTTCTTGGATTTTGTTGGATACGATAGCTAATTTATAGCCCTTTTCACGTAATACATCTAGCATATCTAGGATGTCTGGGTAGGGCGCTGTTGTGTCTTTTAAATGCTTACCATAGTAAGCTTTGAATTCCTCAATGTATGGCTCTAATTCATGATCAGCTACTGTACTTGGGAGACACTGACGCATTAAATATGTTACTGCATTACCGAGTGCTGCTTTTATCTCTGCTAGAGATTTTTCCGGGAAGTTATGTGTACGTAGAACATGATTTACGGCGTTAGCTAAATCTGTAGCCGTATTGAGCAATGTGCCGTCGCAGTCAAAAACGATAGTCGTATATTTCATAGGAGCCTCCGATATTAAATCAATATGTACTTTTTAAGTATATGATAAATATGTAGAAAATCAAGAGAATAGACCTATTAGTTACTATAATTGTGTTACAATAATAAGGAGTATAAGTACAGTGTATAGGAGGCGTAGTATGACTGAAATACAAGCTCTTTTATTGATAAAATCTATTCTTGAGTCCGCAGATATTCATGGTATTGAAAACATTTTGGCTAAGGATTGTGAATACATGTCCACAGGTCGAGGTATTATCGGTCGTAATCGAAATGAAACGATTGAGTTTTTGTCCTCTATGGCTGAGTCTATTAAGGCTGATAATGTGCCTGTTACGTGCAAGGTCATGCATATTACCGATGTGTATGAGGAGGATGCGCTATTTCACGAGGGTCGTCATGGTTTAACCGTTTCTTATGAAAGTGACGATAACTATGTGTACATGATTTTTGTAGACGTAAATGATGAAGGCCTTGTAGATCGTATCGTTTCAAGCCAAGAAAATTATAGTATTGAGTATGATGATCTTCGTTTTGGCACTGATGAAAGCGAATATGCTTTTATTTCTGCACCAACCACTGTGAAAGACTGGATTACAGTCCTTAGTATGTGGTTAGAAACGGCAAATGTAGATATTGATGATTTCTATCAATATATCGATGAAGACACGCGCGTTGTATTCCAAAAAGGTGATGCTGAATCCATTACCCTTGAAAGCGGTCTTGATGTAGAGGATTACTTTGATCAATTAATGAATCAACACTTTGATGCGGTGCCTCATATCATTCGAGATGAAGAGGATGGATTAATCTTAACCTACGGCCCTATGAGTGCCATTGCTACCCTCAATGAAGAGGGAGCATTAGCTCTTATCAGTATCTATATCGACACCCGTGATGAAGATGAAGCGACTGAAGAGGTTGGTTATATCGAAGAGGACTTAACGAAGGAAACTATTATTGAAGAGGATCTATATTAGTCGATACTACTCATTTGATATATCTAATCTAATTAGGATTAATAGATAAAACTTAGGATTAATAGATAAAACAAAAACTACCAATTAAACATATATCTTTTAAACAGACCTTCTACTAAGGAAGGATAAGCCACTAGATATTATGAATAACTGGTAGTTTTTTGTATTATTTACATTTCGTCATGGCCTTTAATGAGACCAGCTTTTTTCTTTTTCCAGTAGGAGTAGTAGAATGGCAAGATTACGATACAGCCGCCTAGCCCCCATAATAATTGATTTGTTTGTGCTTGTGCCAACATCCAAAGGGATGTGCCGATAGCAATGACAGGAATTAAGTAGCCACCAGGAATTGTGTAGGAGCGAGCTTTATCAGCCCATTTGCGGCGGAAGATAATGACAGCTAAACACGTTGGTAGATATTGTGTAAAACGAGATACCGCGCTGATTGCTGCTAGTGTTGTAAAGGAACCGGACCAGGCAAGTAAAACACTAGCAATGGCAGTAACGATAGCTGCTACATATGGTGCATTGTAACGATTACGTTTTGCCAAAGCACTTGGTAACATACCATCCTCTGCCATGGATGTTGCCACACGAGGAGCATAGTAAGCTTCGGCAAAGTTGATACCACCCATAGAGATCAATGTACCTATTAATACGATATACATACCAATAGGTCCAACGATCACATTGAATGCATCTTGTACTGGAGCCTTGGTATTTGCTAAGTCAGTACCGAGTACACCAATAGATACGGCGAGGATTGCCATATACAGAACGGATACGAGAAGCATACACATGATAATAGCACGTGGTAAATTCTTTTTTGGATTTTTCATATCTTCTGCAGCAATGGCAATAACTTCAAATCCTGTATACGCAAAGAATAGAAGTACTGCTGCTTGTGCAAATGATCCATCTACATAGGTATCTTGTGGGAATACAGGCGTAAAGTTAGCACCATTAATAAAGAAGATACCAATTGCAATGAATAGGGTAAGCGGAACTAACTTAGAGATAGTAATTAAGTTATTAACGAATTTTGATACATTAACACCAAATATATTTACAACCGTAAGACCTACAATTAAGATAAATGAAATGACATCCTTTGCAAAATCACCACTTAAAGCTGGTACTGCAGCACCTAATGCTGTAGCAAAGCCAACGGCCATAGCCGCCCATGCAATAACGGTTACGATCCATTTTAGAACACCTACTTCAAAGGCCCAGAAATCACCTAATGCATGTTTTGCATATAGATAAGGACCTCCATTACGTGTAAATAGGCTGGCTGCCTCTGCAAAGCAAAGGGCGATACAACCTGCGATAATGGCGTCAAATAATAGGACGCCTAAGCTAGCGGAACCAATTATAGAATATGCTTTGTTTGGTAGTAGGAAAATACCTGTTCCTACAATACCATTGATGCCTAGGAGTACAATACTCCAAAAGCCAAATTTTCCTGTTTCTTTCATGATACAATCTTCCTACTATTTAGTTATATTTTCTCGAACTGCTTTTACGAATGCAGTAAATAAACGCTTGGCATTATCGTCATTTGTAGACATCATTTCTGGGTGGAACTGACAGGCTACTAACCAAGGATAAGATGGATCCTCTAAACCCTCTACAGTACCATCCTTAGCTCTTGCTACAACTTGTAATCCTCTACCGACATTTTTAACTGTTTGGTGATGATGGGAGTTCGTAATCCAAGTATTGCAACCTATAGCACTAGCTAGTTTTGATTTGGAATCAATTTCTACAGTATGGGTGCCAAGAGAAGGTGTTTGATTCTGAGAGTGTTTTATTGTACAGTTTTGATCATATTTTAAATCTTGGAATAAAGAGCCGCCACGATATACATTTAAGATTTGTAAACCACGACAGATACAAAAGATGGGAATTTGTTTTTCTTCTGCTGCTTTGATTAAAGCAAAATCGAATTGATCGCGCTCCGGAAATACATCACCAAGACCTTGCAAAGGTTCTTCTCCATAGTGAAGAGGGTATACATCATGACCGCCGGATAATAGCAAGCCGTCAAGCCTTGCTACCGTTTCGCGAGCTACATCAAGATTTTCGGTAAATGGAATTATAATAGGAATGCCACCAGTCTCCTCAATAGAACGAGGATAATCTTGGTTTACGTAAGAACGTAATAAATCTACGTAAGGTCCACCATTATCTCGTAAGATATTGCCAGATATGCCAATGAATGGTTTCGTCATAATATCACCTCATATGTGTAAAAATCTGTACAACCTGATGTTAGTGTATCAGATTTTTATGGATAAAAACACTACTAATAGATATAATTATAAGACTTATAATAGAGAAAATATGTTAAAGTTGATACATTTTACTATATTTTCTTTCCAGATATAGTTGTATCTGTTTATTGCGAAACATGGTATGATAGACTACGAATGAACTGTGCGGGAGGTTTACTATGGTTTTTCTAACATCCTTACAAAGTATCATACCTATTGTACTACTTATTTTGTTAGGATATATATTAAAAGGGCGGGGCATGTTTAACCCCACTTTTAGCGGTAACTTATCGCGATTTATCATGTCGGTTGCATTACCAGCGGGAGTATTTGTATCTGTATTGCATCACTTACATACTTCAGATATTTGGAATTTACGATATGGCATGTTAGTGGTTGTCCTAACATATGTTATCGCATATATCGTAGCGTTTATCATGATGAAAATGTTGAAAGTTCCTAAAGGACGACGTGGTATTTTTATCAATATGGTAGTAAATGATAACTGCTTGTTTATTGGGTTACCAGTGCAAATTGCACTCTTTGGTCAAGATGCGCTGCCGTATTTTCTGTTATATTACATCGGTAACACTATTTCCGTATGGATGGTGGGGGTATTCCTTATAGAACTAGATCCACTGCCAAATTCTGAAGTAAATTTTAATAATGGCTCCAATAAGATTGATAGTATAAATAATAGTTCAGAATCTACTGAAGGTAAAAGCAAGAAACCTAAATTTGATTGGAAGAAGTTATTACCACCACCTTTGATAGGTTTTTTTGTGGCATTAATCTTCTTGTTCTTTGAAATTCCTTTACTTCCAATTTTGCATACTACCTTGAATTACTTAGGCGATATGGTAACCCCATTGTCGTTAATCTATATTGGTATTGTGCTTCATGATGCGGGCTTAAAAAGCATGCGTTTAAATAAAGACTCCATCGGTGGGATTGTAGGACGATTTGTTATTTCCCCGATTATCATGTTCTGTTTGATTATGGTTTTACAATATGGAGCAGGCATAGTTCTAGAACCAATTGCAATCATTACCTTTGTTGTACAATCAGCAGGACCTGTTATTGCAGTATTGCCAATTGTAGCTAATGAATCAAAAGCTGATTTGCCATTTGCTACAGGTCTAGTCATGATTAGTACCATCCTATTTGTTGTAGTAATTCCAATCATAATGGAAATTTTAACAATGATAGGTATACAGGCTTAAAATAAGGAGAAGATTAAAATAAGTAAATAAAAAAATAGGTTCCTAATGGTCATATAGGTGACTATTAGGAACCTATTTTTATGTAAGTATATACAGCTTATCTAAAGAATCTACCCACTAGAGGCATGCTAGCACCATCGTTTTTATTGAGGCCTTTTAAAAGGACCATGATAATTACGTACAGTAGCAATCCTTCAATACCAGTGAGTATAAAGTTGGCCCACATTGGTAGGATGTCTATTAAGTAATGGTAACTCATGAAAATAAGTATACCCATGACACCGGCACTGACCACGTTTTTCCAAAGAAGGGAAATATCAAGGAAGTAGCCTGTGTATTTTTTGATATAAATTAAGTTGAGTAATGCGGCAAAGCCAATATCAGCAACGGTTGCCCAGGCGGCACCGCCGATGCCCAGCCAAGGAATAGCAGTCAGTGTCCAGTTAAGGATAACCTTGATTATGAGGGAAATCCCCATATTTATGACTGGAATACGTGGCCTGTTGAGCCCTTGTAAGATACCTGTTGTTACTTGATGTACACCTAGGAAGAATATAGAGAACGCCGTGATTTGCGTTGCTAGTTCTGCCTTAGGCGCATTGTAAATCAGTGTAACAGTGGGGGCAGCAAGTACATATAATAGCACTGTAAATGGTACGGTTGCCATAAATGTTAGTCGCATAGAGCCTGCAGTGCGATCATAGATACCTTGATGATCGCGTTTTGCAAAGGCATGAGAGATAGCTGGTACAATGCTTGTCGCAAGGGCTGCGGTAATGATGGTAGCCAAGTTGATGAGTGGCACCGCCATCCCAGTAAGGTAACCGAAGAGCTCTGTTACTTCGTTCATCGGGAACCCCGCATCTAATAAGCGACGTGGTACGATAAGTAAATCGAGATTCGCCGTCAACGGTAACATGATACTTGCTAAGGAAATTGGTATGGACAATGTTAAGAGTCGTGACAAAATTTCTTTAGCTGATTCACGAGGACCATCATAGCTTTCACCAGTACTACTAGCCTTAGGTAATTTGTAGTAATAATACAATAGCACCAGGAAGGCCCCAAAAGCACCTACACCTGCACCCAAGCTAGCGCCACCTGCCGCGGCCGGTAAGCCGTAAGGTAATAAAATAGCAGCAGCACCGAGCATAACGATAACTCGTAGTAATTGTTCTACAATTTGGCTAATCGCCGTGGGCGTCATCATTTCATAGCCTTGAATATACCCGCGGAAACAGGAAATCCATGTTACAAAGAATACTGCCGGAGCGAGCGCGATGATAGAGTAGTAGGCACGGCTTTCAGCAATGAGACCACTAGAGATTAACCAATCTGCACCAAAGTACATGGCAAGACTGGCGATAAAACCTGTTATAGTCAACATTGTAAAAGAAATATTGAATACTCTCTTAGCACCACCAAAGTCGTGTAAGGCTAATCGTTCTGCCGTCAAAATAGAGATGGCAATCGGCACACCTGCGCTCGAAATTTGTAATAGTAACAAATAGATAGGAAAGGCCATCTGATAGATACCGATGCCTTCACCACCTAAGATGCGAGATAGAAGAATCCAGTTGATACTACCGATGGCTTTCACTACGAAACCGGCAATTGTTAAAATTAAGGTTCCTTTTAAAAATCCACTAGCCATTGATTATAGTTTGTTAGAAGAACCTAATACATTTTTGATTTTGTGAGCTACCATGCCTTTAATAGCATCACGAGCAGGTCCTAAATATTTACGTGGGTCAAACTCAGATGGGTTTTGAGCCAAGTATTCGCGTACAGATGCAGTCATAGCAAGGCGAAGGTCTGTATCAATATTGATTTTGCAAACCGCCATTTGAGCTGCTTTGCGAAGCATTTCTTCAGGTACGCCTTGTGCACCAGGGATGTTGCCACCAAATTCATTACATTTTGCTACGAATTCAGGCAATACGGAGGATGCCCCATGCAATACGATTGGGAAGTTAGGCAATAATTCGCCAACTTTTTTCAAACGATCAAAATCGAGGTAAGGGTTGCCTTTGAATTTGTATGCACCGTGGCTAGTACCAATAGCGATTGCTAAGGAGTCTACACCTGTGAGATGGACAAACTCAGCAGCTTGTTCAGGATCAGTGAAGCGAGCATCTGCATCAGATACGTTTACATCATCTTCAACGCCTGCTAAACGGCCCAATTCTGCTTCTACTACAACGCCGTGAGCGTGAGCATATTCAACAACTTGTTTTGTGATTTTTACATTTTCATCGAAATCATGATGAGATGCATCAATCATAACAGATGTAAAACCACCATCTACACAGTCTTTACAAATTTCGAAGGAATCGCCGTGGTCAAGGTGAAGAGCGATTGGTAGATTGCTGTCTTCAAGAGCGGCTTCCACAAGTTTTACAAGGTAAATATGTTTAGCATATTTACGTGCGCCTGCAGATACTTGCAAGATAAGAGGAGATTGTTCCTCTTTTGCTGCATCTACAATACCTTGTACGATTTCCATGTTGTTTACATTGAAAGCGCCAACAGCATAGCCGCCTTCATAGGCTTTTTTGAACATTTCTGTAGTAGTAACTAATGGCATGTTGTCCTCCTTGGCCATAGGGCCTGTTATATCATGTTATTAATACCGTGACTGCTAATATTTCTAGCTTGTAAGAACTAGATGAATTTCTGTTATTGCAATCATATATCAATTCAAGTTAAGTATATCAAGAAACACTATAAAGGGCCAATATTTTTTGTATAACTTATGCATAAATTTCGTCTTATTTTGTGACCCATATGGGTTATTTCTGTGTGTTAGCATTTATTTAGTGGTGTTATATCAGATCAATCATTCAGCAATACATTCATATCCTCTGGCATCTCTGCATGCAGTTCGAGCCATTCATTTGTTATGGGATGGTAAAAGCTTATGCGCGATGCATGCAGTGCTTGGCGTTGAATAGATTCTAGATGACCACCGTATAAGTCATCACCAGCTAGTGGATACCCTAGTTGAGATAAATGAACTCGAATCTGATGAGTGCGCCCTGTGTGTAATAAGCATTGCACATGAGTAAAGTGATTATAAGCTATTATAGAGTTGTCAGCTGGACATATATTACTATTATTAATCATATCATCAGAGTTGTTTTTACTATAGTTAATTTTACTTATATTTTTACTAACTACTGTTATATCCGTGCGAGCCGGCTTTCCTTGGTCTGTACAACAACGTTCAATGATACTGCCTGGTTTACGACCTATAGGCCAGTTAATGCTTATAGGCACAGAAGGGAGATGTCCTTCTACAATGGCGTCGTAGCTTTTGTAAAAATGGGTGTGTTTTTTATCAAAAGCATGTTGTACTACGGATGTCTTAGCAATGATGACAATACCAGAGGTATCCTTATCTAATCGATGTACGGGATGAAAATCATAATGCTGATGTGTTTCTTGGTAGTAATAAAGTACACCATTTGCTAGCGTATGATCTCGTATGGTAGAAGTAGGGTGCATAAGAATACCAGCCGCCTTATTAATGACTAAAATATATTCGTCCTCATATATGATATCTAGTTCCATAGGGCTTAAACTAAACTCTTGCTCTGGTGTTAACTTCATAATGAGATGATCACCACCATGAACGAGCGTATTCCAGGTAGCAGGTTTACCATTAACTGTTATGATACCATCACTTCGTAAACGTCGTCTCATGCGATGGGAGATATGCTGTTGTTTTATAATATGATTTATAGATTGTGTGTGTACATCAAAATCTACAATTAAGTCGATTATTGTTGCTGTTTTCATACGTATTATTATAACAAATAAAATAAAAATGAAGAATTTTTCATAGTTCGTTGTTTTTATGAAGGTCCATATAGTATAATTTGAATTATTAAATTTTATACATTATTTATGTGTGAACTTTTTTTACTGTAAAACTGTGTGTTTAGTTATAACAGTATATTTTATGAACTATATATGTATGTTAACGACTGTATGGTTATAGCTTATTCTATAAAAGGAGAGGTTTATGAATATTAACAAGAAATCTGTATTAGTCGCATGTGTGTTAGCGGCTATGTCTACAACAACTTTTGCGGCATCTACTACAACATCTACTAGTAGCACAACGGTAACAAACCACGATACACCAACATCTACTAGTACACGTGTAACTCGTGAGGAACATACAACGACTACATCAACTTCTACTGTTCGTACAGAGAGCTCTAGCTCCTCTAAAAGCACAAAAGCTAGCGTAGGAGTTATGACTCCTCAAAAAATTGAAGAGCGTAGTGCACTTTCTGGCTATATCGCAGCTGATGTGGCGAGCGCATTAAACCCTTATCGCAATGCTCCTAAATCTTTAAAATCTGGTAAAGGCACTACTTTCAAAAATGACGAAGTCCTTGAACATGGTGTATTAGCAGCTATGAAACAAGGTGGTAAATGGGGTGTTATCCGTCCAGATGGTACCGTTGCTATTGAGCCTAAATATAAAGAAATTAAAGATGTTGATTATAAAACGGGCAATGTGTTAGCTCAAGTAGATAAGAAAACAGACACTTGGGTTACTCCTAAAGGTGTAGAAATCTCTGAAGAGGAAGCTTTAAAAGAACGTGTAAAACAAGAAGCAACTCAAGAGTATGCAAGTGATTCTTATGTAGAGTTTAAAGAAAAAGGCAAATATGGTTTTAAAACTACTGATGATAAAGTAGTGATTGCTCCACAATTCCGTCAAATCGTGACTGGATTTAGCGAAGACCGTGCTTTTGTTAAAAATGCTAAAGGTAAAATCGTAGCTATTGATGGTACTGGTAAAGAATTATTTAATGCTCCATCTAAAGAGGTATATAGATACCGTAATGGTCTTGCTGAATACCGTCGCTCTGTGAGTGGCTTTAATTTAGGTGGCCTTGTAGGCGGCTTCATCGTGGGCGGTATCCTTGGAGGTGCGCTTTTAGGTGGTCAACATTATCACGTAGGTGGTTTTGCCTATGATGGTGCAAAACGTGGCTATATTGATCGTTCTGGTAATATTGTAATCGACAGCAAAAAAGATAAAGTATGGCCTATCACAGCTTATGGTACGGTAATTAAAGATGCTGGTAACTTATACTTTGTGAACCGTAAAGGTGAAGTTGTTATTCAACCAGGCGATTACGATGCAGGTGAAATGGATAAATTAAATGGTCTATTAGCGTTAAGAGACAATAAGACTGAGAAATGGGGCATTTTCGATGTATCAACAGGTAAGCAAGTAGTAACCTTCAAATATGATTCTATTTCTTTTGCAGGGACTGATCGTTTAGTAGTTGTGAAAGATCATGTTAAAAACCTTATCGATATGAATAGTGGTAAATCTTTGTATTCTGCTCAAACAGAAGCAACTATTGAACCGTTCAACAACGATACTGTAACATGGGTTCATACTGGTAAAGAGGGCTATACAATCATAGATAATAATGGTCATATTTTATTTAAAGATACAAACAAAATTATTGAAGACGCTAAGTCCTTTAACCATGGTTTCAGTTCTGTTAAGTCTAAAGGCAAATGGGGAATTATGAACTCCAAAGGCGAATGGCTTGTACAACCTACATATGATGCGGTAAACGTTTTATAATATAATTGGTTGTAGAATTCCTTTGAATTTGTATTGTCTTTAGTTTTGGCTTAATTAGTATTTTAGTTATAGTTCTTAGCTATAAACTAAATACAACGTAATATCGTTATACAGAAACTAGCAATGTACATATATTATGTATGTTGCTAGTTTTTTTATTATTTGTCTTGTGTATTGCATAACCGTATTAGAGAACTTTCACTATACTTATAAAAACCTTATTAATACATAGCTAACAATTATAATTAAGAAAATCGATTTACCTAGAAAATAAGCGTATTTTAAGGTATAATTATAGAGATGTATTCCGATTTGGTGTAGTTTTACACTTTCATTTGGAATATGAGGATGATGAAAGTAATGCTATGAACCTTATGCCCAACAGGTTCAGGTGTAGGAGGTATAAAATGGCTAAAGATTGTTCCTTTGATGTTGTGTCTGAAGTGGATATGCAGGAAGTGGATAATGCGGTAAACCAAGCGAAAAAAGAGATTGGTACGCGCTATGATTTCCGTGGCTCTAAAGCAGAAATTAGTCTTGAAGGCGACACTATCAAAATCATCGGTGATGATGAATATAAATTGAATGCCATTATCGATGTTTTAAAAGGCAAGATGGTTAAACGTAACGTAGCAATTAAAAATCTTGACTACGGTAAAGTTGAACCAGCAGCAGGTGCAACAGTTCGCCAAATCATTACTATTAAAAAAGGCATTACTAAAGAAAATGCTAAAGAAGTAGTAAAAGCAATTAAAAACATGAAAATTAAGGTACAAGCATCTATCCAAGAGGATCAAGTGCGCGTATCTGGTAAGGATAAAGATGATTTGCAAGCAGTAATCCAAATGCTAAAACAATTGGATATCCCTGTAGAATTGCAATTCGTTAACTTCCGTTCTTAATACTATATGTCCATAGGATAGGTTAGTTAGACTCGTTTGAGTTTCTAATACTATCAGTGTAGGAGGCCTTATGAAAGTGGAGGACATGAAGGGTGGATATACCACAGGTTCATGTGCTACGGCAGGTATGAAAGCTGGTTTATTGGCCCTCTTAGATAAGAATATTGTGGACCAAGTGGTTATTGAAAATCCTCAAGGGCAGTATATTGAGGTGCCTATTAAAGCGGTAGAGGTTATATCCGATACAGAGGCGAAGGTGACCGTCATGAAAGACGGCGGTGACGATCCTGATGTAACTCATGGCAATGATGTGGAAACGACAGTGACCCTTGATAATACTGGTGAACTGCGATTCCGAGCCGGCTTTGGTGTAGGTACCGTAACGAAACCAGGCCTTGCTATGCCACCAGGAGAACCGGCTATCAATCCAGGGCCTCGGGCAATGATGAAGCTAGTTTTTGAAGAACATTGTGTCCATGGTCAAGGTGTAACGGTAACCGTTAGTGTTCCTAATGGTAAGGTATTAGCTAAGAAAACCTTGAATCATACGCTTGGTATCGAAGGTGGCATTTCCATTATTGGTACTACAGGTATTGTTAAGCCTATGAGTGAAGAAGGGTTTAAGAACTCGTTAGTGCCACAGTTGAAAGTTATGAAGGCTAACGGATGTGAAACAGCTGTTCTCGTACCGGGGCGTATCGGTCAAGATCTTGCAGAGCAAGTATTAGGTATTCATAAGAACCAAATGGCAGAAACGAGTAATTTTATCGGATTTATGCTTGAAAAGGCTGTACAGATTGGATTCAAGCGAATCTTAATCATCGGTCATATCGGTAAATTAATCAAACTAGCTAGCGGTAGCTTCCATACTCATAATCGCATGAGTGATGGACGTATGGAAAGTATCGTGGCCTATGCTGCCTTAGAAGGAGCATCCCAAGAGGTGTGTGAAGAGTTATTTAATTGCCAAACTACAGAGTCTACATTCCCTATCTTGGAGCGAGAAGGATTGACTGGTGTGTACCAACGTGTTGTAGATCGTGCCTCTCTACGTAGTGAGCGCTATATTGCTAACGAAGCAGAGGTGGGCATCATCATTACGACCTTAAAGGGCGAAATCTTGGCAATGGATAAGCATGCAAAAGAGATAGGAGAACTTGAACATTGGCACATACCTTGTATATCGTAGGCATTGGTCCGGGTAATCCTGATTATGTGGTGCCTAGAGGCCTTAATTTAATTAAACATGCTACAGTATTGGTAGGCAGTGAACGGTCCTTAGAGGACTTTCAAGAGCCTGGACAAATTACATATCCTGTAACGGGTAAACTTAGTTTATTAGCCGAACAAATTGAGCAGGAGCTCAAGAGCCATGACGTGGTGGTCATGGTTAGTGGTGATACAGGCTACTATAGCTTGTTGCCCTATTTAAAGAAGAAATTTACTGCTAATCCTATTGAGGTGGTACCAGGTATTAGTTCTATGACCTTTGCCTTTGCCCGACTCAATGAGGTATGGCATGATGCGGATTTAATGAGCTTTCACGGTCGCCAACCGGCACCAGAGAAACTCGTATATGAAGTAGGTAAAAAGATGGGATTCTTAACTGACCCAGAATATAATCCAGCGCATATTGCGCGTATTTTAATAGATGCAGGTTGGCCAAAAGAAACGAGAGCGGCAGCCCTTGAGCGCTTGAGTTATGATGATGAAAAAATCGTAGACTCTACGCTAGAGGTGTTAACTGAGCTTGAAGGCTTTGGTCATTCTGTAATGGTGGTACTAGGATGAGACATTTTTTCGGAATTCCTGATGAGGAGTTTATCCGCGGCGATGTGCCGATGACGAAATGCGAAATTCGCAAAGCCGTTATGAATGAGGCACGCATCGAGGAGGATAGCATCGTTCTTGACGTAGGTGCTGGTACGGGCTCTATTTCTATTGAAGCAGCCTTGGCAGCTCCTAAAGGGCATGTATATGCAATTGAGCGCTTTGATAAAGGCATCGACCTTATCAATGAGAATATAAAGAAATTCAATGTAAATAATATGACCGTAATCAAATCCAAAGCTCCTGAAGGCATGGAAGAATTGCCTGAGCTTGATGCGGTTATCATCGGAGGTAGCGCTGGTGGTATGACAGGCATCATGGATGAAGCGCAACGTCTTTTAAAAGTAGGCGGCCGTCTAGTAGTAACTGCTGTAACGATGGAGACAGGTTATACAATCTTGAAAGAGTTGAAAGGTCGTCCTTTCACGTATGAAGGTTACCAAATGTCCATCAGCCGTTACCGCAAGGCTGGTCCCTATCATTTGTTAGACCCATTGAGTCCAATTTTCATTGTATCTGCAACGCGTATCGCAGAAGGAGAGTAATATGGTTGACGTACATATCGTAGGTGCAGGCCCTGGGGATCCTGAGTTAATTACTCGCAAAGGGTATCGTTTAGTGCAAGAGGCAGATGTTGTAATTTATGCGGGTTCCTTGGTAAACCCTGCCATTTTAGAGGCTTGTAAACCAGGCTGTGAAATTCATAACAGTGCTACGATGAACCTTGATGAGGTGTTGGCTGTTATGAAAGCTGCCGTTGAGGCTGGTAAACGTGTAGTTCGCCTTCACACAGGTGACCCTGCTATTTACGGTGCTATTCAAGAGCAAATGGATGCATTGGCGGGCATGGGCATTTCTTATGAAGTCGTGCCGGGCGTAAGCTCTTTCCTTGCTACAGCAGCGGCATTGAAACAAGAATATACATTGCCAAATGTATCTCAAACAGTAATTATTACGCGTATGGAAGGCCGTACACCAATGCCTCCAAAGGAAAAATTGCGCATGTTAGCATCCCACGAAGCGACAATGTGTATTTTCCTTAGTGTTCAAATGTTAGATAAGGTTGTAGCTGAACTTATCGAGGGCGGTTATGACAAAACGACTCCAGTGGCTATCGTGGTAAAAGCTTCTTGGCCAGACCAACGCATTATTCGTGGCACATTGGAAACCATTGCAGACATCGTAGCGAAAGAAGGCGTATTGCGCCAAGCTATGATTGTAGTAAGCCATGTATTAGATAGTGAATACGAATTGTCTAAACTCTATGACAAAGGCTTTGCTCACATGTACCGCAGTGCTAAGGACTAGTAATATGAAAAATCTAGAAACTGTTGTGCCTACGACGGAAGCTAAGAAGAATAGAACGGCTATTCTTTCTGTTTCTGAACGAGGAGCAAAGCTGGGTCAACGCATCAAGTCTTTGGTGGCACCTCATGCGGATTGCTTTGAAAAAGAAAACCGTCCCTCTGGTGGTGAGGCTATTTATTTTGATTCCCTTAAAAATCATATTGGACAGATTTTCAAGGATTACGATCAAGTATTATGCATTATGGCGCTTGGCATCGTAGTGCGCATGATTGCACCATATATTGAGCATAAATCCAAGGATCCTGCGGTAGTCGTAATGGACGAAGTGGGGCACCATGTAATCAGTTTATTATCTGGACACCTTGGGGGCGCCAACGAATGGACGCAGTCCATTTCGCTGGCCATCGATGCGGACCCTGTTATTACAACCGCAACGGATGTAAACGGATTGCCTGCGCCTGACGTGTTGGCGCGCCACGAGCATTTGTTGGTAGATGATTTTCAAACCTTAATCAATGTGAACTCTGCCATCGTTGGGGGAGAGTGTATTGATTATTATATCGATGAAAGCTTACCGAATGCAGCACATTTAGAGCAAGCTGCGAAAGCTCATATTGGCGAACATGGATCGGTTCATGTTGTTTCTATGGAGCAACTTGGTGAAACACCATGTAAAAATGAAAGTGCTGAAGAGGATTCTTCTCGCGTAGTCATTACGGACAAAGTAATTACCGAATATGTTCATCAATTGATTTTGCGCCCTCGTACGTATACGATGGGTATTGGTTGTCGTCGAGGCACACCAAAGGAATTGATCCTTGACGCCATTCAACAATCGCTAGCAGTACATAAGCTTTCACCAAAGAGCCTCGTAACGGCTGCATCGGTCATCGTAAAACAAGATGAAGTAGGCCTTTTAGAGGCTATGCAAATTATGGGGTGGCCTATCGTGTTCTATACGCAGGACGATATGGCACCACTCATTGAAGAAGAAAAATTAGAAGAATCAAATTTTGTAAAAGGAACTATAGGAGTAGGAAACGTATGCGAGACAACGGCATTACTAGCGGCCAAGAGCCGAACACTAATACAGCACAAAACAATTTATCCCAAAACAACGGTAGCCATTGCACAGGTAACATCAAAGTAATCGGCATTGGCCCTGGCGATGAAGAGTTCATGACACCTCAAGCACGCGAAGCTATTTTGGCAGCTGACCGTGTTGTAGGTTATTTAACTTATCTTGACTTGATTAAAGACCTAATTGAAGGTAAAGAGACTGTAGGAACTGCCATGATGCAAGAAGTGGATCGTTGCCAACAAGCTGTTGATTTAGCAGTAGAAGGTCATCAAGTCGTAGTTGTGTCTTCTGGTGACTCTGGCGTATATGGTATGGCAGGTCTTGTGTTGGAACTTGCTAATAAAGTACCAGCAGAAAAACGTCCTTCCGTAGATATCGTACCTGGCCTTAGCGCTGTAAACGTAGCAGCATCTGTTTTAGGCGCACCTTTGATGCATGACTTTGCGGTCATTTCTCTTAGTGACTTGATGACTCCATGGGATTTAATTAAAAAACGTGCTGACCTTTGTGCGCAAGGTGACATGGTTATCTCCTTGTACAACCCACGCAGTAAAAAACGTGTTACACACTTAGACGAAGTTCGTGAAATCGTTCTTAAATACCGCGATCCTAAAACACCTGTTGGGATCGTGCAAAAAGCAGGTCGCCCAGGGCAACACATGGTAATTTCTGACCTTGAGAATTTCACAAACGAAGAAGTGGATATGCAAACACTTGTTATTATCGGTAATAGCCAAACCTATGTTGAAAATGGTCGCATGATTACACCTCGAGGCTACAAATTATGATTTGGGTCATCGCTGGTACCTTAGATGGTCGTACCTTAGCGGTAGATATTCAAGAACGGACAGGTGAAGAGGTTCTCGTTACTGTTGTGAGTCAGTATGGGGCAGAACTTGCTGCCCATAAGGGAATTACCGTTCATACTGGCCGCCTTGACCAAGAGGCTATGCAAAATTTGATTAAGGAACACAACATACGCTTATTAATCGATGCGAGCCATCCGTATGCTGCTATTGTTACAGCTACGGCTCAAGATGCAGCAAAAGCTAAAGGTATTCCTTTTGTTCGCTTTGAACGTAAAGAGGTACCATTACCAGATTATGATAAATTACATATCGTAGTGGATGAGGTAGAGGCCGCAAATTTAGCTGGCAAATTGGCAAAGGAAAATAACAAACATGTGTATTTGACCACAGGTAGTAAGACAATGCACATCTTTGCTAAATCTGATGCTTTACAAGATTGTGAAGTATGGACACGTATTTTGCCGACTGCAGAGGTGTTACAAATGATGGAAGACCTCAACGTGAGTCCTAAGCGCATTGTTGCTGTTCAAGGTCCATTTTCTTATGATATGAACCGCATCATGTTCCACGATACACAGGCAAGCGTTGTAGCTATGAAAAACTCTGGCCTTGTAGGTGGTGCTGATACAAAATTACAAGCTGCTATGGATCTTGGTATCCATGTTATTGTTATCGATCGTCCGCGTGTTAAACTTGAAAGTCACGTGGTATCATCAAATGATGAATTCTTTAAATTATGGGAGGACACTAATGGATTACGTTAAAAATCCTAAAGCTATTGAAGATAAAAGCATGGAAATCATTTACGATTATGTAAAGGATTTAGGCTTAACAGATGATGAAGTGCGCGTAGTATCTCGTACAGTACATGCGTCTGGTGATGTCGAATATGCTCAACTCGTAAAAATGAGCCCTGATGCTGTTCAAAAAGGTATTGAAGCATTGGATAATGGTGCAGACATTTATACAGATGTAGAAATGGTTCGCACAGGTATTTCTAAGCCAGCTCTTAAAATTCGCGGTAATGAAGTGCACTGCTTAATTAAAGATGAAAACGTAGCTAAAATGGCTAAAGAGTTAGGTGTAACTCGCTCCATTGCAGCTATGCGTACCTTTGGCAAACAATTAGAAGGACAAATTGTTGCTATCGGCAATGCACCAACTGCATTGTATGAAGTATTGCGCCTTGCTCTTGAAGAAGGCATTAAACCAGCTCTTATCATTGGTATCCCTGTAGGCTTCGTAGGTGCTGCAGAATCTAAAGACTATTTGATGGAAGTATCCCCAGTTCCTTACATCACTGTAAAAGGCAACAAAGGCGGTAGCCCAATCGCTGCCTCCGTATGTAATGCATTACTTTACACAGACGTAAAACGTAATGACATGCTCTTTGTAGAAGGTAAAGAATCTAAATAATATAAAACCCGAATCGTGTTTTAGTAGTTTTGCGATTCGGGTTTTACTGTATATATTTTTCACAATAATTAGCTAAACATAAATTAGCTAAACACGATAATTATACTATAGTAAATTTCTTATAATATAGTTAATTTTGAGAGGGGGTTCATATGGCATCAAGTAATAAACGAAAATTATTTCGTGTATCAGTGATTTGTATCTTAATCATCGCCGTTATTATGAGCATGATTATATCTCTTATTTGGGGATCAACACCCGTATCATTAGCTGAGATTTGGCATACATTATGGTCTAGTGAACTAACTGATACATCTTCACAAATTATTTGGAATATTCGATTGCCTCGCAATATTGTAGCTGCGTTAGTGGGGGCTTGTCTAGCTGTATCTGGTGCAATTTTGCAAGCAGTTATGAAAAATCCCCTAGCAGATCCACAGATTGTAGGGGTATCCTCTGGTGCCGGATTAGCTGGTGTTATCATATTTATTTTATTTCCTGGGTATGATCATATAGTTCCTTTAGTGGCCTTTTTAGGTGCTATGGCTGCAGCACTCATGGTGTATGCATTAGCATGGAAAAATGGAGTGCGACCTAGTCGTATTATCTTAGCTGGTGTTGCGGTCGCAGCCTTTTTAGGATCAGGTATTTCAGCACTACTTGTATTCTTTGGTGATCGTGTACAAGGGGCATTGCTTTGGATGGTAGGAGGACTCGCTGCACGCAGTTGGCCTCAGGTAGAAGTGCTGTTTCCATATGCTATAGTTGGACTTATTTTTGCTTGTTTAGGAGCTAAACGACTTACCATTTTAAGTTTAGGTGACGAAACTGCAAAGGGACTAGGCCTTAAGGTAGAACAAACACGGTTTATTATGACTGCAGTGGCTGCTCTTTTAGCGGCTGGTGCTGTAAGTATAGCTGGGCTTATCGGATTTGTAGGTTTGGTTATTCCCCATATGTTACGTCTTATAATCGGTAACGACTATGCATATTTGCTGCCTGGATCCGCATTATTAGGCGCCTTAGTTCTTGTTGTCAGTGATACAATAGGACGTGTTATGTGGAGCCCTATAGAGGTACCAGTGGGTATTATTATGGCATTCTTTGGAGCTCCGTTCTTCTTGTATCTGTTGAGGAGGGATAACTAATGAATACCGCTATTGATGTAAAACAGTTATCCGTAACTCTTGGTAATCGTCATATTCTACATGACATTAATGTATCGGTCCCTATCGGTAAAATTACGACATTAATAGGGCCTAATGGTTGTGGTAAAAGTACGCTTTTACGATCTATGATCGGATATATCCATAGTCCTCATGAATGTATTACCATATTTGATAAACCGTTACAATCATATTCTCAAAATCATCTGGCACGGCAAATGGCATTTTTGCCACAAGTACCGAATATGCCAAAGGATATGACTGTAGAAGAATTGGTATATTGCGGACGGTATCCATACCAAACATGGTGGAAAAACACGGCTAAAGAAGATCGTGAAATCGTTGACTATGCGTTAGATATTACGAAAACGAATCATTTGAGAGAACAATTAATTCCATCCCTATCTGGTGGCGAACGGCAACGCGTTTGGATTGCTATGGCGCTAGCACAGCAACCAAAATTATTAGTATTAGATGAACCAACAACATATTTAGATATTAATCACCAGTTAGAAATTATGGAGTTATTGAAACGATTAAATAAGGAACAAGATTTAACCGTTCTCATGGTACTTCACGAACTTACACAGGCGGTTCAATATTCACATTATATGGCTGTTATAAAAGAAGGTCATTTAATAACGTCAGGAGAGACAAGTAAAATTATATCGGATGAGTTGTTTAGAGATGTATTCTCTGTAGATGTACAACTTGATACTTTTGATAATAAAAAATATGTGCGCGTAAAAGGACTAGTTGAGTAGTTTGATACTAATTGAAAAAGAGGGCATTCCCTTTTGGGGGATGCCCTCTTTCGTATGAAGTAATATATTAGAATGTAACATTAATACCGTATGCTTCTTTAACTAATCGTGCCATAGCTTCAGGTGTTTGTAGACCTGGGTTTAATAGGAATAGTTTGGATGGTAAGTATATTACGCGGTTATTTTGTACGGCTTTTAAATTGGCCCATGCAGGATTATCTGTCATAGCTTGTTTCATAGCTTTTGTAATTTCTTCTTCTTTACCCATTGTAACAACAAAGATAATATCAGGGTTATCTGCAGTCAATGTTTCAAGAGAGTAAGGGACCGTTTTGTCCTTCGTTGTACCATCTAGGTGAGAGGAGACAACATTTGTCATACCTAGTTCTTTTACCATTGATGCAGTAACTGCTTCATCAGTTTCGGCAGTTACACCCTTTCCTGTGGCACGTAACACGGCAACACGTGCAGGTTGTTGATTCTTAACTGCATCTTTTACCTTGGTAATATTGTTTTCATAGGTAGTAATAACAGACTTAGCCTTATCTTGATGATTAGTTAATTCGCCAAGAAATGTTAACATTGGTACATTATCTTTAATACCATCGTAATCAAAAAGTACGGTTGGAATATTATTAGCTTGTAATTGAGATTCATATTTTTTATGTTGATTTACTAAACCCAATACTACATCTGGCTTCAAGCCTAATAATTGTTCCATGTTGATATTTGCAGTTTGACCAAGAGCTGGTAGAGCTTCTAACTCTGGTGCTAGTTTATCCGTTGTATTGGCACGGCTAATAGCCTTACCATCGACAGCATAAAGCATAGATAAAACAGAATTAGATAATACAGCAATTTTTTGTGGATCCTTTGGTACAGTATAGGTTTGGCCATTAAAGGTCAATTCCTTCGTAGTAGCAGAAGAGCTGGATGTGGTTTTACCACACCCAGCTAGTGCTAGTACAATCATAACCAAAGCGATACTACCGAGTAGTAGTTTTTTCATGATGTACTCCTATGAATGTTATATATGCAATAACGATCTTAGTTATATTGATTATTTTTCTAATGCATCCCAAGCTTCGTTAGCACGTTCAACGAATAAGTTACGGATGTTTTGGTTTTCACCTAAACCATGGATGTAAGTGTCAACTTTGAAGCCTTCTTTTTCAAGAATGGATTTGTGGGAATCTGGTTCGTTACCAGCCATGTCGTTGTTTGCATGGTCACCAGCAACCATCATGAAAGGCATCAATGTAACATGTTTAATACCATGTAATTTCAATTGAGGGATAACTTGTTCAAGATTTGGTGTACCTTCTACTGTGTAGATGAATACATTTTTCATGCCAAGAGTATGGATACGGTCTTGAATTACAGAATAGTATGCATTGGAAGGATCTGGAGTACCATGAGCCATGATAAGAAGACCATCTTCTTTACCTAATTTAGGGAATTGGGATTGAACAGCTTTTAATGTTTCAATAACTTGGTCAGTTTGGTTTTCTTGACCCATCCAGTACATAAGAGAAGTACCGAGTGTCATTTTTTTGAAATCATTTTTGTATAAATTATATACTGCTGCATCGTAGTTATATTCCATACCAGGAATTACATCTAGAGATGCCAATGCAACGCGAGTGTAACCATCTTTTTTAAGTTCAGCTAAAGCTTCTTCAGGTGTAGGGTATGTAATGCCTTCTTTTTGTTGGATACGATCACGAATAATATGGCTTGTGAAAGCAGTTATCACTTTAGTATTTGGGTGTGCTGCCTTAATAGCATCTACAGTAGCATCGATTGTTTTCACACGAGTATCTTTATAAGTTGTACCAAAGCTCATAACAACCATAGCATCTTTGTTTGGCAAGTTTTGTAAAGCTTCTGTATTATGTGTACGAACACCAATTGCAGCGGCTTCTTTCAATGCTGGTGTAGGATCTTTTACTTCCTCATTTAATTGATATGCAGCATTAGATACAACTGGTGCACCAAAGGATACTGCAAGACCTAGAATAGCGGATGCTAAAGCTAATTGTTTTTTCATTTCTATACTCCTATCTATAACTATAACTACACTAATATGCAATCATTTACATAGTTCTATTATATGAAAACTATGGATTCATCGCATATATATAACCTTATTTCAATCGTAACAAAGCGGAAAACAGGTGTCAATAAACCCTATACCCCTAGAAGTATAAGGAATTTGAGAGATTATTAATAAATTAATGTGATGAATAAAGTATGATAGTACATTTTATAATTATATTCTTGTTGGTTATAAGGATATGAATATGTGAATATATGAGTAATTTTATTTTAAATATATTTTGATGGGGCCCAATAATATTACTACAACTACCTTAAAAATGACGACCTATACTTGTTTGCTCCTCGTTCCTGATGTCGCTCCACAAGTACAGGTCGCCATTTTTATTACTTTAGTCATATAGGTGTCCCATCAAAATATGCTATTATAAGAAATATAAAAAATATTTTAGTAAAATAAAATTACAGAAGTTGTAGTGGCTATGGAAGGCCCTTTTATCAGATTTATTATGCTTAAAAATATTACATATATTAATAAGAATTTTAAATTTTATGGGTGAGACATAATATATGATTTATAATCTATTAATTTGGGGAATCAGCATATGGTTAATATATGATATTTTTCTTATGCATAAAGCAAAGAATAAATCACAAGTCTTAATAGAGTCTATATTGCTTGTGATATTAATTGCTGGATACTTAATAAATCAATTATATGAAGCTAACTATTTTGTATCAGATACATATTTTTATTCAGGTATGGTATTAGCGGTTATCATGTATTTTTGTATATTATGGTTACATAGATATAAATATAAAAATAGTGATGATGAAAGAAAAAAGAAAAGTATAATTAATTCAATTCTAACAATTCATGCAATCATGTTTTTATATGGATTAGTGTTAGTTTGGATAGTATTCTTTTAGATTTTAATATGATTCTTAATTAAAAAATGGTGTTGTCCTCCTTTGAGTTCAACACCATTTTGTGTATCTTGAAGTAATAGTGTAATGTATATATTAAATAGATTATAGTACTATAGTTTTAAATTAGTAGGGTAGATATGTTTGAGAATACTGTAATTGGCCTCTTTGGCTTATTAATGGTGAATTATCACGTTATTATAGCTAGACAGCAAATAGTTAAAATTGTAATTGGTATCTTAGGGAATTGTTTCTTCGGACTTACATTATTTAGTGGTTATATTGCGTTGCCTAGTTATATGATAGATTTGAAGTATATTTTAATAATTATTCTTTGTATCGCTTGTGTATATGATTTATGGCGAAGTAATCGCAGTGGTACGATCACAGCTGGTGACAAGAGAATGTATGATATCATTGTAAGTCGAATTAGGTTCATCATTATCTTTTTTCTTGTTTTATGTAGTATAGCAGTAGTTGGACTAATAAAGGTAATGGGAGAGATTATATTGTAGAAGAGGAGAATGGAAAATATAAAATTTTATTTGATCAAGGGTGGAAGGATATTACAAAATATGATCTTGAAAGATATTATAAGCGCAAAAGCAATTAAGGACGAGTTATTTTTGTTAAGAACTAACGTTAAATCTTTAATGTTATCATGGCGTATTACTCGTACTCCTTACTTACTTTCTATAATATTAGTATATTTTTCTTATATTGCTATGCCAGGACTAACATTTAATTCCTTACCAGAGTATGAAGAGAGTGTAGTGTCTTTAATTGGATATACTAATTTAGTAATATCGTTAGTAATTTTTTCTTTACTAGCAATTAGACGAGTTCTAGATGTTAATCAAAAATGGATTTCAGGATTTGTAATAGTAGCCGGTATATATACGTTGTACACTAATTATTTAAATTATTTACCACCTATATTAGAGGTAACATATACAGAGGATTCCTTGATTACAAATATGTCAGTTAATTTAAACATATTGGTAGTAGGGTTATTAATATTATCTTTGTTTCCTAGTAATGAATATAATAATGACTATGGCTTATCAAATTGTATTGAAAAGGTGGGGTCTAGCTTTATAAGAATTGACTATGGCGGGTTTGAACAATTTTTAGATGAATTTTCCTTATATAAAATCTTACCGATTTTAAAAAAAAGCTTATCGCTTGAGTTATTTAACTGGAAGGGCCGTATATCAAGAGGTGAATTGATATATTATTATATAGTATATCAATTCATGGTTCTATTACTTGTAATATTAATTTATTCAATAGGGACTATTTTACCTACAATATTATTAAAGAATATATTTTTATCATCTATTGTAGCTATTTTTTTGATTTGGTGTTTTATATATTTATTAAAAGTACTAATTCTGCGGTTACATGATTCTTATAGTAGTGCTTTTTGGTTATTTGGGGTGTTCATACCTTATGTAAATGTATATGTACTATATCTAATATTATTTAAAGGTTCATGGCGGTACATTGATGCCAGTGCAATTAGTGATAATATTTCTCATTGACTTTCGTAGTTCAATCATGTATTATTGACACATAGTAGTTGATAACAATTTTCAATTGTGAAAGTTGTTTCATGTATGAGTAATATGGAGGTCACATATGAAAGGCATAATTATTGCATCCTTTGGATCAATTTACCAAGATGCTGTGGAGAAATCCATTGGCAGTATAGAGAAAAAAGTACGTTCCATGTATAGTGATATGGAGGTACGCCGCGTATTCTTATCTGATGCATTAGTAGAGAAGTGGAATGAGAAATACGAAGATAAGATTTCCTCTTTCACAGAGGCTATGCAAGATTTCGCTCGTATGGGTATCGATGAGGTGTACATTCAACCTATTACCTTGGTGGCAGATCAGTGCTACCAACAAATGCGCAAACAAGCATTAAAATTTTTACATAGCAATGAATATGGTTTTAGCCAGGTAAATATTGGTAAACCATTGCTTACCTCTTTAGGTGTAAAAAATTATGCCGATGATTATGAAGCAACATTAGAAAGCATTGTTCGTCATGTTAATACAAAAGCACTTAATAAATCTGTTGTACTCATGGCGAATGGTCAAAATCAATTAGAGTTCAGTACATTGCAATTAAAAGCTATGTATGGAGCAGCGCCAAACGTAGTAGTATTTACTACAAATGGTTTCCCTACATTCAAACAAGCTCTTACTTTCTTGGATCGTATGGGGCATAAAGATTTATTAGTTGTACCATTGGCTCTCATAGGTTCAACACATTTAATGGATTACCTTGGCGGTGAACGCTCCGATTCCATTTATGCTTTACTCGCTGAGGAAGGCTACAATGTTGACATCTGGAATGAAGGGCTTGGGGAAAACCCACATGTACAAGATTTATTCTTGAAACATTTAGGTCAAGCTATCCGCATGTCTGATCGGAAGCGGCCCATGCCTAGAGAATCTGTAAAACCTGTCATGACAAATTCTCGCTTGGAAGCGCAAGGTTTGATTTCTTGATATTTGTTATTACATAATTAGACATACAACACTCCACTCTTTCACATTAATAAAAATCCTCCTTGTTGGATATCCAATGAGGAGGATTTTTACTTTTACCATGAAAGATAAGAATAATTTCCATTTTATACGTACCATGGTATGCCCCTAGAGAATGGTCTATGGTATGATTAAGATAAATTATTAGTTAATATAAGGAGACATTCATGAAACAAGCTATCTTAGTTGTTGCCTTTGGGTCCACTGTGGACAGTGCTCGTGAACATAATATCGATTCTGTAGTAGAACATATTCGTAAATCGTATCCGGATTATACTGTAGAATTAGCTTTTTCGTCTCGTATCATCGTTAAGCGCTTACGTGAGCGTGGTATTGAGATTCCTACTGAACAAGGGGCGTTAGAAAAACTGATTCAAGAAGGTTATACACATGTATATGTGCAGCCACTTCATTTCACCGGTGGCGAAGAGTTCGATAAATTGAAAAATAATATCCTTGCTCATGAAGGGGAAGGACAACTCGAAGTATTGCGTGTAGGTAGACCTCTCGTATACTATATGGGACAAGAAGAGCACCCAGATGATTACCAAATCTTGATTGACCGTTTCATTAAATCTCTTAATATTTCCAAAGATGATGGTTTGTTATTGGTTGGTCATGGAGGTCTTGGTTCTGGCAATTCTTCATATGGTAATTTACAGTTTAAGCTAATCCGTAATGGACTTACGAATGTGCGTATTGCTGTACTTGAAAACGCACCATATGTGTCAGATGTAGCAATGCCTTGGGAATGGCTTGATGGTAAACGCCCAAAAACAATTTATGTACATCCTTTATTATTGGTACTCGGGGATCATGCACAAAATGATTTATTTGGTGACGAAGAGGATAGCATAGTGAATGAACTCGCTGGAGCAGGATATGAGGTTAAACCAATTCATAGTGCTCTAGGTGAATATGAAGCGATTCATGATATTTTCCGTCAACATGTGCAAGATTGTATCGATGATTTGTATGGCAAACGTAGCCCACATCGTCCTGCAATACCAAATATTAAATAGTATCTTTGTATATATTGTATAAATTGGTTATAATAAAAGATATTGTAATTATAAATAGAGTGTGACTATAAGAATAGGAGATACCCATGAAAGGTAAATTATATGGTATTGGCGTAGGCCCTGGCGATTCTGAATTAATGACTGTGAAAGCTGCTCGCATCGTAGGAGAAGCAGATATTATTATCACACCTAAAACAGAAAAGAAAGATGGTTCCGTAGCCCTTGATATCGCATCCCCATATATCCAAGAACATACAGAAATCGTTCCCGTAGTATTCCCAATGGTGTTGGATGATTCTACGCAAGAGGAAGGCTGGCAAGAGGCTAAACGCGTTATCTTGTCTTATTTGGATGAAGGTAAAAGTGTTGTATTCTTAACATTAGGTGATCCTATGTTCTACAGCACATATATGTATGTATACCGTTTGATTGAAAACACAGGGCATGAAATTAAAACAATTCCTGGCGTTACTGCATTCTGTGCTATCGGATCTCACCTTGGCTATCCAATCGTAGAGAAGGAAGAGGTAT
Organism: Veillonella sp.; assembly: GCF_032470285.1. Lineage (GTDB taxonomy): Bacteria > Bacillota > Negativicutes > Veillonellales > Veillonellaceae > Veillonella. Next base: position 24,515 of record NZ_JAWEKP010000003.1, on the reverse strand, counting down.
TGGCCATCGTTCCAGCTACAGCGCCTAAAGAAAAAATCGATGCTGTATTGGCTGTTGCAGATGATGCAGTTATTATGAAGGTATATAAAAACTTTGATGAAGTACAAGAAACCTTGATTAAACATAATATGGCAGATGATGCGGTTATGATTAGCCGTGTAGGTTTGCCTGATGAGCAAGTATTCGTAGGTTTAGATAATATGCCAAAAGATACTAAACTCAACTACTTATCTACAATTCTTGCAAAACGCAAGGAGCGTTAACAAACACATCGTATTACGAGGTAATATCTATGAACACAGTACAGATTCCACGTGTTGTCATTGCTGGTACCAACTCTGGTGTTGGTAAAACAACTATCGTAGCGGGTTTATTGGCCGCTTATGCAAATGGTGGACGTACGGTGCAATCTTTTAAAGTGGGCCCGGATTATATTGATCCGGGCTTTCATAAAATTGCATCCGGCCGTGACAGCTATAATTTAGATACGTGGCTCGTGCCACCTCACAAGTTGACTCCTTTCTTTGCTACAATGGCACATGATGTAGACCTTGCCATTATTGAAGGTGTTATGGGCCTTTACGATGGTGGTCGAGAAGGTGTTAGTTCTACGGCTCAAATTGCTAAACAGTTAAATGCACCGGTGGTGCTTGTTATTGATTGTAAAGCTATGGGTGAAAGTGCAGCCGCTATTGCTAAAGGGTTCCGTGACTATGACCCAGAGGTAAACTTTGGTGGTGTCATCTTGAACCGCTTAGGCTCAGCCAATCATGAGCGTATGGTTCGTGAAGGGATGGATAAAATCGGTGTACCTGTTATTGGTGCCATTTATCGTGATGATCGTATGCATTCTCCAGAACGTCATTTAGGACTTACACCGGTTACTGAAATTGATCCAACAGAGGCGATTAATACGATTCGAGAAGCTGTTGAGAAGATGGTAAATCTCGATGCACTATTGGAAATTGCTACTAATGCACCAACTATTGAACTACCAGATGCTATAGATGTTAAAACCATTGAAAAACATGTGAAAATCGGTGTAGCTTATGATGAGGCGTTCTCTTTTTACTATCCAGCTAGTCTTGCTGCGTTAGAGGAAAAAGGGGCTGAGCTTGTTTACTTTAGTCCGCTTAATGACTCGGTAATTCCTGATGTAGACGGACTTGTATTCGGTGGTGGCTTCCCAGAAATGTTTTTATTTCAGTTATCTAGCAATGAGTCTATGAAGGAATCTATCCGCCAAGCTAATGCACAAGGTATGCCTATTTATGCCGAATGTGGTGGCCTCATGTATCTTTGTGAAAGTATTAATGACTTTGGAGGTTCTGTATATAAAACTGTAGGTATTGTACCTGCCAATTGTGTGATGCAACAAAAGCTTCAAAAGGTGGGCTATGTTACAGCAATTGCAAAGAGAGATACTTTATTAGGTGCTATGAATACAGCTATTCGTGGTCATGAGTTCCATTTCTCTACAATGGAGCCAACTATAAATGACTTTCCATGGGCTTTTCATTTAGAAGGAGGCCGTAAACCTCAATCGTATGACGGCGGCTATGCAACAAAAAATGTATTAGCTTCTTATTTACATTTGAACTTTGCTGGCTCTGATGAAGGGGCACAACATTTTGTTGATACATGTGCTGCTTATAAAGCCCAAAAGTTATAGATGTGTAGATGTATTAGTTCGTATTAAAGGAGCTATTATGGAAGAACGTGGATTAATTCTAGTTAATACAGGCAATGGTAAAGGTAAAACAACAGCGGCATTGGGTGTTGTTTTACGTGCTGTTGGACAAGGTTTTAAAGTTCTTATATTACAATTTATTAAGAGTGGTAATGGCTATGGTGAATTGGCAGGTCTTGCCAAACTAGGTGATCAAGTTGAAATTCGTTCCATGGGAAAAGGCTTTATTTACTATAACCGTAATGAAGTAGGGGAAGCTGAGCTTGCTCGCCACAAAGAAGCAGCACAAGCCGCTTGGCGTACATTGGTAGAGGAAGTAAACTCCGACAAATGGGATTTAATTGTTATGGATGAAATAAATAATGCTATTAATTATGAGCTTATTGATGTGAATTCTGTAGTGGAAATGCTAAAAAATAAGCCTAAAAGACTTCATGTTGTTTTGACGGGGCGTTATGCTAAACCTGAAATCATTGATATGGCGGATACTGTCACAGAAATGAAGGTAGTAAAGCATGCTTATGAAAAGGGCATAAAAGCTGCTAAAGGAATAGAATTTTGATTTAATTCAAAAAAATCGAAAAAAATCGAAAAAGAACTTGCTAAAACTATATCGAAAATGTATAATATAGTCATAAGCACAGAGGTGCTCAATATTCTTGACATTAAGTATGTATATAAGACTAACCAGGAGGTTAACTATGGCTGTACATGATTACATTAAATCTGGTGATTTCGCTACTGAAAAACACGTTCCTGTTATCGAAACAGTTGACACTGTAAAAGCAGGTGAAACATTCCACGTTACTTTATCCGTAGGTAAAGATATTGCACATCCAAACACTGTAGAACATCACATTGAATGGATTAAATTATACTTTGTGGCTGAAGGTACTCAATTGCCATTTGAAGTTGGTGAAATTTCCTTCAACGTACATGGTGATGGTGCAACTGCAAACGAAGGCCCTGTACATGCAATTTCTGAAGGTACATTGGCAGTTTCCTTGAACAAATCTGGTAAATTGATTGCTGTATCCTACTGCAATATCCACGGTTTGTGGGAATCTGAAAAAGATATCGTAGTTGCTTAATTAACTATTACAACTAATAAAGACCAGTCCTAGGGCTGGTCTTTTTGTATATCTATGTGTTTACATAGCTTAATAATGAGGTAAAGTTAAACTTTCAATAGTAGATATTTAATGGCATTATGGCTAATACATGTTAGGAATATTTAATTCATATTCATAATATTATAGACATATTATTTGATTTTTAATGTCCATATAAAAAGGAGTTTTGTATCACTCCAGTGGATTAAATGCTGTACATCCCTTTACAGTGCTATTTGTTTGTGGTAAAGTATATGCATATTGATATTTAGTAAACATAGTTAAATGAGGGATTATTGTGGCCTTAATCGTTAAAAAATTTGGTGGCAGTTCCGTAGCTACACCAGAAAAAATATTTAATATTGTTGATCGCGTTCTTCGTGAGAAGCAAGCTGACGATAAAATCGTTCTTGTTGTATCCGCTATGGGTGATACAACTGATGACTTGGTGGCCTTAGCTAAACAAGTTACATCCAAGCCGTATGGTCGTGAAATGGATCGCTTGTTATCTACCGGTGAACAAGTAACAATTGCATTGATGGCAATGGCTTTTAACGAACGTGGTCAGGAATCTATATCCTTAACAGGTGATCAAGCGGGTATTACAAGTAGTGATACATTTAATAAAGGTCGCATTTTGGGAGTTGATCCTAATCGTGTGTTTGAAGCTTTGGATGAAGGTAAAATTGTAGTAGTTGCTGGTTTCCAAGGTATAACTGAATATGGTGATATGGTGACATTAGGCCGTGGTGGCTCTGATACAACAGCTGTTGCATTGGCAGGTGCTATGAAAGCGGATGTATGTGAGATTTTTACGGATGTAGACGGCGTATATTCTACAGATCCTCGCGTGGCGAAGGAAGCTTTTAAATTAGAAGAAGTAACGTATGGCGAAATGCTTGAAATGGCACGCCTTGGTGCAGGTGTAATGCAACCGCGTGCCGTAGAAATGGGTTTCCGTTATGGTGTACCTATTCATGTACGTTCTACATTTAGTGATAAACCAGGTACTATTATTCGGGAGGATTATACTGTGGAAGCAAATAAACACGTAATTACTGGCGTAGCTGATGATACAAATACAGCAAAAGTAGCCCTTGTAGGCGTTGAAAATAAACCAGGCGTTGCAGCGACTGTATTCAAAGCGTTAGCTGCTAGAAACGTTGACGTAGATATGATTGTTCAATCTATCCGTTCCGTGGGAGAACCAAAAACTGATCTTATCTTTACAGTAGCTATGGATGATGTGGTATTAGCTCGAGAAGTATTAGAAGAATTACAAAAAGCAGTAGATATTGAAGCCGTTAATATTGATGAAAAAATGGCTAAAGTTTCCATTATTGGTGCAGGTATGTTAGGACAGCCTGGTGTAGCTGCGCAAATGTTTGATATTTTGAGCCAAGAAGGTATCAATATTGAAATCATTTCTACTTCTGAAATTAGTATTTCTTGTCTTGTTGCTGAAGATCGCGTAAAAGATGCTGTTCGTGTAATTCATAATGGCTTATTGTTAGATCAACGAGGTTAATCATTGCATGGATAGTCTACGTAGTTTTATGGATGAAATGCTCAATGACCAAGGTCGTAAGGAAGGTTTCATTAGCGATCTACTAGGAAATCTAAAAAATCAGCCTATTCCAACATTGGAACAAGCTCAAACTGGTTACACAACAATGAGTAATTTACATGGTATCTTCTATGATTATGATAAGTCTGAGGTTACTATTACTTACAAGGTTGTACCAGATATGTATCAACCATATACATTGAGTTTTATACAATTCGAAGCCGTGTTAGAAGGCTTATTAACCTTGCGTCGCAATCAAAAGTGGCAGATGCAACATAATAAATAATATGAACCCCATGGGAATACTTGCCTATGGGGTTTTATAATTCGATAATTATTCTTAACATCTATATATAGAGTCATCGATATGATATAATAAATTATTCAGAGAGAAATCATTATATTAGTATAGAAAGAAGGGACAGCATGGAAATAAATAAGGTTTATTCTGGCTTTCGCCTTGACCGCATTGAGCGCATTGATGAGATCAATGGTACCGCTTATGAAATGAAACATGAAAAGTCTGGTGCTCGTTTAATTTATATTGATTCACCAGATTCTAATAAAGTATTCAATATCGCTTTTAGAACAACACCACATAATAGTACTGGTGTTGCACATATTATGGAACATTCCGTTTTATGTGGTTCTCGTAAGTTTCCTTTAAAAGAGCCATTTGTTGAGCTTGTTAAGGGATCTTTAAACACGTTCTTAAACGCTATGACTTACCCTGATAAAACAATGTATCCTGTAGCAAGCAAGAATGATAAAGACTTCCACAACTTGATGGACGTATATCTTGATGCTGTATTGTATCCACGCGTTCGTGAAGATGCGGAAATCGTGATGCAAGAAGGTTGGCATTATGAATTAGATCGTGCGGACGATGAACTTACCTATAAAGGTGTTGTATTCAATGAGATGAAGGGGGTTTATTCCTCTCCAGATTCCGTTCTAGAACGCCAAATGATGCGTGAACTTTTCCCAGATACCACTTATGGTGTTGATTCTGGTGGAGATCCTGACCATATTACAGACTTAACTTATGAAGAGTTCCAAGAGTTCTATCGAGTTCATTATCATCCGTCCAATAGTTATATCTTCCTTTATGGTGATATGAATATTGAAGAGCAATTGGCATTCTTGAATGATGAGTACTTAAGTCATTTTGATGCTATTGAGGTTAATACAGAGGTTGGTATACAAACGCCATTTACGGAAGGTAAAGTGGTAAGTTATCCATATAGCGTAGGTTCTGAAGAGCCAACCGACAATCGAACTTTACATTCCTTTGCCTATGTGTTACCTGATGTAACACCTGAGCATAGCTTGGCTTTTGAGGTATTAACACATGCATTGTTGACATCTCCTGCGGCGCCTCTTAAACAGGCTTTGGTGAAAGCCGGTATCGGCTCTGATGTGAGTGGTTATTATCTTGATAGTATTCGTCAACCTTTGTGGACCGTGCAAGCAACTGGCTCTAATCTCGATAAACAAGCTGACTTGCAGCGTATTGTGGAATCTACATTGCAAGAACTTTGTGATAACGGTTTAGATAAAGAATTATTAGAAGCTTCCTTGAATAGCATTGAGTTTGCTCTTCGTGAAAGCGACTTTGGTGGTCGTCCAATTGGTCTTGCTTATGTTATCCGTATGATGGATAATTGGCTATATGACAATGACCCACTTGAACTATTACACTACGAAGAAGCATTAGTGAATATTCGCAAGGGCTTATCTGGTACGTACTTTGAAGATTTAATTCGTCAATCTATCTTAAATAACAATCATAAAGTGCTTGTTTCTATTTATCCTGAACGTGGTCTTCAAGAGCGCAAGGATGCAGAGGTTAAAGAATATTTAGCTTCTGTAAAAGCTAAGATGACTCCAGAAGAAATCGAAGCGATTGTAGAGCAAACAAAACGACTTAAATTTCGTCAAGAAGCTCCAGATAGCGACGAAGCATTAGCGTCGATTCCATTGCTTGAATTATCAGATTTAAATCCTAATATTGAAGAAGTAGAACGTCGTGAAAGTAAAATTGGCAATACTACAGTACATTTTGTACCTACTTTCACAAAAGGCATCAACTATGTAGGTCTTTACTTTAATTTAAGTTGTCTTACAGAAGATGAGTTGTTCTATGCCGATATTCTAAGTGATATTATCGGTCGTATCAACACATCTGAACGTGGCTATGAAGCATTGGCGAAAGATATCAATATGAATCTTGGTGGTTTAAGCTCAGATATTACGGCTATTAGCAAAGATGGTAAGCGTGATGAATTTACGCCTCTCATGATTGTTCGAGCTAAAGCCTTGCATTCTAAATTACCTGACTTATGCCGTTTGATTAACGAAGTAGTACAAAAAGCAGATTATAGTGACCATAGACGCTTGACCGAACTTGTTCAAGAAAGCAAAGCTATTTGGGATAATGAAGCGTTTCGTCGTGGCAACTCCATTGTAAGTCAACGTGTTATGGCACAAGTATCTGCAGTTGGTAAATTTAGAGATAATGGTAACTTTGGTTACTATCAAAAGATTAGCGAATTGGCTTCTAATCCTGCGGCATTACCATTATTGCCAGAAAAATTAGCTGATGTGGCTCGTAAGATTTTCCGTGCTAATAATGTAGATATCATGTTCGTTGGTGAAGAAGGCGAATTAGAAGCCTTTGAAAATCTCATGAAACCATTGATTGAAACTTGGGATACTACTGACTTAAGTAATGATACATTAAAGATTACACGTTTGTCTGGTAATGATGGTATCGTTACAGCTGGTAAGGTTCAATATGTAGCTCAAGGTGGTAACTTTATAGACCATGGGTATAAACATGTAGGTCCAATGAGTGTATTGGAAACAATTTTACGTTATGAATATCTCTGGATTCGTATTCGTGTACAAGGCGGTGCTTACGGGGCCTTTGCAAACTTCTACGACGATGGTAATATGATTTTCTGTAGCTATCGCGATCCAAACTTGGTAGAAACATTAAATGTATATAAAGAATTACCTCAATACCTTCGTGAGTTTACGTTGGCTGATCGTGAGATGCGTAAATATATTATCGGTACTATGAGCTCCTTGGACTTGCCTATGACTCCTGCGTTGCGTGGTCCACGTGCGATGGGGATGTATTTTAGCGGTGCTAAACTAGAGGATAAGGTAGAGTTTCGTAAACAAGTTATCGCTTGTAAGCCAGAGGATATCGTTGCTTTAGCAGATGTGGTTGAACCAGTATTGAAGGACAATCATATTTGTACAATGGGGAACGAACAAAAAATTAAAGACGCTGGTAAGGTATTCGATAACATTATTTCTCTAGGATAATTGTTTTATATCATGTATAGTGGCATATTCTGTGTAATTCTACGGGGTATGCCACTTGTTTTGTACTGTAGGAGGGTATCATGAAAGGTCGATTTGCTCCAAGCCCCACAGGATATATCCATCTCGGAAATGTGTGGATAGCCCTCTTATCTTATGTTTCTACGAAGCAACAAAAAGGGCAGTATGTTGTGCGAATGGAGGATATAGACATCCAACGCTCTAAACGTGAGTTAGGGGAAGCTCTATTAGATGATTTAGAGTGGCTAGGCTTTGAATGGGATGAAGGGCCTCGTGTTGGTGGACCAGAATCAACATATTGGCAAAGTGAACGACAAACATATTATGGAGACGTATTAGAACATCTTGCATCAGAAAAACTAATTTATCCTTGCTTTTGTAATCGCACAAGACTGCATTCTATTGCTTCGGCGCCCCATGTAGGAGAGGTAGTACATCGATATGATGGTCATTGCCGTCATCTAGAGGCTAAATTGATAAAAGAGTTTATGACGTCTAAGGAGCCATCTTTGCGTTTAGCCGTTAATTCCTGTGATATAGATTTCGTAGATCGTTGGCAAGGCTTTCAACATATTCATTTGGAAGGTGAATTAGATGATTATGTATTGCGTCGTGGTGACGGTATGTATGCCTATAATTTAGCTGTCGTATTGGATGATATTGCTATGGGGATAACGGAGGTCATTCGTGGAGACGATTTACTAGAGACTACGGGGCAGCAAATATATTTATATAAAACATTACAAACCAGTTTCAAATCTAAAAATATACAACTACCTTCTTATGGGCATGCTCCATTATTAATTGATTCTGAAGGGCATAGATTATCTAAGCGACAAAAGAGTATTACTATTCGTGAATTACGTGAAAATCAATGGTCTCCTAATAGGATTTTAGGTGAGCTGGCTATTGTAGGGGGCTTAGTTGAAGCTCATACATTAATTCGTAGAGAAATCAGTTTATCTGAATTAATTGAGATTGATTTAAATTTACCTAGTCTTAGTCAGAAAGCGATTGAGATAGAAATCAAAGAATAGAGCAAAAAAATAGTATTGCTTTATGTTATAGAATGATTGCTAAAAGAGAATAATTCTTTAACTATATAATTCGATATAATATATTGACAATATTCGATATTTATTTATAATAGTATATAAGAGGTGGTCGAAATGACAATTCAACAAGCTTTAAATCAAAAAGTATGGGCCGTTATTGGAGCTACCCATAAAACCGAAAAGTTCGGTTATAAGATTTATAAATGTCTTAAAGATCACGGATATGAAGTATATCCAGTCAATCCTAATATTGCAGAAATAGATGGAGACACTTGTTACTCTAGTCTTTCTGCACTTCCCGTTGTGCCTACTGTGGTAGATTTTGTTGTACCAGAAGCAGCGGGGTTAGCTGCACTTGATGAATGCAGAGAACTTGGCATTTCTGTTGTGTGGTTGCAACCGGGGGCGGATAAACCATCTGTTGTTGAAAAAGCACATGCTTTAGATCTGCATGTCATTCAAGATTGTGTATTAGTTCAATTACCGTAGGAGGGTACAATGAGCGAATTAAAAGATTTAAAAACTGCTGAATATCAAGATTTAGTAAACCAAGGTGGTGTTACTGTTGTTGACTTCTGGGCTCCATGGTGCGGTTATTGCGTACGTATGATGCCTATCATTGAAGAAATTGCAGGTGAGCTTGAAGGTAAAGCTAACTTTGTAAAAGTAAACGCTGATGAAGAACCAGAATTAGCACGTAACTTACAAGTTGAAGTATTGCCTACATTCGTTATTTTAAAAGATGGTGAAGTAGTAGACCGTAAAATTGGTTTCTTGCCTAAAGGCGATCTTCAAGCTGCTATCGAATCTAAATTCTAATACTATAATTAAAATTATATAAATAGAGGAAAACCTCATCAATGTATGTGTTGTACATTGATGAGGTTTTTTTGCTTTTTTAATATAGACCTAAATATATTTAACGTTTATGCATTACTAAACAATACATTGAGTTGCTAAACATAATACATCTAAAAGTGGGGTTTATGTCCATTTAAGGTGTGGTATTTCATCATTGTGGTGGAGAGTGGTTAAGATTAATGTATTTTTAATATATTATCGAACATATGTATTGTAGAAAAGAGGAGAAAAATAGAGATTAAACAAGAAAAATATAAAAAAGTGGGATAAAAATGGATTTTTTGTTGTGAAAGGTGGGGAATTGTGGTAGAATTTACCATATAGTGGTGGATAAGAAATAGAGAAAGGCGGTGATACGTATGTTCATGGGCGAATATAATCACACCATTGATACAAAAGGGCGGATGATTATACCTGCGAAAATACGTGAACAACTAGGTGATTTGTGCATCGTTACAAAAGGCCTAGATAACTGCTTAGCTATTTACACCGAAGAGGCGTGGAAGAAAATTTCCACTGCTTTACAATTACAATCTTCCACTAAAGCTAGCGTGCGTGCCTTAAAACGTTTTGTTTTTGGTAGTGCTGCTGAGCTTGAATATGATAAACAAGGTCGTGTCCTCATTCCTGTACCACTACGTGAATATGCAAGCCTCGATAAACAGGCTGTTATTGTAGGTGCTGGGGACCACGTTGAAATTTGGAGCCGTGAAAAATACGATTTCTATGATGAGCAAGTGGCTGAAAGCATGGAAGAATTAGTTGAAGGGCTTGAAGGGATTATGTTATAGGAGGCTATGATGGAATTTAATCATACTAGCGTACTCTTACGTGAAACGGTGGACTCCGTCGTAACTAATCCAAAAGGCATTTATGTGGACTGTACCCTCGGTGGGGCAGGACATGCTCACGCAGTGGGTGAGATGCTAGATCCAGAAGGCATGATTGTAGGTTTAGATCAGGATGAAGATGCTTTGAGTGTAGCTCGACAGCGTTTATCTGATTTGAAATGTCAGGTGTTAACGATACCTACAAACTTTTCTAACTTAAAAGAAGCCCTCCAAAATGCAGGCATTTATGAAGTCGATGGTTTTATATTTGATCTTGGTGTATCCAGCTATCAACTAGATACTCCTGAACGAGGTTTTTCATATATGAATGATGGACCTCTTGATATGCGAATGGATAAAGATGCACCTCTTACGGCAGAGGAAATTGTTAATGAATATGACAGTGAACAATTACTGCAAATTATCCGCGACTATGGGGAAGAACGATGGGCTAAACGGATTGTTGAGTTTATTGTTGAAGCACGCCAAGAAAAAAGAATCATTACTACTGGTGAGTTAGTTAGAATTATTAAGAATGCAATACCTGCAAAGGCACGACAAGATGGACCTCATCCGGCAAAACGGACGTTTCAGGCTATACGTATTGAAGTAAATAGAGAATTAGCAATTTTGCATGATAGTTTTGTAGATGCTGTATCGATGTTAAAACCAAAGGGAAAGATTGGAGTTATTACATTCCACTCCTTGGAAGATCGAATTACAAAGCAAACTTTTAAAGAGTTAAGTACCGCATGTATATGTCCTCCACAATTGCCTATGTGTGTTTGTAATCACAAGGCAGTTGTAAAGGCAAAAAATAAGGCTATAGAGCCAAGTATAGGGGAGATTGAAGTTAATCCGAGGGCTAGAAGCGCTAAATTGCGCGTAGCAGTAAAGTTGTAGAATTGGAAGGGGTTAAGTGTTATGTTAGCAAGAAAGGCTGTTGTGGGCCAAGTAAAAGGTGATATGTTGGTCATTGCACAAGGGAGAAGACGTAGTGCAAACGTAGCTTTAGATTTAAGCCCTATGATGTGGCAAGTTGTATATGGTATTGCTGCATTAGTTGCATGCTTGCTTATCATGATGGTTATGAATGCATACAGTACAAAGTTGGGCTATGAGGTAGTTAAAACACAGCAAGCTGTAGTACAATTAACAAAAGATAACGATGCATTAGACGTTGAAGTGGCTTCCTTGAAGTCTCCTGTACGCATCCAACAAATCGCAGAAGAACAATTAGGAATGGTTTTGCCTGATTCTTTTGTTTATAGTACAAAAAGCGCTGTTACTGAACGTAATGTACAAGAGAAACAGCAAATTATAGACTAGCAGGCGAAGCAGCTCGTATTGGGCTGCTTTCCTTTGCGTGTAAAGGAGATTATATATGAAACAATTACAAGATATAGTAAAAACCTTACATGCACCGCATGTAGAAGGTAATACAGCTGTTGAAATTTTAGATGTAACCGCTGATTCTCGTGCTGTAAAAGCAGGTAGTTTATTTATTGCTTTAGACGGTGCTACTGTAGATGGACATGACTATGTAAATAAAGCCGTTGAAGCCGGTGCTGTAGCAATACTTGTGTCTAAACCAGTAGAGGTAAGTGGTGATGTTTGTGTTATCACTGTAGAAGATACTCGTAAAGCTATGATGACGTGTGTACCGTATTTCTTTGATTACCCAGCAAACTCTATGCGCATGATTGGTGTTACTGGTACTAATGGTAAAACGACTACCACGCATATGATTCGCCATATTTTAAAAGCTCAAGGTCATAAGGTTGGCGTTATTGGTACTGTTCATATTATGATTGGTGATACATCATATCCGATTCATAATACGACTCCTGATGTAGTAGATTTACAACATATCTTGTATCAAATGGTACAAGAGGGAGTTACACATTGTGTAATGGAAGTATCGTCCCATGCATTGGCTTTAGGACGCGTATCTGGTGTTGAGTATGATACGGCTGTATTCACAAATCTTACACAAGATCATTTAGACTTTCACAAAACATTTGAGAATTACTTGGCAGCTAAATGTAAACTATTTGAACAAGTTAGCAAATCAAACCAAATAAAATCTGGTAAGGGTGCTGTCATCAATATTGATGATGCCTATGGACATCGAGTTGTTGAAAAAACTACAGCCCCTATCATTACCTATAGTATTGATGGTAGCGGCACATTGAATGCTCATGACGTTGATATGACGCCAAAGTCTAGCCGTTATACTGTATCTTATGATGGTCATGATTATACAGTTGCAATGAATACAACTGGCTTGTTTAATGTGTATAATACATTAGCAGCTATTGGTGCCTGCTTATTAGAAGGTATTTCCATGGAAGACATCGATAAAGCGTTGAAAACATTTAGTGCTGTACCTGGTCGTTTTGAATTGATTGAAGAAGGTCAACCATTTGCTGTTGTTGTAGACTATGCACATACACCAGATGGGTTAGAAAATATTTTACAAACAGCAAAGGCTATTCAAGAAAATCGTATTATTGTAGTCTTTGGCTGTGGCGGTGACCGAGATGCAACCAAACGTCCTATTATGGGACGCATTGCGGCACAATACGGTGATGTTGTGTATGTTACATCTGATAATCCGCGTACAGAGGATCCTGTACAAATTGTTAAAGATGTGGAAGTCGGCGTTAAAGACGGCCTTCGAGAAGGAACTCACTATGAAGTTATCGTTGATCGTCGAGAAGCGATTCAACATGCTATACAACATGCAAAACCTGGGGATATTGTACTCATTGCAGGTAAGGGGCATGAGGATTACCAAATCTTAAAGGATAAAACGATTCATTTTGATGATCGTGAAGAGGCGCGAGCAGCCCTCAAGGAGATCTAATATGGCAGAATTTACATTGTCTCAAGTACTGGAAGCCACACAGGGGACGAGTGCACATACCGACAATATTAAGTTTTTAGATGTGTCTACTGATACAAGAACTATTGAATCAGGCTTTTTATTTGTAGCCTTAAAAGGTGATACCTTTGATGGCCATGATTTTATCAATGCGGCTATCGAAAAAGGTGCTACAGGGGCTATCGTTGAAAAAGGACGTTCTGTAGAAGGTATTGCTTGCATCGAGGTAGACAATACTTTGGTAGCATATCAAAACTTAGCACGATATCATCGTCGCCGCTTTGATATTCCTGTAGTTGCTATTACTGGTTCCTCTGGTAAGACAACGACAAAAGAAATGGTGGCAGCCGTACTTGGCACAGAATTTAATGTATTAAAAACTGAGAAAAATTTTAATAATGAAATTGGCTTGCCAAAAACCTTGTTACGTTTGACCGCTGAGCATGAAGCCTGTGTTGTTGAAATGGGTATGCGTGGGCTCGGACAAATTGAAGAACTGGCGTTGATTGCAGAACCAACGATGGGGATTATTACTAATGTTGGTACTAGTCACATCGAGCTTTTAGGTTCTCGAGAAGCCATTGCCGAAGCGAAAGGTGAATTGATTCGTTGCTTGCCTGAAAACAGCGTGGCTATCCTTAATGAAGATGATCCATATGTAAAAGCTATGGATCGTTTAGCTAAGGGTAAAACAATTACCTATGGTATTGAACGGAATGCTACTTGTATTGGTAGCCATTTGCGCTATAAAAAAGACGGTATTAAGTTCACTTGTAAGTGTTATGATGAAGTTTTTGATATCTTCTTGCCTATGATTGGTGAACACAATGTATATGATGCATTGGCGGCTATTGTTGCAGGCCGAGTGCTAGGCATTAAATCTAACACAATTCGCAAAGGTTTGAGTGAGTTTAGTGGAACTCCAATGCGTCAAGAAATCGTTCCATTTGAAGATATTGTTATCTTAAATGATGCTTATAATGCAAACCCTTCATCCATGGCAGAAGCTATTAAAGCACTTGGCCAATTAGAAGGTAAGCGTAAAATTGCGATGCTAGGCGATATGCTCGAGCTCGGCGACTTCTCTGAAGAAGCACATCGTGAAATCGGCCATTTGCTTGCTGAAGAGGGTTATAGTGTTGTATTTACCTTTGGTGATGCTGCTGCCTTTATTGCAAAGGAAGCGAAAAAAGCAGGTTTAACTGCATTCCGTTGTAAGAGTCATTTAGAAATGGCAAACGCATACAGTGATATTCGTGAAAAAGGGGATGTTATCCTTGTGAAAGGTTCCCGTGGTTTACGAATGGAGCGCGTTGTTGAAGAATTAAAGGATCGAGAATAATAGGTAACGGCTAGTTATATCTAGCCGTCCTATTTATTAATAAGTAGAGGATTCATATGATAAATCACATTCTGTTAGCCTTCGTAGCGACTTTCATCATTACGGTAGTGCTAGGTAAAATTGCTATTCCTATGTTGCGTTCTTTGCACGCACAACAAAGTATTCGTGAAGAAGGCCCTGAAAGTCATCAAGCGAAAGCAGGTACGCCAACAATGGGCGGTGCTTTCATGATGGTTGCCCTTGTTATTGGCGTGGCATTGTTTGCACCATGGAATGTGGGCACAGGTATGTTATTATTTTTAACACTGGGTCATTGTTTATTAGGTTTTTTTGATGATTTTGTAAAAGCAGTAAAGAAACGAAATCTTGGTTTAACAGCGAAGCAAAAATTACTTGGACAATTTATATTGGCTGCCGTATTCTGTTATTGCATTACTGAGATTATGGTTGTTCCTACCACATTATGGATTCCTGTTGTAGATATACAATTACAATTGGGATGGGGGTATTATGTATTGGCATTCTTGATTATTGTAGGAGCTACAAATGCAGTAAATTTAACAGATGGTCTTGATGGTCTTGCTGGTGGTACATCAGCAGTGGCGGCGATAGCATTCTCTGTTATTGGCCTGATGGCTGTATCGATGACAAATTCTATCGGTGCTGAAAGTGTTGCGTACTTCGGTGCTATTATAGCAGCTGTATGTCTTGGCTTTTTGGTATATAATGTGAACCCTGCAAAAGTATTCATGGGGGATACAGGCTCTTTGGCATTAGGCGGTGCCTTTGCAGCAATGGCTATTTTAACTAAAACAGAATTGTTACTTGTGGTGATTGGCGGCATTTTTGTTATGGAAGCATTATCTGTTATTATTCAAGTTATTTCTTTCAAAACACGTGGTGTGCGTGTATTTAAGATGAGTCCTATTCATCACCATTTTGAACTTTCCGGATGGGCAGAACAAACAGTTGTTAATCGTTTCTGGTTTGGTGGAGCTGTTTTAGCCATTATTGGTGTGCTTTTAGCGACTATAACTTTATAAGATAATACTTAACGGAAGTTGTAAATAATGGTATGCTTATTAGATAGGATACATTAATTTTGTAGATAATTTAGGTGATATAGATGGAATACGGAGATAAACATATACTTGTTCTTGGCGCTGGAGCCAGCGGTATAGGTGCATCTTGGGTATTAGCCCAAGTGGGTGCGCATGTTGTGTTAAATGATTATAAGCCCATGACACTGCCTACGGCTGAGGAGAAACGACTCGTTGCGGCAGGGGTAAATATTATTACAGGACGTCAAGATGAATCCTTGCTAGATGGCGTGGATCGTATCGTTATTTCTCCAGGTATTTCTTTAGATATTCCGATTGTAAAAGCAGCAAAGGCTCGTGGTATTGACGTGGTCAGCGAAGTAGAATTAGCTTATGAAGTATCTAAATCACCTATCGTAGCTGTTACTGGTACAAATGGTAAGACTACGACAACAACCTTATTAACTAAAGTACTAGAAGGCTCTGGAAAACCAGTTCACGTCGGTGGAAATATTGGTGATTCCCTTAGTGAAGTGGCCTATTCTATGCCTGCAGACGGTTTTTTGGTAGCTGAATTATCTAGTTATCAATTAGAGACAATCAAGCATTTTAGGCCTATTGGGGCTATTATGCTCAATATTACTCCAGATCACTTAGCTCGTCATAAGACGATGGAAAACTATATTGCTGCGAAGGAACGCATCTTTGAAAATCAATTAAGTACAGATTATTTAGTGTTGAATATAGATGATCCCGTTGTAGCTGATATGGAACATCGTGCGCCTAGTCATATTCTAAAGATTAGTCAAAAAAAAGCCGTAGAGAATGGCGCTTATTATGCTGATGGGAAATGTTATATTGCTAAAGATGGGGTAGCAAAATTTGTTATTGCAGATGAAGATATTCATATTCCAGGCAGTCATAATATTGAAAACATATTGACCGTTATTGCTTTATCTTATGCATTGGGCGTACCTGTAGAAACAATTCATCGTATTATTAGTGAGTTCCGTGGCGTTGAACATCGTTTAGAACGCGTTAAAACGATTGATGGTATTACATTTTATAATGATTCTAAAGCGACTAATGTAGATTCTGTGGTTAAAGCATTAGAATCCTTTGATCAACAAGTTATTCTATTAGCTGGTGGTCATGATAAAATGACGCCTTTAGAAGACTTCATGGAGTTAGTTAAGGAGAAGACTAAAGCTGTTATTTTCATGGGGGAAGCGGCAGATCGTTTCGAGACGGCTGCAAAAAAGGCTGGTGTGAAGCCGATTTATCGTGCTTTATCCATGAAGGACGCAGTAGAGAAAGGCTATAAATTGGCAGAGACGGGCGATATTGTGCTATTATCTCCGGCTTGCTCAAGCTTTGATTGGTACAGCTGTTTTGAAGAGCGTGGAGATGACTTTAAACGTTGTGTTCATATGTTGCAAGAGGGAGGACACCATTAATGAAACGTGTTATTATTTCAGGTGGTGGCACTGGTGGACATATATATCCAGCAATAACTATATATAAGGAAATTATGAAACAAAATCCTGATGCAAAGGTGTTATATGTTGGTACCAAGCAAGGTCTCGAGGCTACATTAGTTCCTAAAGAGGGAATAGAGTTTACTACGATTCCTGTGCAAGGCTTGCAGCGTCAATTATCGTTAGGTACTTTAGTTACATTAGGTAAAACTGCTTTAGGCATTGTAAAAGCTAATGCTATAGTTTGTAAGTTTAAACCTGATGTTGTTATTGGTACTGGTGGTTATGTATGTGGGCCTGTTCTCTTGGCTGCAGCATTGCATAATATTCCTACTATAATTCAAGAACAGAATGTCATAGCAGGTATTACTAATAAAATTCTGAGTCGTTTTGTTGATGTGGTAGCCCTAGGCTATAAGGATGCGGAAGCATCGTTTTCTAAAGCAAAGCGCGTAGTCTATACAGGGAATCCTGTTCGTCCAGATGTGCTAGTTGATTCGAGAATAGTGGGACGTAACTATTTCAATTTAAGTGATGATACCTTTACAGTACTCATAGCTGGAGGTTCTCGAGGGGCGAGAACTATTAACAATGCTATGATAGATGTACATAAACACTTTCAAGGTGTGAAAGGTATTAAATTAATCCATATTACGGGAAACGGAGAATATGAATCTGTTTTATCCCAATTGGGCATTACCGATGGGGATGGTTTAGGTAGTTCATCTTTGATTTTGCCGTATTTACATGATATGCCAAAAGCACTAGCAGCAGCCGATTTAGCAGTATTTAGATCTGGTGCTATAGGTCTTGCAGAATTAGCAGTTCGCGGTATTCCATCCGTATTGATACCGTATCCATACGCAGCGGAAGATCATCAAACCTATAATGCACGTATCTTTGTACAAGAAGGGGCGGCTCATATGATTGTAGATAAAATGTTGAGTGCTCACGATTTGATAGGGGAAATCGAGATGTTTATGGCCAACCGTGATTTGTTGGCACAAATGGGAGACCGAGCATTGCAATTGGGGAAACCGAATGCGGCTCATGATATTGCAAAATTAGCTTTATCTATTGCAAAGTAACAAGGAGAGGTTTTATGTTAGACGGTATTCACAAAATTCACCTTATCGGTATTGGTGGATCTGGTATGCGTGCGATAGCGAATATTTTGATTCAAAAAGGTTATGATGTATCTGGTTCAGATATTGCTGAATCTGCAGTGATTTCTAAGTTTAGAGATATGGGTGCCACGGTGCATATCGGTCATAATAAAGAATATGTAAATGGTGTTGATGCTATAGTTCGTTCTACAGCGATTCGTGAAGACAATCCTGAAATTGTTGCCGCTAAAGAGCAAGGGATTACCATTTTACATCGTTCTGATATTGTAAAGGCTGTATTAGATGTAACAGATGGTATCGCAGTAGCTGGTGCGCATGGTAAAACATCTACAACTTCAATGATTGGACAAATTTTAGTGGAGGCTAATGCGGACCCTACGGTAATTATCGGTGGCGAAGTAGATTATCTCAAAGGTAGCAGTTGCCTTGGGAAAGGCCATTTTTCAGTTGTGGAAGCGGATGAGAGCGATGGTTCATTTTTAAAATTGCATCCACATACTATCGTTATAACTAATATTGAAGATGATCATATGGATCATTATAAGACTATGGATAACTTGTTAAACGCTTTCTGTGAGTTCGTCGAAACGTTACCAGAAGCGGGCAAGGCTATCGTATGTGGTGATAATGAAAATATTCGTTATGTTATGAGCCGCGTAAAACGTACTTTTATTACGTATGGTTTAGAGGATAATAATGATTATGTAGCAAAAAATATTCATTATGTGGACTCTTCCTTGGTATATGATGTATATCATAAAGGCATTAATATAAGCCACATCAGCTTGCGCGTGCCAGGAGAGCATAATGTATTAAATTCCTTGGCAGCCTTTATTGTGGCTCATGAATGTTGCGGTGTAGAGAATCGCTTTATTACAAAAGCGTTAGGTAAATTTATCGGTGCAAAACGACGCTTTGAAACAAAAGGTCATGTTGGTGGAGTCTGGGTTGTCGATGATTATGCACATCATCCAACAGAAATTAAAGCGACCTTAAGAGCAGCAAAAGAGCTTGAAAAACATCGCGTTATTTGTGTGTTTCAACCGCATCGGTATACACGTACAAGCTTATTGAAAGATGAATTTGCCACTGCTTTTACCAGTGCTGATGAAATATATATGACAGATATTTACAGTTCTGGTGAAGATCCGATTGCAGGTATCGATGGACGTACTATTCCTGACGCTGTTGAAGCCGCTACACATAAGGTTGTACATTATGTACCATCTGTTGACGACATACCGGCTGTATTGGCAAAAATTGTGCGACCTAATGATCTGGTTATCACAATGGGGGCCGGTTCTATTAATCAATATGGACCCAAATTATTAGCTATATTGGAGGAAGGCTTACAATGAAAGATAGAAAAATAATCGTATTGATGGGTGGCCCTTCCAAAGAGGCTGAAGTATCTCGCCGTACTGGCGCTGCTATTGCGGAAGCACTCGAAAGCAAAGGGTATAATGCGCAAACATTAGAACTTAATCCTCGTACTGTTTTAAAAGATATTGAATCCTTAGGCGGAGAGATTGTATTTAATGCAATTCACGGCCGTTATGGTGAAGATGGCGCATTACAAGGCTTGCTTGAAATGGCAGAAATTCCATATACTGGATCGGGCATCATGGCTCATGCGGTAGGAATGAATAAAAAAGTAAGCAAAGATGTTTTCAAAGGGGCTAATATTCCAACAGCTACTTCTGAATCCTTTAATGGTAATTTAGAATCTGCAGAAGCTATTATAGGACATATTCGTAGACAGTTTACGATTCCTGTAGTGGTGAAATCTGCTACTCAAGGCTCTAGTATTGGCGTTACCATCGTTCGTGATGAGGCACAATTGGAGGCTGCTGTTACAGAAGCGCTAAAATATGATCCGATTCTTGTAGTAGAGCAATTTCTTGATGGTCGCGAATTTACAGTATCCGTTCTTGACGGAAAGGCATTGTCAGTAATTGAAATACGTCCACATTCTGGGGAGTATGACTATACCAGTAAATATACTGTAGGTGCTACAGAATATTTAGTACCTGCGCCTATTAGTGAAGAAATGACTGCTGAGATGCAACGCATAGGGGAACTTGTGTATCGCGAAGTACAAGGCAGTGGGGTTATTCGTGTTGATATTATGACAGATCATGCAGATAATATGTATGTTCTAGAATACAATACTGTGCCAGGTATGACGGCAACGTCTTTAGTACCAAAGGCAGCTAAAGAAATGGGAATTGACTTTCCAACATTATGTGAAAAGATTCTATTAACAGCTAGTATAGGGAAATTTTAAGGGCTGAATAGAACATAAGGAGTTATCTATGGATGACAAGCAATACCATCCATCCAACTCTGGGGAGATGCAGTCTTCTACACCTGTTCATGATGAACGGGCTGTATTTAGAAAACGAGTGTTAAAAATCGGTGGTGCAGTTACTCTCGTGTTGGTGGGATTGTTTACACTACCTATTCCTTTTGGATCCTTAAAAATTATAGGATCGGATAAGGTAACTGTACAAGATGTAATGGTAGCAGGGGATATTCATGAACCTGTAAATATATTGCAAATTAGTACAGAGAAATTAAAAACTAGATTGGCGAAAGACTTACGGGTTGAAGAGGCCCAAATTAGTTATCAATTGCCATTTACAATGGTTGTACGTGTCATAGAGCGCAAAGCTGTTGCAGTTGTACCAGCTCAGTTTGGTTATTTAACACTTGACAGTAAAGGTCAAGTGATTGCATCAGAGCCTGCAATACAAGATACGTCGGTACCAATGATATCAGGTGTTAAGGCGGGAAATATTTTGTTAGGTGATACCGTTGTTGATAAGCCCATTTTAGCGGCTCTTGAATACTTAAACTCTCTTGATGAGAGCACCTTCAAGACTATTGCAGAAGTCAATATAGGAGATCCTGATGCAATAATGGCTTATACCGTATCGGGGGTGCAAATTAGATTAGGAGATAGTAAAGACTTACCTAAAAAAGCCGAGTTAACTCAGTCTATGTTACAAGATATTAAGACAACACATAGCAATGTACAATATATAGATGTTAATGTTTCATCACCATATATAAAAACTGATGTAATACCGGAAGTTAAAAAGCATCAGACTGGAACAAAGACAACAGAAAATTCATCTACTAAGAAGGATGATAAAAAACAAGATAAACAAGGTCATGTTGAAGATAAAAGGTAGATGATTGTCGTGAGACACGAACGGTGGGCAATAGCCTTAGTCAGTTGTATATTGGGTTTCATGGTTGTTACTCAATATAAGATGACTCAAGATAATATAGAAGAAAATATCCGTTTACAACGGGCTGGTGATTTAGCCGTACAATTACGAGAGGCTCAAAGTGAACGTGATGCATTGTTAAAACAAATAGAAGAACTTAAACAGTCTGGTGCTAGTAGCAATGTTAAAGCAGATGAACAGTTGATGATGAAAGCAGCTTTAACTAATGTTAAAGGTACGGGTGTTAGTGTATTAATTGAGGATAGCTTAAAGCCAATTCAAAGTGGTGAAAATCCTAATTTATATGTAATTCATGATGAAGATATTTTACGTATTGTTAATGAATTGCGAGCTGGTGGGGCTGAGGCGATAGCTATCAATGACCAACGTCTCATAGGGACTTCTGAAATACGATGCTCTGGTCCGACTATTACTGTGAATGGTAAGGTTTTTGGGGCTCCTTTTACAGTTAAAGCAATTGGTAATCCAAAAACACTAAATTCTGCGCTCACCATGCGAGGCGGTGTGGTGGATTCCTTGAAACACTGGGGCATAAAGGTAACCATAAAGGAAGAAAATGAAATAGCTATTCCAGCTTTTACAGGAACCTTTAGAGAAGAGCATATAAAGCCTAATGAAACAGGAGGTAAAGAATGAATATTTATATCTTTGCCATTGTTGGTTTAATTGTAGGTACTACATTAGGGTGGCTTTCACCATTTCATATACCTATAAGTTATGCAAATTACACATCGGTCGCTGTTCTGGCTGCACTAGATGCTGTATTTGGTGGTAGCCGAGCTGCATTGGAACGAACCTTTGATCTTAGTAATTTTGTGCTTGGGTTCTTTTCAAATGTTGTGTTAGCTGTTATTCTTGTATATGTAGGTGACCTCATAGGAATTAACCTATATTACGTAGCTCTTATTGGCTTTGGATTGCATGTATTTATTAATGTAGGAGCTATACGTAAGATTATTATGACTAAGCGATTCTAATAAATCACATTCTATATAGTGGAAAGTTTTTAAATTTTAGTGTAAAATAAATGTAATTGTTATAAGATTGTCAGTATATAAATCGATACATTGGGACGTATATTGATACGATAGATAACGATAAGAGGAGGAAGTTCAATGTCTGATTTTGCAAATATTAAAGTTATCGGTGTTGGTGGCGGCGGTAATAACGCTGTTAATCGCATGGTAGATAGCGATCTTAAAGGTGTTCAATTTTTATCCGCTAATACTGAAAGCCAAGTGCTTGAATTATCTAAAGCGGATGTAACGATCCAAATTGGCGAGAAGGTTACAAAAGGTCTTGGTGCAGGCGCAAATCCACAAATCGGTGAAGAGGCTGCTCAAGAAAGCCGCGAAGAAATTATAAAAGCTCTTGAAGGTGCTGATATGGTATTCGTAACTGCTGGTATGGGTGGTGGTACTGGTACAGGTGCTGCTCCTATCGTTGCAGAATGTGCTAAAGAAATCGGTGCATTGACAGTTGGCGTCGTTACTAAACCGTTCGCTTTTGAAGGTAAACGCCGTCGTGCACAAGCGGAAAAAGGCATTGAATTCTTGACTCAAAAAGTAGATACTATTATCGTTATTCCTAATGATAAATTGTTGCAAGTTGTAGATAAAAAATGTTCCTTAAGCGATGCGTTCCGTACAGCTGATGATGTACTTCGCCAAGGTATCAAGGGCATTTCAGACTTGATTCAAGTTCCTGGCTTGATCAATCTTGACTTTGCAGATGTTAAAACTATCATGACTGAACAAGGCGAAGCATTGATGGGGATTGGCGTTGGTGAAGGTGAAAACCGCGCTGCTGACGCAGCTAAAATGGCTATTAATAGCCCATTGTTGGAAACATCTATCGATGGTGCAAAAGGCATCTTACTCAATATTTCTGGTAGTGCAAACTTAAGCTTGTTTGAAATTAATGAAGCTGCCGAAATTATTTCTGAAGCGGCGGATCCTGATGCAAATATTATCTTCGGTTCCGTTATCGATGAAAGCTTAGGCGATACAGTTCAAATTACTGTTGTGGCAACTGGTTTTAATTCAAATACTAAGAATGTACCTGAATTCGGTAAAACAACAACTACATCCCGTCCGGCATCCACTACAAATACTAACAGTGGTATCCCTGATATCCCTGTATTCATGAAACGCTAATTTATAGATTGTATAATTACTATACCTATCGATTAGTAACTTATTAAGACATACCGTTGGTATGTGTATAGGAGGTAAAAATGAAGAAATTAGTATTATTAACTTTAGCAGCTACAGTTGTAGCCGGTAGTGCATTTGCTGCAGCTCCTGTAACGAAAATTAGTGATGGATCCACTAAGGTACAAGCTGATTATGCTTTTAAACAACACGTATCTAACGGTGGCGGCAATAGTAATGATGGTTTCGGTGTTTCTTTACAACACGACCTTTCCAATAAAGCCGCATTACAATACTCTTACGATAAATTAAATGCAAAAAATGGTGATATTAAAGATCATCAATTAGCATTGGTTTATAAAGTACATCCAAATGTAAATTTATATGGTGCAGGTACTGCGATTCGTACAAATGATACTGAACTTGGTTTCCAAGCTGGTGTTATCGGTCATGTACCTTTGACTAATAAAGTAAACGGCTTTGCTAAGGCTGGTTGGGGTAATGATATTAAGCAAACTTATCAAGTAGGTGCTCAATATGAAGTACGCCCTGATGTAGATTTGAATGTATACTATGGCTATGATAAATATAGTGTAGATAGCAATGATAAAACTGCAAAAGGTTTACACGCTGGTGTAGGCTATTCCTTCTAAGGATGATGATGGGGCTGTAACAAAACAGTCCCTTAACCTAAACAAGCTATTAGTTAATTTTAGATAATCAACTAATAGCTTGTTTCTGTATTTCTAAGCAAAAAGGGCC
>NZ_JAWEKP010000013.1:0-18115 GCF_032470285.1 Veillonella sp. | reverse complement strand
CTGAGCTAATCGTCCATATGTGGTGACCCGTCCGGGAATCGAACCCGGGATACCGCCGTGAAAGGGCGGTGTCTTAACCGCTTGACCAACGGGCCAGAATGGCTCCTCGAGTAGGACTCGAACCTACGACCGATCGGTTAACAGCCGATTGCTCTACCGACTGAGCTATCGAGGAATGGTACGATTGTTATTATATGTTAGATTAATTATAAAAGCAAGCATTTTTTTTAGAACACTATAAAATAGATACTATCAATTATGACTAAAAGACATAACTTTATAAATAAAATTGGTTATCAATAATTTTGATGAGAGAGTCATTAAAATTAATAAAATCTATAGAGCTTAATAATTATAGATATTTACTGTGTTCTAAGGTGATTGTATGACTCCAAATGCATGGGAGTTAGCAATATAAGTATATTGAAGATAATCGGTATACATATGCATTATAGAAAAGTTTAAAAGATTTAGTTGAAAAGTAGTATCAGTTAAGAAAGAAGTGTATTTATCTTATTAGATATAGCCTATGTTTGTGGTTCATTTTAAACCAAATCTATATATAATAAAGTAGGTAAAAATATAAGATATAAAAATCTTATTGATATATGATAGACTATGACTTTTATCACAATGCAGGGCTATTTTAGTGACTAGAGAATAAGGTCTATATAGCCTATTGAAAAACCGAAATATATACAAAAATATTCATGATAACAATTCTCAAAAACCGAAAAAGCATTGAGAAAACTGTATAGGTAAGGCGTTGAATCCCCCTATATTGTGTGCTACGATTTATGTATAGAGTTAATCTCATCGGTTTGAGATAGATATTCTTTCATATGTTTGAGAATTTTATTTTATCTCATCGGTATTAGAATTAATATTCAACTATTTTCCTGAGGAGGGATTATCTTGCGCGAGATTCAAGTATCTGAAATCACAAAAACAGTCCGTCAAATGTGTATGGACGCAGCTTACCACTTGCCAAAAGACATCTATGAAGGTTTGAAAAAAGGCCGTGAAACAGAAGAGTCTTCAGTAGGTCGTATCGTTCTTGATCAAATTATTAAAAATGCAGAAATTGCCGATGCTGAAGATCGTCCATACTGCCAAGATACTGGTATGACTATGGTATTCTTAAAAGTTGGTCAAGATGTTCATTTCGTTGGTGGTGATCTTACAGAAGCTATCAATGCTGGTGTTGCAGCTGGTTATGTTGAAGGTTATCTTCGTAAATCCGTTGTAGCTGAACCATTGTTCAATCGTAAAAATACACAAAATAACACACCTGCAATCATCTATACTGAAATCGTTCCTGGCGATAAAGTAGATATTCAAGTAGAATTAAAAGGTTTCGGTTCTGAAAATAAATCCGATGTAGCTATGCTCGTACCTGCTGATGGTGTGGAAGGCGTTAAAAATGCAGTCCTTGAAATCGTAAAACATGCAGGTCCTAACCCATGCCCTCCAATTGTACTCGGCATTGGTATTGGCGGTACTATGGACCAAGCAGCAGTTATGTCCAAAAAAGCGTTGCTTCGTGACATTAGCGTACCTCATAAAGATGCAGACTATGCAAAATTAGAAGAAGAAATCATGGAAATGGTTAACAAAACTGGTATTGGACCACAATTGGGTGGCACTACAACTTGTATCGGTGTAAACATCGAATGGGGTGCAACTCACATCGCAGGTCTTCCTGTTGCAGTTACTATCATGTGCCATGCTGCTCGTCATGCTCACGTAGTACTTTAATCGATAGGAGGTAAAAACAATGGCTGAATCAATTCGCATTAATACTGAAGAATATAATGAAGAGTTTTCCCGCAAATTAAAAGTTGGTGATAGCGTTCTTATCACTGGTAAAATTTACTCCGCTCGTGACGCTGCTCATAAAGTTATGACTGAAGCTTTAGCGCGTGGTGAAAAATTACCAATCGACTGGACAAATAAATTCGTTTATTATCTTGGACCAACACCTGCAAAACCTGGTGATCCAATTGGTTCCGCTGGTCCTACAACTTCCGGTCGTATGGATGCTTACACACCAACAATGCTTGACCAAGGTATCAAAGGCATGATTGGTAAAGGTTCCCGTAAACCAGAAGTAGTTGAATCCATGAAGAAAAATGGTTGCACATACTTCGCAGCAGTTGGTGGCGCAGCAGCATTGATTGCAAAATCCATCAAAAAATATGAAGTACTTGCTTATGGTGAACTTGGACCAGAAGCTTTGGCTGAATTGACTGTTGAAGATTTCCCTTGCATCGTGGTTGGCGATACTGAAGGTAATAACTTCTACGAATTAGGCCAAAAACCTTACAGAAAAATCTAATATCACCATTGAGTGATTGAAAGAGGCTTGCTAAAGCAAGCCTCTTTTTGTTGTTAAGCCATAATCATAAGATGTTCATCCGTTACGTGTAGAGTTTAGTCTACCGATTCTGTCGGTTTTATGATAATATACATATAGATTTTATACATTCAATTTGAGTGAGGCGATAACATGACTTCTGTAGAAACTATTCGTCAGTCAACTCGCAACGCGATGGCTGAATTACTTGATTTAGCAAAGGTTCGCGAAGGTCAATTATTCGTTGTTGGCTGTTCCACTAGCGAAATTGTAGGTAAAAAAATCGGCACTGACTCTCACCTTGATGTGGCTCAGGTCGTATTTGATGAAATATACAATGCTGTTAAGGCTAAAGGACTTAACTTGGCTATTCAATGTTGTGAACATATTAATCGTGCACTTGTTATGGAACGTAGTGCGATGACATGGGAGGAGGAAGTTAATGTTGTTCCTCAACGTCATGCGGGTGGTGCCCTGGCTGTGATGGCGTACGAATATTTTGATGATCCTGTGATGGTTGAATTTATTCAAGCTGATGTAGGCATCGATATTGGAGATACTTTCATTGGTATGCACATGAAACACGTTGCAGTGCCTGTACGTCTTTGTGTGAAAGAAATTGGGAAAGCACATGTGACCGCTTGTCGTGTTCGTCCGAAGAGCATTGGCGGTGAGCGTGCTGTATATAATGAAGCATTGATGTAGGGGGATAGTATGTCAAACCTAATACCGTATTTTGTATTAGCCGTCGTGGCATTGGGATTCTTTGCTGTTTGCTATGCTGTATTTAGCGGTGGTGATGGTGAAAGTAAGGCAAAAGAAAAATCCTATAAAAACATAAGTAATAAAAATAATCCTAAAGCGCATAATGATGTTATATTTGCAACGGAGTCGCAAGAGGGCAATGTAACAATCACACATACGAGTGGAACTAATGTATATACTGCATCAATTCCGGATACAGTTGAAACGGTGGTCGGTGAAGAGCGAGAACCGGCTGAACCTCTGGTTGATCCTATAGATACCTCTTATAATAAAAGAAGTACTCTAAAGTCTAATTCAAGTCATGTTTCAGAGGGAGAATATGCGTTAGCATTAGGTTCGGATAATGGAACACCAATAGGTTCGGATAATGGCATACCAATAGGGGATGAAACCATTGTGATGACAGCTGTATCAGATCTTAAGCAAGCTAATCAAGCCAATCAAGGTGTTACTCCGTTGGTGGATAAAACTATTGTCCTCGATGTTGTTACAGATGAACTTCTCAATAGCGCTAACTCTGTTGAAGATACAATTGCTATGGGTGAATCTGTGGAAGCCTTTGAAGCTGATGAAGCGGATAGCATAGATGCTACACAAATGATAGGTGGTGCAAACGAAATACAAACCGCGGAAGGTCCATCGGTATTAGATGAAACGCGTTTGTTTGATGCTTCTGAAATTGAAGCACAATTGGCGGCAACAAGTTTAGCTGAAGAGGAGGAACCGCATGGTCAATGGGCAAAAACGGCACATGAGGATAAATGCGTTGAGTTGGCTATAGCACCATTTGTTCATTCCTTTGGGGTGTTACATGGTGATACGCAACATTATGTAGAATCTATTACAAGAGATGCTTTAGCGGCTCTCAATATTACAAAAATTGTTGAAGTGAATGCATTACTAGAGAATATTGTTATTCAAGAAGCGTTGATGAGTATGCAAAAGGCATATGCCGCTACAAATACAGAGTGGATGAAGTCCGCTGCGTTAGGTGCTTTTCTAGATGTGGTTCAATCTCCTAAATCTAGTACGCCATACCTCGTAGCTTTTGATGCATTACGTGTATTACCTCATTTAACTTTAGGTCACTTCCAAGTTATGGCCTTAACATTATTGTTACAATATTCTAGAAATTCTAATAACTATGGATTGATTCACTTCCAACATTATGTGGAAAAATATATTGAGCCATTCATCTCTGATTTGCCTCGAAATGATTCCTTCTATCGCCAGCTAGACTACTTACGCTGTACACAAGAAGAACAAGAGCCTATCACTTTATGCCAAGTGTTGTCGAATTCATATCCGTTTGTATTCAACTATCGTGGTTTCTCTAAGGAAGAACTCTTCCGTGCTACAGATGGTCATGGTGTGGATCCACGTTATGTGGTGCGTAGCTTGAACTCCAATCTTTATAAATTAGCCTTGGTAGATGAGTCTTTAGCACCACAATTCTTTAGACAAACACGAATTTCTAATGCTATGGTTCAACGTGATCTTTTAGCTCTGATGAAGAGCAAACCTACTGCTTTCAGGGGCCAAGAGGCGCGTGATATCATGGATGATATTTCACCGGTTCTATTGGACTTAGCTGATGTCTTTGATAGCACGCCAATGTCTAAAATTAGCTTAACATTGTTAGGCCTTTACTTAGGTCGTGCTCATGTGAAAGCAACCATTGGTGAAGAATTTGATTTGTCTCATTGGTTCTAATTTACAATTTTAAGCACTATATAGTTTGAAAAATTATATTATATAGTTATTATATACTTAAAACCGTTATATACTTTATGAGTCGTGTAATAAAAAAGTCTCTCAAGATAATCTTGAGAGACTTTTTAGTTTGTTAAATTTAATAGCCATTAAGTATTAAAAGGTGTTAAAGCCGAATTCTTCAATGTCTTCAATGTTTTTAATTGTTACGGTGCGCCCTGTAATATCAATGAGACCTTCATCGCGAAGGCGCCCTAGTTCACGGCTAAGGGCTGTGCGAGATACATTGAGAACCTCAGCCATTTGCTCGCGGTTGTGGGGTAATTGAATTGTGTTAGAATGCTGACGTTTATAAATATCTGTTAAGTACGCAAAAATCTTTTCGCGCATCCCTTTTAATGTGAGGTAATGGACTTTTCTGGTTAATAGAATTGCTTTTTCAGATAAATCCTCTAATAGATTAGATAGGATTTTAGTTTGGCATTGATGACAATCCGGTAATGTTTTAATAAAGGTTTCAAGGGGAATAAACATAATTTTAGTTGCTTTTGTTGCCTTAATGGTAGCAGGCCATAAAGGCTGTTTGCTAAATAGTAGTGCTTCTCCAAAAATATCTGATTGCTCTAAGTTTGCCATAATAACCCGTTGCCCCATTACATTTTCACGAGTCAGTAAAGCGCTGCCTTCAAGGATGACACCAATACCCTCCATAGGATCTCCAGCGAGGGCTATAAAATCATTTTTTTGGTAACTGTGGATGATAACTTTGGCATTATTTAAATAGCTACGCAGCTCTGGCTCTCCTAATGTATTGAATAAAGGACATTTCACGAGGGTGGGCATATATTGATTAATGATATCGTTTGAAAGTATTTGTTTCATAAGCACCTCCGGTGTGATAAAGTCTATAGCAATTAAAAATGATTATTGTATAATAAAAGTATAAGACTAAATGGTCTACCTGTTCCATAAGGAAAGTCAGGAAAATTTTTGAAAAAGTTTTTATTTGTTGCTCAAGCTACAGAAATTGTATCATCTTTACGTTATACTTTCAAATGTAATCAATCAGACAACTGATAAAACATCAGTGTAATGTATAGGTTTTATATTATCTAGCTTGACTGCGAGGAAGTCTCGCAAAGGAGGATTTTTAAATGAGTATGTTCTGTTATCAATGCGAACAATCTGCAGCACCAGGTGGCTGTACTGTACAAGGTGTATGTGGTAAAACTGCACCAGTTGCTAACTTACAAGACGAATTAACTGCTGCCTTAGTTGGCTTGGCTCGCGCTTTAGACGTAAAGGGTCATACTAAAGAAGGTATCGATTATATTATGCGCGGTTTGTTCATGTGTGTAACAAACGTAAACTTCTCTGAAGACCGCGTTCAAGAATTCATTGACGAAGTGAATGCTTACCATGCAAAAGTGGACAGCGCTCAACAAAACTTTGATTGGGAACAATTGTGGAAAGGTGAAGAAGACATCGTATCCCTTCGTTCCACATTATTGTTAGGTATGCGTGGTATGGCTGCATACGCATGGCATGCTGCTCGCCTTGGCTTCCACGATGCTGATGTTGACGCTTGGTTCGTTAAAGGTATGGTAGAATTCGCTAAAGATCACAGCGCTGAAGAATGGCTTGATCTTTTAATGGAATTCGGTCATATCAACTTGAAATGTATGGCTGTTCTTGATAAAGCTAATACTGAAACATATGGTACACCTGTACCAACTACAGTTCCTTTGACCGTAGAACCAGGTCCTTTCATCGTTGTAACTGGTCATGACCTTCATGACTTGAAACAATTATTGGAACAAACTGATGGTAAAGGTGTAAATATCTATACTCATGGTGAAATGTTGCCTTGCCACGCTTATCCTGAATTGAAGAAACATCCTCAATTGAAAGGTAACTTCGGTACAGCATGGCAAAACCAACAAAAAGAATTTGTTGATGTTCCTGGTGCATTCTTGTTCACTACAAACTGCATTATGCCACCAAAAGAAAACTACAAAGCTAATATCTTCACTACAGATATGGTAGGTTTCGATGGTTGTGCACATATCGAAGAAAAAGAAGATGGTACTAAAGACTTCTCCGCAGTTATCAACCGTGCTATCGAATTGGGCGGCTACAAAGAAGCTCAAGAATTCACTGGTATCAACGGTGGTCATGAAGTAACTACAGGTTTCGGTCATGGTACAGTATTGGGTATTGCTGATAAAGTAATTGATGCTGTAAAAGCTGGCGCAATCAAACACTTCTTCTTGGTAGGTGGTTGTGACGGTGCTAAAGTAGGCCGTAACTACTACACTGAATTCGTTAAACAAACTCCAAATGATACTGTAGTATTGACATTGGCTTGTGGTAAATTCCGTTTCAACGACATGAACATCGGCGAAATCGGTGGTATCCCTCGTATCCTTGATATGGGTCAATGTAACGATGCTTACTCCGCTATTCAAGTAGCAGTAGCTTTAGCTGGTGCATTTGAATGTGATGTAAACGACTTGCCATTGACATTGGTATTGTCCTGGTACGAACAAAAAGCGGTATGTATCTTGTTAACATTGTTAGCATTGGGTATCCGTAACATTTACATCGGACCTTCCTTGCCTAAATTCTTCTCCAGCAATGTATTGAACATTTTGGTAGAAAAATTCCAATTACATCCAATTACAACTCCAGAAGCTGACATGAAAGCTATCTTGGGCTAATAGGATCTATTAATCTGTTAACTACAGTCCTACGTCCCCTCTCTTTTATGATTTAGGACTGTTGTTATAAATAACGCACCTAGGGTTATCCTTAGGTGCGTTTTTTTACTATTATTGTGAAAGCTATCTATCGAGTGTTTGTTTATTGATGGGGCCTGACAGTATTGCGACAACTAGATTACTAATGGGCATAACCTATCTCATGCCTCCATACTCAGCGTAAGTCGGCCCTCAATAGGTTATGCCCATAAGTAAAACGTTTCTGAAATATAAGTCCCATCAATATACAAACTCATAAAATAGCTTTCATCAGAATAGTGAGGTGAGGGGGAGATGTCGCTGCATAAGTATAGTCTTTCCCTTTTATAACTGTAGATATGGATGCGTCCCATCAATATACAAAGTTTTAGAACAGCTTTCATAAGAATAGTAGTCCTCTGTAGACAAACAAATATGCCCCTAATGTGCATATAGACAAGGCTCGATATTGGTTGCTATACTATAGGTGAAATAGGATTTTTTCACATGGTTTATGTGTATATAGAGGTATGTATGAACAGTATTTTTGATATTATAGGGCCTATTATGATTGGTCCGTCTAGTTCGCATACAGCGGGGGCTGCGCGGCTAGGGAAGATGGCGCGTTGTATTTTTCGTTCTACTCCCAAAAAGGTAGATTTAACATTATATGGATCTTTTGCAAAAACCTATAAAGGGCATGGCACGGATCGTGCTTTGATTGGCGGCTTATTAGGTTATAAAGAGGATGATGCGAACATCCGAGTTGCCCATGAATTAGCGAAAAAAGAGGGGATGGAGTTTTCTTTTATTGAGTCTCCTCTTGATGTAGGGCATCCGAATGTGGTGCGTTTTGATATGTATGATGAACATAATCGTCATATGACTGTTATTGGTCGCTCTCTCGGCGGTGGTCAGATTATGATTACCGAAGTAGATGGAAATGATATGTCCATTACAGGAGATGAGTTCACTCTTGTAGTGTTCCATGAGGATAGACCTGGTGCGATTTCTCTTATCAGCCAAGCTTTGAGCGAGTCTGATATTAACATCGCTACGATGCGCGTATTCCGTAAGGGCAAGCATAAGGATGCAGTTATGGTTATTACTACAGATACGGTGGTAAATCCTATTACAGTTCAGTTTATGCGCGAGTTTCCAGGCATCCAGGATGTGATGACCTTTGAAGCGTTATAGGAGGGCGAATAATGAGTTATGCATATGATACAATTGCAGATATTATTCGCCTAGCGGAGGAAAATAATATTTCCTTTGGCGATGTAGTACTGCGCTATGAATTAGAAAATTATGATCGCAATGAAGAAGCGGTTGTTCGAGAAATAGAGAATCGCTTAGATATTTTTGAAAGCTCCATTCAAGATGGTATAGCTTATGCGGAGAAAACGGCTTCTGGTATGTCGGGTGGTCAAGCGGCACAGCTTAATGGGCAAACACCTCGTTTTATGAGTGATATTGCGTATAAGGCAATGACGTATGCTATTGCTGTAAATGAGGCAAATGCAAAGATGTTCCGCATTGTTGCTTGTCCTACGGCGGGCTCTTGTGGTGTTATGCCTGGTGCTGTGAAAGCAGTAGCTGATCACTACCAATTAGATAGAGCTACAGTAGTAAAAGGCTTCTTAGCTGCGTCCGGTATTGGCAATGTGGTGGCAAATCGAGCTTGTGTTGCTGGTGCTGTTGGCGGTTGCCAAGCGGAAATTGGTACGGCTGCGTGTATGGCAGCAGGGGCTATCGTCGAAATGATGGGTGGTTCACCACGTCAAGTCGGACATGCTATTGCATTGTGCATGAAAAATCTATTGGGGCTTGCTTGTGATCCAGTGGCGGGACTCGTAGAGGTGCCATGTGTTAAACGTAATGGCTTCTATGCAGTTCATGCTATTACTGCATCTGAAATGGCGTTAATGAATATTGAAAGTCAAATTCCACCAGATGAAGTCATCGAAGCGATGAATAATATAGGTCGCGCTATGCCGGCAGCATTGCGTGAAACAAGTGATGGCGGTCTTGCGATAACACCGACAGGTACAGCTATTGCGGAAAGAGTGCAATCCTTATAAGGATTGCACTTTTTTCATGCTTTCATTTGTAGTAAAATAAAAGTTAGACTAGTTCAGAAAGGAGCGTGTATGATGGAACAAGCAAATCGAATATTGACCATATTGGAAGAAGCCGGCCATGAAGCCTATATCATAGGCGGTGCTGTGCGCGATATTTTGATGCATCAAAAGCCACATGACTTCGATATTGTGACGTCTGCACGTCCCGATACGGTAATTGAGGTTCTTCGCAGTCATGATATTCAAACGACAGACCTCGTAGGCAAATCTTTTGGTGTAGTGGTAGCTACATTAGAGGGAAGGCAATACGAAATTGCTACATATAGAACGGAGCGATATGGCGCAGATAGCCATCGCCCTGAAGAAATTATCTATGCCGATACCTTAGAAGAAGATGTGTTACGTCGTGACTTTACTGTCAACGGCATGGCGATGAACCGCTTTGGTGAGGTTATCGACCTCGTAGGTGGACGCCGAGATATTAAACATAAGACATTACGAACCATTGGTAATGCGCAGGAACGTTTTGAAGAAGATGCATTGCGATTATTTAGAGCGTGCCGCTTTGTGGCGAAGTTGGATTTCTTGCCTAGTAAAGAGCTATTAGTGGCTATGCCTAAGGCTTTTCATCGCGTCTCTGGTTTATCCTTGGAGCGGGTGCGCAACGAAATTAATCGCCTCATGCTAGAGCCTGCTGTGGCAAAAGGTTTAGATGTATTGGTGCAGTCGCGTTTGGCAGAATGTTCATGTCGAGTGGTTGAAAACGGAGTGGCTCGAGAGGTTCCTATCTTGCCTGAACTATACCATCTCGTGAATTTGCCCCAAGAAAAGGACTTTCACGAATTCGATGGCTGGTACCATACATTAGCCGTTGTGTCCCATACGGAACCGGATTTGGTGCTGCGTTGGGGTGCTTTATTACATGATGTGGCAAAGGGAATGCCAGCGGTACGAGCTGTTATCAATGGTCGCCTCACAGATCGTGGCCATGATACACTAGGAGCGGAGATGACAGAAACGTTATTAACACGCCTAGGATATCCGAAGGCCTTTGTGCAACGAGTGGCGTGGATTGTGAAAAACCACATGCGCTTTCACTATTTCGTACAAAATGGTGATGCAAACGAGAAAAAATGGCTTCGCAAGGAAGCTCGGAGTGGAGAGTTCCGAGATAGCCAAATTATGCGCACTGCCTGGGAGCAATTAGCTAAGGTTTGTGCTGCCGATGTGTTAGGCTGTGGGAAACCTTACTCATCTACAGATGGAACATTAGCCTTTGGCGAATGTATGGCAGATCTTAGTTTGGATATGCCTGTGCATACAAAGGATCTAAATTATGATGAACGAGTGATTAAACTCGCTGGGAAGCAAGTAGGGGAAGGATTGCAATATTTATTGGGTCAGGTACAAAATGGGGTTGTTCCTAATGAACCAGATGCGCTATATGACGCATTAGACCATAAGTTACGCCGTCCAGTGGAGAAATGATGAATTTACTAAATAAAGCGTTGCGACACGTGAGTGGTTGGAGTCGTACTACTTGGTGTCTTGCCATTCTCATGACTGTTGCCTTTGTCCTCATAGGGCGTTTGGCACAGTTGCAGGTCTTTGATACATTTGATCTGGAGAAGAAAAATTTATTACAGGTTCAAGTAGATAGAAAATTACAATCACCGCGCGGTACAATCTATGACCGTAATGGTAAGCCTTTGGCGATGAGTGTGGTTACAAAATCTTTGTATGCGGATCCTAAGATGATTAAACAGTCTCCCCAAGAGATTGCGGAACTCATTTCGCCATATGTAACCATGTCAAAAGAAAATATTGTGAAAGCTCTGCAAGAGGATTCTGCCTTCGTATGGATTAATCGCATGATGGATGCGGACAAGTCTAAGGCGGTGGCACAAGTCATTAAGGAGAATAATATTGCGGGCCTTAACTTTGTGGAAGAGTCCAAACGTTATTACCCAAATGGTGTACTAGCGGCTCAAATACTAGGGTTTGTAGGCACCGATGATAAAGGCCTTGATGGCCTCGAAATGGTCCTTGATGAAGAGTTAAAGGGTGGTGTGCAGCAAGAAATCGTTGCTACTGATAACAAAGGTAATGCTATCTTTGGTTCCGTATTGTCCAAGTTCTTACCTGATAAGGGTAAAAGCGTAACATTAACAATCGATGCGACCATCCAATTTATTGCAGAACGTGCGCTTGATAAAGCGATGGCTGATACAGGGGCTAAACATGCTAGCGTTATTGTTATGGATCCTAAGACTGGTGAAATTCTTGCGATGGCAAATCGTCCAAGCTATGATCCTAACAATTATAACCAAAG
Organism: Veillonella sp.; assembly: GCF_032470285.1. Taxonomy (GTDB): domain Bacteria; phylum Bacillota; class Negativicutes; order Veillonellales; family Veillonellaceae; genus Veillonella. The sequence goes on along the minus strand of NZ_JAWEKP010000013.1, from coordinate 6,130 downwards.
TGGGGAAGAGGCTTTCAAAAATATTGCTGTTACTAACTTATACGAACCAGGTTCTACATTCAAACCAATCGTTGCATCTGCAGCTCTTGCGTCAGGAAAGTGGAAATTAGAAACCGTGTACAATGATAAAGGGGCCTTTGTAGCGAATGGTCATGTGATGAGAAACTGGAATGGTGAAGGTTATGGACCAGTTCGATTGCTAGATATCTTGAAGTATTCTATCAATACAGGTATGGCAGAAATTGGTACAACAACTGGAGCAGATATCCTTTCTAAATATGTACGCGATTATGGTTTTGGCTCTGAAACGGGCATTGAATTGCCTGGTGAAGGGGCAGGTATCCTGTATAATCCGGAAGATATGAGTAAGTTGGATGTAGCGACTATGTCTATCGGTCAAGGTATTGCGGTTACGCCGTTACAAATGGTACGTGCCTTTGGTGCTCTTTCTAATGGGGGTGCTATGATGCGTCCGCATATTATCAAGTCCTATAGTAATGCTCAAGGGGAAGTAACAAGCACTACCGAAAATACTGTAGTAGGTCAACCAGTGCCAGAGGAAACAGCAAAAACTATTGTAGATATCTTGGAAAAAGAGGTGTCTGAAGGCGGTGGTAACAAAGCGATGGTGGAAGGCTACCACTTCGGTGGTAAAACTGGTACCGCAGAAAAACTAGACACTAAACGTGGGGGCTATTTAGATGGTCAATACATTGCATCCTTTATCGGCTTTGGCCCTGTAGAGGATCCAAAATTTGTGGTCCTTGTAGCCATTGACGATTCTCAAAAAGGGTCTATTTATGGTGGACAAATTGCAGCGCCAGTATTTAAAGACATCGTGTCTCAACTTGTACGGTACTACCAATTGAGCCCATATGTTAAAGATAGTACTCCTGTAGCTGTTAAACCTAGCAATACATTACCAGAGCCACATCTTTCTGGTGATGGTTCCGTAACATTACCTAATTTTACGGGCTTCACCTATGGTGAGGTACGTGATTGGTTACATAAGGCGGGGCTTGCGTTTAAGCCAGATGGAACGGGTATTGCCGTTTCTCAAGATGAAAGTGGGGGCACTACTGTTCAACCCGGGACGGCAATTACCGTTCACTTTAGTAGATAATTAGAAATTATAGACAGTTCGTTATATAATAGAATAAGAGACTTTGGTGCCTCTCAGGAGGCACCTTTTTTATAAATAGTTTGAATGAATGGAGATACTTATGATCGAATTACGAGGGAAAGCGGTAGCAGATGCCCACAAGGCGATTTTACAAGAAAAAGTTGCAGCAGTAGGCAACTCTGTGATTACTATGGCAGTGTTACTTGTCGGTGAAGACCATGGCGCTCATATGTATGCTACATTTATGGAAAAAACAGCTAAAAATTTTGGCTATGGTTTTGTGCTAAAGCAATTGCCTGAAACGACAACGCAAGATGAAGTAGTAGCGGCGTTGCATGAATTAAATACTGATCCATCTATTCATGGAATTTTACCGCTAATGCCAATGCCTAAACACATTGATACAGAAGCTCTTATCGATATGTTAGATCCTAAAAAAGATATTGATGGTCTTACAACATATAACATCGGTTTAGTAACAGCTGGTAAGGGTGGCTTTGCTCCTTGTACGGCTAAGGCTTGTATGGCTATTTTAAATCACTATAATATTCCTTTAGAAGGAAAACATGTGGTTGTAGTCGGTCGTAGCCAAGTTATCGGTAAACCTGTAGCGCTTATGGCACTCGCTGCACATGGTACTGTTACAATGTGCCATTCTAGAACTTCTGATCTAGTAGAGCAAGTAAAGCGTGGTGATATTATTATTGCTGCGGCTGGTCGTGCTCATATGATTACTGCTAATATGATTAAGCCTGGTGCTGTTGTTATTGATGTAGGTATTAATGAACTGGACGGCAAAACTGTAGGTGATGTTGATTATGATGCGGTAAAAGATATTGCATCTGCCATTACTCCTGTACCAGGAGGTGTTGGATCCGTAACAACGACAATGATGCTAGAAGCGGTATACGAGGCATATCATGCATGAGATGTCTATAGCAGAAGGTATTCTTGATGTAGCGCTCGATACCTTACGTCAACATGATGCGACAGTCATTCATTCTATTCAACTAGACTTAGGTTTAATGAGTGGGGTAGAACCGGATTCATTGCTATTTTGTTGGGAAGCTATTACGAAGGGAACACCTGCGGAAGGCTCACGCATAGAAATCAATACTATTCCTATTGAAGGAAAGTGTTTAGATTGTGATAAAATATTTTTTGTAAAAAATTATACGTTTATTTGTCCTTATTGTGACAGCCATTTCGTACAAACTATAGGCGGTCGCGAGCTACAAGTGACCTCTATAGATATCGATTGATAGAAAGGTTAGGGCATGCAAGTTCAAGTTAAAACTAATGTACTGGCAAAAAACGATGCTATTGCAGAGTCCTTACAACAGTTGTTTAAGGAAAAGAATATATTTGTATTTAACCTGTTAGGTTCACCTGGGGCAGGTAAGACCTCCCTTTTGGAGGCAACCTTACAAGATTTAAAAAAGGATTATCGCTTAGCCGTTATTGAAGGCGATTTATTTACGGCAAAGGATGCCAAGCGCATTCATGAGTTGGGTGTGCCTGTTATCCAGATTAATACAGTTGGTGGGTGCCATCTCGATGCACAGATGATTCAAGATGCCTTAGGTGATCTTAATCTTGATGATCTCGATATGATTATTATCGAAAATGTAGGCAATTTAGTCTGCCCTGCGGAATTTGAGATTGGTGAAAGCATGAAAGTAACGATTTTATCTGTTACCGAAGGTGAAGATAAGCCCCTTAAGTATCCGTTAATCTTTAAAGAGTCTAAGGCCATCCTTATTAACAAGATTGATTTATTGCCTTATGTGCCTTTCAAAAAGGAGCAGGCAATACAAGATATCCGTAATTTAAATCCAAATGGAGAAATTTTTGAAGTAAGTTGCACGGCCCACAACGGTCTTGAAACATGGTTGAATTGGTTGCGTGCACAGTTGGAGAATAATCGATGAACTATTCTATGAAGAGCCGTATTGTAGCAGCCCTCCTTGTGGGCTTGTGTGCTACTACAATCAGTTATGCAGCAGAGCCTGCCATTTCCACTGTTAACCCAGTTGCAGTAGAAACTACTGATGACACTAACGTTGTAGCTCAAGATTCCGCTAATGCGAGCAATGATGGTAGTGTAGATGGAACTGGTGAGGTTGATAGCATGTCTTACCTTGATAATGCACCAGTTAGAGTTGTTAAGCTAGACCCAAAAACGAAACAGGAAGGTTCTAAAACTGGATGGCTCGCAGAGCAAATGGCTGTAACTGAATTTGGTGATTCTATACAATTCTGGCAAGCGGCTAGTGAGAACGAAGGTCCTTTGCCGAGTATCACTCAGAATAATTTAGCTGATATTGGTAAGTCTTATACGGCAAACAGTTTACCGCCTTTAGGTTCTCAAGATGACTATGCTATTGGCACATACCGATTGGGGAATCAGTTTGAAGTCCCAAAAGATGTAGAAAAAACTGAGGTACGTGATAACTTTACTACCTATTACATGAAAGATGTAGCAGTAACTGTATATACTGGACCTGCTCAAGAATTGTTGGTTAACAATCAATTGCGCGGTCAAGGGGCGACTTACTTCTTTGAACCAAATACTATTACAAATATTCATAGTACGAAAAAAGGCGCTAATACAGTACGTGACATTGGCCCTGGTAGCACACGGATGGAATTGATATTTGCCTATGGCAGTCCTAATGCGATGTGGCGTGATAAGAAAAATGAGACGTATATTTTCCTTTATGAGGGGCATTCCGAAAATTCATTGCCTCAAAAAAAGGAGTTTAAGAGTCCTGTAGAGAATACAAATAGTAATAGCCAACAACAATCTATGCTTGGTCAGCAAAAAGAATATATTGCTTTCACCATTAAACAAAGCAATATAGAGGCTGTAGACATTATTAGTGGACAAGTATGGCCTAGGTTTGGATTGCCGAAAGCTGAAGTGTATGATTTTGAAGCTGGTACACTTACGGCTGATGATTTTGTATTGCGTGGTTTCAAGTTGAATGACCATTTTGTTAATGATCCTAATAATGATTGGAAACATCAAGGCATATTGTTTGGCTCCACATTTATTGGCTATAATGAATACGGTGTGAGTGTAGATAAAAAAGATCTTATCAATCGCGTATTATTAAATGTTTATACGCCTACACGTCGTGGAATCGCGATGGGTGATACCAAATATTTATTGCTCTTTGTGTATGGTATGCCAACTCGTATTGTTGAATCTACAACAAAGGCGGGGACGTCTACCGTATATGAATATAAAAATCCAGCGGCAAGCAACTCTTATTTACAGTTTGCCCTAGATGATAAAAACCAATATATCAAATCCGTTATGTTATCTGACCGTCCTGTAAAATAGGATAGGTCACAGCGAGGAGGCAAAGGGTATGGTTACTGTACAAGATGTAAAAGAACGTTGGGAAAAGATTCAAGGTGATGATGAACGTATATTGTTTATCGTTGGTGGTCCAGGTTCTGGTAAAAGTTTGCTAATTCGTGAATTGTCTGAGCAGAAGGGCTGGAAATACTTGGAAGCTAAGCAACTCATCGAGGAAGAGTTTTTGCTCGTGCCTCGTGATGAACGGCCTCAATTAGCGGAAGAAGTTATTTGCCGTGCTCTTAGCCGTAGCGATACGGAAGTAGTCTTGCTAGATGGCATTAATGTATTCTTTGCACCTATCTTAAATCTAAAACCATTTGAGTTGTTAAAAACTATTAGTAAGAAGTATCCTATTGTCGTTGGCTGGCGTGGACATATTGAAGGGGATCAGTTGTACTTAGAACATAACAATAATCCTAAACATGCTGTAGTTAGTATTGCACATCCAGATCATGTTATTGCAATCGACTAAATGTATGTTTGAACATATTGGTTGAATATAGGGAAAACTATAGATGTATAGAAGGAGATAGCGGGCTATCTCCTTTTTTAGTTATATAATTACAGTTATTAGGTAAAAAATATAGTTTTGTAATTTCCTATTATTTGATTTTAGTAAACCTGAAATATGGATGTTAGCAGACATGGACTGGTAAGGAATGAAACTATGTAAAGGTATATAAAGAATATACTAGTAAATAAAAGTTGATTACTGGATATATACTGAAAACGAGGCATTTTATAGAGGATTGATAAAATATAAATTTTTTTTGACAAAATACTTGCATAGGGTATCGTTTCATGTTATTATGATTAAGCACTAAGAGTGACCACAGTGAACGAAAAACTTCAAAAAAGTTTTTAAATGTTCTTGACACTTAGTGTGCTAGGTGATACAATTCATCTTGTCGTAATGATGCTGGCGTAGCTCAATAGGTAGAGCAGCTGACTTGTAATCAGCAGGTTGTGGGTTCAATTCCTATCGCCAGCTCCATTTTATTTATGGAGGGATTCCCGAGCGGCCAAAGGGAGCAGACTGTAAATCTGCCGTCTTCGACTTCGAAGGTTCGAATCCTTCTCCCTCCACCATTCATAGCGGGGTGGAGCAGTTGGTAGCTCGTCGGGCTCATAACCCGAAGGTCGCAGGTTCAAGTCCTGTCCCCGCAACCATAAAAACCACAGTGAAATGATCGTTCATTGTGCTGGTGTAGCTCAGTCGGCAGAGCGTATCCTTGGTAAGGATAAGGTCACCGGTTCAATCCCGGTCACTAGCTCCATACATGGCGGCATAGCTCAGTTGGCTAGAGCAATCGGTTCATACCCGGTGTGTCCGCGGTTCAAATCCGTGTGCCGCCACCATTAAACCTCACCTTGGTGGGGATTTTTTTATTTCTTTACATATGACATGCTATTCTAAGACTTTGTATATATGGTATAATAATAGGTAAGGAAATCTTATATTCCATTGATAAATTAGGGTTAATATATTATATTAATACTAGAATGTAATTTGTTTTTGTGAAGGAGGATATAATCCTAATGGCAAAAGAAAAATTTGAACGTACGAAACCGCATGTTAACATCGGTACAATCGGTCACGTTGACCATGGTAAAACTACTTTGACTGCTGCAATCAC
>NZ_JAWEKP010000006.1:0-140444 GCF_032470285.1 Veillonella sp. | reverse complement strand
GCTGATTAACGAAAAGAAAAAGGTCTACCGAATGGTAGGCCTTTTTCTTTTTGCTCATCTTCGACTAGCTAACCCTGCTAGAACCGTCTCCAGCCAAGGTTGTAGAAGTATTGTCTATGTGTATTTATTAATAAGATGGCGTGGGAAAAGTAGGGCAGTAGAAGATGGAGGAGTGAAACGACGACAGATTCACTGCATCACTTTCTTCCGAACGTAAGATTTACCGAACTGCGAAGCAGTGAAGGAAAATCCACAGTGAGGAAGCAAGTAGGGCAAGGGAAAAGTAATTAGGATTAAACGAAGTATGGGGCCCACACATCACTTTCTTCCGAACGTAAGATTTACCAAACTGCGAAGCAGAGAAGGGAAATCCACAGTGAGGAAGCAAGTAGGGCAAGCGAAAAGTAATTAGGATTAAACGACGTATGGGGCTCACACACCACCTTCTTCCGAACGTAAGATTTACCAAACTGCTAAGCGGTGAAGGGAAATCCACAGTGAGGAAGCAAGTAGGGAAAGTTAAAGGTAATAAGAATTAAGCGACGACAGATTCATTGCATCAACCGTTTTTATATTAATCTTATGAGGGATTTTCTTGATAATAGCCACTTATATGTGGTATTCTCATTATGTATGTAAGTCGATGGGAGTGATTATTTTATATGTATAAATATGGCAAGAGCTGCATTAAAAAGTTGTTATATTGTATTGCAATATGTATTGCAATTTTAGCGGTTTCTATTGGGGCTATGTGGGGACTGTCTTCAAATTATAAGTTATATGGTGTACCGGTACTTAATTATCATCAAATAAATGATGAGAAACACTCCGCGTTAACATTGCATGTGGATCAGTTTAAGGAGCAGATGGAATACCTCCATAATCATGGATATCATACGATAACATTGGATCAATTGTATGAGTATTTGCAAAATGGTACGGAGTTACCAGAGAAGCCAATCGTAATAACATTTGACGATGGTTATGTAGATAATTATGAACATGCATTGCCTATATTAAAAGCATATAATATGAAAGCTACTTTGTTCATGATTAGTGACGCAGCCAATACGCATGGTTTTGTAAATACAGCACAAATGCGTCAAATGGAGACGGCAGGATTTGATATTCAAGGGCATACAAATCATCATAAGATACTAACTCATATGGATCCTACGGAATTGCCTGATGCCATTCTCGGTGGTAAAACATCTATGGAAGGTATCTTAGGAGAACCTATTAGTTACTTGGCCTATCCTGGTGGTTTTAATGATATGCTCGTTCAATATGTTACTAAACAGTCTGGGTATAAAATGGCTTTCACTGTCCAACCAGGGACAGTAAAGCCAGGAGATAATCTCTATGCCTTAGATCGATTAGCCATATTCCAAGGTGATACACCGTTTTTATCGTTCTGGTTGCGTCTACATTGCGCACCACTTATTAAGTATACTTGGGCATTGCGTGATACATTACGCGATAATGGATGGCCGATATTGGCGTCTGTTGTGCCTTTATTTTAGGAGGAATTATGTCTTACGAAGTTGTAGCAAGACCATTACGTGTTGCAGTCTTAACTGTATCTGATACTCGTACATTAGAAACTGATAAGGGGGGCAATAAGGTCCAAGAGTTCTTGGAACAAGCGAATCATATTGTAGCAGATCGTAAAATTGTAATTGATGATTGTGATGCTATAATAAATGCTATGACTCCATGGTGTAATGATGAGTCTATTGATGTCATTATATCTACTGGGGGAACTGGTATTGCTATGAGAGATGTTACCATCGAAGCGGTGAATAGCCTATATGAAAAGCATATTCCAGGCTTTGGTGAAATCTTTAGATATTTATCCTATACGGAGGATATTGGTACGAAAGCAATGGCATCTCGTGCAGAAGCTGGTGTTAATAATAACACTTTAATGTTCTCCGTTCCTGGTTCTGTAGGGGCTGTTACCTTGGCGATGAGCAAACTCATCATTCCTGAAATGGGTCATTTGGTGCGAGAAATTACAAAATAATACATATATTGAGACTGCTCTTTTGTGGAGCAGTCTTTTTTTGAAAGTGCGATTATAATAAGCATTTTGTGGAGATTAAAGTAGTCATTTGGCACATAAAGCATGTGCATGAGAACTAAGTGAGTTTTTTCGTTATATTTAAAACAATACCATTGCAGTATTGTTTTATTTCATTTATACTAGATTTAGTAATACGTTTGTCCGAGTGCATGAGAAAGGAGACTTTATGAAGTTAAATCAGGCCACGGATTATGCATTTCGCATGGTCTTGCATATAGCGCTACTACCTTCGGGCTCGAAGATAACTGGTGCTGTATTGGCTGAGCAAGAGTTGATTCCAGAACGCTTTTTGCTTAAGATTATGCGTAGTCTCATTGCAGCAGGAATTATGAAATCTTTCCGCGGTGTAGATGGCGGGTTTGCCTTGAATCGAAGCCCTCAAGAGATTTCGTTGCTTGATGTAATTATAGCAGTAGAAGGGGATGCGTATTTACAACGTTGTTTATATGATGTAGGTTCTTGCTCTAAGTCTTGTAAGGGGCATTGCGCTATAAATGAAGCAATGGGCGTGATTCAGCATCAATTGGTCAATCAGTTGGAAGCGGTTAATTTTAAGAACCTTGCCCAACGAGAACAGTTGATTATCGCTGAGGCTTGAGCTTTTTTTATAGTCGCAATGATGCAAGGTTTTTTGTAAAAGCTCGTCAAGTGATGTTAGTATTTTATTCTAAGGAGGAAAACACATGTTTGAAGCTGTAGATTTAGCCCGATTGCAATTCGCGCTAACATCTATCTATCACTGGTTATTTGTGCCGTTCACACTAGGTATGACAGTGATTGTTGCTGCTTTAGAGTGGACCTACGTGTCGACTGGTAAAGAAGTATACAAAAAAATGGCTAAGTTCTGGGGCAAATTGTTCCTAATTAACTTTGCTATGGGTGTGGTGACTGGTATTGTTCAGGAATTCCATTTCGGTATGAACTGGGCAGAATATTCTCGTTTTATGGGTGACATTTTCGGCGCTCCATTGGCTCTTGAAGCATTAATGGCATTTTTCTTGGAATCTACATTCATGGGCGTTTGGATTTTCGGTTGGGATCGCTTACATAAATGTGTTCACGCCCTTGTAGCTACATTTGTAGCATTAGGTACAAATCTATCTGCGTTCTGGATTCTTGTAGCAAACTCTTTTATGCAACATCCTGTAGGTTTTGTATTACGCAATGGCCGTGCAGAGATGGAAAATTTCCTGATCATCGTTCAAAATGGCTATGTACCTGGACAATTTTTCCATATTGTATTGAATGGTTTATTAACAGCTGGCGTAATTATTATGGCAGTCAGTGCATGGCACTTATTACGCAATAATGCGACAGAGTTCTACCGTCGCTCTGCTAAATGGGGCATGGTTATCGCTCTAGTATTCGGTACTTTAGGCGCATTAGCTGGTCATCACCAAGGTCAGTACATCACAAAAGTACAACCTATGAAAATGGCTGCTATGGAAGCGTTGTGGGAAACACAAGATCCAGCGCCATTCTCTTTGGTAGCTAACATTGATACTAAGGCACAAAAGAATACAAGTGCTCTTGAAATTCCTGGTGGTTTATCCTTCTTGACTCAAAACTCCTTTACGTCTGGTAAGGTAGAAGGTATCAAAGACCTTCAAGCAAAAGCGGAGGCTCAATATGGTCCTGGCAACTATATTCCAGATGTTCCAGCAATCTTCTGGACATTCCGTGTCATGGTAGCATCTGGTTCTCTTATGTTGCTTGTTGCCTTTGTAGGGCTTATCCTAAATGCAAAAGACAAACTTGTTGAAAATCGTACATTCTTAAAAATTATGTTCTGGATGTTGCCATTGCCATTTATCGCTCACTCCACTGGTTGGTTTGTAGCGGAAGCAGGTCGTCAACCATGGCTTGTATATGGCTTGCAATTGACTGCAGATGGTGCGTCTAAATCCGTAACGGCTCCAGAAATTATGACTACAATCATCGGCTTTACACTTGTGTATATCGTGGCTGCTATCGCGGCTATTTATCTTGCTGTAGAACACATTAAAAAAGGTCCGGATGGCAACCCATCTCATGATGTAGTTGAAAAAGAGGAGGCGAGATTATGGAATTAATTTTTAATAACCTTGAAGTGGTATGGTTTATCTTGATTACTGTACTATTCGCTGGCTTCTTCTTATTAGAAGGTTTTGACTATGGTACTGGTATTTTGTTACCATTCATTGGTAAAACTGACGTTGAACGTCGACAAATGATCAATGCCTTAGGTCCTGTGTGGGATGGTAATGAGGTCTGGATGATTACTGCCGGAGGTGCATTATTTGCATCCTTCCCTCACGTGTATGCTACATTATTTAGTGGATTCTACTTAGCTCTATTCTTGATGCTTGCAGCTCTTATTATTCGTGGTGTATCCTTTGAATTCCGTTCTAAAAGCCCTAATTTGTTATGGCGTAAAACATTCGACTACTGCATCTTCTTTGGTTCCTTGATTCCTGCACTATTATGGGGTGTTACAGTAGGTAACTTGATTCAAGGTACTCCAATTGATGCAAGTATGACATATGTTGGTACATTTTTTGATTTATTAAGCCCTTACACAGTACTTTGTGGTATTGCGTTCATTTTGGTATTTACATACCATGGTGGCTTATTTACTTCTATTAAAACAGCTGGCGCTATTTCTGAACGCGCTCGTGCTGCTTCTTTGGTAGTAGGTGTTCCTACAGCTATCGGTGCATTAGCATTGGTAGGTGCAACTTACGTATATACAGATTTGTTTAATTCTGTATTAGCTGTAGTTTGCTTTGCATTAACTATCGTGTTCTTCCTCATTTCTTGGGGCGCAGCACGCACTCGGAATACAAAATGGGGGTTCCTATTCAGCTGTTTATCTGTTATTTCTGTAACAGCTGCATACTTTGCAGGTTTGTTCCCTCGCATTATGGTTTCTTCTTTGAATCCTGAGTGGAGCTTGACTATTACTAATGCAGCTAACTCTACTTACACGTTGACTTTGATGACTTGTGTAGCATTCGTATTTGTGCCAATCATTTTGGTTTATCAATCTTGGGTATATTGGACATTCCGTCATCGTGTAACAGAAAAAGATTTACATTATTAATAGAATAGCCTTATAACTCTTGTGAGTAAAAATTAAATTTTAATGTGAGGCGTGCCGTAGCGGCACGCCTCTTTTTTGTGGTAAGATGATTATAATATTGATAAATTTAGATTCACTTGGACTTTTTTAGGCCTATTTAAAGGGATTTAAATTTGTTTGATTTTATATATTTAAGTTGATTTACCATAGAGGATAGTATGATACAGCGTACCGCATTTAAAGCGCTGCTAGAACATAAAGGACGGCTTGGATTACTCGGTTTAACCTGTTTAATAGAAAGTCTGTCAATTGTTGGGCAAGCTTGGTTCTTTGGAACCTTAATAAATAACCTTATATTTTTGGAACATACACTAGCTGATGAAATGAACACCATCATTTATTTGTTTGTAGCTATTGTTATGAGATTGGTGGCACATTACGTTCAAGAGGCAGTGGCAAATCACTTGGGGAGTGCAGTAAAAGCATCCTTTAGAGAACGCTCTTTGGCCCATATGTTTAAGCTTGGTGTACAACATAAGGAACGTCATGGTGATGTCATCCATATGCTTACCGATGGTTTAGAGCAAGTTGATGCATATGTGGCTCGTTACATTCCGCAGATTTTATACGCTATTATGATTCCACTTATTATGGGAATCGCCATTATAGATACATTATCAATAATTGGTATTATTTTAATTGTTACGGTGCCTTTAATTCCATTTTTTATGATCTTAATTGGGAAGCAAGCTGATCGATTAAATAAGGAACAATGGGAGCGTATGAGCTTCCTATCAGGGCATTTTTTAGACGTATTGCAAGGGATTACTACGCTAAAACTCTTTGGTCGTGCAAAAGATCAAATTAAGGTTATTGGTCGATTATCTCAAGAGTTTAAAGACTCTACTTTACGAGTATTGAGGGTGGCCTTTTTATCCGCTTTAGTGCTTGAGTTAGTGAGTACGATTAGTACTGCTTTGATTGCGGTATATTTAGGCTTAACTTTATTAGATGGTGAAATTACATTCTTCCCAGCCTTCTTTATTTTATTGTTAGCTCCGGAGTTCTATACCCCATTTAGACAATTAGGGGCTGCTTTCCATACGGGGATGGCAGGTAAAACATCTATTCTGAAATACGAAGAATTTATGAATCGTCCGCAGTCCTTACCATTAGGTGGTGATTCTAAACTCGAGAAATCTATACAAGAGATTGCAATTAAAGATTTAACTTTTACCTATGAAAATAGTGAGAATGGGGTACACCATATCACACTAGAGGCTGAGCGTAATGTACCTATTATGCTCGTTGGTGAAAGTGGAGCTGGCAAATCTACTATGGCCCATATTATTGGTGGATTTTTACAGGCTCCGAAAGGAACAGTTACTATCGATGGCATTGATATATGTGATTTAGATATCGACTGGTGGCGTCAGCAAATTACCTATGTGTCTCAACATCCACATATTATGAAAGGGACCTTACGAGAGGTCTTATCCTTTGGTATGGATGTAAGTGATGCAGAGATTCTCGATGCGTGCAAAGAGGTTCAGTTATTAGATGTTATTAATCGACAACAAGATGGTCTTGATGCAGTTATCGGTGAAGGTGGCTTAGGCCTTAGTGGTGGTGAGCGGCAGCGTATTGCTTTAGCTCGTGCATTCCTGCGGAAGGGTCAGGTATTGATTCTTGATGAAGTGACAGCACATCTAGACGTAAAAACAGAAGCTATTATAAGTACGGCTATTCAGCGTTTGATGGAAAATAAGATTGTCATCATTATTGGGCATCGATTACAAACTATGTATTGGGCATCTAAACTATATGTCTTGAAAAATGGATTAATTATTCAAGAAGGTTCTTATCACGACCTACTTCAAGAAGAGGGGTATTTTAAAGAACTTGTTACATCTGGCTTAGGTCAATTTTCAGCAACTCTTGAAGAACCATTGTATATTGGGAAGCAATTTGATTCAGAGAATACATTGGGCATAGATACACCTATCAATGGCACAGAGTATTTTGATAAATCTGTTAAATATACTGAGAACCTTAAAGATAATGCAAAAGGTTTTAATATGGGCATACAAGGTTGGAAGTTGTTGTTTTCTGTATTGAGTCCCGCTAAGTGGTCATTAGTATTGGCCTTGCTATTTACGTTCTTAACAGTGTTCATGAATGTGGGGCTTTTAACAGTATCCTCTTGGCTATTGGCATCTGCCGCACTGCAACCAGGACTTACTTATTTAAGTCTTGCAATCGTAGGAGTTCGATTCTTCGGTGTTAGTCGTGCTGTATGTCGTTATTTTGAGCGCTATACATCTCATCGCATGGCATTCCAAGGACTCTATGGCTTGCGCTTGTGGTTTTATGCTCATTTGGAACCATTGGCACCTGCTATACTCAAACGGTTTGGGGCAGGTGATATGTTGGGACGCATCATGGGGGATATAGAGGTATTACAATTCTTCTACTTGCGCACTTTGATTCCACCCGTAGCAGCCGTTGCCTTGACTATATTGATTGCATATGGAGTTTCTACAATTGACAATAGTTTGATTATACCTATTCTTTTGTCGGCCTTCGTATTAGGTGTAATAGTACCTTTGGTTGTTTATTCGTATAATAAAGAATCTTTACGTACGATTGGGCCCCAACAAGGCGATTATAAAGCGCTTTTAAGTGATACTATGGATAGTTTGGAAGATGTGATTAGTTATGGCAATGAAGACATGGTATATAAGCGTATTCAGCATATGATGCGCAATGTAGATGCTCAAAAAGGTACTATTGAGCGAGGCATGAATATGGGTAATACACTATTCATGGGCGGCGTTCAGTTAACTGTAGTTATTGTAGCTATTATGGCTTCTAATGCGTTAACAGGTGCTTGGGCTAGTGTTATGGTAGCGGTGGCTGCCATTGGCACACAGGCTTGGTTTGAAGCGTTACAGCCTATGATTGCTGCTGTTCATCATGGTGCAGAAAGTAAAGTTGCTACAAGTCGTCTCATGGCTCTCAGTAATGAACCGATATCTATTGTAGAACCTATATCACCAGAATCATTTAACCCTAATGATGATATTATTTTTACAGATGTATCCTTTGGTTATGATGAATATCGCCATATTTATGAGACTCTCAGACTACATATTCAGCAAGGGAAATCCATTGCTATCGTTGGTGCTAGTGGGTCTGGCAAGACGACATTATTTAATATGCTTGAGAGGTTATATGATTATGGTGGATCCATTCGTATAGGCTCGGTGGAGTTGAAAGATATTTCAATTGATACTTGGCGTAATGCATTGGGGACTATAACTCAAGATACGTATATTTTTAATGCTTCCTTTAAGGATAATATACGCCTTGCAAGACCTGAAGCTTCTATGGCGGATTTAGATCAAGCCATTAACCGTGCATCATTGCGATCGGTAGTTGAAAAATTACCAGAAGGTATGAATACGATTGTAGGGAGTGGAGGGCAAGGTTTGAGTGGTGGTGAACGTCAAAGAGTTGCATTAGCTAGATTGTTCTTGCGGAATCCTAAAATCGTTTTATTAGATGAACCTTTAGAAGGCTTGGATCAAGTAACAAGAAAAGCTTTACATCGTGACTTGATGCATTATGTAGAGGGTAGGACATGTCTATATATTACGCATCAATTGGAAGGTTTAGAACAAATGGACCGGATTTTATTTATGGATAAAGGGCAAATTGTTGAAGATGGAACGTATGAAGAGCTAATGGCGCTTAAAGGTCGTTTCTATGAATACTGTTATTTATCCATGGCAAGTATTCAATAAAACTAAATATCATTTAAAGTATCTATTATTAATGCTTAATTATAGATTTGAACAATGTTTAATATTACGTTGCAATTTAAGATCTATTATGAATATTAAATTATAATATGACTAATGTTTAACTACATTAATAAGGCCCCTTTTACTATGCAAAAAGGGGCTTTAATTATATTTATATTTAATAGTATATGTAGTATACTTTTATCGATAAATCATGCAATATATGGTATAATTTTTGTGTTAAGAGCTATTATTTCACCCTTGGAGGGGTTATGACTAAAATCTTCACCAAATTACGAGCTTTGGTGGATGAAGCATTATCTGATCGAGATGCGGTGGTGGATAAGGCGCCCGTATTAGAAAAAGCACCTTTAGAACAAGATTTGTTTGACCATCGCTTATTATATATAGAAGAAGATATGGTTAATCGCATGTTGCGTGCCGCTCTTCGCAATCATTGGTTCTTTTATGCTATAACATTTGAATTTGAACCAAACAATCAAATATTCCTATCCATTATTACCAAATGGGGGAATGTGATTAATGTGGAATTCACCTTAGAGGATCTATGGTTTGATGATTATTCATCATCCTTTGCAATTCGACTTGATACAAATAATATAGATACAGGTGGGTTTATTTTGAACTCCATTTTACACTTGTTGGGGAACTGGTGTCTCAGTCTCTTTGGTATATTCTTTAACCCTATTGCATTGGGAGAAAAAGGATCTACTGTACGCTTTGAGAAGAAAGGGATTATTCAGTTTGACTTATTGCCTAATACGCAAGTGAAAAAATTCATACCTATGCCTGAGCGCCATATTGGTAGCAATGGACCTGTTTTGTTGGGAAACCCGCGTACCAGTCAATCTGTGTTGCAGTTAGATTACTATGCGTTCCATGATCCTGTAGATACTTTTACAGTACCGGATGTACCAACTCGCACTAGCTGGCTTCGATCGATTGATATTGCGGCTGTTCTTTTGTTGCCGATTGGTGTATGGATTACATTTGTTATCTTGCATCATTACTTGCCGACGGAAACACTGGAATTCTCATTTTCTACGTACTTTTTGATTTCCTTAGGGATTTTTATCATTTCCTTCTTAGTTATGAATATTCCGCGATATCTGTATATGTATTTTGATTCTCGCAAACAGTGGCAAAGTGCGTTTGTACATAACAATATCAAAATCCAAATGCGTAAACTACATCGTCGTATCTTCATGCAACAAGCTACATTGACATCTGATTGTGATGAGGATACAGCAAATGAAAGCCAAGAGCGAATTAAACACCTCTTGTTGCAAATTCGAGATAAACGATTCCTTGCAAATCGTCTTAAAATTGCAGATGATGATAGAGCGCGTAAACAAAAGGTTAAGTTTATTATTGCCTATATCGGGTGTACATTGATTGAGTTGATGTTACTAATGAATTAATGTTGTAAGAAATATAAAATATAAAAACGTATCTCTATGTGATATGTCCCACCTTTACTGGATATCCAATAAAATGGGTACATATCAATGAGAGATACGTTTTTTTGATTACAAGTTATTAATTTTGGTTATCGTTTTTTACGACGTTTTCGAGCTGGCTTGCGGTTTTCTTGTTTTTTGCTTGATACAGGAGTTTGTACGGATTCATATGTTGGCTGATTTACAGGCATAAATGGAGGATTACCGTATTGGTTAGGCTCAGGTTGTCCTGGTAATACCCAGAATAGGAAGCCGATGAGCCATATAAAAAGCTCTAGCATGTAATTGAATGGAGAGACAGCCGAGTAAGTATTAATGAAGATCATAATTATCGACCAAAGAATTCCTGCCCATGCATTGAAGCCGATGTCGTGAATACGACGACCAAATAAGACACAAGATAATGGGAAGAGGGTTGCTAATAAGAGCCAGACAATGACTCTAGTCAACCAATATGCAGGTAGGGATACGACAAAGTCCAAGAACATGTTATCTATGTAGTGGACAATATGAAATAAAATCATTAAAGCGATGAAGCAAATGATAAATTGTAGTCGATTTAACCGTCCCGTCAGGTTAAAAATCGATAGGCCCATGCGACGTCCTTGGAATGCAATGAGCAAACCAATGGTACATATGAGCAATGTTCGTAATACGACATAAAGTAAATCCATAAGTTCCCCTTTATTTTTAGCTTATAGTTGAGTTAATTCTGGCAAGATGAGCTCAAATGCAACACCATGTTTCATTGATTTTACTGTATCTAACGTAGCTTGAATTGCGTTGGTAGTAAAATTCATTGCCAGTTCTGCCGCATCATAAGGTGAATATCCTCTCATTACTGCACCTGATAATACAGCAGTAAAAATATCTCCTGTGCCTGTAGCTTTTACAGGTACTAGAGGAATAGAGTATGTTTTTAAAAGGTCTGTAGGACCATTATAGACGGCAATGACCGCATGCGTTTCCGATGGAACACTGGTCATGATAACCATTTCAGGCCCCATGTGATGTAACTGTTTGCACCGTTTGCGCAATTCATCCTCATTAATAGGGTCTGTCGAGAATGGAATATCTAATAAGAAGCAAGCCTCAGTATAGTTTGGTTTTACGATGTGAGCCTTAGATACGAGTTGGCGCATAGCTACAACCATATCAGGAGTATAAATGGAATAGAGGCGACCATCATCGGCCATTGCGGGATCGACGATAACCATCTGACCATTAGAGGCAAATCGATCGATTGCTTCTTCAACGAGGTGAATTTGTTCTGGTGATGCCAAGAATCCACTTACGATAGCGTGAAAGTCAATTTCGTTTTTATCCCAGCAGTCCATAAAATCTCTCATATGAGCAGATAAATCAACGAATTCATAGTGTGGATACTCTAAGTGATTGCTTAGTACCGCTGTCGCCAAAGGAACCGCCTGACAGCGCATGGCACTGATGATAGGAATCATAACAGTAAGGGCACAGCGTCCGATAGAGCTCATGTCTTGAATTGTTAAAACTCTAGGTACTGCTACCATAGACACCTCCAAATAATCATATATTTTATTGTACGTTATGTGAGCCTTTCTGTAAATGTAATGATGTTAATCATGAAATTAACTTCATAATGTAGTATAATAAAACGAATAAACTTTTTATGGAGGAAAGTGACAATGACGAGGTATGTATTTCGACGCCTAGGTGGCGCAATCATAATCTTATGGGTCATCATTACCGTAACATTTGCATTAATGCATGCGATACCTGGTGGGCCTTTTACAACAGAAAAGAAATTACCGCCTCAGGTGAAAGCAAGTATCGAGGCTAAATATCATCTCGATGATCCTGTATGGAAACAGTATGGAGATTATTTAGGTGGCGTCATTACAGGTGACTTGGGCCCATCATTTAAATATGAAGGCCGTAGTGTAAACGATATAATTGGTGATGCATTCCCAATTTCCGCACAGCTTGGCTTATTATCTTTAATGGTAGCTATAGTTGGTGGTATTACAGCTGGTGCGATTAGTGCCATGAGACCTAATAGCATTGTAGATTATGCGGTAACTGTATTATCTACAATAGGGATTTCGGTACCAACATTTATTATCGGTGCTGTTCTTGTGTACATAGTAGGCTTTGAATTGGGATGGTTCCCGGTAGCCTTATGGCGTGGCCCCTCTTACATGGTGTTACCTGTGTTGACATTAGCAGCGCAACCGATGGCATTTATTGCTCGCTTAACGCGCAGTGGTTTACTTGACGTTTATCAACAAGAATACATTCGTACAGCTCGCGCAAAAGGTCTAGGTTCTTGGACCATTTTGACACGTCATGCCCTTGGCAATGCAATTTTGCCAGTTATTACGTACTTAGGTCCATTGGCAGCTAGTTTGTTAACAGGCAGCTTTATCGTAGAAACAATTTTTGCGATTCCTGGTTTAGGTCAGTATTTTGTAACATCTATTTATAACCGAGACTATACGGTTATTCTTGGTATTACGATTTTCTATAGTGCACTTATAGTATTTCTTAATATTTTGGTGGACATGATTTATCCATTAATCGATCCACGAGTTACAACGGAGGAGGGGACAGATGAATAAGGAAGACTTTTTACCTATTGAACGAGCCCCTCAAGAAGAGATTACTAGCTTTATAAAACGTCCTAGTAAATGGGAACGATTTAAGGTAAATCGTTTAGCTGTAGTTGGTGCAACCATCATTATTGTGATGATGGTACTTGCTATTCTAGGTCCACTTATTTCACCTTATACCTATGCGGACCAATCCTTAATTGATGCGAACCAAAGTCCAAGCTTTAGCCATTGGTTTGGTACGGATACATTGGGCCGTGATATCTATACGCGTGTTATGTACGGCGCTCGTATTTCCTTAACCATTGGTTTTGTAGCAGCTTTTATTAATCTTGTGATTGGCGTTGCTTATGGCGGTATTGCGGGTTATATAGGTGGCAAGGTAGACCGTATCATGATGGGGATCGTAGATGTTTTGTACGGTATTCCACTTTTACTATACGTAATCTTATTGATGGTTGTACTTGGGCCTGGGCTAATCTCTATTTTTGTAGCGTTGGGGATTGCGTATTGGCTTAATATGGCCCGTATCGTACGCAGCCAAATTTTGAAAGTTAAAAACGAAGAATACATCATTGCAGCAGAAGCTATGGGTATTCCTAAGCATCGAATTTTATTGCGTCATATTTTACCAAACTGTGTAGGGCCGATCATTATTACTTTAACATTGGCCATTCCTGAGGCTATTTTTACAGAAGCATTTCTTAGTTTTATCGGTTTAGGTGTAAATGCACCTATGGCGAGCTGGGGCGTACTAGCTTCTGAAGGTATTAGTAGCATGCGCTCTTATCCGTTCCAATTGATTTTCCCAGCTGTTGCTATTAGTATTACCATGCTTGGTTTCGCATTTTTTGGCGACGGTTTACGCAATGTATTAGACCCTAAGGAAGGAGATAGATAATGAATAATGCTATTGTTGATGTACGTAATGTATCTATTACCATCAATACCTTTCAAGGTCCGTTGCGAGTTATTCGCAATCAAGATATTTCTTTATACCCTGGTGAGATTTTAGGTATAGTCGGGGAATCTGGGTGTGGTAAATCCGTTTTAGTTAACTCTTTAATGGGCTTATTGCCATATGGTAAAACTAAAATTAAAGCGGATACATTCATGATTGATGGTCATGATTGTTTAGGATTTACTGAAGATGATTGGAATGAACTTCGTGGTACGACGGTTGCCATGGTGTTCCAAGATCCTATGACCTCCTTGAATCCTATCATGACCATTGGAGAGCAAATGTATGAGGTTATTCATCGTACAAATGCGTATGGTGAAGATTACGATGAAAGGGCCATTGCCATCGATTTATTGAAGAAGATGGGTCTGTCTACACCGGAACGCCGGTTATCTCAATATCCTCATGAGTTGAGTGGCGGTATGCGTCAACGCGTATGTATTGCCATGGCAGTGGCCGGTCGTCCTAAGATTTTGATTTGTGATGAGCCCACAACAGCTCTTGATATTACTACAGAGGCACAAATTTTGCGCCTTATGCAAACATTAGCCGTAGAGGCTGGCATAGGGATTATCTTTATCTCTCATAACCTACGTGTTATTGCTCAAATTTGTGATCGGGTTATGGTTATGTACGCAGGTAAATGTGTTGAGTCTGCTACAGTAGATGGTATTTTTAGCGAGCCTCGTCATCCATATACTTTGGGGCTGTTGCTTGCATTGCCTCAAGGTAAATGGCACGGCGAATTGAAGGCTGTTGAAGGTCAACCACCTGATCTATTTGATTTACCTCGTGGATGCGCATTTAATCCTCGTTGTAAATGGGCTATGCGAATCTGCGGTAGTCGGGTTCCGATGGTTACAAATGTTGGTGAAAGTCACCAGTTTACATGTTGGTTAGCTAAGTTGGAGGGACTTTAATGAGTTACGTATGGGAGACTGACAATCTCGTTAAAGAGTTCACCCTGTCAGGCGGCTTATTTAAGCCAAAACAAACGGTACACGCCGTACAAGGCGTGAGTCTATATCAATCACCAGGGGAAACCCTAGGTATCGTAGGTGAATCTGGATGTGGTAAATCTACATTTGGTTACACTTTGATGGGTTTATATCAAGCTACATCTGGTTCTATTTATATGAATGGTCGACATATCAACCCTTATGTGGATAGAGAGTCTGTTCACCCGGTGATGCAAATGGTATTTCAAAATCCTTATGCATCCCTTAATCCGCGGCTTACGGTTAATGCAATTTTAGAGGAGCCTTTAGAACTGGATCCAAAGTATACACCCCGAGATCGCGTGATTCGTGTAAAAGAGGTGCTTGACCAAGTTGGCTTAAATATGTCATTTGGTGAGCGTTATGCTCATGAACTATCTGGTGGGCAACGTCAACGTATCGGCATTGCACGGGCTCTTATTATGGAGCCTCAATGTATCATTTGTGATGAGCCGATTTCTGCATTAGATGTATCTATCCAAGTGCAAATTATGACATTACTAGAACGGTTACAAGAACAACATGGTATTTCGTACCTCTTTATTTCTCATGATTTAAATATGGTGCGCTACATTAGTCATCGCATGGTTGTTATGTATTTAGGTGCCGTCATGGAAGAAGGTCCTGCATTGGACTTATATGAATTCCCTCAGCATCCGTATACCCGTGCATTGACGGCCTTAAATGGTCCAGTTATGCCACATGCACCAATTGGGGCACCGCTTAAAGGGGATCCACCAAATCCACTAGATCCACCAAAAGGGTGTCTGTTTAGTGGTCGATGTCCAGAAGCGGAAGGGCGTTGTTTTACAGAACGTCCGCCACTTAGAGATTGGGCAGATCGCCGCATCGCATGCTGGCACATATAATGGGAGAATAGTATGGAAAAACTAATTGTTGGCAAGTCCTTGGAACATCAACTAGATACAGTCATTAAAGAATTGGCACCAGCAGGGAATATATCTTATGCGGTGCTACAATTTGATGATGAAGAGGAACCAACACTCATCGCAGCTAGAGGTGAAAATACTGTACATTCTAGTGCGAGTTTAATTAAGGTACTTATCATGGAATATGTCTTTCATTTAGCGCGTACTGAGCAATTGGACATTAATGATACAGTTCCTTTATCTAGAACTCCACGCGTTGAAGGTGGCGGCGCACTACAAGAGTTAGTTGGTAAACATAGTTTTACATATCTTGAGTTATGTCGTCTCATGATGGTTCTTAGTGATAATATCGCAACAAATCTACTCATCACAGTGCTCGGCATGGAAAATATCAATGCTCGTGCAGAAAAGCTTGGTGTGGATGAGATGGAGCTTAATCGTATGATGATGGACCTTAACGCCCTAGCTGAAGGTCATGATAATCACATTACAGCTATGTCGTTAGCTCGTTTGTATAAACACATTTTTGAATGTCGTGATAGAGATGCTTATGGCAGAGAAATGTGGAATATCTTAGGTCGCCAACAATTCCGTGATATCTTACCATTTTACTGGGGAGAAGGCATACGCTTTCACCATAAAACAGGATCCCTTGATCGTGTAGAACATGATGGGGGTGTAATAGAAACATTTAGGGGTCATTTTTGTTTTATCCTTTTAATGAGCGATATCGATAATGACCGAGGTAAAGAGTTAGGCGCTCGAGTTGGGCGCATCATGAAAGAATTTGTAGAGGAAGCATTGCCATGATGGATAAACGAAACTTGTTAAAACTCATGGTCCTCGCTCTAGGGGTGAGCGTACTCTTATTCGTATTTGGGTACCCTCGTGGTGTTCAACCAATCGATGAACACACAATCCGCTATGTTATTGAGCAGGAACCATCCACATTGGATCCCGCAAAGTCTACTACCTCTCCGGAGGCTACGGTTCAACTTCAATTATTCGATGGTCTAGTTCGTTTGAATGATGAAAGTGAACCTGAAGCAGCACTTGCTAAAAATTGGGACATCTCCGATGATGGTCGTGAGTATACCTTCCATTTACGACCTAATTTAAAATGGTCCAATGGAGAGCCTTTGACGGCTTATGACTTTGAATACGCTTGGAAGCGCGTATTAGACCCTGAAGTCCATGCGGATAATGCATATATGTTATATGTATTGGAAAATGGTGAAGCTTTTAATACGGGTAAAGCTGCAGCTGAAGATGTTGGGGTTAAAGCTATTGATGAGGATACATTGGTAGTTACCTTAGAAAATCCAACGGCTTATTTCTTGAAATTATTAGCGTCTCATAGCTATTACCCAGTGAGTAAAAAAGCAGTAGAAGCTCACGAAAACTGGGCGGCTAATGCGGAAACAATAGTATCTAATGGTCCATATCGTTTACTTTCTTGGAAGCATAATGGGGAAATGGATTTCATTAAGAATCCAAACTATTGGGATGCAGAATCTGTGAAGACAGAGAAAATGAATTGGCCTATTAGTGAGTCTCAAAGTACACGCCTTACCTTAGTTGAAGGTGGCGAAGCTGATATGACGGTTGAGCCTCCTGTAGCGGATCAAAAACGTCTAGAAGAAGCCGGCCTATTACATATTGGCCCTATGCTTGGTAACTACTATTACGTATTCAATGTGAAAGCAGAACCTTTCACAGATCCAGATGTGCGTAAAGCCTTTTCTATGGTTATCAACCGTGCTAATATTGTTAATAATATTGTTAGAGGCGGTAAAGAGCCAGCTTATGCATTCGTACCATATGGTATGCTTGAAAGCAATGGTCGTGAAGACTTCCGTGAAGCTGGTAGCTATCTCGTATACGAAGATGTAGAGCAAGCCAAGGAAATCCTGAAAAAGGCTGGCTATGGCAAGAATCGTCCATTGCCGCAAATTACGATTTTGTATAATACAAGTGAATTACATAAAGCTATTGCAGAAGCGATTCAAGATGCATGGATAAATGCATTTGGCGCAGATGTACGCTTACAAAATCAAGAGACAAAGGTATTCTTGGCAGACCGTGAAGCTGGCAAGTACCAAGTAGCTCGCGCTTCTTGGGTTGCCGATTATAGCGATCCACAAAACTTTTTAGAGGTATTCTCTGCTGAAGATAACGATGGTCAGTATCATAGTGATGAGTATAATGAGTTGATTGCACGTATTCGTACAACTCCAAATGGGGCGGCTCGTGATGCGTTGATGCATGAAGCAGAAAAGATGATTTTTGATGAATCTCTTGTTATGCCGTTGTACTTTACAACACAACCATATGTGACAAACGGAACAATTCAAAATTATTTCTGGACCACATTGGGACTTGTTGACTTTAAAAAAGCATACAAATAAGATACACTTAAGACGTACACTTTGTGTACGTCTTTTGTTGTATGGGAATATTAATATATTATAAGTTAACAGGTATTTTCTGAGGATATATGGACTGGATTGAACCAAAACGTTTGGCACCGGGGATGACCATAGGTATTATGGCACCTGCTAGTGCTAGCGATGAAGATTTACATAGAATAGAAGAAATTTGTAAGGCTAAAGGCTATAAGGTGCTTGTAGGTGAAAGTGCAAGGAGAAAGGGGCTATATGGAGGCACACCTGAGGAGCAAGCCGTAGAATTTCAATACATGATGACTGTGGCTCCTTGTGATACGGTTCTTGCCTTGCGCGGTGGTTATGGCACGATGCGCTATTTAGATTTATTAGATTATAAAGCGATTCGTAAGTATCGGAAGGCTTTTGTTGGATATAGTGATTGTACAGCACTTCATATGGCTATTAATCGATATAGCCGCCTCATTACTTATCATGGACCTATGGGGGTAGATTTTAAATTAGACCGTAAGTCAGATATTGATACGCTATTTAATGCTTTAGAAGGCAAATTAAAAGTTATAGAACCCTTGCCAGAGCCTCCCCGAGGTGCGATTGGCACAGAACTCGGTGAGGGTATTTTACGAGGTGGTAATATGACGATGGTATCCATGTTATCGGGAACGCCTTATTTTTTAGAGAATGAATCATGGGAAGATACCTTACTATTTATTGAAGATGTAGGGGAGGCTCCTTATAAGCTGGATCGCATGTTACAACAATTTCGACTCAGCGGTTTGTTGAGCCGTATTAAAGGCTTAGTCATTGGTATCTTTACAGATTGTGAAGGAGATGAAGATGAGCGTGATTACGATTTAGGTTATGAAGCATTGCGCTATATGGAGGAAAATAGAAATCCAAAATTACCAGATCCTTTTGTATGCTATGTGCCAACGGGACATGGGGCGCCACATCAAACATTACCGCTAGGAGCGACGATTAGCTTTAGATATATTTCTAATACCATCATCGTTCATCCTTATACGAAATAGTTAAGAGCTTTTGGATGAACGATTTTACTTAATAGGCAAATAGATATTAGATAAAAATAGTAGTTACCGTGATATTAGGTAATAAAATAATAGGTAATAAGATATTAGATAATAACAAGGGGAGTTATGACACTACAAGAACGAGAGGCTCGCGCCTGTGCCATCATAGATAGTATGGCACGGGAATTGCGTGCAGTTTCCATATATTTACACGATAATCCTGAATTGGGCTTGAATGAGCATAAAGCAGTAAAGGTAATTCACCAATTCTTAGAAACACATAATTTTATATCTCATGTAAGTCTAACTAATCGGCCAGAGTTACAAACAGCGTTACGGGGCGACTATAACGGTACTGCACGGCATAAAATAGCCTTCTTAGGTGAATATGATGCGTTACCGGAACTAGGCCACGGCTGTGCTCATAACCTTATTGCTATGATGAGCTTAGGTGCTGCTGTTGCTTTTAGTCAAAGTGCACCACAGGATTGGGGTACAACATTCTTTGGGTGCCCTGCAGAGGAAACTATCGGTGGTAAGGTATATATGGCAGAAGCCGGTCTTTTTAAAGGCTATGAGGCAGCACTTATCATTCATCCAGGTGGAGAAAATGAGGTGGGAGGTACATCATTGGCGACACATCCTCTAGAGGTTACGTTCCATGGACGTTCTTGTCATATTGCATCCTTAACAGATTCAGGAATCAATGCCTTAGATTGTGCGGTAGACTTATATCAAAGGGTAAAAGATTTAAAAAAGACCTTTCCTAAAGGTGCTATTGTAGGTGCCATCTTTACAGAGGCAGGTACGGCACCAAATGTGGTTACACCAAAGGCTACGATTCGTATGACTGTTCGTGGTAGTACAGTGGATGATTTAGAAGGTATTATTTTGCCGGCTATTAAAGAGGCAGCCCAAGAAATCGGTTCATCCTATGGAGCTCAAGTTGAGATGCATCACTATGAGCCACTCTTTAAGGATATGCGTCAAGATAAACAGTTATTAAATCTCTTTAAAGATGTGATGACTGAATTTGGTGAAAGCCCACGTATATTGCCTGATGATGAGGCGGATGGTAGCACTGATGTAGGTAATGTGTCTTACGAAGTACCAACAGCACAGCCTACCTTGCAGATTGGATTAGGTTTAGAAGCGCATACGCCAGAATTTACTTGTGCTGCTGGATCTGACTATGGGTTAGACCAAGCGATTAAGGGTGCTAAGATTATGGCTGTTGTAGCCTTGCGTTATGCGATGTGTAAGTAAGTTCAATTTTTGACATATAGAGGTCAAAAAGGTACAATAGATATAATATTTAAGTAAGTATGAAATAAGCCGTCTTCAACAAGACGGCTTTTATTCCGGTGGAGATAGATATGAGTGTTTTAACCGTTTCAAATGTAACTCATGGTTTTGGAGCGCGACAAATTTTAGATGATGCATCATTCCGTTTGCTAAAAGGTGAACATGTAGGCCTCATTGGTGCAAATGGTGAAGGTAAATCTACGTTTCTTAATATCATTACAGGTAAATTGCCACCTGATGAGGGGAAAATTGAATGGTCCAATCAGGTAACTGTTGGGTATTTGGATCAACATGCTGTTCTTGAAAAAGGTATGACCATCCGTGATGTATTACAACGTGCTTTTGATGATTTATTCGTCATGGAGCAAAACATTAACGATGCGTATAATCGCATGGGTGATGTGTCCGAAGATGAAATGAATAAGCTACTTGAACAGGTAGGGGAATGGCAAGAAATTCTTGAGCAACGTGGGTTCTATGAAATTGATGCGGTTATTGAGCGTACCGCTGCCGGATTGGGACTTATGGATATCGGCTTAGATCGAGATGTAATAGAGCTCAGCGGTGGTCAACGTACCAAGGTTTTGCTCACAAAACTATTACTAGAGAAACCGACTATTTTGCTCTTAGACGAACCGACAAACTATCTTGATGTGGAGCATATTCAGTGGTTGCAAAACTATTTGCAAAATTATGAAAATGCCTTTATCTTGATTTCTCATGATATGGAGTTTTTAAACTCCGTAGTCAATGTTATTTACCATATCGAACAAGCGGTGCTTACGCGTTATACTGGTGATTATCATCAGTTCCAAGCTGCTTACGAGGTGAAAAAAGCGCAAGCAGCTAAGGCGTATGAACGTCAACAGCAAGAGATTGAGCGTATGGAAGACTTTATTCAGCGCAATAAAGCGCGCGTTGCAACACGTGGTATGGCAAATTCTCGAGCAAAGCGCTTAGAAAAGATGGAAATTCTAGAAAAGCCAAAAGAGTATATCAAGCCCACTTTTGGCTTTAAAGAAGGCCGTACGCCAAGTCGCTTTATCGTAGAGGCTTTTGGATTGCAATTAGGTTATGATGAACCATTAACAAGACCAGTAGACTTTCAAATTGAAAGAAACAAAAAAATTGCTATTCGCGGTGTCAATGGTTTAGGTAAAACAACGTTGTTGAAGACTATTTTAGGTCTATTAAAGCCTGTTAGTGGTGAGTTGGTAAAAGGTGAGTTCTTACAAGTAGGTTATTTTGCCCAAGAGGATACGCCATCCAATTCTGAAACAGCGTTAGACTATATTTGGAATGAATATCCTGCTATGACCAATGCAGAGGTGCGTGCAGCATTAGCTCGTTGTGGCCTTACTAATGAACATATTACGTCTCAAATGCGCGTATTATCTGGTGGTGAGAATGCAAAGGTTCGCCTATGTAAGCTCATGCAGAATAAGTACAATGTGTTGGTGCTAGACGAACCGACCAACCATTTAGACATATATGCGAAGGAAGAACTGAGCCGAGCATTGCGTGATTTTAAAGGTACGATTGTACTGGTTAGTCATGAGCCCGAATTTTATCAAGGTTGGGTTACGGATATTTGGAATATTGAGGATTGGACGACAAAGATCGTTTAGGAGGACCGATGAATCAACGTGCAAAGGACGGGATAAAGCAATTCTTAGAGGCTTTATCTGTTGATACAGAGGCACCAGAATTAGAGAAGACACCAAGTCGTGTAACAGAATTATATAGTGAATTATTCAGCGGTGTAGGATTAGATACGAAAGCTGCATGGGGAGAGACTTTTAGTACAGACTATAAAGGTCTCGTAGCAGTTACAGGGATTCCGTTTTACTCCATGTGTGAGCATCATTTATTGCCTTTTTTTGGTACCGTAGATATCGTGTACCAACCTAAGGATGGATGTGTGGCAGGACTTAGTAAGTTTCAAGATATCGTGAATATCCTCAGCCGTAGACCGCAATTACAAGAGCGATTAGCATCCGAATTAGCTGATGCGATTATGAATGATTTATTTGCTCATGGCGTATTTGTACGCATTACATCGACTCAGTTGTGTATGCTCATCAAAGGTACCATGCAGCAAGATTCAAAGGTTATTACATTAGAAAGCCGAGGCGTATTAGCCGAAAAGGGCACATTAAGAGATGAAGCGTTGGCAATGTTAGGCGGAGGACAGGTAAATGTTTAAACGTAGAAATTATACATGGAATGATGGCAAAAGTTTGTCTTTGTGCGATCGAACCCTTATTATGGGGATACTGAATGGTACACCTGATTCCTTCTCTGATGGAGGTCAATTCAACACACCAGAAACAGCAGCAGCGCATGTAAAACAAATGATTGAAGATGGTGCAGATATTATCGATTTAGGCGTTGAATCTACACGCCCTGGTTCTACACCTTTGACCGCAGACGAGGAAATAGAACGCTTATCTCTATTAATAGAGCCTGTCTTACAGGCCTCTACAGTGCCTGTATCTATTGACACATATCATGCTAAAACTGCAGAATATGCTTTCTCTAAAGGGGCACATATTTTAAATGATGTATGGGGATTACATTATGATCCTGACATGGCCGCGGTGGTGGCTAAATATAAGGTACCTGTTATCATCATGCATAATAGTAATGATACAAATTATGGTGATATCATTGAAGATATGAAAGCGTTCTTCTTCTGTGCTATCGATAAAGCGTTGAAAGAGGGGGTAACGCCACAACAAATCTGGCTTGATCCAGGTATTGGCTTTGGTAAAACTGAAGAACAAAATATTGAAGTTGTGCAACGCTTGGGTGAGTTAACCGCTTATGAATATCCTGTTTTACTTGCGCCGAGCCGCAAGCGTTTCATCGGATCTATGTTAGGCGGATTGCCTCCAGCAGATCGCGATGAAGGTACGGTAGCAGCTTGTATTACAGGTGTATTCCAAGGTGTTGATATGGTGCGTGTTCACAATGTGAAAATGCACAAACGCGCCTTAGCAGTAGCAGACGGCTTGTTACGAGGTGAATAATGGATAGAATCGTTTTAAAAAATATGGCATTCTACGGATACCACGGAAATTTGGCATCTGAGCAAGAACAAGGACAACGATTTTTTGTAGATGTAGAAATAATAACTGATCTTACAAAGGCCGGTCAAAGTGATCAATTAGAGGACTCAATCAATTATGTAGAGGTATATGAAATTGTAGAAGCGATTATGACTGGTGAAAACTACAATCTTTTAGAACGATTAGGGACGCTTATCGCCGATTCCTTGTACCAACATTATCAAGGTATTGTAGGTCTCTCTGTAACGGTGCGTAAACCATCTGTACCGATTTCAGGTATTTTGGATTATGTTGAGGTTATCACTACAAGAGGACAAATTTGATGTATACCTATTACATCGGTGTAGGCTCGAATATAGGGGACAAGAGAGACCACATTAATTCTGCTTTTCAATCCTTACAACAACATGGGGAAATTTCTAAGCTAGTCACTTCTTCTCTGATTGAAACTGAGCCGTGGGGATATACGGAACAAGATATCTTTGTTAATGGCGTATGGTCTTGTGAAAGCACTTTAGAACCACATCAAATGCTCAGCCTTATTCAGCAATTAGAGCAGGCGGCTGGACGAAAACGATTGATTCATTGGGGCCCTCGCACATTAGATTTGGATATTATTTTAGTGTACGATACAGAGGGGAAAATGATTTCTCTGTGTGATGAAAGTCTTGTGATACCGCATCCTCATTTTTGGAATCGTAATTTTGTACTAGAACCGCTATCTCAGCTGTTACCAACTTTCACATATAAAGGGGTTAAGGTTGCCGACCGATTATCTCAATTGGAGGTATAAGCTAGAATCGTATATAAGCTAATGTTAGATACATTGTAAACACGATACATATTGTACGCATGCTTTTACGTTTTATGATTGGGGAGTCATGGAGAGCGTAGATGAATATAAAACGTATTGGATTATTTGTACTGGCACTTATTATAATGGGCATATCTTACTGGCTTGCTGTAGGGGCAAATTATGATAGTAAAACAGTACGTATTGATCCAGAAGCGCATACACTGGTTAATTCTAGTGATGCCATTATTTCAAAACGAATATTAGCGATGAAGACCAGTGGATCACAAGTGTATTTCTTAGGTTATGAAGGACTAGGGATTTATAATTTATCTGATAATGCACTTCGTTTAATGCCAATAACCTTTAGGGGGCAACATATAGAGCCAACTAAATCGGATGATTACCAACGAGGTTTACGGAATATAACAAAGCTAAAATCTTTATCCGATTTCAGTGCTGAAGAGCAAAAAGAATTTAAAGGCTTGTTGGAGTCTACTGATGGAGGGGCCCATTATTATGGTGACTTTTACCATTCTGGTTATGAGTCGTCCCTCATTGATTTGAAGGACCAGTATTTTATTACGAATACAGTACGTGCATTAAAACGTGTTAATCATACATTATATGTGTATGATGGATCAGGTTTTATTATTATAGATTTAGGTAATCGTCGTATCCAAGGGTTCTTTAATAACCGCATTAGTGGTGAAGGCTCTAAGGGTGTACCTGATAGCTTACGTGGGCACTATGGTTCTGACTTTACTATGATATATGCATTATCAAAATTGGATCCTACAGATTTGGATATTTTATGGTCCATGCGTAAACAATATTTAGAAAAATCTCCTCAAGCGATGGAAGGAAAAGATTTGTTCCCACTCAATTTGGATGAGATGAATTTAAATGAGTTATGATTCTATTAAGATAAATCATATACAGATATACGTGATTTAAATAATTGGCATTTGAGGATATGCTATCGTTTTATGCTAAGGTATGGAGGCTCTTATGAAGTTACGTAAGGTAGGTATTATTGGCACTGGCCATGTAGGCTCTCATGTGGCATTTTCTTTAGCCTTGCAAGGTGAGGTTGATGAATTATATTTGATGGATATTGACGAGAAAAAAGCTCAGGCGCAAGCTATGGATATTAATGATGCCGTTAGCTATATTCCACATCAAGTAACTGCTACATCAGGTCCTATTGAAGAATGTGGAGATTGTGATATCCTCGTTTTTAGTGCGGGGCCTTTGCCGAATTTGTATCAGGATCGCCTTGAGAGCCTTGGTGAAACAGTGGCTGTACTAAAAGACGTTATTCCACGTATTAAGCAGTCTTCTTTTCAAGGTTTCATCATTTCAATTTCTAATCCTGCTGATGTAGTAGCTACCTATTTATGTAAACATCTTGAGTGGAATCCTAAGCGTATTATTTCAACGGGAACCGCTCTAGACTCAGCTAGATTACAAAAAGAATTAGCTCATATCTTTACTATTAGTAATCGCTCTATTACGGCCTACTGTTTAGGTGAACATGGAGGTAGTGCCATGGTGCCGTGGTCCCATGTCTGTATACAAGGTAAACCACTTTTAGAATTATATCGAGAGCTACCTCATAGATTTCCTAAACTTGACCATACAAAAGTACTAGATGATGTTAAAATTGGTGGCTATCATGTACTAGCTGGTAAAGGCTCTACGGAGTTTGGGATTGCTAGTGCTACCACAGAATTGATTCGCGCCGTATTCCATGATGAAAAGAAGGTATTGCCTTGCTCCTGTTATTTAGATGGACAATATGGAGAAGAAGGAATATTTGCATCTACTCCTGCTGTTATTGGTAAAGATGGTATCGAAGATGTTTTTGAACTGCAACTAACCAATGAAGAGCTAGCCTTATTTAAAACTTCTTGTGCTGTCATTCGTGAACATGTTGCAAAGGCTGAGTCTATGTAAGTGGATGTTTACTTTTGTGTATAGAAAACTACAATTGCGTATGAAGTTTTAAATTTATACGGATTTATATTATTGTTCTTAATGAGAAATATCTGTAATTTTCTTTAGTCCTAAGCTCTGTTATGTGGTATAATCTAAAAATGACAGTATACAGATGATGAATATTTGGGGGACATTATGACTCAGGACACTATGGATGTACAACGCCCAAAAAGGCCGCGCAAACGGGTTCGTCCTAATCGCAAAGCACAGGATCAGCGTATTATCCTCATGTGGATCAAGCGAATTGGCATAGGGATTATGGTGCTGTTACTGTTAGGGCAGGCTTATCGCTTGGTGGCTGTATATCAAGAAAAACAACATATAGAGCAACAATTGCAAGAGTTACAGCAGCGAAATGAAGAGTTAGAACAGGAAAAGGCCAGGTTACAAGATCCAAAGACCATAGAAGGGGTTGCTCGTGAGGAGCTAGGATTGGTAAAACCTGGTGAAGTACCATATGTAAAATAGAGTGTATTCTATTATTTTTTCTTTTCATCAGTTTGTAGTTTAAGGTTTCCGCATTAATTAGGAGGTTGCATGGCAATCGAAGTTGGTAACATTATTGATGGTACCGTATCAGGTATTACAAAATTCGGCGTATTTGTTGATTTAGGAGAAAAACAAACAGGGTTAGTTCATATTTCTGAAGTAGCTCATGGGTATGTCGAAGATATTAATACTCTTTTAAAGGTTGAGGATCCGGTAAAGGTTAAGGTTTTATCCATTGATGGTAATAAAATTGGCCTTTCGATTCGTCAAACACAACCTAAAGAGGGTATGGACGAAGAAAAACGTCCTCATCGTGTTCAATCGAAACAAAGTATAGAGTCTTTCGAAGCGAAGATGAAATCATTCTTGCGCGATAGTAATGAACGATTACACGATTTAAAACGCAATACCGAAGGAAAACGCGGAGGCCGAGGTGGTCGTCGAGATTAATAGTGAGAGATGGCATCTAGCCATCTCTTTACTTATGTATAGAGTATTAACGCTATAATAGTATTAGGAGAAATCTATTTATATGTAAGGAGCGATTATGAAGTTAGCAATTATCGATATTGGCTCTAATTCGGTGCGCTTATTATTGGCTACCTATGAGAATAACGAGTGGCGTTATGAGCCTAAGCAGTTGTGGACTACTCGTTTAGGTCAACGAAATGCAGATGGTACCTTGCGAGCTGAATCCATGGAAGCATCCTATCAAGCTTTTACAGATATAAAAAAAATAGCAAGCCAATATGGTGCTGAGTATTACTTTGGTTTTGCTACGAGTGCTGTTCGTGAAGCGGCTAATGGACTTGCATTTATGGAACGTATTAATGAATACTGTCCCATGGAGTGGCGAATTTTATCTGGTGCTGAAGAGGCTATTTATGGTTTTAATGGTGCGTTAGGAGATCAATTAAAGGATGGACGTCATTATACGACCATCGATATTGGTGGAGGTAGTACAGAGCTTGCATTAGGTAACAAAAATGGAGTGTACTGGAGCCGTTCCTATCCTGTGGGGGCTGTACGACTTCAATCTATGTCTGATGAAGGGCCTCAACGAGTATGGGAGGAAACACGATTTCTCTGGGACCCGATGATGATCGAAGGTGAATTTGGTGAATTTATCGGTATTGGTGGCACTCTAACAACCTTGGCTGCTATTGATTTAGGCTTAGACCACTATGATGGTACAAAGGTGCAAGGTCATAAATTGAGCCGTGAAACTGTAGAAGGTATCATTATGAAATTGCGCTATATGAGCCGCGATGAGAGATTACAAGTGAAAGGTTTACCGGCAGGTCGTGCCGACATTATCGTTGCTGGTGCGGAGATTTTAACGTCCTTTATGGATTCTTATGAGGTCTCTCATGTATTTGTGAGCGACCAAGATGGTATGGAGGCGATGGCCTGTGAATGTGAAAGCACTCATTCGAACCGTTAATCACACTTTAAAATTACATGATATATTTCCTGAGAATTGTCGTATCTTGGTAGCTTGTTCTGGTGGTCCTGATTCGATGGCTTTATTACATTTATTGCAAGATATTGCTACACATCGCCATACAGTATATGAGCTTGGAGTTGCCATCGTAGATCATTGTATTCGTCCTGAAAGTAAGGATGAGGTTCTATGGTTACGAAATCAAGTGGAAGCACTAGGACTGCCATTTTATACGGCGACTTTTGACGTGCCTAAATTGAGTCAAGCTCAAAAGCTATCAGAGGAAACTATAGGCCGCCAAGTTCGGTATCAATGGCTAACCGATATAGCACAGTCTGAGGGGTATGACTATATTGCAGTAGCTCATCATAAAGATGACCAAGCCGAGTCAATCTTAGCACATCTCATTAGAGGGACTGGACTTAATGGTTTGACAGGCATGGCCGTTGTTAGTAATGATTATAGTATTCCAGTAGTAAGACCTCTGTTAGATGTCACAAAAGAAGAACTACTTTTATATTTGAAAGAAAAAGATATTTCTTACTGTGTAGATAGGACAAATGAGGATGTGCGATATCAAAGAAATAGAATTCGTCATCGCATTATACCTGAGTTAGAAACTATTAATCCTAACGTTGTTAATACTGTCGTAAGACTAGGGAATTCTGTACGTGAAGATGTAATACTTATCTCCCAATTAACGGATACGGCATTTAATGAGTTAGTAACTATCTCTGATGAGGGCGCGTTTATATCTCGTAGGGGGTTACGTAAGAAGCCGTTGGCTATCCAACGTCGATTGTGGCAAAGACTGGTGAGCATCTTTGATCCTGAAATCAAGCTTACCACTGCTCATCAAGAGCAATTACTCGACATTGTTAACACTGGGGAAGGGAAAACTTTCAATATTAAAAGTATAAAAGTAAGTGCTCAATGTGATACAATAAAGGTATATTGCAAACATTAATATGAATCGCGGAGGTCATATAGATGCATCAAGATGCAAAAGATATTTTATATACAGAGGAACAATTAAAGGCTCGTGTGGCTGAATTAGGTCGTCAAATCAGTGCTGACTATAAAGGGGAATCCGTAGTTCTCGTAGGTGTATTGAAAGGTGCTATCGTTTTCTTTACAGATTTAGCTCGCTCTATCGATGAGAATGTGGATGTAAGCTTCGATTTTATTTCTTGCTCTAGCTATGGCAGCGGTACAACTAGTACAGGGGTAGTTCGAATTTTAAAAGATTTGGATCGCTCTGTAGAAGGAAAGCATGTACTCGTTGTAGAAGATATTGTAGATACGGGTACAACATTACATTACTTGCTAGAAAATTTACATGCTCGTGGAGCTAAAAGTGTACGCCTTGCAGCGTTGTTGAATAAGCCTGAACGCCGTAAAATGGATGTAGAAGTAGACTATGTGGGCTTTGTCATCCCTGACTACTTTGTTATCGGCTATGGTTTAGACTATGCAGAAAAATATCGTCACTTACCTTATATCGGTATTTTAAAGGAAGAAATGTATCAAAATTAAAAATATGATATAATATATGAGTGCATCTCTCAATGAGATGTACTCAATTCGTTTATGCCACTAAACTATTATTGAAAGGGGTAATATTTTGGGTCGATTTACAAAAAATATCGTCCTTTATTTACTTATCATTGCCGCTTTCGTTATCGCCATTGACGCTTTCTCTGGTCAAAGTGCGAATAAATCTGAACTCAGTTATACAGGATTTATTCAACAAGTACAACAGAAAAAGGTTGAGTCCGTAACGATTACCAATGATCATGGTATTAAAGGTAAACTAAAAAATGGAACAGAATTCAATTCTTATGCGCCAACTGATGAAACGTTAATCAAAACTTTACAAGATAATGGCGTAGAAATTACTGCAGCTCCACCTGAGCAACCAGCTTGGTGGATGAGCTTGTTAGGTTCTGCTATTCCAATTATTATTTTGGTTGTATTGTTCTTCTTCATCATGCAACAAACGCAAGGTGGCGGTGGCCGAGTGATGAACTTTGGTAAAAGCCGTGCTAAATTGATGGGTGAAGGCAATGTAAAGGTTAGCTTTAAAGATGTAGCTGGCGCTGAAGAAGCAAAACAAGAATTAGAAGAAGTAGTAGAATTCTTGAAGGATCCAGGCAAGTTCACTACTATCGGGGCTAAAATTCCGAAAGGTGTATTATTAGCAGGACCTCCAGGTACAGGTAAAACATTACTTGCTAAAGCCGTTGCTGGTGAAGCAGGTGTACCATTCTTTACGATTTCTGGTTCTGACTTTGTAGAAATGTTTGTTGGTGTTGGTGCTTCTCGTGTGCGTGATCTTTTCACACAAGCAAAAAAGAACGCCCCATGTATCATCTTTATAGACGAAATTGATGCGGTTGGTCGCCAACGTGGTGCCGGCCTTGGTGGTGGTCACGATGAACGTGAACAAACATTAAACCAATTGCTTGTTGAAATGGATGGCTTTGGTGCCAACGAAGGTATTATTACTATTGCTGCAACAAACCGCCCAGATATTCTAGATCCCGCACTTTTACGTCCAGGTCGTTTTGACCGTCAAGTTATTGTAGGTCGTCCAGACCTACGCGGCCGTGAAGCAATTTTGAAAGTTCATGCTTGTAATAAGCCTTTGGCTGATGATGTAGACTTGAAAATAATTGCGAAGAAAACTCCAGGCTTTACTGGTGCAGACTTGAGCAATTTGTTAAATGAAGCAGCTCTTTTGGCGGCTCGTCTTAACAAAAAAGTAATTACTATGGCTGAAGTTGAAGAAGCCAGTGAAAAAGTTAGCATGGGACCTGAACGCCGCAGTCATATTGTGAGCGATAAGGATCGTAAATTAACAGCATACCATGAATCTGGTCATGCTATCGTAGCACATCTATTGCCTCATGCAGATCCTGTTCATAAAGTAACGATTATTCCTCGTGGTGCAGCTGGTGGCTACACTATGATGCTTCCTACTGAGGAACAAAACTACAAAACAAAATCTCAATTATTAGCAGATATTCGAGTTGCTCTTGGTGGTCGAATTGCAGAAGCCTTGATTTTAGATGAAATCAGTACAGGCGCTTCTGGGGACCTTCAAAGTGTAACTAATACTGCTCGCGCTATGGTAACGCGTTGGGGGATGAGCGATGAGCTTGGTCCTATCGTGTTTGGTGAACAACAAGAACAAATCTTCTTAGGAAAAAACCTAGGTCATGAGCGCAACTATAGTGAAGAAATCGCTGCGAAAATCGACTCTGAAATTCATCGTATCGTAGAAGAAGCTTATAAAGATGTAACAAAACTTCTTAGCGATAATGAAAAATTCTTACATGACATGGCAAATGCTTTGTTAGAAGAGGAAACAATCGATGCGAAAGCGGTAGATAATCTTTACAAATATGGTACAACAAAAGAACCTGAAGCTGAGGAGCCTAAAGTAGCTTCTGAAGTAGAAGGTAGCGTAGTACCAGAGAGTGTTGATGCTAAAGAAATAACTAGTACTGTAGCAGATCCTAGTGAAGCATCATCTAATGAAATTAAATAATGGATTTTGTCCAAATGAAAAAGAGCTAGCCTTTTTAGAAGGCTAGCTCTTTTTTACTGTCCATCGTTTATATGACGTGTGGCAAGAAGTTCTGTCATGCGTTGTTCTTTTAGTTTTTGCAAATATTTTTGTGCCAAAACATTTGGTATAGCTACACCGATTGCTATAGCTATAGTTGTAAATGTGCCAGTTACACCATTTTGTATCATAAGGATTAGACTAGCATCATTTAATGCATTGATGTGTAACATGTCGAAGAGAAATCGGTAGTACAGTATACCGGGCATTAATGCGATGGCAGACGGCACGATAATGATAGTGCTAGATGTTTTTAACCAAGTAGAAACTTTTACAAAAATAATACTCATAATGGCAGCACCAATAAAGGTAGCACCTGGTGTAGAAAATCCTAATTCTACGGATAGTATATTGCGAATACATACACATAGTACGCCACCAATACCAATGGATACTAATAGTCTGACAGGAGCATTAAAAAGTACCGCAAAAGCAGCTGCAGCTGTAAAAGAACCGATAACTTGCTCAATGGAAATAACATGAGGTTTAATATCAACAAAATTAAATGCTGGTGCAGGGCTAAAGTAGAGTGCCATGGCCATACCTAAAGTCATGCTACCCACGATGAGTAATGTTCTAATAGCGCGTGTCATACCCGATAAAATATGATTATTAATGATATCGATGACACAATTGATCAATGGTACCCCAGGAATCATGAACAAGGTACAGCAAACGAGTACATATAGTAAGGATTCATTATTTACATGACTATAAAAAGCGTAAGCCGATATCATGGCACCAAATCCGCCTAATGCGATTCCTACATATTCATTAAGCCCTAATCTGCCTGATAGGGTGCGCGTAAAATAACCAATACTAGAACATATGATGGTAACGATGAATGCGATAATATCGCCACTGTAAAGGTATGCAAGACCTGCCGAACCTAGTGCACAAGCTAGTCCTTTTATCCAGTTTGGATACGTTGGTATAGTTGTATCCAGTTTGGCAATTAGTCGTTCATAGGTCGTTAGTGAGTAATGTCGCTCAAAGGCGCGCCATGTGAGCTTTGATACGGCATTGATCATAGCCATATTCGGAATATGAACCGGTGTTTTTCTGAAGACTGTTATGGATCGTTCTTTGTGTAATAGATTGACCATAATAGTGGTATATGAAATATGGATATTTAAGTAATCATGAGGAATTCCCATAAATGTTGCGGCTTTTAGCATTTCCTCAATGATTCGATTTGTATTTGCCCCACATTCCATTAGTAACTTCCCTATATTGAGTAGTACATCCAGTTTTCGATGAATATGGATAAAAGGGTTCTCTAAAACTTGATTTTTCTCTTCTAATGTAAACTGTTTCATATATCTCTCCGAAGGATAATAGATAGCATTATTGTTATCTATTTTTTTATGTATACCTTTATACTATATACATTATAACATTAATTATTTTAAATAATCCTTGCATTTTACAAGGTACACTTGTACAATCGAATTGTAAACCTAGGTTGACAAAGAAAGGGGCTCTAAACTATGCGTGATGAAGTGCTAGAATTCTTGAGACAAAACCAAGGTAGTTTCGTATCGGGACAAGATATGTCCGAAGCCTGCCATGTTTCGCGCACAGCTATTTGGAAACATATCAAGGCGTTACGTCAAAAAGGCTACAAAATTGAATCTTATACCAAGAGAGGGTATCGATTATTGGAAGAACCTGATTTGTTGAGCCCCTTGGCAATGAAACAAATCTTAAAAACAGATGTATTTGGTAAACGATATGTTTATATGGATACCACGGAGTCTACGAACTTAGAAGCTCGTCGTTTAGCTCAACAAGGTGCAGAAGAAGGTACGGTTGTGGTTACTGAGGAACAGGCTGCTGGTCGTGGGCGTTTATCTCGCGGTTGGTATTCTCCATTTGGCAAAGGCTTGTGGTTTAGCTTGATTTTACGTCCTGATTTTCCACCTGTAGAGGCTCCAAAGTGTACTTTGATGGCTGCAGTGGCTTTAACAAAGGCCTTTCATAAGATGGGGCTCACTGATGCGGGGATAAAG
This sequence comes from Veillonella sp., assembly GCF_032470285.1. Lineage (GTDB taxonomy): Bacteria > Bacillota > Negativicutes > Veillonellales > Veillonellaceae > Veillonella. Next base: position 106,391 of record NZ_JAWEKP010000006.1, on the reverse strand, counting down.
TGGCCTAATGATATTCTTGTGAATGGTCGTAAGCTAGTAGGTATTTTGACAGAAATGTCTGGTTCTATGGAAGAAATTTCTCATATTGTAATGGGCATTGGGGTCAACGTAAAAACAAAACAAGAAGAACTACCAGAAGAGTTAAAATTAATTGCTACATCCCTTGCGATGGAAGATATTGATATTGAGCGCACAGAAGCATTTAGACTTATATTAGAAGAATTAGAACATCAATATTATGAAGTGCTCGATAGTGGCTTTGACGAAACCCTTAATGAATGGCGGCAATTATCTGTTACTCTCGGTGAAGAAATTGAAGTGCGTGCTCCTGGCAATACCTATGAAGGGGTGGCTACAGATATTGATGAAGATGGTAATTTATTAGTAAGAATCTCAGATGGGACAATTAAACGTATTGTGGCAGGGGACGTATCAATTCGTCCGCGTAAATAGGAGGCATTAATGTTATTAGTAATTGATGTGGGAAACACCAATATTGTTCTCGGTGTATACGACAAGACAGAACTTGTGGGTCACTGGCGTATTTCCACAGATCGGGTCCGTACCACCGATGAATATGGCATGCTGATGATGAACTTATTCTTTCACGACCGTAAGGTTGATGTAAAAGATATTAATGCTATCATTATTTCCTCGGTTGTACCACCATTAATGCCTACATTAGAGCGCGTGTGTTTGCGCTACTTTAATGTAAATCCTCTTATTGTAGGTCCAGGTACTAAAACTGGCATCGCTATTAAGTATGATAATCCTCGTGAAGTAGGGGCTGACCGTATTGTAAATGCTGTAGCAGCACATGAGCTTTATAAGGGCGATTTAATTATCATCGATTTTGGTACGGCTACAACTTATTGTGCGGTACAAGGTAATGGCGATTATATGGGCGGGGTTATTACTCCAGGGGTAACAATTTCTGCAGAGGCTTTATTCCAACGGGCGGCCAAACTACCTCGTATCGATGTGAGAGACCCGGGGCAAGTCATTTGTCGAAATACGGTGTCCTCTATGCAATCTGGTATGTTCTACGGTTATGTAGGTCAAGTAGAAGGCCTCGTGTCTCGTATGAAAGCGGAAATGGGGAATCATGTAACTGTAGTGGCTACAGGTGGTTTGGCACAGCTTATTAGCAGTGCTACAGACTGCATTGACCATGTAGAACCTATGCTTACATTAGAAGGCTTACGCCTTATTTACGAAAGAAATAAATAATGCTACTATAATATAGTTACGTATAGGTAACGAAGTAGTGTACATTCGGGTACAGCTTATGCTGTACCTTTTTTATTAAGGGAAATAGAATTATATGAATAATAAACAGTGGCAAATTGGGGCTGTCAAAATTGATGGTCAAGCCATATTAGCGCCTATGGCAGGGGTTAGCGATATTGCGTATCGACTACTGGCCAAAGAACAAGGTGCAGCCTTGGTATGTACCGAAATGGTCAGTGCTATGGGTATTAAATATAAGAATGAACGTACTCATGAATTATTGCGCATTGAAGAGGCAGAACGTCCTGTATCCATGCAAATTTTTGGCTCTAATCCAGAAGCAATCGCTTTGGGGGCTAAGGTTGTGGCCGATGCGGGTGCCGATATTGTAGATATAAACATGGGCTGTCCTGTAAAAAAGGTAGTTACCTCTGGCGATGGTTCGGCACTTATGAAAAATCCTGATCTAGCGGCGCGTGTTGCAGAAGCCGCTGTTGAGGCTGTTGATGTACCTGTTACTGTAAAAATGCGTATCGGTTGGGATAGTGACTCTATTAATGTTGTGGATTTTGCAAAACGCATTGAGTCTACAGGTGTGGCTGCTATAGCCGTACATGGGCGTACAAAGGAGCAAATGTATAGTGGACATGCGGACTGGTTTTATATTAAGGCTGTGAAAGAAGCGGTATCTGTACCCGTACTTGGCAATGGTGATATTGTGAATCCTGAAGATGCTAAGCAAATGCTTGATGAAACCGGTTGTGATGCTGTAATGGTAGGCCGTGGTGCACAGGGGAATCCTTGGATCTTTGGTCGTATTCATCATTATTTAGCCACTGGTGAAGTATTGCCGGCTCCGACCGATATAGAGCGTCTAGATATGTTATTAAAGCATTTTGACTTGTTATGCCAATACAAAGGTGAAAGTATGGCCGTTAAGGAGATACGCACTCATGCGGGCTGGTATATGAAGGGACTTCCGGAATCTGCATATTGGCGCAATCGAGTGAATACAATTCATACTGTAACGAGCTTTCACAATGAGCTAGAATCATATCGCAAAATACTGTCCGAAGGGTAGTCAGATTGACAAATAAATAGTATTTTTATATAATGATTGAGATAATTTAGAAACAAGAGATAAGGTGTCATCTTATTATGACACTTTTTCTTATTATTTATATGTAGAAAGAGTGGGGTACCCATGGCAGACGTAAAAGAAACATTACTCACCGCCGAAGGTTTAAAGAAGTTAGAAGAAGAATTAGCGTACTATAAATCTGTACGCCGTATTGAAGTATCTGAACGTATTAAAACTGCTATTGAATATGGCGATATCAGTGAAAACTCTGAATATGATGATGCAAAAAATGAACAAGCTTTTATTGAAGGTCATATTGTAGAGTTAGAGAATAAGATTAACACTGCGAAGATCATCGATGAATCTGTAAAAGGTGACGTTGTATCTGTAGGTAGTAAAGTTACTGTACTTGACACTATGTACAACGATGAATTGGAATATGTTATCGTTGGTTCCTCTGAAGCGGATCCATTTAACAATCGTATCTCTAATGAATCTCCTGTAGGTAAAGCTATTTTGGGAAAACGTAAGGGCGATGAAGTAGAGGTTTCCACACCAGATGGTCCTGTAACATTCAAAGTGTTAGCAATCCAATAATTTACAATTACCGACAAAGAGGCGATAACATGAGTGAAGAAATTAAAAATATACAAGAAGAGCTGAATGAGCAAATGCAAATTCGCCGCGATAAATTAGCCGAATATGAAGCTGATGGTATTTACCCATTTGGACAACGTTTTGTCGTAAAAGATTACGCAAAAGATATTAAAGAAGACTTCTTCTTGAAATATGATGGCCAGCCTGTAGTTATTGCAGGTCGTTTGATGACAATCCGTTCCCATGGTAAAACGGCATTTGCGAATATTCGTGATAAATCTGGTGATATTCAAGTATACTTCCGTAAAGATGTTTTGGGCGAAGAGGCTTATAAATACGTTAAAATGCTTGATATAGGTGATATCATCGGCGTAGAAGGTCACGTATTTAAAACTCATACAGGTGAAGTTACCATTAAAGTTAACAAATTAACATTGTTATCTAAGTCTTTACGTCCATTACCAGAAAAATGGCATGGATTAAAGGATACAGAACTTCGTTACCGTCAACGTTATGTTGATTTGATTGTAAATCCTGAAGTACGTGATACATTTGTAAAACGCTCTCAAATCGTTGCTAAAATTCGTGAATACATGATGCGTGATGGCTTCATGGAAGTGGAAACACCGATGATGCATGCTATCCCTGGTGGTGCTGCTGCACGTCCATTCATCACTCACCATAATGCGCTTGATATCGATATTTATATGCGTATTGCACCAGAATTGTACCTCAAACGTTTAATCGTTGGTGGTATGGACCGCGTGTTCGAAATGAACCGTTGCTTCCGTAACGAAGGTATCGATAATCGTCATAATCCAGAGTTTACTACTATCGAATCGTACCAAGCCTATGGCGATGTAGAGGATGCCATTCGCTTAACAGAAAATCTTGTGTCCTACTGTGCTCAAGAAGTACTTGGTACACAAGAAATTACATACCAAGGTACAGAAATTAATTTGACTCCTCCTTGGAATCGTATCACAATGGCTGAAGGTGTAAAAAAATACACTGGTGAAGATTTTGATGCAGTCACAACTATAGAAGAAGCTCGTGCTATTGCTGATCGCTTAAATGTAGAATACACAGAAAATGATGGTATTGGTAAAATCTTAAATCTTTGCTTCGAAGATTATGTAGAAGAAAACTTGATTCAGCCAACTATCGTATATGGTCATCCTAAAGAGATTTCTCCACTTGCTAAAGCAAGTCGTGAAAATCCATTGGCTACAGAACGTTTTGAAGCTTTCATCTATGGTCGTGAATTGGCAAATGGCTTCTCCGAGTTAAATGATCCAATCGACCAAAAACAACGTTTCTTGGATCAATTAAAAGAACGTGAAGCGGGCGATGATGAAGCTCACCGCATGGATGAAGACTTCGTTACAGCTCTTGAATACGGTTTACCTCCAACAGCTGGTCTTGGTGTTGGTATCGACCGTCTTGTTATGTTCTTAACAGACTCTGCATCTATTCGAGATGTATTATTGTTCCCATTGATGAAACCAGAAGCTCCTAAGCATTTTGAAGCTGAAGAAGATTAATTCTAAAGCTCACTACCGTGTATGGTGGTGAGCTTTTTGCTGTTTAGCATACAAAAAAAATCGATATAAAGCCCGTATCAAACACTTTGATACGGGCTTTTATCAACTCTTATAATGTTGATTAATAAATATATGAAGTGTGATTAGATATATAATATAAAAATGGTGTACGGATTATCTATGATTACATTATGATATACATAAAAAATTTTGATTTACTTTGTGATGAAATAAAAGAACATGGATATATAGTATTTATCGTTGATTTTCCAATATTATAGAGATATATGTGATTAAATTTACACATACCTGTAATAGTATAGATTATACATTTAAATCATGCACAATGTATAATTATGATATATGTGTATAATTAAACACTTTTAAATGAAAAATTCAGATGTTAAGATAGAAATATAGATACGTGAATTACCTTTAAAACAAGGAGGTGTATTTAGTAAAGGTGAATTCATTAATAAATTTTATAAATCAACCCTATGTGTAAGTTATATTCTTTAAATTATCGTTGTTAACATAATTTAGGAGGAAACACATCATGAAACATTTAAAAATTGCTTTCTCTCATAAGGCGCAATTCTACTTCGGTTCTATGGAAGGGCGTACAAATGTGGAGCTTAGTCAAACTGATTTTACCGATGTGGGGGCCATCGTCATTAGCGAGTCCGATACAGATGTACTTGAAAATGAGTTGGTACAATCCTTTGGTATACCGGTTTTCTTGGTTGTGTTTGATAAGTCTGTAGATATTTCTCCTTTTATCGGTAAGGTGGAACGTGTTATCGACGGATCAACTACAAATTTTGATTTATATAAACGACAGATTGAAGCGGCTGCTGCAAAATATGAAGCATCTATGTTACCGCCATTCTTCCAGGCCTTGGCAAATTACGTAGAGGACGGTAATTCTCAATTTGACTGCCCGGGGCATCAAGGGGGGCAATTCTTCTGCAAGCATCCTGCAGGACGTGCTTTCTATGATTTCTTCGGAGAAAATGTATTCCGCGCCGATCTTTGTAATGCGGACGTTAAGTTAGGTGATCTTCTGATTCATGAAGGTTCCGCAGTTGAGGCTCAGCAACATGCTGCACAGGTGTATAATGCGGACAAAACATATTTTGTATTGAACGGAACATCATCTTCTAATAAGGTCGTGTTAAATGCATTACTTACTCCTGGGGACATTGTTTTATACGATCGCAATAATCATAAATCGATTTGTCACGGGTCGCTCGTCATGTCCGGCGCAACACCTGTATATCTTGAAACGGCACGTAATCCGTTCGGGTCCATCGGCGGTATCTTAGAACATTGCTTTGATGAAAAATATATTCGCAAGCTGATTGCTGAAAAAGATCCTAAGAAAGCAAAGGCAAAGCGGCCTATCCGGTTGGCGGTTATTCAATTGGGAACGTATGACGGGACCATTTATAATGCGCGTCAGGTAGTCGATAAAATCGGACATCTCTGTGATTATATCTTCTTTGATTCCGCTTGGGTCGGCTATGAACAGTTTATCCCTATGATGAAAGACTGCAGTCCGTTGCTTTTGGAACTTGGTCCTGATGATCCTGGTATCCTGGTATCTCAATCCGTTCATAAGCAGCAGGCGGGCTTCTCACAGACATCTCAGATTCATAAGAAGGATAAGCATATTAAGGGGCAAGACCGCTATGTAAATCATAAACGTTTGAATAATGCGTTTATGATGCATGCCTCTACATCACCGTTCTATCCGTTGTTTGCAGCCCTTGACGTAAATGCAAAAATGCATGAAGGCGAAGCGGGTAAAAAATTATGGATTGAATGTGTGGAAACGGTTATCGAAGCTCGTAAAGCCGTATTGAAACACTGTAAATATCTACGTCCGTTAGTACCACCGGTTGTACATGGTAAAAAGTGGGAAGACGGCGACACAAAGAAAATGGCACAGGATGTGGATTACTTCGCATTTGAACCGGATGCGAAATGGCATTCCTTTAAAGGCTATGGCAAAGGTCAATATTTCATAGATCCTTGTAAATTTCAATTGATTACACCGGGTATTAATGTGGAAACGGGTGAATACGAAGATTTCGGTATTCATGCCAATATTCTTGCAAACTACTTGCGTGAAAACGGAATCATTCCTGAAAAATGTGACTTGAATACCATTCTGTTCTTGATGACACCGGCGGAAACAAAGACGAAGATGGATGATTTAGTGGCGCAACTTGTCCGATTTGAACAATTGATTGAAGCTGATGCACCTATGCAAGATGTATTGCCGTCCATTTATTACAGCCACTTGGATAAATACAAGGGATATCACATTCGTCAGCTATGTCAGGAAATGCATGACTTCTATAAAGACCGGAATGTAAGTATCTTGCAACAACGATTGTTCTTATATGATTACTTCCCGGAATATGTTATGAATCCTCAGGAAGCTAATTTTGAATTCCAGCGCGGCAAAGGTGAACTTGTACCGTTGAGCGAAGCGGAAGGGCGCATCGCTCTTGAAGGTGCGCTTCCTTATCCTCCAGGGGTATTGTGCGTACAACCGGGCGAATGTTGGTCAAAAACTGCTTGTGATTACTTCTTGGCGTTGGAAGAAGGCATCAACAAATTACCTGGATTTGCTCCGGAAATTCAAGGCGTATACATTACGGAACAGCCGGATGGAACGAAGAAAGCATTCGGTTATGTGTTGAAAAAAGAATTTGAAAAATAATTCCTCTGTGTACCGTCGGAGGTTTTCCGGCGGTACAATACACAAGATAAAAGGAGGTAACTATGAGTACAGGCAAAAATAAGATGTCCGTATTGCAGCTTACAATTTTGACCGCTGTAAATATGATGGGCTCAGGTATTATCATGCTGCCTACAAAATTGGCGCAGGTAGGATCATTGTCAATCGTATCATGGCTGATTACAGCTGTAGGTTCCATGTGTTTGGCCTATGCTTTTGCAAAGTGCGGTATGTACAGTCGTAAAGGCGGCGGTATGGGCGGTTATGCCGAATATTCCTTTGGCAAGGCGGGGAACTTCATGGCGAATTATACGTATGGCGTGTCTCTTTTAATCGCCAATATTGCTATCGCTATTTCAGCCGTAGGCTATGCGGCGACCTTTGCAGATGTTACGTTGACTCCGTTGTTGACCGGTATTTATACGATTGTCACATTGTGGTTGGCGACGACGTTGAATTTCGGTGGTGCCAGCATCACGGGACGTGTATCCAGCTTTACGGTATGGGGTGTTATTGCACCGGTTATCGTAATCAGTACAGTCGGTTGGGCTTATTTCTCAACAGATATGTATGTGGCGAACTGGAATGTTAATAATATGCCGTTCGGCGAAGCGGCAACTAATTCCATCGCTATGACTTTATGGGCATTTCTTGGCCTTGAGTCCGCCTGTGCAAATGCGGATGCCGTAGATAATCCTGAAAAGAATGTACCGAAAGCAGTTCTCGGTGGTACATTAGGGGTTGCAGTTATTTATATCGTATCCACCAATATGATCTTTGGTATTGTTCCTGCAAATGAACTCGTTAACAGTAATGCACCGTTTGGTTTGGCCTTTGCATCCATGTTTAACGGTGTAGCCGGTAAAATCGTTATGGGTCTTATGGTTATGTCGTGTTTCGGATCTTTACTCGGATGGCAGTTTACCATTGCCAATGTATTTAAAGGTGCTGCGGACGAAGGATATTTCCCTAAATTATTCAGCAAGATTACATCTAAAGATGCACCTGTAGTTGGTATGGTAACGATTACAATCATTCAATCCTTCCTCAGCTTGATGACAATCAGTCCATCTTTGAGTGAACAGTTTGAAACGCTCGTTAATTTAGCGGTTGTAACGAATATCATTCCATACCTCTTGTCGATGGGGGCTATCATCGTGTTGATGAAAGCTACGGGCCGCAGTGGCGGCGAATTGAAGGGGACAACCTTTATCGCTTTCATTGGCTCCATTTATAGCTTATATGCGCTATATGCATCCGGTCTTGAAGCAATGACATATGGTGCCATTGTAACCTTTGCGGGCTGGACCTTGTACGGCTTTGTATCGGACCGATTTGATTTGGAACGAAATCTCGGGAAATAGTCTTTATACGATGCGCCTCCTGAGGGAGGCGCATTGTTAGGATGTTTATTTATTATTTATTATTTATTATTGACAGTATATAAAAATAATTTTATACTTAAACTAAGACATATTTGTTCGGTACATATTTTATACAATTGATATATATAATTTCATAGTAAGACTATACCTTGTATACCCTTGACATGATGGGTCAAGGCTTTCTAGCGGGAACCGATATTCACGACTACAAGAGCTATTTTGTGATGCTCTTGTAGTCGTTTTTATTTATTTTCTTCTCTTTAAGTTAGGAGGTAAGTAAGATGAATTCGATGTCGAATGAGAGTGTGAGACACGGACAGGACCGGTGCTGGCTTGATAAATTTTTCAAGCTGTCTCAGCATGGTACGAATGTGCGTACCGAGATTTTTGCGGGCATAACTATGTTCATCGCTTCCGTATATATTTTAGCGGTTATACCGAATTTGCTGGTTGCATCCGGTATGCCTCATGAAAGTACGGTTGCGGCAGTTATTTTGACGACCGCATTTACGACAATTTTAATCGGTTTAGTAGCGAACGTTCCGGTTATCGTCGCTCCGGGACTAGGACTTAGCGCATTCTTCGCCTATACCATATGCGGATCGATGGGACTGACCTGGCAGACCGCACTAGGTGCCGTATTTATTTCCGGTGCTGTCTTTATTGTTTTGACAATAACGCGTATTTTGAATCTTATCATCGACGGTATTCCCAAGGTACTTAAAACATCTATTGGTGTCGGTATAGGTCTCTTTATTGCTTTTATCGGATTTAAAAATGCTCATATTATCGTAGCGGATAAGGCCACATTCGTAACACTTGGCAATATGCAGGATCCTGCGGTATTGTTGACATTGGCCGGTTTGCTCATCACCAGTGTGCTCTTAGCCAAGCAGGTGAGGGGCGGTTTGTTGTTGGGTATGATTATCACGACTGTTGCGGCCATGATTTTCGGTTATACAAAGGTCCCTGAAACTAGTGCGGATATTTTCAACTTGGTGCCGCCATTTCCTGTGGATACATTTGCTCAATTGGATGTGATGAGTGCTATTAAATATGGATTTTTGTCTATTATTTTCTCTATTACAATTGTAGATATGTTTGATAACATCGGTACGCTTATCGGTGTCACGCGAAAAGCGAATCTCGTTGATGCGGACGGTAAATTTAAACGGTTAAATCATGCATTACTATGTACATCTATAGGTGCCGCGGCCGGTGCAATCATCGGTACGTCTACGGTAACTTCCTATATTGAAAGTGCGGCCGCTGTTGCCGATGGTGGACGTACGGGTCTTACGGCATGCGTAACGGGTATATTATATTTAATCGCTCTGTTTTTTGCGCCATTATTCTTATTGGTACCTGCTCAAGCAACAGCTCCGGTACTCGTTATCGTAGGTGTATTTATGATGAGTGAAGTGACACATATCGACTTCGGTGATTTTACGGAAGCGTTGCCTGCATTTTTAACGATTCTTCTTATGCCGCTTACCTTCAGTATTGCGCAAGGTTTATCCTTCGGTTTTATCTCTTATACATTGGTGAAACTTATTACAGGACGTCGTAAGGAAATCCATCCTGTTATGTATGTAATGACCATTGCTTTCATCATACATTTTGCTATATAAGCTGTGAGAGTCGGGATTGTTATATGTGTTTTTATTGTTGAGAGAGTAGCATCGAGCAATTATAGTTCATTGTAGTTGACGTACGTATATTACGGTTAAGCGGTATTGTTGAAAAGAGGAGATTATTCGATGAATTCCGTTTATATAGTAAAAGGTAATATTATTTATACATCACGACCAGCGGAGTTTGCAGTGATTCCAAACGGCTATATGATTGTGCGTGACGGTCGTATCGCATATTGTGGTGAAAGTATTCCCTCCGAATTTGAGTCGTATCCGGTTGAGGACTACGGGGATAATTTAATTATTCCCGGATTTGTCGATACCCATGCTCATGCGCCTCAATTTTGCAATCGAGGCCTTGGCATGGATAAAGAATTGCTGCCTTGGCTTGAAACGTATACATTTCCGGAGGAGGCGAAGTTTTCGGATTTAGACTACGCAAAGACGGTATATAGCGCTTTTGTTAACGAATTATGGCGTTACGGTACAACGCGCAGTATTTTATTTGGCACTATTCATAAAGAAAGCACATTGCTATTGATGAGGTTGCTTTCAGAAGCCGGCCTATCCGCTTTTGTAGGCAAGGTTAATATGGATCGGAACAGTCCCGATTATCTGATTGAGGATACGGACCAGTCCTTACATGATACGAGAGTATGGCTTGAAGAGGCTCGACAGTTTGGACCGCTCGTACGACCTATTGTAACCCCTCGCTTTGTGCCATCCTGTACGAGCCGCCTGATGAGTGGTCTCGGAGATTTAGCGGTGGAGTATAATGTGCCAATTCAATCGCATTTATCTGAAAATCATGGTGAGATTGAATGGGTTCATTCACTTCATCCGGATTCCTCCAGTTATACGGATGTATACTGTGAACATCGTCTGATGGGTACAGTGCCGACGGTCATGGCTCATTGTATTCATCTGAGCGATGAAGAAATGGAGCGGATGCATGAAACGAAGACGATGGTGGCACACTGTCCGTATTCTAACGTGAATTTGTCCAGCGGCATTGCACCTATACGAAAATTATTGAATCATGGTATTTCCATTGCACTGGGATCAGACATTTCAGGAGGCCATGACATCAGTATGGCTAAGGTTTTGACCGAAGCCGTGGGTTTGTCAAAGATGAAGTGGGCCGAGGTGGATGCCAGCTATGCATCGCTTACATTACCGGAAGCTTTCTATATGGCGACTAAGGGAGGCGGACAATTCTTTGGTGACGTAGGTAGCTTTGAAACCGGCTATGAATTTGATGCTCTTGTTATCGATGATCATGAATTGTTTGATCCGAATGAACGGAGTATAGAGGAACGTCTGGAACGGTGGCTATATATAGGTGATGATCGCCATATTGTTGGGAGATATGTAGCCGGTAAATTGTTAGATGAGCCTCCGATGGCTATGTAGCTATCATATAATAGAATAAAAGTTCATATGTTAGTGATTATTGAAGGTCCACCGTGCATAAGGTATACGGTGGACTTTTTGTAATACATTTTATACACTTCGATGATTAGTGTATAATAAAGATGTATATAAGTCAGAAAGGAGTGTGCTCAATGGATATATTAGGGGCAAGGCGCTCCATTGAACAGAAACTGCTGATGCAATCCGTAGGGCTTATGGCTTTGGTGGCTGTGAGCGGTACGATAATGGGGATTGTAACGGGATCTAGTGCAGTGTTGTTAGATGGGGTATTCTCCTTCGTTGATGTTGTTATTAAGATTATGATGCTTATGACAGCTAAGTTAGTTGCTAGAGAAACGAGTAAGCGATTCCAATTCGGTTTTTGGCAATTTGAACCTCTGGTGCTCGCCGTGGAGGGCTTTTTTATTCTTCTCATAGTAATTTATGCCTTATCTAGTGGGATTACAGATCTTTTGTCTGGTGGACGTCACGTAGACTTCGGGCCAGCTATTTTCTATGCTATATTCTTTACTGTTGCGGATACTGCTTACTATCTTTATGTACGTCGTATTAATAAAAGTTTGCAGTCTAACTTGATTAAATTTGATAATGTAAGCTGGTATGTCGATGCTTTGTTAGAAGCGGCTATCTTGATTAGTTTCGTTGTAGCTACTATGCTAGAAAGTACTGAATATGCTAGATGGGCTACTTATATTGACCCTATTGTATTAATTATTTTAGCGGTACAGATGATACCCTCTGCATTTCGTATCATTGTGCCATCCATGAAACAAATATTAGGATGGGCACCAACTTCATTGCATAATGAAGTGCAAGAAATTATGGATCGATTTATGGAAAAGTATAATTTTAAAGATTATGTGACGAGCGTGCAAGTATATGGCAATACTCGAATCATTGAAATTGATATTTTAGTTCCTAAAAGTTTTCCATATCAAACCATTGCTGAAATTGATGCTATTCGCAATGAAATTGACCAAGAAATCGGCGGTAACCCAACGGAAAAATGGGTGACCATTTCTTTTACAGGCACGCGTAAATGGATGGCAAAAGATTATTTGCTAGATGAAGAAGAGGATGAATAATATAAAATATTGGTGAGAAGTCTAGTATATAGCACATAATTTAATGATAAATACACCAATATATGGTATACTTAAACGTATTGAATATATTGTGCGTAACATAGTTGGAAAATGAGGTTTATAGTATGTTAGATTTAAAATTTGTCCGTGAAAATATTGATTTAGTGCAACAAAATTTAGATAATCGTCATACAAAAGGCGATCTGAAAACCTTTGTATCCGCTTATGATGAACGTCGTCAATTGATCGGTCGAGTAGAAGAATTAAAAGCGCTTCGCAATTCTGTAACAGAAGAAATTAGCAAATTAAAACGCAACAAAGAAAATGCTGATGAAAAAATCGCAGAAATGAAAAAAGTAGGCGATGAGATTGCTGAGTTTGATAACCGTATTCGCGAAGTGGAAACAAAATTGCGCGATGCGGCATTGATGTTGCCAAATATGTGTGATGCATCTGTTCCTGTAGGGGCCGATGAAGATGAAAATGTGGAGCAACGCAAATGGGGCGAACCACGTCAATTTAATTTTGATGTACAGGCTCATTGGGATTTAGGTGAAAGCCTCGATATCCTTGATTTCAATCGTGCAGGCAAAATGAGTGGAGCTCGCTTTACTGTGTATAAGGGGTTAGGGGCTCGTTTGGAACGCGCTCTTATCAACTTCATGGTGGATCTTCATGTAGATAAACATGGCTATACTGAAATGATGACTCCATATATGGTAACACGTGAAACTTTGACGGGCACTGGGCAATTGCCTAAATTTGCTGAAGATATGTACCATGTAGAGGGAACGGAATATTTCTTGATTCCAACTGCTGAGGTTACATTGACTAATTATCACGGTGGTGAAATTTTGAGCGAAGAGGAATTGCCTAAATACTATACTGCATTCACCGCATGTTTCCGTGCTGAAGCGGGTTCCGCGGGGCGTGATACTCGTGGCCTTATTCGCCAACATCAATTTAATAAAGTTGAAATGGTTAAATTAGCTAAACCGGAAGATTCTTTCAAAGAATTAGAAACATTAACGGATAATGCAGAAGAAGTATTACGTTTATTAGAATTACCGTTCCGTGTTATCACTCTGTGCACAGGTGATATGGGCTTTGGTTCTGCTAAAACCTATGATGTAGAGGTGTGGATGCCTGCACAAGGCAAGTATAGAGAAATTTCCTCTTGCTCTAATATGACTGATTTCCAAGCTCGTCGTGCTAATATTAAATTCCGTCGTGGACCTAAGGGTAAACCGGAATTTGTTCATACATTAAATGGATCTGGCCTTGCAGTAGGGCGTACGGTAGCTGCTATCTTGGAAAACTATCAACAAGCCGATGGGTCCGTTGTAATTCCAAAAGTTCTCGTGCCATACATGGGTGGCGTTGAAGTGATTTCACCGGCTAAATAAGAGGGGGCATTTTATGAGATTCTTTATTGATACAGCAGAATTTGATGAGATTAAAGAGGCCTATGATTTTGGTTTTATTGATGGCGTAACTACAAACCCATCGCTTATCGTGAAAGCTAAACGCGATTTGAAACAAGTTATTTCTGAAATTGCAAACCTTGTTGATGGACCTGTTAGCGCAGAGGTTATTTCCTCTGATGCTGAAGGCATGGTGGCGGAAGCACATGACCTTGTGAAATTAGGCTCTAATGTGGTTATTAAAGTTCCTATGACTCCAGAAGGTCTTAAAGCCGTTGCTATTTTGAGCAAAGAAGGCATTAAAACGAATGTGACTTTGATTTTTTCTGCAAACCAAGCCTTATTAGCTGCTCGTGCAGGTGCAAGTTATGTGAGTCCATTTGTGGGTCGTATTGATGATATCAGCATGGATGGTCTTACATTGATTCAAGATATTACAGATATTTTCGCTATTCATGAAATTGAAACTGAAATTATTGCTGCAAGTGTGAGAACTCCGCTGCATATTATTCAATGTGCTAAGGCAGGTGCTCATATTGCAACTGTTCCATTTAAAGTACTCATGCAAGCTATGAAACATCCGTTGACTGATGCAGGACTTGCAAAATTTATGGAAGATTGGAAACAAGCTAATCAATAAGTTAGAGACTCTAGGTAAGAGTCATATCAATACATAGAGGACTTATAAGGAGGCCCATTATGGATCGTACATTATCTTTGGAATTTGCTCGTGTCGTTGAAGCCGCAGCTTTGCGTAGCGGTCGTTTGCTTGGCCGTGGGCAAAAGGATGCAGCCGATGGTCTTGCTGTAGATGCTATGCGTCAAGCGTTTGATTCTGTTCGCATTTCTGGTACTGTGGTTATCGGAGAAGGCGAAATTGATGAAGCTCCTATGCTTTATATCGGAGAACACGTAGGTGCTGGCGGACCAGAAGTAGATATCGCTGTTGATCCTATTGAAGGGACAAACTTGATTGCTAAAGGTCAAAATGGTGCTATTGCAGTTATGGCGATTGCAGAAAAAGGTGGCTTGTTACATGCACCGGATATGTACATGGAGAAACTTTGTGTTGGTCCTCGAGGTGCAGGTGCTATCGATATTACGAAATCTTTGACCGAAAATATCAAAAATGTAGCGGCTAAAATGGAACGTAATGTAGATGAAATCACGTTGGTTATGCTTGATCGTGAGCGTCATCAAGGCTTGATGAAAGAGGCTCGTGAAGTAGGGGCTCGTATTATGCTCATTTCTGATGGTGATGTTAATCCAGCTATGGAATGTTGTATCGAAGGTTCTGGGGTGCACATGGTTGTAGGTACTGGTGGTGCACCTGAAGGTGTATTAGCGGCTGCAGCCTTAAAATGTGTAGGCGGCGATATGCAAGCTCGCTTAAAACCAGAAACGGAAGAAGAAATTCGTCGTTGCCATGAAATGGGCATTGCCGATGTAAACCAAGTGCTCACATTAAATGATTTAGTTCGTACTGATGATGTTATTTTTGCGGCTACTGCCATTACACGTGGTAACTTATTAAATCCAATTCAATATTTCCCAGGTGGTGCGCGTACACATACTATTGTGATGCGGTCTAAAACTGGTACGGTTCGTTTCCTTGATACAGTGCATATGGATCATAAACTTAAAACATTAAAAGCTAAATAAGAATAAAGCCCTGAAATATACTCAAAAATTTGGCACAAATTTTTGAGATATATTCAGGGCTTTTTTTTCTTTGTATTTTCTCTCATTCTCTTGATGAGATATATCGAAAAATAGTATAATAACATTTAGTATATGACGTTATAAATACAAGGTCTTGTAGCTTATACAAGATGAACGATATAAAGTGTAGGAGGAATTCTGTTGGAAAAGTTAATCATTCAAGGTGGCAATCGATTGGAAGGACGTGTACGTGTTAGTAGTGCTAAAAATGCAGTACTCCCTATTATTGCCGGTACTTTGCTAGCATCAACGCCTAGTAAATTGCTTGAAATTCCAAATTTAGAAGATGTAGGCACGATTTGCCAAGTTATCGAGTCTTTGGGGGTTAAAATCACTCGTAATAATGCAGATGGTGAAATTGTTTTCGATGCTTCTACATTGACTGCTACGGAAGCTCCTTATGAACTTGTGCGTAAAATGCGTGCATCCTTTCTTGTCATGGGTCCACTTTTGGCTCGTAAAGGGGAGGCTAAAATCTCAATGCCTGGTGGATGTGCTATCGGTGCACGTCCCATTGATCTTCATTTAAAAGCATTTGAAGCATTAGGTGCAAAAATTGAAATTACTGAAGATTATGTATATGCTCATGCTCCGGAAGGACTTAAAGGGACTCAAATTTATTTGGATTTCCCAAGTGTGGGGGCTACAGAGAATGTAATTATGGCTGCTTCTATGGCGGAAGGTAAAACCGTTATCGAAAATGCTGCAGAAGAGCCTGAAATTGTTGATTTAGCTACATTCTTAAATGCTATGGGTGCTAATATTCGCGGAGCTGGTACAAATGTGATTCGTATTGAAGGTGTACCTCAATTACACGGTGCTATTCATACAGTTATTCCTGATCGCATTGAAGCTGGTACATATTTAATCGCTGCTGCTATGGCAGGTGGTGATGTATTCGTAGAAAATGCATTGCCAGAACATCTAAAACCAGTAGTGGCTAAATTAAAGGAAGCTGGTGTAACAGTAGAGGAAGAAATCGACGGCATTCGCGTTATCAGTAGTGGTAAAGGCATTAAAGCTGTCGATATTAAAACCTTGCCATACCCTGGATTCCCAACAGATATGCAAGCTCAATTCATGGCTCTTACCACGATTGCGGAAGGCACTAGTACAGTAACAGAAACTGTATTTGAAAATCGTTTTATGCATGTTGCTGAACTTCGTAAAATGGGGGCGCATATTGACATCGATAATCGTCAAGCTATTGTCGAAGGTATGCCAAGCTTACACGGGGCTATAGTGAATGCTACTGACCTGCGTGCTGGAGCGGCGCTGGTATGCGCTGCATTGACTGCGGAAGGTAGAACAGAAGTCGGTCGTTTACATCATATTGACCGAGGTTATGATGATTTTGTAGGTAAATTGCAAAGGTTAGGTGCTGATATTGTTCGGGTTGACGAATAAGAGTACACAGCCAAAACAAAATAAAAAGAAAAGAAGCCGGCGCTCTAAAGGGCCGGCTTTATACAACGAGCAACAGAACTTAGGTGCTGCAAAGGTTGAGAATTCGAAAGCGAGTACTACACGTAAACCATTGAGAAGGACAAAACGTAAGTCTACTAAGCTTTCAAATGGCGTGGCAAAGCAAGCTAATCATTTGGCCTCCAATATGCGCGAGACCATGATTAAAGTTACAAAAATGCGCCGTGCTGAACGACGTAGTCGTGAGACTGTAGCGATTGCTAAAACAACGCCAGCCATGACATTAAAACGTTTAGTTCGACCTGAGCAAGTTGGAGATTTTATGAGTCGTTTGAATCGATCCTTAAACTTCGATTTGGGAATTGATTTAGGGACTGCAAATATCCTCATTTTTGCGAAGGGTAAAGGCTTGGTATTAGATGAACCTGCGTATATTGCACGGGATGATAAAACCGGTGATATTCTTGCTTTAGGTGAGGCTGCACGTTCTATGGTAGGCCGCACTCCAAAAGGGATTTCCGTCATCCGTCCAGTTCAAGCGGGCGTTATTGCAGATTATGATATGACAGAATTCATGTTGAAGTACTTTATTCGCTCCGTTGTACCTGCTTCTAGATTGATGAAGACGCGTATTATCGTATGTGTGCCATCAGGCATTACACCTGTAGAGAAACGCGCCATTTTAGAGGCCTTACTCAGAACCGGTGCAAAAAAGACGGTCCTTATTGAAGAGCCATTGGCTGCTGCTATGGGGACTGGTCTCAATGATGCTAAGCACGTAGGGGCGATGGTTGTCGATGTTGGCGGTGGCACTACGGATATTGCCGTTCTTTGTGATACGGGTGTGGTTGTAAGTGAATCACTTCGCATCGGTGGAGATTCTTTTAACGAATCTATTATCCGTTATATCCGCCGTAAGAAGCGCCTCGTTATTGGTCCGCTAACGGCAGAGAAAATTAAAATTTCTGTAGGGACTGTGGATCGTCGTGCAAAGGAGCGTACGATTGAGGTACGAGGACGAGATGCAAGTTCTGGATTACCAAAGATGGTTGCGGTGAATTCTTTAGAGATTCAACGTGCTCTAGAAGCACAAGTGATGAATGTTTTGGAAGGCGTTAAGTCCATTTTAGAAAAAACTCCACCGGAACTTGTGGCCGCTATCAATGATCATGGTATCATTCTTACTGGTGGTGGCGCGCTCATCGATGGATTAGACCGTGTTATTACACGTTCTATTGGAATCGCGGCATACCTTGTAGAATCTCCAAGATATGCAGTAATTAAAGGTGTTGCAAAGGCTTTAGATGAAATGTCACAGCTTCGTGATACATTAGATGAGTTACAATAATATAGTTACAATAATATATCATGATGAAGTAAGCTTAAATTGACGAGGTTATGGTCTACAGTTATTCTATTTTATGTATGGAGTATCTTTAGACTGTAACTTCGTTTTTCGTTTATTTTTTGAATTTTTCATCTTTATGCTGTATACTATAGTAAAAGTATATTGCGTAAAATTGATGTAATGATATAAGGCCATTATTATGGTTTGTAGCTATAGAGGAATTAAAGATGAAACGATATCTGTATATGACTTTTGCTGTTTTAGGTCTACTGGGTAGTACCGTTCCTCATGCTGAGGCCGGTAATTTAACAGGGGTGCGCGTATCTAATCATGAAGGTACAAGCCGAATTGTTTTAGATGTATCTGAAATGCCTGTATCTTGGACTCAATCCTATAATGAAGAAACACATGCTCTTACATTGAACTTAGGGGGTACTACAAATGGTTTAACTGGCCCCATATCACAAAATGATAAAAAAACGGGAGTTCTTAAAGGCATTGGTTTACAACCGGTTAATGGGGCCTTACGAGTAACATTAACAGCGAATAAGGATGTACAACATCATGAGTTTGCATTAGAAAAGCCTTCGCGTATAGTAGTGGATTTATTTTCTGGCTATGCGCAACAGACTACAAAAGATGTAAATAAATCTGTAACGTATAGCAAAATTAATAACACCGTAGCTGAAGGGAAAATTCAAGCCTTTGCATTGACCGTAGATAATGATTCACCTATGGTGGTGGCGCATGTTCCAGAAGGTAAACCATTATCTTCTGTCACTCAAGCTCATACAGCTATCATTGGAGCAAAGGTAAAAGGGGGCAGTTTTGAACGACCTTACTCAGTGGCGAGTGATGGAGCCATTGATTTAGAGCGTATTTCTAATCGTGGTACGTTACGATATACGCCTAATAGAGGATACTTTATAGAAGAGAAAAAACCTTTGCTTCAAGCTAAAACAAAGAATGAGAGTTTTGTAATCACCTCCGTTGATACGGTTCGTAAAGAGAATGCATTGACCCTTTATACGTCAACTTATGGTCCTTCTACAAAGACCAATGAATATGGTTATGAAGTGACTGTAGCTAATGGCAAGGTTATTAGTAAACAAAAGGGAAATTCTAAAATTGGGGAAAACCAATACGTATTGTCTGGTCATGGCGAATCTGGAAGTGCTTTACGTAAATTAAAAGTTGGAACACCTATTACGATTCAAAATAGAGAAGAACTTGCTCAAGTTAGTACTACCGGTGGAGCTAGTTTAGAAGTGGGCACTATGGTGATGAAAGGCGGTCGCTATGTAGGAGCTGATGAATCTAATAACAAAGGTCGTAGTTTCATTGGAACCACAAAGGAACATGATTTAGTTGTGCTAACAGTTGATAAATCCGAACTTCAATCTGTAGGTGTGACTCAAAAAGAAGGAGCTCAGTTATTGTCTAAATTAGGTGTTGTTGATGGCGCTGAATTATCAAATCAAGGTAGCATTGATATAGTTATCAATGATGATTATGTACACAAATCTTCTGCACCTATGAGTTATGAGGATATAGTAATCATAAAATAGATTCGTTGCATACAATTTTGTTTGAAATATTACTAATAATTTAGTATACTATAAATACATAACTAATTTTGTAAAAGGAGGGATCGTTATGAAAAGAGTAGTGTTAGCTTTAGCTGCATTAGGTATTTTAAGTGTTAGCTCTGTAATGGCGGCCCCTGTATCATACCAAAGTGTATTAACAGGTAAAGTTGCTTCTACAGTTTCTGTTGGTACTTCTGTAACAGAAGGCCAAACATTGGTGACTGTAGAGACATTGGCTGGTCCTATGGCTGCTGCTAAATCTACTGTAACTGGTACTGTAACGGCGGTTAATGTTACAGTGGGTTCAGACGTTTCTCGTGATCAAATCGTTGTCACTGTAGAAAGTAAATAAAGGAGAGAAGGAATGAAGTTTTCTCATTCTTGGCGTTGGTATAGAAAAGCGATACTGGCGCTTTTCTTCTGTACTTCACTTACAACTGCACAGGCTATTGATTTTATGCCTGTCAATGATGTAACAACAGGTATGGAAGGTATTGCAAAAACTGTAATCGTAGGGGATACTATTTCCACCTTTGATGTAAAGGTACTGGGTGTCATGAAGGATAAGGGACCATCTGGTCATCTTATTTTAGCCAAGTTTTCCGGCCCCGTTATGGATCAAACTGGTGGCATTGCGCATGGTATGAGTGGTAGCCCTGTATATATAAATGGTAAACTCGTTGGGGCTGTTGCTTATGGCTGGGGGTTTGCGGATGGTACGATAGGTATGATTACTCCTATTGAGGATATGGTCAAACTATGGAATATACCATATGAGAAAAACTTATCTAAACCTTGGGATGATACACAATTGATTCCTTTAGGTACTCCACTTATGGCATATGGCTTCGATGCGGCATCAATGGAATACTTTAAATCGAAGTTACCACAATATAAATATGAAACATATGACACCGCAAGTGCTAGTGGTGATGAAATTGCAAAACCTTTAGAAGCTGGTGGCTCAGTAGCGGCTTTGCTAGTTGATGGTGACCTTAAATTGGGCGCTATTGGTACTGTTACTCATGTAGATGGTGAAAAGGTTGTTGCCTTTGGTCATCCATTCTTAAAACATGGTTCTTCTAACTATTTTATGCACAATGCAAGTATCTTTACCGTTGTAAAAAGCTATAATGCTGCCTTTAAGCTTGGCTCTATGGGTAAAGAGATTGGCTCTGTTACCGAAGATAGAGGTGCCGGTATTGCAGGTGTATCAGGCGTGATTTCGCCAGGTATTCCATTGCGATTCCATTTAAAGGATATTGATATGGGCCGTGATAGAACTAGTTCCGTCAAGGTTATTGAAGATGGTGAAATGACACCAACTTTAGCAGCTACAGCCTTATACAATATGTTGAATAAAACATTGGATCGCAGTGGCTCTGGTACGGCTACAATTTCTTATACTATTACGCCAAAAGGGAAAGAACATAAGCCATTAACGCGGACAAATATGTTCTACAGCTCTGATTCTATTAGTGAAAAAGCAGTTGATGAATTTTATAATGTCATTGATGTTCTTATGAACAATCGATTCATCAACTATGAAATTTCGGATATTTCGGTTGAAACAAACGTAACGCAAGATAAGAAAACAGCAAAGCTTATCGATGCTTCTGCTTCGTCTACTGTAGTTTCTCCTGGGGATACTATCGTAGTAGATGTAACATTAGAGCCGTTCCGCGGTGAAAAGGTTATTAAACAAATTTTCTTTAAGGTACCTGAAGATCAAGCTATTGGTAAGTATACCTTAGAGGTGCGTGGCGGTGGCGAGATTCCATTACCATACGTATTGGAAAAACAGAAATATAATTTAACAGATGAAATTTTACGCCGTTTGAAAGTTCATAAAGATTTTGATGAGCTTTATGATGAAATTCAAAAGACAGATACAAATAATCAAATCGTTGTAGAATTTTTGGAAGATGGTATCAGCTTAGTTGATGAAGATGGCTCTCAATCTGTTAAAAAGGCTAAGCTTAAAGATGTGGAATCAAAACCTATGCCAGGGGATGTAAAGAAAAAAACAGGTCAAGAAGATTTGAGTTCTAGTAAGGATGATGAAAAGAAACCTGAAAAGACTGCTGTTGATACTGAGTACATTGTGCAAGGTGATGGTCAATTTACGATTCATGTAATGAAGCCTGCTGATCGGGATAAAGAATTAGCAAAACGTGTCAAAGAAGCGAAACATCAGATTAAGATGGAACGCAAGTTAGAATTGGAAGATCAATCTAAAAAAGATAAAACGGATAAAGCTGAGTCTAAAAAGGATTCTAAAAAAGAGTCGAAAGAAACCAATAAAAAAGATGAGGCTAATGCTGGTGGAACAAATACAGCTGAATAAGTTGAAACTGTAAGGGAAAGGGATAGACTGTTGAGTTGGCTAGAATCGATAGGTCGAGTCGTCATAAACGGCTTATCGCAGATGGGTAGTGCTACATTATTAGTGTGGCAAACAATAAAACAATTAAAAATGATTAATCTGTGGCATGTATTTCAACAGATGGCTCACTTAGGGGTAGACTCCTTGCCTATTATTAGCTTAACTCTACTCTTTGCTGGTGCCGTTATGACCTTACAGATTACAGATGTACTCATTACCTATGGTGCTCAAAGTACAGTAGGTGGCCTTATGGCTGTAGCTATGGGCCGTGAATTGGGTCCTATCTTAGTTGGTGTAGTATTAGCCGGCCGTGTTGGCGCAGCTATCACGGCTGAAATTGGTACAATGAAGGTAACAGAACAAATTGATGCCCTACGTGTTATGGCTGTTGATCCTGTTGGTTACCTCGTGGTACCACGTGTAGTAGCGTGTATGATTATGGTGCCAATTTTGGCATTTTATGGTGTTGTTATCGGTATTGCCGGTGGTTACTTTGTAGCCACTGTTATCAAGGGTTTGGCGCCTAGTACATATTTAGATTCTATTCAAATGTTTTCTACCATTTCAGATTTCACCTTAGGACTTATAAAGTCTAGTGTGTTTGGTGCTGTCATTGCATTGGTAGGTGCTTATAAGGGCATGGAAACTAAAATGGGCGCAGAAGCTGTTGGTTTTTCCACTACTAGTTCTGTAGTAACTAGTATTATTCTAGTATTTGTATTAAATTACTTTTTATCTACATTGTTATTTTAGTGGATATTTTTAGAGGGATTTATGATTGAACTACGCAATGTTGTAGTTGCCTACGAGTCACGTGTGATTTTAGACTCTGTTAATCTCACTATTAATGATGGGGAGACGTTAGTTATATTAGGCGGCAGTGGTAGTGGTAAAAGTACATTACTTCGCTTATTAATAGGTTTACAACGTCCTACATCAGGGCAGATTATCGTAGATGGCACAGATATAACTACATTATCTGAAGATGAATTTAATACGGTACGAAGAAAAATGGGGATGGTATTCCAATATTCAGCTTTGTTTGATTCTATGTCGGTAGGTGAGAACGTAGCTTTTGGTTTGCGTCAACATACGAAGTTAAAGGATGACGAAATCAAACGCATTGTGGCAGAAAGACTTGATTGGGTTGGTTTAAAGGGATATGAGTCCTATATGCCTAATGAGTTATCTGGTGGTATGAAAAAGCGGGTTAGCTTAGCTCGTGCTATAGCACTAGATCCGAGTTTAATTCTTTATGATGAACCTTCATCAGGGTTAGATCCTATTACATCAGGTACGATTAGTATGCTAATTAAGGGGATGCAGAATCGGCTTGGTTGTACTTCTATCGTGGTAACACATGATATGCAGTCAGCATTTTATGTTGCTGACCGCATAGCTTTACTCGATCAGGGGCATTTTGTAGAAATTTCTGATACAATAGAATTTAAGAATTCTACAAATAAGAAGGTACAACAATTTATTCATGGTGAAGCAGAGCCGATTAACGAATCTGCGATGGGAGAAATATAATGAAGTGGACGACGGAGGCCAAGGTAGGGGCTTTTACAATAATAGGTATAGTTCTATTCATTGCAGGCATACTATTTGTAGGCCGTATCGATATTTGGGCTAAACCGCAAATGACAATTACAGGTGATTTCACTCAAGTAAATGGCTTAAAAAATGGGAATCAGGTTAAATTTTCCGGCGTGGCTATCGGGACTGTTTCTGATATTGAAATTACACCGCGTGGCGTTGTGGTTAAGATGAAACTTGATGAAAAAACGCAGATTCCAAGTGACTCGATCTTTTCCTTGGGGTCAGATGGTTTTTTAGGTGATAAATTTATTCAAATTTCACCAGGACAGTCTAAAGTATATTTACAAGATGGTGACTCCGTTAAAGGTGAAGGCGTTGATGCTGTGGATAAGGCCATGCAGAGTGCACAAAAATTAATGGATGGTACTGAGAAGATGCTACAGTCTATTAATAGTATTATTGGTGATCCTGCAACTCAAAGTGCACTTAAATATTCTTTGCAATCTACAGCTGTGATGGCTGATAATGCGGTAGCTATTACACAAAATATGGCGGATGTAACGGCTCAGCTAAATCAAGCAGCACAACAGTTTAATGCTGATGGTAATGCAGGCAATGATATGCGTGCTATTTTAACTAATTTAAAACAAACTACTGATCGTGTAGATAATATGGCTCGTACCATGGAATCAACTGTAACAGATCCTAAAGCACAAGAAAATATTAAGGAGACTTTACATAATACGGCACAGATTTCAGCTCGCATCAATAAACTGATGGGCGGAAAGGCGTACCAAACGGATGTAAATGGAAATAGTGTAGAGGTTGGTATGACTGAAAAAAAGTCATCTACCAAGATTGAACCATCTGTAGATTTGTTGTATAACACAACGGATAATGAATTCCGTGTCAATGGTAGAGTACGTGCCTTTAACAATAAAGGAATGGCTGAAATTGGCCTTTCTAATATAGATGATGATACTACTTTTGATCTGAATGCAGGTCGATTTATCAGTTCTAAATGGTTGGTGCGTGGTGGTATTTTTGAAAGTGAATTGGGTCTTGGGGTGGATTATAACCTCCGTGGTCCAGTGTCCTTATCAGCCGCGCTATATGACCTTAATCATCGTAAATATCGTATTCGTAGTGATATACGTTTGCATAAAGATACCTATGGCGTTATTCAAATGACCAGACCGTTCAGTTCTACGAATGGAGGTACCTATTTCGGTATTAAACAAGTATTCTAATGACTAACACATTTACTCTATATGAGTATGGAGGTACATATTATGAATAAAAAGGTTCTTTCCTTAGGTGTAATGCTTTCTTTAGTTACTACTGGTGCATTCGCTGCTGATGTAGTAACTACATCCGTTAACAACGGAGACCAATTAAGCAAATATCAAAAAGAAGCTATTCAATTAACACAAAAGCAATTAGCAGAAAAATCTGTTTTAGACAGTAAAACCTATGAACGTACATTAGCTTTAAACGAAGCCCGTACGGTTGATTTAGCATTAGCTAATAATCGTACAGCTAAGCAAACTAAATGGGGTTATGAAGCTGCTAAATCTGCAGTAAGCCAAGTAGCAGCTGGTAAGAATCCAAGTGTTAGTTATGGTTGGAGTGCTCAAAAAACGGGCGGTGACACAGGTAGTGGCAAATCTGGTAGTCATAACTTCTCCATTAGTGCGCCTGTATTTAATCCACAACTCGATGCAAGCATTGATTCTGCACGTTATACTCGTGAAGGTACTGGTGCTAGCTATGAAGAGGCTTTACAACAAGCAAAATATGATGCTCTTAACGGTTATTATACATTGATTATGAGCCGTAATATGGTAGATGTAGCACAACAAGCTGTTAAAGATTATCAAGGTCATGTAACCAATGTAGAGGCACAGTATAATGTTGGTTTAGTGGCGAGCTCCGATGTATTGGCAGCTAAAACAAATCTTGATGATTCTCAAACATCTCTTGTAAAAGCGCAAAATGCTGCAAATTTAGCAGAGGCGAACTTAAATCAAGTTATTGCATACCCTGCACAAACAGCTATTACTACAGCAGAGCATGATTTACAATATAAACCATATAATGTAACCTTGGAGCAAGCGAAAGCATATGCTATGCTTCATCGTTCCGCTCTTGTTAAATCAGCTCTTGATGTAAAATCTGCGGAAGAAGCTGTAAAATCTGCTAAGGCGGGTTATTTGCCTACGGTTGCTGTAAAAGCTGGTCGTGGCTATGGTGATCCAGATGGTTACTTTGGTACAAGTACAAAGTCCTGGAGTGTTGGTGCTAGTGCTACTTGGAACTTATGGGATGGTGGTGGAACACAAAATGCTATTAAAAAAGCAAATGCACAACTTGAACAAGCAAAAGAAGCTAACTTGGCAACTGTTGATGCTGTATTGTTAGCTGTACAAAAAGCATACTTGAATTTACGAGCTGCTGAACAAACAATCCAAAGTACACAAACTGCAGTCGCACAAGGTCAAGAAAGTTTCCGTATTGCTACGCTTCGTTACCGTGCAGGTGTTGGTACGAACCTTGATGTACTTGATGCAGAAACTAAGTTGACAACAGCTCGTAATAACTATGTAGAAGCTCTTTACAATTACAATATTAGCATTGCGGCTCTTGAACAATTAACAGGCGTTCCATTGTCTACACCTGTAGGTCAAGGTGCTGAAGTTATCGCTAATAGTGGTGCTGTTGAACAATTGTCAAAACTAGGCGGCAATCAATAATATGATCTTTAAAAAGACGACTTCGGTCGTCTTTTTTCTTGTAATGGACATTATAGACAATGAGTGTTCTTGATAGGTTTTATAAAATTCACTCTGAAAATACTATAGTTATTACTGTGTCTGTGGTAAGATTAGTATATATATTTATATTATTCATAATGTGTATGGGAGTATCATTATGACCCGTAAAAAGTGGCTCCTTATCGGTGCAGCGATTTTAGGTTTGTCTGGTATTGTTGGTGCCAGCATTAATCCTATGGCTCAAACTTACATTGCACCTATGGTTAAAGAACAAGTAAATAATGTCATAAACGGTTCTATAGACTATGATTCTCTCCGAATTAATTGGAATGGTGATGTTGTTCTAACAGATGTGATTATCAAAGATAGAGATGGACATTTAGTTGGAACTGCTCAAGAGGTAGCTGTAGGAGTTAAATTATCTTCTTTACCGAAGATTATTGGTGGCAACACATCAGGGGCTACGGCTATTTCTAGTGTAATCGTCGAGGCGCCAGATTTTCATATATGGCAACTAGCTGATGGGTCGTGGAGTATAACTAAATTAGTAAAACCATCCGATCCAAATAAGTCGGGTACTTTTGATGGCGCTGTGACTATTAATGATGGTCGCGTAGCGCTACGTACTAAAGATGGAATAAAGAGGAATGTAGAAAATCTTGATGGGACCATGGCGCTTGATATGAGTGGCATGTCTAAAGGTGCCTTTACTGCTGATGTAGATGGTTCCGCAATTACCTTGAATGGCAAAATTGATATGAACAATGTATCTAATTTTGATCTCTTTGTACAAGCTGATGAAATTGATACTGCTGGTATTATGAGTTTTGTTCCACTTCGTAAGGATCTATCTGTAACGAGTGGTAAGTTACAAGATTTACATTTAAATCTTAAAAGTGAAGATGGCAAATACATTATGAGTGGTAATGTAGGCTTTAAAGGTTTAACAGGCACTTATAAACGGGGTAATACAATTTATAATATTACCGATGGCACGGGTCGCATTATGCTTAATAATGATCAAATCGTTATTAGTCGTAGTTCTTGGAGGGTAAATGATCAAGTAACAAAGATCAATGGCTTAGTTACACTAGGCAAAGATGAAGAGTATTTAAATCTTAATGTTGTGGCCGATAAAGTAGATTTAGAGGCGATAACAGACGTCGGTGTTTCTGGTATTGTAGGTGGGCGTGCACATATTGGTGGTACGACAGTAGCTCCTCGTGTAGATGCAACGATTGCTAGTGATGGTATTTCTTATAATGGTTACTATATTGATCGTTTACAAGGTGATATTGTATATGATAACGGTTTAGTTCGTACGGATGATGTGCGCCTATCAGTAGGCGAAGGTAGTGCAAAGGTTAAGGGCCAATATGTGGTTGATACAGGGGATTTTGATACTACTATAAAGATTCAAAATTTACCTTTAGGCACTTTCACAAAAGATATGACCTCACCGGTTACAGGTAATATCGATGGTGAGATGCGTATCTTAGGAAAAAATAATCAAGTTACAGATGTTGTAGGCGCTGTTGAAGGTCGCCAAATAGGCATTCGCGGTGTTGTAGTTGATACTGCAAAAGCTAACTTTACGCACGCTGATAATAGTACAAATATGACCGTTGTAGGCACTATAGGAGATGGGGCGCTAAGCGGATATGGCTATATCCAAAATGGTAATATAGATGCCACTATTTCCGGTAATGCATTGCCATTGACCGCACTAAGTCCTATTATTGGTCAAGATGTTGATGGCACCTTGAATACCTCTTTTGCGATACAAGGTACATTGGATAATCCAAATGTAATGGGCACTGTATGGGGTCAAGAGGTACATTATAAAGGGGCTCGATTCAATAATATCCATGGAGATATTAAGCTAGATAACCATATTCTCACTATCACCAATGGACATATTGGTGATGGCGATGGGGGCTATGATGTTAATGGTTGGTATAATCTTAATACAGATGTGTTAGATCTAAATGCCAAGGCTCGGGCTGCTCGTATTGAAAATGTGATTCGTACTGTTACAGATGTTCCTATTACAGGTTGGTTTGAAACAGACAATCATATTACAGGGACGGCTGCAAATCCGATTATAGAAGGTCGTGCTCATTTGTGGGATGGTTCTGCTTATGGCAAACTCGTGACCAATGCGTTTGCAAAATATAACTATCAGAATGATACATTAGAGCTTTATAGATTTGATATTGAAGGTTATGGTGCAACTATCACAGGTGGCGGTACAGTATCTAAAGAAGCAATTAATATTGATTTTGAAGGCAAAAAAATTGATATGGGCAGATTGCTCATTAATACGGATTACAAAGTTGATGGTTTGCTATCTGGTCGAGGACAAATTACTGGATCTGTGGATAACCCTCAATTTAATGGCTATATTTCATCCGATGCCTTATCAGTTAATGGGGAATTATTGAACGATATTCATGGTCGTGTTTATGCAGATAAATCGGTTGTAAATGTGCAAGATTTCACCTTTGCTGAAGCCGATGGTGGTCGCTACACTGCTAAAGGTGGTATGAAGTTTGATGATAGTAGACAACTATTTGGTGTATTAGATGTTACTAATGGTAGCGTAAAGAATTTGCTAACCTTGCTAGACCGGTCCAATGAACACATTGATGGCAAATTAAATGGTTCTGTTGAAATCGGAGGTACACGCGACAATCCAAGCGTTAATGTAACAGGCAAGATTAATGATGTAAGTATTGATGAAAAGATTGTTGGTGATGCAACTATCGATGCAAGTCTTGCTAATCGTAAATTCAAAGTTACAACTTTGAAACTGCCTGTTGATGAAGGTCTCATTGCAATAGGCGGTACGATGGATCTTGATGGTCAAGCGGACTTACAGGTTGCATTAAAGGATGTTGATATAGTACCGTTCTTGCCACTTATGGGTAAGGATATTCAAGCTACTGGTTGGGTGACTGGCGTTGTAAATATCACTGGGGAAACTAAGAATCCTAAAGTAGAATTATCCGGTGCTGTAGAGTCGGGGTCCTTTAATGGTGTTGGTATTGATGAAGGTTTTGTATTGGCTACAATGCAAGATCAAGTTATTCAGATTCAACGAATTCAAGGTGCCAAAAGTGGGTATAAGCTAAGTGTCTATGGTAAGATTCCATTAGCGGCAATCTTTACGTCTGGGTATATTCCAGCAAATGATAGCAAATCTATGGATGTAACTATTGATTTTAACGAAGCAGATATGGCTGTTATTCCTCTTCTTACAACTAGTGTTAAGGAGGCAACAGGTCCGTTAAAAGGCACGGTTCACATTACAGGCACTATTGATCAGCCTGAAGCATATGGTACTGTATCGGTACGTAATGGTACGATGAAATTGGCAAGTGTAGAAAATCAAATTACTGGTATTGATGGTGACTTAATTTTCTCTGGTCAACAAGGTGATTTCCAATCCCGTATTAATATGGGCAAAGGCTCAGCTGGTTTGGCTGCTAAAGTAAATTGGTCTGGACATACTCTTACTAATTACAAGGCGGCAGTTCAGCTAGAAGACTTAGAGGTTCGCAGTGAATATGTAAGAGGACCTTTGAATGGTGAACTTTATATTGCTGACCGAGATGGATTGCCGACCCTTATTGGTACTTTAAATCTTGAAAAGATTCAATTCAAAATTCCTCTTTCCTTACAATCTAGTGAAAGTACCAAAGATATGGGGGTGGATGTTACTGTTCATGCGGGTAAAGGTGTACGTTTATATGATCGCACCTTATACAACATGTTTATCAGTGGCGATGTTCATTTTGGTGGATCCTTACAAAATCCAACTGCTAGTGGTCAATTCGATGTTAGAAATGGCACGTTTAAGTATTTGAGCCATGTATTTAATATTACAAAAGGGAATGCTCATTTCGTAGGTGGCTCTTATTTACCAAACTTACAATTAGAGGCTGAAACAAATGTAAGTAATTACACTATTATGCTTGGCGTAAAAGGGACAGTGGATCATATGGACTTATCATTGTCCTCTAATCCTACATTGTCTAGAAAGCAAATCATTTCCATGTTGACCTTCGGCCGCGGTGCAGATTCAAATAGTAGTACTTTGACAAATGAAGATGTGAATGCTGTGGCTACAGCAGGGCTTCAAATGTTTGCTTTTGGCTATGTACAAGATGCATTACAAAATACACTTGGGTTAGACCGCATCAATATTACAACAGGGTCAATTGATCCCGATGAGCCAACTAATAGGGATACGGCAAGTAATTATAATATTGAAATCGGTAAATATGTATTACCGAGAGTCATGTTGACTTATTCTCAAGGTATTAATAACAAACAAAATAAATATGGTATAGAATATTCTGTTAAACGAAACCTTAAGTTCACGGGATGGCATACATCAAAAGGGAACAATTATATAGGTGGTCGTTGGACACGTAGCTTTTAAGAGTATGACTAGAATGTGTAAACCCCTTAGGTATGCACATTCTAGTCATATTAATTTCATAAAATTTGTTTAATATAGTACTCATTCCAAGCAATTTATGCTATAATGATAAAGATTTATTAGTCTTTATAAATAAGATGTAAACTCTTTATGGGGATGAGTTCTAGGAGGAATTTATGTTTAAACCAAAAGCTTATAAAAGTATGCTTGCAGCGTCCGTGTTGACCGCTGTCATGGGGACAGGCAGTGTATTTGCTGCTGAGGTACAAGCTGGCTATACTCCAGATTTAAATAGCACAACGACGACTAATGCTGCTACAACAAATGATGCAGCTACTACACAAGCTGTTTATAATGCTGATGCAACTACTACAACTATACAAGATGAAACTGATGCAGCTATCTTAGCTGCTCGTGGTGATACGACTATATCTAGTGACGGCACTGTAGTAAAAGGTTCTGATGGAACTGTTACAGTCAATAATGCTGCTTTAAAAACTGATGATAAACAAGTAAAAATGGTATCTAAAACTACTGGTGGTACTGATCTTGATAAGGCTGCTGAAAATGGCCAAACTCAAGCTGTTACAACAGTAGAAGCACAATATGTTACATCTGCTAGTGCAGAATCTGTTAATCCTTACGTAGGTAAATTGATTACCGGTTTATCTATATCTGGCGTTACAGCTGAACAGCAAGCAAATTTGTTGCCAATTTTAACTGAAAAAGTTGGCGATGCCGTATCTGTTGATGGCGTATTTAAAGATGTAACTAATCTTGGTAATACTGGTTACTTCTCCGAAGTAAATCCTGTATTCACTTCCGTGCCTGAAGGCGTAAAATTGGACTTTGCCGTAACAGTAAATCCAGTTACTACTGGCGTTTCCTTTGAAGGTAATACTGTATATTCCTCCGAAGTATTGACTAAGTTCATGGACATTCAACCAGGTCAAGTTCTTAACTCTGTATCCGTAGGGCAAAAAGTTCAAGGCATTAATGCTGCATATGCTCGCGATGGCTATATGTTAGCACATGTTGATGGTGTCCGTGTAGATGACCAAGGCGTACTTCATATACACATTGTTGAAGGTATCGTAGAAGATATCATTCCAGCAGGTAACAAGAAAACCCGCAATAAAGTTATTACTCGTGAATTTGTTCAAAAGAAAGGAAAACCTTTTAATAAATTCTTGGTACGTCGTTCTGTAGAACGCGTATATAACTTAGGTTTCTTTGATGACGTAAACGTTCGTATGTTGCCAGGTGAACAAGATCCAAATAATGTAATTATTGAAATCGATGTATTGGAACATAAGACTGGTACCATCACATTAGGTGCTGGTTACTCTAAATCTGATGGGTTGATGGGTATTGTTGAATTCGGTGAAGATAACTTCCGTGGTACTGGCGATAAATTTAAAGTTCACTGGGAAATCGGTGGTAAGAAAAAATATAAGAACTACCAAATCTCCTACTTGAAACCTTGGATCGATAGCAAAGGTACATCCCTTGGCTTCTCCTTCTTCAACCGCGAAGATGAATACACAGATTACAATGAAGATGGTAATGAAGTAGCAGAATACAATAAGAAATCTCGTGGTTTCAATATTTCCTTCGGTCGTCAAACTGGGGAATATACTCGTGATTACTTGACATTAGAATCCCGTAAAGATTCTTATAAATGGGATGATGATAGCTCTGGTTTCCGTTATGATAAAAATGCGGGTAAAGGTACAAACTGGGATAATGGTTCCTATAACTTCGCATCTGACAACTATGTAAAAAATAACTTCGGTCGCATTAACTCTGTAACATGGCAAAAAGTATACGATTCTCGCGATAATATCTATGAACCAACTCGTGGTCGTCGTATTTCCTATACTACACAATGGGCTGGTCATGGTTTGGGCGGTGACTTCGACTTCTACAAATTCACAGCTGAAACTCGTATGTACAAGAAATTGGGTGCTAAAAATGTATTGGCATTCCGTGCACGTGCTGGTTTCATCCAAGGTGATGCTCCTTATAGCCAATTGTTCACATTGGGCGGAGCTGATTCCTTACGTGGTTATGAAGATGATCAATTCCGTGGTAAGAAGATGTACAATGCTACATTGGAATTCCGTTTCCCAATTGTTAAGAAAGTTAGCGGTGTGTTATTCGGTGATATTGGTGATGCATGGGATGCACCAAATGTTACATGGTATAACAGCAAAAAATCCTTTAACTATGGCGTTGGTGCTGGTGTTCGTATTACAACTCCAATTGGTCCTGTTAAACTTGACTATGGCGTGGGTAAACACAAAAATAAATTCCACTTCAGCTTCGGTACACAATTCTAATATAGTAAATGTATATGGTGAAAGCCTCTTTTTAAAGAGGCTTTCACCAATATCTCTATATGGCATCCTTTGATGCAGTGATTTAAAGAAATGAGGGCACTCTATTATGATGCGAATGATGAACAACAAGGCGAATGTAAAGATTTTTTCCATCGTCATTGCTGCAATTTTTATTGTTGGTATTGGTGCGTTAGCTTATACGCAAATGGCTTCGCCTAGTAGTAATAGTGGGACTAGTACTATTGGGGTTATCGATACATCTCGTATGTTGTCTCAAGATAATCCAATTTATATCTCTGCAGCTCAAGAGTATATGAGCTATCAAAGCCAATTACAACAAGAAACGCAAGCTAAAATTGATGCAGCACAAGATGATGCTACTAAACAAAAAATTGCTGAAGAAGCTCGTCAAAACCTAGCTAAAAAAGATCAAGAAATTGCTAAATCCGTTCAAGATAAAGCTATGGAGGCTGCAAAAGCGGTTGGTGATGCTAAGGGTCTTAGCGTTGTTATGACTAAAGACACTGTACTATACGGTGGTGTTGATATTACAGATCAAGTATTGAAAAAACTAGCTACTAATGCAAAAAAATAAACTGTAGTTCTATGTAAGGGAGAACGACAATGAACGGGAAACAACGATATATAGGACTAGTCATATTTCTCGTTGCTGCAATAAGTGCTATGGTTTGGGCCTATGGTTTTGTAACAAATCGCCAACAGGGTCCTGATGGTATGTCAATAGGTGTTGTACGCATTGATGATGTACTAGAGTTTAATCCATCCTATGAGGATTATAAACAAGCCAAAAATGAACTGGAACTTTTACAACGTCAATATGAACTTGAACAACAAGCCTTAAATGCCAAGTCAGAGACACAAGATAAACAGTTGAAAACGCTTGCACTGGATTCAACCTTGTCAGATGCTCTTACGGTCGAATTGCAAACTCGTATTGCAACAAAAGAGAATGAACTAAATCAGCAATTAAATGCAAAACGCAATGAATTGACTCAAAAGTATTTAGCTGAGTTAAAGGTTAGTACTAATGAATATGATCTGGAAATCGTAAACCTTCAACTAGACTTATATGCCTATGATGCACGTGTATATATAGATGATGCACAAAGAGCAGCGGCTATGGCTGAAAAAGCTAAAAAAGAAGAAAGATTAAAGGACTTATTAGCTAAGAGAAAACCATCGGATTTCGATGTAGATTCAATTAAAGCAAAGGTACAGGCTGAGCTTGCTCCAATGCAACAAAAAGGGCAGGAAGAGCTCAATCAATACGCTGCATCCCTACAGAAGGAATTAGCTGAGAAACGAGACTCCATGGTACAACAACAAGCACAATCCATCATTGCTAATAATAACCTGCCTGTGGCGCAAGAGTGGAATGATACATGGGCAAAAAAGCTTTCAGATAAAGAAGCTGAGGTGAGTGCACTTCATGAGGCTATTTTAGAAGATGTTCGTATGCGCGTAGCAATTATTGCTGAGGAACAACATTTGGATTTAGTCATCATCGATGATGGTGGTAATATTAAAGGGCTTGATATTACTGATGCAGTGAAGGCGTCCTATCGAGTTCAATAAGGAGTTATATTATGAATAAACGTATTAAATCTTTAGTATTAGGTGCATCTTTAGTAGCTTCTATGGCTATCTTAGGTGGTTGTGGTTCTAATAATGTTGGTTATGTTGATAGCGTGAAAGTGGCAAACAGTACTGAAAAAGGTATTGAAATTACTAAAGAAATCAATGCTAAAAAAGCGGAATTAGATGCTAAAATTGCTGCTGCCGATGAAGCATCTAAACAAAATGTATTTAATCAAGCGAATCAAGAATTAAATGCCTTTGCGAATGCAAAAGCGCAAGAATATCGTCAATATCAAGAACAAAAAATCAATGAACTTGTGAAAGAGAAAAAACTTGATGTTATTATTGAGAAAGGCGCTGTTGTTGGCGGTGGCTCTGATGTAACTGAGGATTTGATTACAAAAATGGGTAAAGCTTCTGACGACCAAATCAAAGAAGTTGAAAATGCAGCTAAAGCCCAAGAGCAACAAGATGCTCAGCAAAATGCACAACAAGCAGATCAAGCTGCAACAAGTACAACTGAAGCTGCACAATAATTGAAGATTACCACGGGGGAGGAGTTTGCCTTGGAAAAAACTTTACAGGAACTCGCAAATTTAGTAGGCGGTCAACTTATAGGGGATGAGTCTATTGTCATTACTGAGACACGTAGCTTTGAACAAGCGGTAAAACAATCCATAACTTTTGCAATTGGTGAATATGTTGAACATATTGCGTTATGCCAAGCGGGTGCTGTTATCGTTGAATCAGAAGTAAAAAATGCACCGATGGCGCAAATCGTAGTTGATAATGCAAAATCTGCATTTGCCCAAGTGCTAGAAGTATTCCATCCACCTGTTGTAGTTCCCCGTGAAGTGCATAGTACTGCTATTATTGGCAAGAATGTTACACTTGGTAAAAATGTAGCTATTGGTGCCTATTGTGTTATTAATGATAATGCTGTTATCGGTGATAATGTAACGATTCGACCTTATGTATATATTGGTCATAATGTACGAATTGGGGAAGATTCTGACATCTATGCGGGTGCTATCGTACATGAGAACTGTATTTTGGGTAAACGCGTTGTATTGCGTGCTAAAGCAGTTATCGGTGGTGAAGGTTTTGGTTTTGCCACAGAAAATGGTATTCATACGCATATTCCTCAAGTAGGCAATGTTATTCTTGAAGATGATGTAGAAATTGGCTCTTGCACTACTATCGACAATGCTACAATGGGATCTACCTTGGTACGCCGCGGTACCAAAATTGACAATCTTGTTCACCTTGGCCACAATGTTGAGATTGGAGAAGATTGTTTCTTAATCGCACAGGTTGGGATTGCAGGTAGTACAAAATGTGGTAACCATGTAATCTTTGCAGGACAAACAGGCTGTACAGGTCATATTACAATTGGAGATAATGTACAATTTGCAGGTAAAACAGGAATTACTGGCAATGTGCCTTCTAATTCTGTTATGGCTGGGTATCCAATGAGACCTCATAAAGAGTGGTTGAAATTGGCTGCTTACGAGAATCGTTTGCCAGAAATGGTGAAAACTGTAAAACAATTACAAAAAGAAATTGACGCTTTGAAAGCACAGCTTAAGGAGAGCTAATAATCCATGTATAGGTTTATGAAAATCTTTAGTGCCTTTATTTGCTTATTACCTAAAGGTTTGCAATATGCTATTGGTACATTGCTTGGTGAAATTGTGTGGTTAGTGGTGCCACCTAAACGCAAGCGCCTGGCGATAGGCCAAATTTTATTCTGTAATATTACAGATGATCCTAAAGAAGCTCGACGTATTGCGAAAGCTAGTACTACACGCTTTGGCCGTATGATTATTGATGTATTGCGCTATCCTGAAATTAAAGATGGCGCATACAAAGATATGGTGGAGTTTATTAATCGAGAGTACTTAGATGATGCCTTAGAAAATGGTCGAGGTGCAATTTTAGCTGCTGTTCATAGTGGTAACTGGGAACTTTTAGGTGGCGTTCTTGCTTCTGAAGGATATCCGCTGATTTCTGTGGCTATGAAACAGAATGGTGATGCCGATAAGTTTATCAATGAATATCGTCGGATTATGCATCAACATGTGACCTATAAAACAGGTGTTCGTGAAATGATTAATGAACTAAAAAAAGGTGCATTTTTAGGCCTTATTATGGATCAGGACCCTGGTGATGATGGCGTTCTTGCACCCTTCTTTGGCTATGAAACATTGACGGCTGCTGGGCCAGCTGTACTGGCTCGTATGCAAGATGTGCCTATTATTTTTGTAACCATACATTATAGTCCGTTTTCTGAGAAACATGAGATTGAAGCACATCCACCAATTTATGTGGAACGTACAGATGATAAAAAGCGTGATATAGCGGTAACAACAACTCGTCTAAATGAGTTTATTGAAGATTATATTCGGCGATATCCTGAAGATTGGTTCTGGCTTCATAACCGTTGGAAATGGACTCGTCGTTTTTATGGTGAACAAATAGATACACCACCTGATGTTTTTCAATAGTTAATAATTTTAAAGAGATTTTGTTTATGCGATTGTGGAATCTTCAAGATGAAACTGATTCCTACTAGCATGGATGAAATCTCTTTTTATTTTATAACTTATAACTTAGTGTTTAAAAATAGTCTATTAAAATTTTAAAGACTAAGAATAGTCTTTCCAATTAGCGTAATATATGGTAAATTTCTTGTAACGCCTATGCAAATAGGGTATAATACATATTGGTGTATAGTAAACGTGAATTCGGATTATGAAAGGACATTCTTATGAGTAAGCCACAACAAA
Source organism: Veillonella sp. (assembly GCF_032470285.1). Taxonomy (GTDB): domain Bacteria; phylum Bacillota; class Negativicutes; order Veillonellales; family Veillonellaceae; genus Veillonella. Next base: position 68,265 of record NZ_JAWEKP010000006.1, on the reverse strand, counting down.
CAATAAAAAAGGCTGTTTCATATCAAGGGATTGGCCTTCATAGCGGTGAACCAGTATATATGGTTTTTAAGCCTGCACCTGAAGATACAGGAATTGTGTTTGTCCGCACGGACATTGAAGGGCATCCTTCTGTGCGAGCACACATTGATAATGTGACGAACACTATGCGCGCTACCACGCTGGAAAATGGTGAAGCAAAGGTATTTACTGTTGAACATGTGATGGCAGCGTTCAGTGCTATGAATATTGATAACTGTTATATTGAAATGGATTCTCCAGAACCTCCTGTAGGTGATGGTAGTAGTGCTATTTTTGTCAATCTTATTGAAGAGGCTGGCATTGAAGAACAAATAGCATCGCGTCATATATACAAAGTGACTCGATCTCATGCTGTTTATGATGGGGATCGTTTTATTGTGATTTTGCCATATGATGGCTATCGCATGACTTTTACATCAATTAACAGCCATCCGTTACTTGGTACGCAACAATGTGATTTTGAAGTATCGCCTGAGTATTTCAAAGCACACATTGGACCGGCTAGGACTATCGGATTTATGAAGGAATTGGAACAATTACAGGCCATGGGGCTTGCAAAAGGCGGTAGCCTAGATAATGCATTAGTCTATGATGATGAGAAATGTCTATCTATACCACGCTTTGAGGATGAATTAGTTCGCCATAAAGCATTAGATGTTATAGGGGATTTATTCTTGTTAGGACCGATTGAAGGCCATGTAATTGCTTTGAAATCGAGTCATGAATTAAATTCAAGATTGGCTCGCAGTATAATGGAAGAAATAAGGGAGACACAGCCATGATTCTTAATCACGAAGATATTTTAGAAATTTTACCTCATCGTTACCCAATGCTTTTGGTTGATCGCATTGTTGAGTTAGAACCTATGAAACGTGCTGTGGGTATTAAAAATGCTACATTCAACGAATTGTTCTTCCAAGGTCACTTTCCAGGGAACCCAGTTATGCCAGGTGTATTATTGACTGAAGCTATTGCTCAAGTCGGTGGTATTGCATTATTATACCCTGAGGAAAATCGTGGTCTTACTCCTATGTTTACAGGTATTGATAAAGTGCGTTTCCGCCATCCTGTAAAACCTGGCGATCAAGTTCGCATGGAGGTAGATATTGTTAAAATTAAAGGTAAAATGGGCAAGGTTGAAGGCCGTGCCTATGTTGGCGACAAATTGTGCGCTAGCGGTGAATACATGTTTGCCCTTGTATAATAGAATGAGGAGTGATTGTAGTGATAGTTGTAGGCATGGAAAATGCGAAATCCAACATCCATAGTACAGCCATAGTCCATCCAAATGCTAAATTGGGCAAAGATGTAATCGTAGGTCCTGGCGCTGTTATCGGCGAACATGTCGAGATTGGCGATGGCACACAAATCGGTGCACATGTTGTAATTGGTGGTTGGACAACCATTGGTAAGCGTTGTGAAATTTATCCTAACGCATCTATTGGGTTGGAACCGCAAGATTTAAAATTTAAAGGCGAAAAAAGCTATTGTAATATTGGCGATGAAACGGTTATTCGTGAATTCGTAACTATTAGCCGCGCTACTGGTGAAGGTGAAGAAACACGTGTAGGCAATAATTGTTTACTTCAAGCCTGTACACATGTGGCTCATAACTGTATCGTTGGTAATAATGTAATAATGAGTAATTGTGCTGGTCTTGCAGGGCACGCTATCGTTGAAGATCGCGTTGTTATTGGTGGCCTTGCAGGTATTCATCAATTTGTTAAAATCGGTCGTAATGCAATGGTTGGCGGGATGGCTAAGGTGGTACAAGATATCCCACCTTACGTAATTGCTGATGGTCAACCGGCACGTGTTATCGGTCTAAACTCTGTAGGCCTATCTCGTGCAGGGATTTCCGAAGATGTACGACGTGATTTGAAACAGGCATTCCGTATTATTTATCGTTCTGGATTCAGCTTATCTAAGGCGATTGAAGAAATGGAATTACAATTGGATTCTTCCGTAGAAATTGAAAATTTATTACGCTTCCTACGCAATGCGGATAGGGGAATTATGCGTACTCGTCGCGACTAATTATGAGGACCTCGTACAATGTACGAGGTCTTTTTGTGTGCATTATTACTAGTTGAGTTTTATATCAATGATAATTTACATTATATTTTTATATTTATAGAAAAGTTTTGATAGATATAATCGTAGATTTTTTAGTGCTTAAAAGGAATAAGGGAATTATAATAAAATGATGAAGAAAAGGGCATAAACCATGGCTTTTTAATGGTAAAAAGTAGCTATTTATAGTACAATATATTGTATATGATTATGTCTATTTTTAGGCCTTTTCATAGGGAACTTGAAATTACTAATTGATATATAGGCCGTGAGGCCATCTAGGAGGTATAGTCTTGGCAAAGGTAGGATTAATTGCGGGCATAGGTGTTTTGCCTGTAGAATTCATGCGTGCCGCTCATGTATTGGGCCACGAGGTGGTTGTTATCGGTGTGGTACCTGATATAGACCCGGCTCTAAAGGCTGAGGCTGATGCTTTCTACGATATTGGTGTTGCTAAACTAGGTAAAATCTTCAAAACCTTGAAAAAAGAAGAGGTTGAAGAGTTAACCATGCTTGGGAAAGTTACTAAAGAGATTCTTTTTAAAGGTCTTACGTTTCCTGATTTAAAAACATTAGGTGTTTTAAAGCGTCTTAAAAATCGTAAAGATGATACGATTATGCTTGCCATCGTTGATGAAATCGAACGAGAAGGCTTTAAAGTATTAGATCAAACAGCATACTTGAAACCATTTATGCCAAAGGTAGGAGTGCTTTCAAAAGCACAACCTACAGATGAGCAATGGGCTGACATTTGTTTTGGTTTTGAACTAGCTAAACAAATGGGGGCCCTTGATATTGGTCAAACCGTTGTTGTTAAACATAAGGCGGTCATGGCAATTGAAGCCATTGAAGGGACTGACAAGTGTATCTTGAGAGGTGGAGAACTGGGGCGCGGAGATGCGATTGTTGTTAAAACAGAAAAACCAAATCAAGATGTACGCTTTGATGTGCCGGCAGTAGGTATAAAAACGCTCATGTCTATGATTGATAGTGGTTGTAAGGTACTAGCTGTAGAAGCGGAAAAGACTATTTTCGTACAACAACAAGATGTGCTTGATATGGCAGATCGTCATGGTATTGTTATCTGTGCTGTTGACCAAGAATTTGTAAATTCCAGAAAGGATGCATAATGAAAGTCATGTTTTCCGCCGGTGAAGCTTCCGGCGATACTCATGCGGCAAGTGTAGCCAATGCATTGAGAGAAATAGATCCTTCTGTAGAAATGTTTGGTATGGGTGGCACCTTGATGGAGCGTGCTGGTGTTCGTATCGTGTATGATATTAAGAATCTTGGTGTCATTGGTATTGTAGAGATTGTGAAATCATTGCCAAAATTCTTTAAGTTGCGCACGTATTTGAAACGCGTCATGATGAAGGAGAAACCAGATATTCTCGTTTGTGTAGATTACCCAGGTTTTAATATGAAATTAGCTGCGGTGGCTCATGAACTGGGGATTCCTGTTTTGTATTATATTGCTCCAACGATTTGGGCATGGCATAGTAGTCGAGGTAATACAATCCGTAAGTATGTAACTAAGGTAGCATCTATCTTTCCATTTGAAGCTGAAGCATATCGCAAGTATAAATGTAATGTAGATTTTGTAGGGCATCCTTTACTCGACATCGTACATCCTACGATGACTAAGGATGTGGCCGAAGCATACTTTGGGGCTCGCAAAGAGGCTAAAAAGATATTGCTCATGCCTGGCAGTCGTAAACAAGAGGTTTTATCCTTACTTGATACGATGTTAAAAAGTGGTGAGCAATTGATGGCGAAGCATGAAGATATTCAATTCTTCTTGCCTCGAGCACATACAATTGATCGAAGTGAGCTAGAAGAGTTTATCGATGTTCATAAGGTGCCTGTTACGATTACGGAAGACCATACATATGACTTGATGCAGATTTGTGATGTGTGCCTTGCTGCATCAGGAACGGCTACATTAGAAACGGCGATGATGGAATTGCCAACGGTATTATTGTATCGTGTATCTCCAATTACGTATGGTATTGGTAAGATGGTTGTGAATGTAACACATGTGGGCTTGCCTAATATTGTAGCGGGTAAAGAAGTCATTCCCGAATTATTACAAGATGCTGTCACTCCAGACGCAATTGTGTCTTTGGTAGAACCATTGCTCAGCGATGTAGACAAAAATGAAGCTATGCGCAGTGAATTGCGCGAAGTACGTCATAAATTAGGTGAGCCGGGTGCAGTAAAACGGGTAGCACATCTTGTATATAATCTCGGTAAGGAGAAATGTAATGAATAGTTATTCTAGGCTCTTATACTTTGTAAAGCCTTATTATAAGCGAATGCTTTTTGCAGTATTCTGCATGATTGTCGCTGCTGCTGCCTATTTGGTAGTACCTTGGCTAATTAAGAATGTAGTAGACCAAGTATTAGATGAAAAGAATATGTTTATGTTGAACCTTATTGTAGGTGCTATTATACTCATTTTCCTAATTCGTGGCTTTGCTACCTATGGTCAAACTTATAACATGTCCTACATCGGACAGCGCGTGATTATCGATGTACGTGAGGCTATTTTTAATCATCTACAAAAATTAAGCTTATCCTATTTCGATCGTCGTAAGACGGGCGTTATCATGAGTAATCTTACAAATGACGTAGCTGCATTGCAAACGGCCGTGGTAGATAATTTGATTTCTTTTATCACTGAATCTGTAACACTTATCGGTTCCTTGGTGTCCATGCTTCTCATTGACTGGAAATTGACGTTAGTTACTTTTATTACGGTTCCCGTAGTTTTAGTGATTATCAATGTTTTTGGTAAGAAGCTTCGCGTGGCAGGGCATGATGTCCAAGGGCGTGTAGCTGATATTACGGCACTTTTACAAGAGGTAATTAGTGCAGTTCGCGTTGTAAAATCCTTTGCTCGTGAAGATTTTGAGCGTAAGCGCTTTGAAGATGAAAATGATCGCAATTTTAAAGCAGTTATCAAAGCTACTAAATTGACTAGCTTGTTAAGCCCAATGGTTGAGTTTTCTGCGGCAATCGCTGTAGCGGTCATCCTTTGGTACGGCGGTTACTCCGTAGTAACAGGTGCTATTACTGCAGGTTCTTTGATTGCTTTCTTGATTTATGCTATTAACTTGTCAAATCCCGTAAAACGTTTGAGTCAAGTATATGGTAATATTCAAAAGGCGTTGGCTGCTGCTGATCGTGTATTTGAAATTTTAGATACTAAAACAGATGTTGTGGAGAAACCTGATGCTATTACATTGCCTGCTATTACCGGCAATGTGGAGTTTAATGATGTTTCTTTCTCCTATGATGGAGAAAAGGCTGCCTTAGAAAATTTTACCTTGTCAGTTAAGGCTGGCGAAAGTGTAGCCCTTGTTGGTCCATCTGGTGCAGGTAAGACAACTCTCGCTAACCTACTACCTCGTTTCTATGATGTAACAGGTGGCTCTATTACAATAGATGGTTATAACGTGAAAGATGTTACTTTTAAATCTTTGCGTGAACAAATTGGTCTTGTACCACAGGAAACCGTATTGTTCAATGCTACAATTAAAGAGAATATCTTGTATGGTCGTTTAGATGCTACTGATGAAGACGTGTATGAAGCGGCTAAAGCGGCTAATGTACTTGAGTTCGTTGAGAAAATGCCTGATGGTCTCGATACGATTGTAGGTGAACGAGGCAGTTCGCTATCTGGTGGACAACGTCAACGCGTTGCTATCGCACGTGCTATTTTAAAAGATCCTCGAATTCTAATTTTAGATGAAGCCACATCTGCTTTAGATACTGAGAGCGAAAAGCTTGTACAAGAGGCGTTAGATCGTCTCATGAAAGGGCGTACGGCATTTGTCATTGCCCATCGATTGAGCACCGTTCAAAATGCTCATCAAATTGTTGTACTTAATCAAGGTCGCTTGGTAGAGCAGGGGACTCACCAAGAGCTATTAGCTGTTGACGGCGGATTGTACAATCATCTTTATTCCGTTCAATTCTCCAATAAAGGATAACCATGTACTGGATATATAACGTATTGCTCATATTTTATTGGATAGGCTTGATTCCGGTTATTTTATACCGACTTGCCTTTGAAGATGGCTTTTATGAGCGTATCAAACAAAGTGCAGGCTATATGCCCGCTTCGCTATTAAAGAAAATTGAAGGGCGTCGTGCTATTTGGATTCACGCCGCTTCCGTAGGGGAAATTGTGGCTACCAGTCCATTGGTAAAAGAGGTTAAAAAGGAATTTCCTGAAGCTGTTGTGGTTGTGTCAGTAGTTACTGCTACTGGTCATGCTATGGCTCATCGTATCATTCCTGAAGCAGAAGGAATTATATTCTTTCCCCTTGATTTGCCGTATTTAACTCGTAAAATTTTACATATTATTAAGCCGATTACTATTTTACTCGTAGAAACTGAAATTTGGCCAAACTTCTTGCGTATCGCCGAATCGGAAAACATTCCAGTTATGATGGTTAATGGACGCATTTCAGATCGCAGTATGAAACGTTATAAGTATATCAGTGCTTTTACGCGTGAAATGTTACGCTCTATTGAGCGTTTCTGCATGCAGTCCAAATTTGATGCGGCGTATATTGAAAGTTTAGGTGCTCATACACCTGATATTACCGTAACAGGTAATATGAAATACGATCAAACATATGCCACCGTATCATATGAAGAAAAACAAGCTCTTCTCGATGAATTTGGCTTTGGAAATAATCATCCTATCATTATTGCAGGTAGTACTCACAAAGGTGAAGAAGAGGCTATTTTTGAAACCTTCAAGCAAGTATTGAAAGAGTATCCACAAGCTCGTTTATTGATTGCGCCTCGTGAAATTTATCGCGGTCATGATGTGCAAAATATTGCAAAGCGTTATGAATTGAGTGCTATTTGTCGTAGCGATATGAAGGAGCCTGTTCATGAAGGTATTCCCGTTGTCGTTTTAGATACCATTGGTGAACTTGGCCGACTGTATAGCTTAGGCGATATTATCTTTGTTGGTGGTTCCCTTGTTAAAACTGGAGGCCATAATATTTTGGAACCAGCTGCACATGGTAAGCCAATTTTGGTTGGGCCTCATATGTTTAACTTTAAAGAAATTTTCGCCTTATTAAACTCTCGAAATGCTTGTGAGCAAGTGAAGAATGGAAAAGAGTTAACCGCTATGGTCTTGCGTTTATGTAAGGATAGAGACTTGGCTAAAAAGATGGGGCAAAACTGCCTGGATATCATTAAAGAAAATCGTGGTGCTACGCGGCGTAATACACAAGAGTTACGTTTGCTATTTGAGAAACATCAAATTATTCCGTAGTAAGACTAAATTTGTAGATTAGTTTACTGTATTACATAATAGGAGGCGTCACCTATGAGTGGGGAAGCATTATTCAAATCCATCGTTAGTGGTGAAGATCAATCCGTATTAGGTGATATAGCTCGCTCCAGTTTAGGCCTTTTGAGTAAAGGTTATGAGAAAGCTGTATCAATACGCAATGCTCGATTTGATGAGGGTAAAGGCGTTACGAAAGTTACAGTGCCTGTAATCAGCGTTGGCAACATTACGGCTGGTGGTACTGGAAAAACACCGATGGTGCGATTTATTTGTGATGTGCTTACTCAGAAGGGCCTTCATCCTACTGTTCTTAGTCGTGGATACCGTGCAGAAGATAATAACAAAAATATTATTATTTCTAAAGATGGAACAATGCTTGTAGAGCCATCTATCAGTGGTGATGAGGCTTGGTTACTGGCTAAGGTTTTACAAAAATCTAATGTAATCATTGGACGTGAACGTTCCAAATCTGCAGAAATCGCTATTAATGAGCTAGGTGCCGATTGTCTTATTATGGATGATGGCTTTCAACATCGTGCACTAGCAAGAGATATTGATATTGTACTAATCGATGCATCCAATCCGTTTGGCTATGAACATGTATTGCCACGGGGACTATTACGTGAACCCCTTAGTGGTTTACAGCGTGCGGATATTATCGTTCTTACTAAGGTTGATCAAGTAGCACCAGGTATTGTATCCGGCATTCGAAAGCGATTAACTCAGATGATTCCCAATATACCTGTCTATGAAACAACACATAAGCCGCAATTTATGTACACCTTAGATGAGTGGGCTAATGGTTCTGTTGGGGCTTCTGTAGATGCTTACAAGGAACAACGCATTATGGCTGTGAGTGGAATTGGAAACCCTCAATCCTTTACACAAACGTTAACTGATGTAGGGTATAACGTTGTTCATACCTTGCCATTTGGAGATCATCATGACTTTTCAAATGATGATGTAGTTGAGATTTGGAAACAAGCATTTGCTCATCAAGCTGATGCTATTTGCATTACAGAAAAGGATGCAGTTAAGTTAAGTCAGTTGCATGCAATTGAAGACTTGAAAATACCGATTCTGGTGCTATCTATAGGGATTGAATTTGTTTCTGGAAAACAAGAATTCATAGAAAATTTAGAGATTTAGTGTATAATAATAAGATACACGAATAACAGAAATGGGGTTTTATCGTGAAGTTTGGATGTGTTATTCCTGCGCGTTATGGTTCTACAAGATTACCGGGCAAACCATTAGCTGATATTGCAGGTAAACCTATGATTGAACGGGTTTATGCAAGGGTATCACAAGCTACAAAGACAGTATGTACAATTGTAGCCACTGATGATAACCGCGTATATTCTGCAGTACAACAGTTTGGGGGAACTGTTATGATGACAGATCCTAATCATCCTACAGGGACGGATCGATTAGCAGAGGTTGCGAGTCATTATACAGACTTGGATGTTGTTATCAATGTCCAAGGTGATGAACCGATGATTGATCCAAATCTTATTGATGACTTGGCACGTCTATTTGAGGAAGATCCAAACTTGCAGATGGCCACAGTAGCTACTCCTTTATTAGAGGAAGAGTACGAGGAGCCATCAGCGGTAAAGGTCATTTTAAATAATCGTAATGATGCGATGTATTTTTCTAGATCTTTAATCCCATATCCTCGCCATGATTTTGTGCGTCCGCCACTAAAACATATTGGCATCTATGCATATCGTAGAGAGTTTTTATTAAACTACGCTAAGATGGAGCCAACTCCGGCGGAGCAAACAGAATCTCTAGAACAATTACGTGCTCTAGAGAACGGTTATACAATTCGTGTTATTTTGACAAATAAACGATTTATCGGTGTTGATACACCTGAAGACTTAGCTCGTGTTAATGCAATTTACGAGCAAGAGGAGAAATAAATGAAAACAGTTCAAATTAAAGATATTACTGTGGGTGGCGGCAAGGGTTTATTTGTCCTTGCAGGTCCATGTGTTATTGAGGACTATGACCGCACATTAGCTATCGGTAAACGAGCAAAAGAGATATGCGAACGTTTAGGTGTTCCCTATATCTTTAAAGCTTCCTTTGATAAAGCTAATCGCTCTAGCTTTAGTTCCTTCCGTGGACCAGGTCTTGAGGAAGGGTTAAAAATGCTTGCTTCTATTAAGAAGGAACTCAATGTGCCCGTTGTCAGTGACATTCACTCTATCGAGCAAATTGAACCTGCAGCTGAAGTATTAGATATTCTACAAATTCCAGCTTTTTTATGCCGTCAAACTGATCTTGTTTACGGCGCTGCTAAAACTGGTAAATGTGTAAATGTTAAAAAAGGTCAATTCATGGCTCCTAAGGACATGGAAAATGTTCTTAATAAAATGAAAGAAACAGGTAATGAAAATCTTATGCTTACCGAACGTGGTTTTAGCTTTGGTTATAATAATCTCGTAGTTGACATGAGATCGTTTCCAATTATGCGTTCTTTCGACTATCCAGTAATCTTTGATGCTACTCATAGCGTTCAATTACCAGGTGGTGCAGGGACTAAATCTAGTGGTAACCGTGAATTTGTACCAAATTTGGCACGTGCGGCTGTGGCTAGTGGTGTAGATGGGCTATTCTTTGAAGTGCACGATAATCCTGAGGAAGCATTGTCTGATGGTCCTAATATGTTGTATTTAGATCAATTCGAAGATGTGCTTCGTGATTTAGTAGCTATTGATAAAATCGTAAAAGGTTAGGGGCGGTATTTGTGACTATTTTAGAACAAGCGGCACAGGTGCTTCATGAGGAAGCTCGTGCTATTGAAGAGTTAAGTTCTCGTTTGGATCACAATTTTGTAAATGCTGTAAATATGATTTTGGCTTGTAAGGGCCGTGTAGTATGTACAGGAATGGGAAAATCTGGTCATATTGGTCGTAAAATTGCGGCTACCTTGGCTAGTACAGGGACACCGGCACTTTTTATGCATCCTGGTGAAGGCGTGCATGGTGATCTTGGTATGATTACTGAAGATGATGTAGTGTTAGCCTTTTCTAATAGTGGTGAAACAGGAGAAATCATTAGTATTTTGCCGTCTCTGCGCCGCATAGGGGCTAAATTAATCTGTGTTGTAGGGAAACCAGAGTCTACATTAGCAAAAAATTCTGATATTGTATTGTTGGCAGAGGTAGAACGAGAAGCTTGCCCATTAGGTTTAGCACCTACTACAAGTACTACTGTTGCCCTAGCACTAGGTGATGCGTTAGCAGTATGTTTATTGGAACGCCATCATTTTACTCCAGAAAACTTTGCTGTATTCCATCCAGGTGGTTCCTTAGGCCGCAAATTATTGTTGACTGTAGAAAATATCATGCATGGTGGCGAGGATAATCCAACAGTATTTAGAGGGGCTACCGTTCGTGATGCACTCTTTGTAATGACAGAAAAAGGGTTAGGTGCTACAAATGTTATTGATGAAGAAGGACATTTGTTAGGTCTAGTGACTGATGGTGATGTGCGTCGTGGACTTGATTCTGGCAGCAATTTTTTAGAATGGCCCGTAGAGGATATGATGACGTCTATGCCGCGTACGATTACAAAGGATAAATTGGCCGCAGAAGCGCTTCATTTGATGGAGAAAAATCAACCTCGCCCTATCACCGTATTACCTGTGGTTGATACTAATAATGTATGTCTTGGCATTGTTCACATTACGGATTTATTGCGTAGAGGCATTGTATAATGAATATTCAATGGATTGTTCTCGATGTTGATGGAGTTTTATCAGATGGCACTCTAATTTATACATCGACTGGAGAAGAGCTCAAAGCCTTTTCTGTAAAAGATGGTTTAGGCTTGACTGCGGCTCGTAAATCAGGGATAAAGTTAGCAATTATTACGGCTCGTGTATCTCCTATGGTAGAGCGCCGTGCAAAGGAGTTGCATTTTGATGAACTTCTTATGGGGCATGCTAATAAAACTGAAGCATTAAGAGCTCTTTGTAAAAAACATCAAATCGACTTAGCTTCGGTTGCTTACATGGGTGATGATCTTAATGATTTAGGAGCTCTTCAACTCGTAGGTTTGCCGATGGCACCAAATAATGCGGTATTAGAGGTTAAATCAATAGCTAAATTTATTTCTACCGTCAATGGTGGACATGGTGCTGTTAGAGAGGCTGTAGAATATATCCTGAAGAATCAAGGTTTATGGGATTCTGTTGTTGCAGATTATGCGCGAGAGGCCCATGCTCATGGACAATAAAGGAGGTGGGCAGAATGAATAACGAATGGCAATACCATTTAGTTAAAGGCATTAGTTGGCTTGTTTGTCGACTACCATACAAGCTCATTTTGCTCATAGGCGCTTGTTTAGGTCCTGTATATGGGCTAATAGCGAAGAAGCAAAAGCTTAGAGGCATAAATAATATTAAAATTGGCATGAATATGAACGATCAAGAGGCGGAACAATTAATTAATAAGTTGTTCAAAAATCTTGGTCGCAGTGTTATGGAAGTATTATACATGCCAAACCTGACGAAATCCTTTATCAATAAACACATAGAGATGCGTGGTGTTGAACATTTAGAAAAGGCCATTGCTGAAGATAAGGGAGTTATCGTTCTTACCGGCCATGTAGGCAACTGGGAATGGATGGGGGCTGCTATGGCGGCTCATGGATATCCTTCCACTACAATTGTTAAGAAACAACCTAATGCTCAATTCACACGCCTTATGAATGAATATCGTGAGATGGTGGGGCTTGACGTATTTGCTAGTGGTGGCAACGAAATCGTTTCTGCTGCTAAGGCTTTAAAAAAGAAAAAACTTCTTGGATTCTTAGCTGACCAAGATGGATATATAAATGGTTTACCAGTTCCGTTTTTGGGACAAGATTCATCAGCTGTTATGGGACCAGCAACATTTGCAAAGAAATTTGGCTCTCCTGTAGTACCTATTTTTGCATCTCGTAAGCCTGAAGGAGGACATATCGTTCATATCTTGCCGGCATTACATTATGAGGAAACTGGCGATGAAGATGTTGATATGTATCGTCTAACTGAAGCCTGTGTACGTGTTACGGAAGAATTTATTCGTGAACATCCAGATGAGTGGCTTTGGTTCCAACATCGTTGGATGACTAAGATGGATCAAATTATTGATTACGATAAGAAGATAGCTATACGGGAGAGAGCGCATGAAAAACAATAAAAAGTTAATTGCCATTGTGGTCGCTATAGTATTAGCTCTAATCGGTCTTATTGTATTTATTATGAAAGACTCTAATGAGGCTAATTCCACTCAAAATCAAAGTGGACAACTCGTTAATTTCCAAGGTGCGGACTTGCAAGAGGAAAAGGATGGCAAGTTAGTATGGGCATTATCGGCTGAGAAGATTGAATATGACCCGCGTACAAAAGCTATCGTTCTGACCAATTTGAAAGGTCTGTTCTATCAAGATGATGTGACTACTACGATTACAGCTCCTCATGCTGTACTGACGGGGGATCGAAACTCTCTTGATATTGATCAAGGCGTTACTGCTACTAATACGGAGGGTGCAGAATTTAAAACTGAGGCCCTTCATTTTGATAACAAAACGAAAACATTGACATCTAAAACGGCTTTCACTTATAACAGCAAGGATGTAACCCTTACAGGTGACAAACTTGAGGGCAATATGTCCTTAAAAATTATTAAAGCCATTGGACATGCGAAATTAACAAAGAAGTAATTGAGAGGAAATATGATGAATAAGAAAAAACAGATTGGTATGGCTATATTAGCTGTACTCATGACCGCATCTGTTACAGTTTGGGCAGCAAATGATCCGTTGACTATCAGTGCTGATACATTGTCTTATGATGGCAATTCAGGTCGTGCAGATGCAACAGGTAATGTTGTTATTACCCAAGCGGATAAAACTATGACTGGTGCCAAGGGTTGGTACAATACAAAAACTCAAGAAGCAAATCTTGATGGTGGTGTATCTATGATTGGTTCTGATATGGCCATGTCTGCTCAAACGGTTCACAGTTACAATAATAATAAATTCACTGCTAATGGTAGCGTTCATTTACAACGTGCTGATCGCCAAATCTTTGGTGACAGTGTTGAGTATAGTACTGACTCTGAATACGGTCTTGTAACAGGTAATGCCCGTTTGATTGCTGAAGGGACAACCTTGACCGGTGATAAGGTAGAAGGCTGGATGAAGGAAGTTCGTGCTGTAGCGCAAGGTAATGTTACTTTCTCTAATCCTGAACGAAACGTATCTGGTTCTGCTGACCGAGCTACATATACGCAAACACCAAACCAAAATGATGGGGTTGTACTCTTATCTGGTTCTGCGCATGCCGTTCAAAATGGTAATGTACTGAATGCACCGGAACTGAAAATTCGTTTAGCTGATGATTCTGCTGAAACATTAGGTGGACGTAGCACACTTGTCATTGTTCCGAATAAATAAGGATAATATATGTATATTGAAACCAAAAACTTAGTTAAAACCTTTAGCGGACGCAATGTAGTAGATGGGGTGAGTCTTCGCGTTGATAAAGGCCAAGTTGTAGGTCTATTGGGTCCTAATGGGGCTGGTAAAACTACGTCATTTTATATGATTGTAGGCATTGAAAGACCGAGCTCTGGCATCATTACCGTTGATGGCAAGGATATTACAAATATTCCTATGTATAAACGGGCTGCTGAAGGGATTGGATACCTACCACAAGAGGCATCAATCTTTCGTTCCATGTCTGTAGAAGATAACATTCGTGCCATGCTACAGATTACGGCAAAAAAGCCTGATGAGATTGAAGCTATCGTTGAATCATTGATTGAAGAATTTCATATTGGACATGTCCGTGACCGTATGGGGATGCAATTATCTGGTGGTGAACGACGTCGAGTAGAAATTGCGCGTTGCCTCGCCTTAGAGCCTAATTTCATCCTTCTTGATGAACCTTTTGCAGGTGTCGATCCAATTGCGGTTGCTGACATTCAACAAATTATCTTGCACGTCAAGAATCGAGGTATTGGTATCTTGATTACAGACCATAATGTTCGTGAAACATTGGGGATTGTAGATAAGGCTTATATTTTGAGTAGTGGTAAAATCCTCCTAGAGGGTACCCCTGATGAAATTGCGAATGATCCAATCGCTCGTGAACATTATTTAGGGGATAACTTTAAATTATAGGAGGGGCTATGCGATTATTAGATAAATATATTTTAAAAGCCTTTGTAGGCCCATTCCTATTTGGGGTTTTTGCTTTTACTAGTATTTTTATTGGTACAGGCACATTGTTTAGGATTGCTCAATATATTACTGAATATGGAGCGCCATTGTTGCTTGTTATGCAAGCATTTGTCTTGGCTTTACCAAGTATTGTTATCTTGACATTCCCAATGTCGGTTTTGTTGGCTTCTCTTATGACTTTTAGTCGTTTGAGTAGCACTAGTGAAATCGTTGTTATGCGTGCTGGAGGTCTAAGCTTTTTACGCTTGGCCATGCCCGTATATATCATTGCACTCATCATTTCCATTGGGGCTGTAGCATTTAATGAATTTGTTGTGCCTCGTACAAATCATATGTATCAAACGATTGTGCGCGAACAAATTATGAAAAATGCATCACCTCAAACACAAAATCATATTGTATTAAAAACGATGAATGGTGATGAGCTAGGCACATTGATGTATGCTAAGAGCTATGATGCTGAAACCAAACAGTTGTCCATGATTACGGTTCAACAATTTGGGGAGGGTGGCAAGTTACAACAAGTTGAAAATGCAGATACAGCTATCTGGAATGGTCAATATTGGGTGATGCAAAATGGTATCATTTACGATTTATCAGCTGGTAATGGTGTTGAACGTACCATGAAATTTAAGGAGCAATCCTTACCGATTAAGTCTGCCCCAAAAGATATTCAACAAGATCAACGTAAACCTGAGGAATTGACGATTAAGGAATTACGTCACCAAATCAGAGCTTATAAGGCTGCTTATACTAATGCTAATAAACTTGAAATGGAAATGTACCAACGCTTCACAATTCCATTGGCAAGCTTTGTGTTTGCTCTCGTAGGTGCACCTTTAGGCCTTCAAAAACAACGCTCTAGTTCATCTATCGGCTTTGGTATTAGTATTCTCATCATCTTTATTTATTATGGGGTGATGACCTTTGCTGGTGCATTAGGGAAAGGTGGAGCATTGCCAACCATATTGGCTGCATTAATACCGGATACATTAGGTATTATTGCAGGATTGTATTTGAATTGGCGCGTATCGAAATAACAGATTGTATTCTTAGGAGAAAGGAGGGACATGATGTTAGTAGGTGTCAAAATCTTAATAATTATCGCTCTTATGGGTGGTCTCATTGCTTACATGGGGGATAAGCTGGGCACTAAAATTGGTAAACGTCGTATGTCCCTCTTTGGATTACGACCTAAGCACACATCTATTATAGTCACTATTGTGACAGGCCTTTTAGTTGCAGCAGCTACGGTTGGAGTATTAACCTTTACGTCTCAAAGTGTAAGAACCGCATTGTTCGGTATGGATCAGTTGCGAGCTGATATGAAGCAGTTGAATAATGAGGTCGCTGCAAAGACGCAAGAACTGATTCGTGGACAGGCTTTGTTAGAACAAAATAAACAAGAGCTTGAAGAGCGGATGGCCGAGATTGAACAAATTCGCCGTGAAGTAGAGGCTACAAAAACCGAATTGGCGAGTGCACAAGCTGCTAAAGACGCAACAGAAGCCGAATTGGCATCTTTACAAGCCTCTTATGCTGAGGTGTCTCAAAAGGTAGCTGAGCTTGAAGCAACACGTGCTAAGATGGAAGCGCATATTAAGAATCTACAAAATACACAAGAACAATTGCAGAATGGCATCATTCATTTACGGGAAGGAACCATTCTCTTCCAAGTAGATCAGTTATTAGCACAAGCTGTTGTACGACCTGGTTTAAGTGAAGAAGATAGTAATAATGCTATTAAACATATTATCGATGATACAAATAAACTTGTTTTACGTCGCTTAGGTATAGAAGATAATGGTCAATCCGTTGTGTATGTAGATCGTCAGAATATTGAGGTAGCTACACAAAAGCTTAATAGAGCAAAGACTCCAATGGTGGTTCAAGTGGTTGCTGCTGGAAATATTATTGCTGGTGAACCAGCGGTAGCAGTTATCCAAGTTTACCCACAACAATTTATTTATAAAAATGGAGAAGTAATCCATTCTGCTATAATGGATGGTGACCCTAACGCTCAATCTGCTATGCTTCAATTCTTAAAGCAAGTAAATGAAAAGGCAAGAGAGAAAGGGATTATTCCGGATTCCTTATCTGGTGATATCGGAACGATACCAGGGGATGATTTGTTTACTGCTATTCGTCGTATTGCTACAATGCATGGCAAGGTTCATGTGGAAGCGTATGTTGATGGTGATACATATTCATCTGGTCCTGTGCATCTTAAGTTACGTATTACTCAAATGCCTGTTTTTAATGATAAGGCTAAAATGCCAGCTTATTAAATTGAATAGTATTTTGGTTTATATACTTTAAACGAAGGTCTTATGTAAATTTTTACATAAGACCTTCGTTTTGTGTTAAAATATAAATGCTGTATTAGAAATGAGGATAGTAATATGACTGATACTACGTACATTTTGGCTGTAGATCCAGGCAATGAAAAAACAGGTGTAGCAATTGTGACACCTTCTGGTACTATGGTATGTCGTAAAATTATTATGACAAAACAGTTCAATGGTGAAATTGAACGTATATTAACTGAATATTATGGTATTGTTCATATGGTATGTGGAAATGGTACAAATCATAAATATTTATATCCATCTCTCCAACAAATTGGACGAAATCACAGAATTACTACTAGTTTAATTGATGAATCGCATAGTACTGAGGAGGCTCGAAAATTATATTGGCAATATAATTCACCTACAGGGTGGCGTAAGATTATCCCTACGTCTATGCAATTTCCACCAGAGCCTGTAGATGATTTAACTGCTTTTATTATTGGTTTACGTTATACAAAACAGTTAAACCAAACTGCTAATGATATACAAAGTAATATGATGGACTCTGGTGAGTTAGAAGAAAAGAGACTACATGCTATGGAGCAGTTGTACGGTAAAGGAGAAGTGCATGAAAAATGAAGCTTCAACGCATAAGTGGTCAAATTTTATTATGCGTTGCTTAATGATGATCTTAGGGGCTCTAATTTATACTATAGGCTTAGATTTATTTTTAGTACCGAATAATATCATCGATGGTGGTGTAGTTGGTATTTCCTTGATGGCTGCAGAGCTTTCCGGAATTTCTTTTAGTATTTTCGTCGTACTCTTTAACTTGCCTTTCTTATATATTGGCTATAGAGCTAATGGCAAAAACTTTACTTTCTCTACACTATTTTCTATCGTATGGATGGCAATTTTCTCTACCTTTGCTCATAATTTTACACCTATTACGACAGATCCATTTTTAGGATCTATCTTTGGTGGTATCATTTTAGGTATTGGGGTAGGCCTCATTATACGTAATGGTGGTTCTTTAGATGGCTCTGAAATTGTGGCAATCATCTTTGATAGACGTTCCACTTTCTCCGTTGGTGAAATCGTAATGGCTATGAATCTCATTATTCTTGGTGCCGCAGGTTTTGTATATAGTTGGAATAGTGCTATGTATTCCTTAATTGCTTATTTCATTGCTTATAAGATGATCGATATTACAATTACAGGCCTTGATGAATCTAAAGGGGTAATGATTATTACAGATGCAGAGAACTCTAAGAATCTTGCAGATGCATTAAATGCGAACCTTAATCGTGGTGTTACAATTATGTATGGTGAAGGGGGCTATTTAAAGCAACCTAAGCATGTTTTATATTCTGTAGTAACAAGACTTGAAATTATGAGGTTAAAAAATACTGTTTATGAAGTAGATCCATCGGCATTTATTACGATTCAAGATGTACATGATGTATTTGGTGGTAGATTTACAAAGAACGGTCATTAAGGGGTTAATATGAGTAATAAAATAGTAAAAGAAATATTAGATTGGATTTATGCCATTGTATTGGCATTAATTATTGCCATGGTAATTCATATTTTCTTGATTCAACCAACACGTGTATCTGGTGAATCAATGGAGGATACATTACACAATGGTCAATATTTAATTGTAACGAAATGGCATCATATTATGAATGAAATGCCAAATTATGGTCAAATTGTAATCATTGATAGTCGTGTTAATCGCGCACGTACTTGGGTAGATGATGTAGAAGAACCATTGATGAACTATGCATCAGTCTTTAATAAAGCTGCTCAAACAAATGATGTATGGGTTAAGCGCGTTATCGGTCGTCCTGGTGATGTATTAGAGTTTAAAGATGGTTATGTATGGCGTAATGGTGAACAATTACAAGAACCATATACAAAAGATACAAAAATGAATTATACCCGGTCTACACCTGTAACAGTTCCTGAAGGTCATGTATTTGTAATGGGGGATAATCGCAATCACTCTAGTGATAGTCGTTTTATCGGCCCAGTTCCTGTTGATCATATTCTAGGATTTGTTTCTTACGCAATTTAATAATCGTGAAAGCCTATCTACGATAAATTTCATCGTAGATAGGCTTTTTATAAGTTAAGAAGGATTAAGTTATGTTGTATCTTGTGAAATGTATACTAAATAAAATTTAGCAAGACGGCTAGGTCGAATCTAAATATATCACTTATCAATCTTATAGAAAATAAATAATTCAAACAAATGAATTAATATAAATTATAAGTATATCTAAATTTAATAAGTGATAATTATTAAAATTGTGGTTATAGATAATAAAATTATCTATTTTTTTAGACTATAAAATGAAATTTTGTAAAATTAAATTTTTAAAAATGCAGTAATAATCTATGTTTTTGGTATAATTTTTATTCATGAAAGAAATTTCATAAAATTTAGTTGTGTAAAATGCTTTACAAAGTTTTGGGGTGGTGGTATATTCACATCAACAGAAAGGCTACGCTACAAAGAAGTGGAGCTAAGATAGATAATTTAGTTGAGGAAACATGGACACTCCTAATACATCTTTCATAGTGATACTACTTATGTAGTGAATGTCTTCTGCAAATATAAATTCTTATTTATAAGAAAGAAGGAATTCATTATGAAAAAACAATTCGCAACAATGTTAGCAGCAACAGCAGTGTTAGGTGTAACAACAGCATTTGCTGCAAATCCATTCTCCGATGTAACTCCAGATAGTTGGGCATACCAAGCAGTATCCCAATTAGCACAAGCTGGTATCGTTAATGGTTATCCAGATGGCACTTTCAAAGGCCAAAACAATATCACTCGTTATGAAATGGCTCAAATGGTAGCTAAAGCTATGGCTAACCAAGATCGTGCTAACGCTGAACAACAAGCTATGATTAACCGCTTGGCAGATGAGTTCTCTAACGAGTTGAACAACCTCGGCGTTCGAGTATCTCGCTTAGAAGACCGTGTAGGTAATGTAAAGGTAACTGGTGATGCCCGTATCCGTTACCAAGGTTCTGAAGACAAAGGTGTTTACAAAGCTAATAGTAAATCTTTAACTGACGGCCGTGCACGTGTACAATTCAATGCTAATGTAAATGATAAAACACAAGCAGTTGTTCGTGTAAAAGGTAATTACGAATTTGGTGACTCTACTAAAGGTTCTCAAGCAACAATCGATCGTGCATACGTAGATCACAAATTTGGTAGCAACGTATCTGCTAAAGCTGGTCGTTTCCAACAAACAATTGGTGGCGGTTTGATGTACGATGATACATTTGATGGTGCACAATTGAACGTAGGTAATGATAAAGTTCAAGTACAGGGTGCATATGGTTATATGATTGATGGTGCTGCTGATGGCAACTCCAAATCTGATAACCCATCTGTATCCTATGTAGGCTTAAAAGGTAAAGTTGGTAAAGAATCCTCCGTTGGTGGTTTCTATTCCAGATTATCTAGCGGCAACTTGAACCACAATGGTGTAACAGTTAATTCCGATAAACAAGATGTTTACGGTTTCAATGCGGACTTCCGTAAAAATAAATTGTGGGCTGGCGGTGAATGGTTGAAAGCTTCCAATGTAGATAATTCTCAAGCTTGGACAGCAGGTCTTGGTTATGGTAACTACGACATCGCTAAAAAAGGTACATGGGATGTGAAAGGTCAATACTTCAACCAAAAAGCTAATGCACCAATCGTAAGTTCCACTTGGGATCAAGCATATGATTTAACAAATACATCTAATGGTTACAAAGGTTACATGGCTAGCGTAGACTACGCAGTACAAGATAACGTAGGTTTATCCGCAGGTTATGGTTTCAACTCTAAAGACCAAAGCGGTAATGATCTTTCCGATTTCTATCGTGCAGAATTAAATTACAAATTCTAATTCCCTCACAAACAAAAAAAGACTTCTTCGGAAGTCTTTTTTTTGTTGCATAAAAGTATTATGAATTATTTTATATATAATAGTATATATATAGTAAAATGTTTTATAAATACATAATATTAAAAGTAATCGAATGATTTAGTGGTTATCAAGAATTATATCCATTATATTGTAGGATATATTTATAAAATCTTTCTGTATAGAAAGATAAATTTCTTATTAATTATATATATATTAATAAGTTTAACTTAATGAAAAATATAATAAAAATTCTCAATTAATAGAAAGGGATATAAAATTAAATTTTTTTATGAAAAAAGTTATACCTTATAAAACTAGATAAAATCTAATCTTGAAGATATTTTAAGTTATAAAAATAAGATGTTGAGAATACAATTGAGAAAAAAGGGTTTACATGAAAAAATGGTTGTGCTAATATCACCGTACAAGAAGTAGCAAACATATGAAACGAAGAACTTCGATGAAGAATGTGGCGAGGAAACGTGGACACTCCCAAAGATTCTTAATCTGAAGAACTGAGTAGAATGTGAATGTTATGACTTGAACATTTTATTTTCTATTTTTTTCAGAAAGAAGGAATTCAACTATGAAAAAACAATTCGCAGCAATCTTTGCAGCAACAGCAGTTTTGGGTGTAACTACTGCATTCGCAGCTAACCCATTCTCCGATGTAACTCCAGATTCTTGGGCATACCAAGCAGTTTCTCAATTGGCTAACGCTGGTGTTATCAATGGTTACCCAGATGGTACTTTCAAAGGCCAAAACAACATCACTCGTTACGAAATGGCTCAAATGGTAGCTAAAGCTATGGCTAACCAAGACCGCGCTAACGCAGAACAACAAGCTATGATCAACCGTTTGGCTGATGAATTCTCTAACGAATTGAACAACTTGGGCGTTCGTGTAGCTCGTTTGGAAGACCGCGTTGGTAACGTAAAAGTTACTGGTGATGCTCGTCTTCGTTATAAAGATGCTGAACATGCTAAATCCAAATTCGACGCTCGTGCACGTGTACAATTCAACGCAAAAGTAAACGATCGCACTGATGCAGTTGTTCGTATGACTTCCGGTAGCTTCGAATTGGGCAACTCTGAAAATGAAGATAAAGCAGATGCTACAATTGATCGCGCTTATGTAAACCATAAATTCGGCGAACATGTATCCGCTAAAGCTGGTCGTTTTAACCAAGTTCTTGGTGGCGGTTTAGCATTCGATGGTACATTCGATGGTGCACAATTCAACGCTGGTAACGATAAAGTAAACTTACAAGCAGCTTATGGTTACATGGTATCTGGTAATATCGGCTTGCTTACTGGTACTCCAAAACTTGATGCTAATGGTAATCCTCAAATTGATCCTAATGGCACTGTTGTTTGGGATAATTCCTTATCTAAAATGAGTAATGTAACTCATACATATGTAGGCTTGAATGGTAAAGTAGGTAAACACACTATGGTTGGTGGTTTCTACGATCGCGTTAACCAATCCTCTGGTTACAAAAACATCTACGGCTTCAACGCTGACGCTAACTTTGACAAAGTTTGGGTAGGTGGCGAATGGTTGAAAGCTTCCAACGTTGACGAATCTCAAGCTTGGACTGCAGGCGTTGGTTTCGGTAACTACGACATCAAAAAACAAGGTACTTGGGGTGTAAAAGGTCAATACTTCGATGCAAAAGTTAATGCTCCAATCGTAGATACAACTTACAACCACATCTACACTACAAATGCTAAAGGTTGGATGGCTTCCGTTGACTATGCATTGCAAAACAATGTTGGTTTGTCTGCTAACTACGGCTTCGACTGGAAAGACCAAAACGGTAACGACAAATCTGACTTCTACCGTGCAGACCTTAACTACAAATTCTAATTTGATAGTTAATTATATGAAAGAGACTTCTTCGGGAGTCTCTTTTTTGTGTTGTACGCCGAATAGGCATATGACTAAACCCCCAGTTAAACTGGGGGTCAGTAAAAATTCTTAGAGAAAAGAAACGAACCTCCTAGTGCTAGAATGGAGTTGATCTGGCAACCACAACATTTCAACATAGGAGGTTCAATGTCAATGAATGACGTAAAAAGCTTATCACATAGTAAATGGAGATGTAAATATCATATTGTTTTTGCTCCAAAATATAGAAGACAAATAATTTATGGGTGGATAAAAGCTGATGTAGGTAAAATTCTAAGAGATTTATATAAGAGAAAAAATGTAGAAATTATCGAGGCGGAATGCTGTCCGGATCATATCCATATGCTAGTAACGATTCCACTACATTTAAGTGTATCGAGTTTTATGGGGTATTTAAAAAGCAAAAGTAGCCTCATGATATTCGATAAACACGCAAATTTAAAATATAAGTATGGAAATAGATATTTCTGGTGTAGAGGAGGATATTATGTGGATACGGTGGGACAATATGAAGGGGCGATAAAAGAGTATATTCGCAATCAACTACAAGAAGATATAGCACAAGATACATTAAACTTTAAAGAGTATACCGACCCGTTTACGGGTGAGCCGGTAAAATAGGCAAAAGAAAAGCCCCCGAGTAGGGGGGGGGAGCCAGTGGTAATAGAGTGGTTGTCAGATCATTCAATGCCCTCTTTAGAGGGCCACCACTAGAGAAAGACCCTTATAGGGTCAGAGCAAACCACCCGTTTTACGGGTGGTTATGATTTAATATAAAATTAAATGAAAATTATATGAATTATTTATTATGTTGACTTATTAATAATATATAATTGATTAATAATAGAGGATTTTTATTTCATGAAAATTTCATGAGTAAATTTTCTTGTCATTATTAGGTTATTACCGCTAATTTCTATCTATATAGCCACTATTAATGGTATAATAAAGAGTATTTAAAATTTCTATAAAGGCGGCGAATATGAATCCTTTTTTTTCTCATATTAAAATGGTTGCCATCGATTGTGACGAAACTTTGGTGCGTAGCGATAATACTATATCTGACTATACAGTAGATGTATTACATCGGTTGCAGCAAAGGGGTGTTGCTATTACGATTGCTACGGGGCGTATGTACCAAACGGCTAAGCCCATTGGGCAGGCATTAAAGCTTGGTAATGTGTCGATGATTTTATTTTCTGGTGGCCTCATTCAAGAGTTGGAAACAGGATGTAAACTGTTTGAACAGACTGTTTCTATTGAAGTGGTACGTCGTATTTATGAATTAGCAAAACAATATGATTGGCATATTCAATCCTATATAGATGATCATTTGCTATGTCATCATAAAACGTGGCAGTCCGCTCTCTATGAAAAACAGACTGGTGCTACGGCAGAATTTTTAGGTGATACGTTATATAGTTTAAACTCTGAACCGAATAAGCTAATTGCCATAGATACAGTAGAAGGAATTAACAGAATTATTGAAATTTTAACTCCTAGAGTTGGTGATATGGTGACTCTAGTTCGTAGCCAAAAAGACTTTTTAGAAATCGTTGCCCTTAATGTGTCAAAGGGGCGTGCTTTGACACAACTAGCTTTAGATAATCATATTAGTTTAGAACATATCGTTTCTTTTGGTAATGCAGAAAATGATATTTCTATGCTACGTAAAACAGGTTACTCTGTAGCTGTTGAAAACGCTACAGATCATGTAAAATCTGTGGCTCATACAATTTGTGGCCACCATAATGACGATGGCGTAGCCCATTGGATTGAAGATAATCTTTTATAATGGAGTAAAACTATGGAAGCATTTCGTTTGTTAATAGTTACAGGTATGTCAGGTGCCGGCAAAACTCAGGTATTGCAAGCTTTAGAAGATATGGGGTATTTATGTATTGATAATATTCCCCCTGTGCTGATCCCTAAATTAAGTGAAATTTGCCGACAAGGTGGAGAACGGACTAATCGCGTTGCTCTTGTTGTAGATATTCGGGGTGGCGAATTTTTTGAAGCTCTTTCTTCATCTTTAGATACATTAAAAGATATGAAGGTAGATTTTGAAATTGTATTTATGGATGCTACAGATGAGACTTTGATTCGTCGATATAAGGAAAGTCGACGGAGTCATCCATTGGCTCCTAATGGGCTGATTACAACAGGGCTAAAGAAGGAACGCCAAATTCTTAACTCTGTGCGCCATAAAGCAGATTTTATTATTGATACCACTAATATGAAAACAGCCAGCTTGAAAGAGTATTTAAAAACGCGTTTTGCTCAAGTTGATGAAGCTCATGGTATGGCTATTACTGTAGTGAGCTTTGGTTTTAAATATGGTATTCCTCTCGATGCAGATATGGTATGGGATGTTCGTTTTCTACCAAATCCATTTTATATTCCTGAGTTTCGTCATAAAACAGGTCGTGTAAAAGCAGTGAATGAATATATCCATTCCTTTGAAGTAACCGAGGAATTTAAAAAACGTTACTTTGATACCATGGATTTCCTTGTACCAAATTATGAACAAGAAGGGAAATCTCAGTTTATTGTGGCAGTAGGTTGCACAGGTGGTATGCATAGATCTGTAGCTATGGCAGAGGCTCTATATTCCCACTTGTTAGAAAAAGGATATCGTGTCACTGTTGAACATAGAGATATGATGAAAAATAATGTAGAAGAAGATTATAATCCTCATGAAATTATAACACTTGATAAATAGATAGGGGGGATTATGTTGCGAAAAGGATGGTTCCGGTGGCTAATTCCGGGTCTAAATATAAAACGTTGGCTTGCCCTATTTAGTTGTGGTGTAGGTCTTTTAATTATTGGCATTTCCTTGATGTTTAACTATCAATGGCTTGCGGTTCTTGAAGATATTGTACTTGCCTTTTCTTATAATATGACGGGCTTTTACAATTATAATGTACTCATTGCTGTAGGGGCTGTAGTATTATCGATTGGCGCTGTATTAATGCTCATCGGTACAAGTAAAGTTATAAAAACGATTATTCGTGCGGTACTACCTAATCCTGACAGCAAGGTATCGGATATTATCTTTCAAAATATCCGACTCGATAAGGGCCCTAAAATTGTAGTAATCGGTGGGGGTACAGGCTTATCAAATTTATTGCGTGGTTTGAAATCACATACATCAAACCTATCTGCGATTGTAACAGTTGCTGATGATGGAGGTTCTTCTGGCCGCTTGCGAGAAGATTTTCAAATGATAGCACCTGGTGATTTAAGAAACTGTTTAGTATCACTAGCTGAACAAGAAGGGGTAATGGAGAACTTATTCCGTTACCGCTTCGAAGGGGAAAATGAGCTTTCTGGACACAGCTTTGGTAATCTCTTTATCACTGCGCTTGCTCAAGTTTACGATGGAGATATTGAAGAAGCTCTTGAAGCGGCTAGTAAATTGTTGCGTGTCCGTGGTCGTGTAATTCCTTCCTCTACAGAGTTCATTAAATTGCGTGCAGAGATGACAGATGGCACTATTGTAGAAGGTGAAAGTAATATACCACACTCGGGTAAACGGATTCGTCATATCTATAGTGATCCAGCATTGCCTAAGCCAGAGGGGGCTGCATTACGTGCCATTGATGAAGCCGATGTGATTATTTTAGGTCCTGGTAGTTTATATACTAGCATTATCCCAAATTTACTAACTGATAAATTGGCCTCTCATGTACGTGCCAGTAAGGCTAATAAAATCTATATTGCTAATGTTATGACACAACCGGGTGAAACCACAGGCTACACATTAAATGACCATGTAGAGGCTTTAATTGCTCATGGCGGAGAAGGAATTATAGATACTGTTCTTGCCAATGATGGGCCGTTGCCAATTCAAATGGTTGAACAATATAGTGCTGTAGGATCTGAACCATTGGTATTAGATACTAAAAAGTTACAAGACAAAGGAATCCGCACTATACGAGCTACCTTAATTAATCCTCAAAAACCAGCTGTTCACGATCCTGAACGGTTAGGTAAAGTTATTATGGATATCATTCATGCTATGCAATCTAACACTGAACCGCATATCTTAGAATATTATCTTCAACGAGATGATCATTAATGAGAAGGGATGTCCATGTCATTTGCAGAAGATGTAAAAAATGAATTATGCCAATATGAAGCCTCTAGTGATGCGGATGTGGCCATGAAAATTGAAGCGTCTTGCTTATTGCGTATGAGCGGATCTATCATTTTGGGGATGAAAGGTGCCGTTGGCATTCGTTTGGCTACGGCTAATAATGCAGTAGCTCGTCGGTTGCTTGGTATTTTGAAAAAGCAATACGAATTACCTACAAATGTATTAGTACGACAAGGTTTAAACCTGCGTAAAAAAAATATGTATACGCTCTCTGTGGAACCTTCTACAGAGGGGAGACAGGCTTTAGAGGATCTCGCTTTATGGCCTGTAACCGAACAAATCCCTCGCAGTTGGCTCAAATCAATGGAAGCACGACGTGCCTTTTTAAGGGGAGCTTTTTTAGGGGGAGGCTCTGTTAATAAACCACAAAGTGATTACCATCTTGAGTTTATGACGGGGAATGAGACTTTTGCGAGGGAAATTATTCATGTATTACGACTCTTTCACATTCACGCTGGTCTAACGGAGCGGAAGGACGAGTATGTAGTATATCTTAAAGAAGGGGATGCAGTAACAAATTGTTTGCAAATCATGGGTGCTCAATCGGCGCTTATGGAATTTGAAAACGTGCGGATTATGAAAACCGTACGGAATCAAATTAATCGTCAAGTCAACTGTGAGACGGCAAATTTACAGAAGGTTGTGGATGCAGCAGTTCGTCAGGTAAAAGCAATCCGTATTATTGATAGAGAAATCGGTATTGAAGAATTACCTGAAAAGTTGCGCGTCGTTGCAAGACTTCGGTGGGAGAATCCTGAAGCGAGTTTAAAAGAGCTTGAAGAGTTGATGGAGGGGGAACTATCTAAATCTGGAATTGGCCATCGACTAAAGAAGATTGAAGCATTAGCACTTACGTATGACCCGTTGGGGCTCGAAGAAGTATAGAGGTAATAATATATGTTTTCCTATAAATCAAGATATTGTGTAGCTGCGGCTATGGCTGCCATGGCTGCCCTTACAGGCCATGTAGAAGCTCGTGATATAGATTTACAATCAATTGGATATTTTCAGTTTTCTCCGTTGCCACCATCGTTGGTGTCTCAAACGGATACATTGCTCCTATCGGATAGTCCTGAATATGTAGGACCTGTAGGAGGTACGTTAAGTGCAGGTACAATTAATGGCAATGGTCGTATCTATTTCTATCATGTAAATGAAATGGATTTACCTCACAAGATTGCTATCGTCTTAGAAAACCAAACGGCTTATCCAACTTCAGTACATGTCATGAGACAATTAAAATCTGTAGCTACACCTGATTATTTTGCAGCAGGTCGTGATTTGTCTCGAAAGGATTTGGAGCAACCTCTTAATGAAAGCCCAGATGCAAGACCATTATATACTCTTAGCATCCCACCACAAGGGCGCCAATTAATCTTTAGTGACTTAGAAAATACACCGGTAAATCGAGATGCATTATTTACGGGTATTGTAGATATTAAAACAGAAGGGCCTATATTTGCGCGTGTCATGATGTTGCCTATGGGGATGGACCCTGTAGATGCATCACATTGGGTGAAAAACCTTCCTATTGATGAAATACAATTACGCGGTACTTATACTGGTGCTAAGCGTAATATGGAGGTTACTACACCATTCGATACCTCTTTAGGTGGTGCCTTTGTAGAAATTGGTAATGACCGAGAAGATACGTTTATTAATGGTGTAGACGAAATGCAAAATAAAGCATTTGTTCGAGATCGTGGTAACTATGGCGTATCGTATACGTTAAAAATTCCTACAAAGGGGAATGAACCGTTTAGACTGTATTTTAATCCTCTTGGGGGACCTTATTCTGGTTCCTTTACGGTAAAAACATTGCATCAACAAGGTGCTAGAAGGGGGCAGACAGATACACGGACTTACCACATTGGTGGTGCAGATGGTATTTCCGCATTAGGGGAAGGTACTATATTAGATAGCCGTCTTTTAGGGAACTATAATGCGGGCGATTTATTAACATTAAACTTTATGCCAGCCGGTGCATCGAATTTGCCAATTCGTTTCTTGTTGATTCCTGAATCTCTTGCAAATCCACAAAAACATCAAACTATTGCTGTTAATGTACCAAAAGATGTTAAAGATATTTTAGGGAACCCAACTCAAGGGGGAACACAAATACCTGTAGGACCTGTAGGTGGTAAAGATGGAGATAAAGGGTCCGTAGATACTAAAAAATCTACTGTTGAAAGTCCAGCTAAACGGGCAGAAACAATTGCTCATGAAGAAACTAAAAAGTTAAGCGATAAAGCTGCAGCAGATGTAAAAAAAGAAGCACAACTTAAAAAGGCAAAAGATGAGAAAGAAGCATTAGCTCGTAAAAAAGCTGAAGAGGCTCGACTAGCTGCAGAAAAAGCCGAAATGTTGCGAAAGGCTGCAGAAGCCAAGCATGCTGAAATTGAGCGCAAGATGGCTGAAAAAGCCGAAGCAGAGCGTAAAGCAGAGGAAGCTCGCAAGGCGGAAGCGGCTCGTAAAGCTGAAATGGCACGTATCGAGGCAGCGAGAAAAGCGGAAGCAGATCGGCTAGAGGCGGCTCGTAAAGCAGAAGAAGCTCGACTAGCAGCGGAAGCAAAACGTCTTGAAGAAGAACGTAGAATTGAAGCTGCTCGTATTGAGGCCGCACGCAAAGCGGAGGAAGAAAGAAAAGCGGCCGAAGCTAAGGCACGCTTTGAAGCGCAAAGAGCAGCAGAAAAAGCTGCTTTAGAGGCCAAAAAGGCCGAAGAGGAACGCTTGGCTGCTGAGGCTAGAGCTCGTTTAGAAGCACAACGTAAAGCCGAGCAGGAAGCATTGGAAGCAAGACGTGCCGAAGAAGCTCGTAAAGCAGCAGAAGCGAAAGCTGCTTTAGAAGCACAACGTGCTGCTGAGCAAGCCGCTCTTGAAGCGAAGCGTCAAGAAGATGCTCGTAGAGCGGCAGAGGCTAAGGCTGCTTTGGAAGCACAACAAATAGAAGCAGCAAGAAAAGCAGAAGAGGCTCGTCGTGCGGAGGAAGCTCGTAAAGCAGAGGCGGCTCGCATAGCGGCGGAAGCTCGTAAGGCAGAGCAAGAGCGACTTGCTGCAGAACGAGCTGAAGCAGAACGTCAAGCAGCCGAGGCACGACGCCTTGCTGAGGAACGATATAAAGCGCAACTAGAGGCAGAACGTAAAGCTGAAGCTGCCCGTCAACAAGCGTTGGCTCAAGCTGAAATAGAGCGTAAAGCAAAAGAGCGTGCTGAAGCGATTCAACGTGTTCGAGATCAACAAGAAAGCGCTCGTCGTCGTGCAGAACTTGCCCGTCAACAACTTGAAGCCGAACGTAAGGCTGCTCAAGCATCTAAGAGGACTCCTTCCTTCAGTGAACTTGATGATATTCATGGGGATACATCAAATGTAACTATTCCAAATGCTGTATCCATTGATGAGTTGACAAAACCTAGACCGACTGCATCTCAAAATACACGTCGTCGTGAGCAACGTCAACCTCAATTGTCGCCAAATCAGCAATATGTGCAGATAAATCCTGTAGCGAATGAGCCGCAACAAGATCAAATGCCATATACTCCACAAAATGAACAGCAAAATGATGAAGAAAACCCACCAAAATTATATCCATTAGATTAAGACCCTTAATTTCTAAAAAAGAAATTTTAGATTAAAGTTTAAGATATAGAAGTGGATTAATAGTTGTTTAAATATAGAGAGGACAAGCAATTTTATATGCTTGTCCTCTTTTTAAAATACATATGAATTTTGTGTTTTACATTGACTTTCAAAGGTGGATTCAGTACAATAAATAAAGAAAATGCATATATGGTACGAGAGACCATTGCATAATACAATACCTTTTAATTTAGTCCAGAGAGGCTGAGAAAGGAATATAGTTGAAGTGCCCATAGGGGCTTCTTTGTGCAAACTATTTGACCTTTTGCCCTGGGCAAAAGGTTTTTTTGTTACGTGAGTTAGGAGGAAATCATGGGACAAGTTAGCCTAAAAGGCAAAGATTTATTGGGTTTGCAAAATGTGTCACCTGAAGAAATCAAATTGATTTTAGATGTGGCAAAGAAAATGAAGAAAATCGTTCTTTCTGATGACAAGAAGGTTCCACTATTAAAGGGGAAATCCATTATTAACCTTTTTATGGAACCAAGTACTCGTACTCGTAGTTCCTTTGAGTTAGCCGGAAAATATTTAGGGGCTGACGTAATCAATCTTTCTCCTAGTGGATCTTCCATGGGTAAAGGTGAAAGCTTCCGCGATACATTATTAACTATGTCCTACATGGGTACAGATGCTATCGTAATGCGCCACAGCGCAGAAGGTGCACCTTTATACGCTACGAAAGCCGTAGATCCGATTATCATTAACGCAGGTGATGGCGCTCATGAGCATCCAACACAAGCATTACTAGACATGTATTCTATCTTAGAGAAAAAGGAGTCTATTGAAGGATTAAAGGTGGTTATCCTTGGCGATATAATGCATAGTCGCGTAGCACGCTCCAACATTTATGGACTTACAAAAATGGGGGCTGATGTACATCTGGCTGGTCCTCGTACAATGGTATATCCAGAACTTGAAAAATTAGGTGTTACCGTACACCACGATATTCGTGAAGCCGTTGTTGATGCAGATGTTGTAAACGTACTTCGCATTCAATTAGAACGCATTCACTCTGCACTATATCCTACAAACAGAGAATATGCACGTATCTTTGGTATTAATAACGATGTATTGAAATTAGCTAAAGACGATGTAATGGTCATGCATCCAGGTCCAATGAACCGTGGTCTAGAAATCGCACCAGATGTGGCGTATTCTGATCAATCAGTAATTCAAGAACAAGTGCGTAATGGCGTAGCTATACGTATGGCTGTATTGTACTTAACTATTATCGGAGGTGACGGTAGTGAGCTTGCTTATTAAAAATGGTACGGTAGTAAATCCGGCGAAAAAACAAAACGAAGTAGCAGACATTCTCGTAAAAGATGGTAAAATTGCAGCCATCGGTCAAAACTTAAATGCTGAAGGTGCTGAGATATATGATGCAACAGGTCTTATTGTAGCACCAGGCCTTATCGATATTCACACACATTTGCGTGAGCCAGGTCAAGAAGCGAAAGAAGATTTCCACTCCGGTACACAAGCTGCTGCTGCAGGTGGTTTCACACGTGTTGTAACTATGGCTAATACAAATCCTGTGGTAGATAATGCTGCGCTCGTAAGAGGGTTGCAAAAGCAAGCCGAACTTACTGGTGTTGTTAAGGTAGAATTTATTGGTGCTGTATCAAAAGGTCTTGAAGGTAAGGAACTTGCTGAAATGGGGGATATGGCAGAAGCTGGTGTAGTAGCTTTCTCCGATGATGGCCACTATGTAGAAAATGCTGCATTTATGCGTCGTGCTTTAGAATACTCGTCCATGTTTAATAAGATGGTTATCGACCATGCAGAAGATATTACATTGACTAAAAATGGCCATATGCATGAAGGTATTGTTTCTTATGAATTAGGTGTTATTGGTCGCCCTGCAGTAGCTGAAGATTTGGCTGTTGCTCGTGATATCTTGTTATCTGAAATGACAGGTGGTCATATCCATATTGCTCACGTAAGTAGTAAAAATACTGTAGATATGGTGCGCCGTGCGAAGGCTAAAGGCCTTAATGTAACCTGTGAAGTTACAAGCCAACATTTGTCTTTCACAGATGAATACCTACGCGAATATAATCCAGCATTTAAAATGGCTCCTCCAATTCGCTCAGAAGATCATCGCCAAGCATTATTAGAAGGCTTGAAAGATGGCACAATCGATGCGATTATTACAGACCATGCACCACATGCATACGAAGAAAAAGACCATGAATTCTGCTGTGCACCAAATGGTTTCAGTGGCCTCGAAACATCTTTGGCAGCGGTTATTACAAATGCATATGGTCCTGATAAACTTAGCATTGATCAAGTTGTGTACTATATGAGTACTCGACCAGCTGAGTTGATGCACCTTGATGCAGGTGTTCTTGAAGTTGGTAAGCCAGCGGATATTACTGTATTCTCTACAACTGAAAAGTGGACAGTAGATAGAAATAAATTTTATACAAAAGGTAAAGTTAGCCCATTTGATGGTATGACTGTTACAGGTAAAGCTAAACTTACAGTAGTTGATGGCAAAATTGTTATGAAGGAGGGCGTAGTCTTATAATGAAAGGCAAGTTAGTTCTTGAAGATGGTTCCGTGTTTGAAGGTTCCTTATTAGGTGGCGCCCCAACGGTAGGTGAAGTTGTATTTAACACAGGTATGACCGGGTATCAAGAAATCTTGACTGACCCATCCTATGCGGATCAAATTATTACATTAACCTATCCTTTAATTGGTAATTATGGTACTTTAAATTCTATCACTCAAGGTCCTAAGCCATATTGTAAAGGTTTTATTGTAGGTGAACTATGTGACTTTCCATCTAACTGGCAAAATGAGGGGTTATTTAGTGAGTATCTTCGTTTGCACGGCATCCCTTGCCTTTATGATGTAGATACACGTGCGATTACACGTGTTCTTCGTAACCATGGTGTAATGAAGGGCGTACTCGTACGCTCTGATTACCCTATGGAGGATATTCAAAAATTGTTTAAACAAGACTTGCCAACAGATCAAGTTATGCGTGTAACTACAAAATGGCAAGGTATGCGTGGCGATAAAAATGCTGAATTCCACGTAGCGGTACTGGATTATGGTGTAAAGGAAAATATCCTTCGCTCTCTAGAAGCTGCAGGCTGTCGTCTTACTGTATTTCCTGCAGATGCTAAGGCTGAAGATGTATTGGCAGCAAATCCAGATGGTATTTTTTTATCTAATGGCCCTGGAGACCCTCAAGATCTTGGCTATGCAGTAGAAGAAGTAAAGAAAATGTTTGGTAAGAAACCAATCTTTGGCATCTGTATGGGGCATCAAGTATTGGCACAAGCTTATGGTGGTACCACATTCAAATTGAAATTTGGTCACCGTGGTTCTAACCATCCTGTACAAGATTTACGTACTGGTCGGGTATATATTACATCTCAAAACCATGGTTATGCGGTAGATGATACTTCTTTGCCAGATTTCGTAGAAATTACACATCGTAGTGTAAATGATGGTACCGTAGAAGGTATGCGTCATAAAGAATTGCCAATCTTCTCCGTACAATACCATCCAGAAGCATCCCCAGGACCTACTGATAACCTATATTTATTTGACGAATTTGAAGACTTAATGAGAAAGGGAAAATAATATGACCTCAGAAGCAAAAAAAGTACTTGTAATTGGTTCTGGTCCAATTATTATCGGTCAAGCTGCAGAGTTTGATTATGCTGGTACACAAGCATGCCGTTCCCTTCGAGAAGAGGGTTATAAAGTAGTATTAGTTAACTCCAACCCTGCTACTATTATGACTGATACAGATATTGCAGACCGCGTATATGTAGAACCTATTAGTCTTGAATTCGTAACAGAAGTTATAAAAAAAGAACGCCCTTGGGGCTTGTTGGCTACATTAGGTGGTCAAGTAGGTCTTAATATGGCGGTACAATTGTCTGAAGCTGGCGTATTAGAAGAATATGGTGTAAAACTTCTTGGTACAACTCTTGAAGCTATTAAACAAGCCGAAGACCGTGAACTCTTCAAAGAAGCGATGAAGGAAATTAATCAACCAGTTCCTGAATCCGATATCTTTAACGATCTTGAAGAAGCAGTAACCTTTGCTAATCGCATTGGGTATCCTATTATCATCCGCCCTGCATACACGTTAGGCGGTACAGGTGGCGGTATTGCCCATAACGAAGATGAAATGTATGAAATCACACGTCGTGGTTTGAAACTTTCACCAATTCACCAAATTCTAGCAGAACGTTCCGTTGCAGGCTGGAAAGAAATTGAATACGAAGTAATGCGCGATAGTGCAGATAATTGCATCATCGTATGTAACATGGAGAATATTGACCCTGTTGGTGTGCATACTGGGGACTCTATCGTTGTGGCACCAAGCCAAACCTTGAATGATATTCAATACCAAATGCTGCGTACCGCATCCGTTGAGATTATCCGTTATTTAAAAATCGAAGGTGGTTGTAACGTACAATACGCTTTGAATCCAAATAGCAACGAATATATTGTTATCGAAGTAAACCCTCGCGTATCTCGTTCCTCTGCATTGGCATCTAAAGCAACAGGTTATCCAATTGCGAAGGTAGCCGCAAAAATTGCAGTAGGCATGACATTGGATCAAATTACAAATGCTGTAACAGGCGAAACAAAAGCATGCTTCGAGCCTACACTCGACTATGTAGTAACGAAGTTCCCACGTTGGCCATTTGAAAAATTCAATTTGGCGGACCGCACATTGGGCACTCAAATGAAGGCTACTGGCGAAGTTATGGCTATCGACCGCTCTTTAGAAGGGTCTTTGTTAAAAGCAATTCGTTCCTTGGAGATCGGTTTAGACCATATTGAGCTTAAGAAAATCGCCCATGAATCCATGGAACAGCTTATCGAACGTTTACACTTAGTAGATGATGAACGTATCTATGTTGTGGCAGAAGCTCTTCGCAAGGGGATTAGTGTAGAAAAAATCCACTATATTACAAAAATTGATACATTCTTTATTGAAAAAATCAAAAACATTGTTAATGTAGAAAAAGCATTGGCTGAACAGGGCTTAACAGAAGATGTATTGCGCAAAGCAAAACGCTATTCCTTCACCGATTCTGTTATTGCTCGCTATGCTAATACAACTGTAGAAGAAGTTCGCGCAAAACGTAAAGAATGGAACATTCTACCAACATATAAATACGTAGATACCTGTGCGGCAGAATTTGAATCTAAAACGCCGTACTATTATAGTGCCTATGCGCAAGAAGATGAAGTTAA
This sequence comes from Veillonella sp., assembly GCF_032470285.1. Lineage (GTDB taxonomy): Bacteria > Bacillota > Negativicutes > Veillonellales > Veillonellaceae > Veillonella. The sequence goes on along the minus strand of NZ_JAWEKP010000006.1, from coordinate 32,414 downwards.
ACCACTAGGTGAAAAATCTGTAGTAGTACTTGGTTCTGGGCCAATTCGCATTGGTCAAGGCGTAGAGTTTGACTATTGTTCCGTACACTCATCTTGGGCACTCCGTAAAGCGGGTTACCAATCCATTATGATTAATAACAACCCAGAAACAGTTTCTACAGACTTTGATATTTCTGATTCTTTATACTTTGAGCCATTGACTGTGGACGATGTTATGGAAATCATTGATAAAGAACAGCCAGTTGGCGTTATCGCTCAATTCGGTGGACAAACAGCGATTAACTTGGCAGGCCCATTGGCTAAGCGCGGTGTAAAAATTCTTGGTACATCCGTGGATAGCATCGATATGGCAGAAGACCGTGAACGCTTTGATGAATTGTTGGCGAAACTTGGCATTCCTCGTCCAGTAGGTGCTCTGGTAACCTCTGATGAAGAAGCACAAGAAGCAGCTAAAAAGTTAAAATACCCATTAATCGTTCGTCCTTCCTATGTATTGGGGGGGCGTGCGATGGAAATCGTATACAATGATAAAGAGCTTGATGTATACATGAAGGAAGCCGTAGTAGCATCTAAGGAGCATCCTGTTCTTATCGACCGTTACATGGTTGGTATGGAGGTAGAGGTTGATGCTATTTCCGACGGTACTGATGTATGTATCCCTGGTATTATGGAACAAATCGAACGTGCCGGTGTTCACTCTGGTGACTCCATGGCCGTTTACCCAGCTCAACACTTGAGTCAAGAATTGATTGATCAAATTGTTGACTATACACGTCGTATTGCAGTAGGTCTTAATGTTAAAGGTGTGCTTAACATTCAATACATCGTGGCTGATGGTGAACTTAATGTAATCGAAGTTAACCCTCGTTCTAGCCGTACTGTACCATTCATATCTAAGGTTACAGGTATCAATATGGTAGAATGTGCAACACGCATTGCTCTTGGTGAAAGCTTAAAAGACTTAGGCTTACCACATGGTCTTGTACCTAATAAACCATATGTAGCTGTAAAAGCACCTGTATTCTCCTTCTCTAAAATGGGTCTTGTAGAAATCGCTCTTGGACCTGAAATGAAATCTACTGGTGAGGTTATGGGGATTGGTCGCACATATTCTGAAGCTTTATTCAAAGCTATCAATGGTGCCAACATGCGTATCCCAGAGGATGGTACAATCCTTATGACTGTTGCAGACCGCGATAAAGAGGAGGCTAGTCAATTAGCAAAAGGCTTTATTGATTTGGGCTATCATATTGAAGCAACTGGTGGTACTGGTAAATACTTCAAGGAACATGGCGTTGACTGCAAGGTAGTTAACAAAATCTCTGAAGGTGATGATAACTGTGCTGACCACATTCGTCAAGACAAAGTCGATCTTGTACTTAATACATTGACTGCAGGTAAACGACCTGAACGCGAAGGCTTCCAATTGCGTCGTCTTGCTGTAGAAATGGGTACACCATGCTTAACAAGTCTCGATACAGCACGGGAAGTATTGCGTGTTGTGGCGAATCGTAAAGATGATGCGAACTACACTGTAGAAGCATTACAAGATTTTGAATTGGAGTAAAACCATGAGTGGCTATGTAGAACAGGGCGAAGTCGTTCGCAATGAGCAAATAGGCTCTGATGTGTGGATTATGGATATTCACGCACCAAAACAGGCAGCAGAAGCAAATATAGGACAGTTTTGTAATGTTCGCGTAGCGGACTCTACGGCGCCATTATTGCGCCGTCCTATTAGCTATGCTGGATTTGATGCCCGAAAGGGTACGATTACCCTTTTGTATCGCGTTGTAGGCAAGGGGACTGAAATTATGACACGTCTCGTGCCTGGTGATACATTAGATTGTTTAGGTCCTTTGGGCGAACCGTTTGTAACATCTAATAATATGCTTCTCGTTGGCGGTGGCGTTGGTATTGCACCGATGCTATGTATCGCATCCCATTTGCAAAAAGATGAAGAAGCACAAGTTATTCTTGGTTTTAGAAATGAAAGCGAAACCTTCTGGGCTGATTTATTTAAAGATACGCCTGTTCAAGTCCACATCACTACTGATGATGGTAGCCTAGGTACAAAAGGCTTCCCTACAGCAATCATGCCTGACCTAATTAATGCTAATTCGTTTACCTCTGTTATGACTTGTGGTCCTATGCCTATGATGAAAGGCGTAGCACAAGTGGCTAAAGAACTCAATGTGCCATGCCAAGTATCTTTAGAAGAGCGCATGGGATGTGGTACGGGCGGTTGCTTAGGTTGCGCTTGTGATGGTGCCGGTGGCAAACGTTATAAAGTTTGTAAAGATGGTCCTGTATTCCCAGCTGAGGAGGTGTTCTTTTAATGCGTGAACGCGATTTAAATAACACCGTTACGCCTAATCCAAAGCTCGCCATCGATTACTGCGGGATTAAGATGAAAAATCCTATTATCGCTGCATCTGGTACCTTTGGTAATGGCCCTGAGTATGCTGGTTATTTAGACCTTAGTAATGAAGTAGGTGCTATTTCTGTAAAAGGATTAACACCTAAAGGTCGTCATGGCAATCATGGTACTCGCATTGCAGAAACACCATCTGGCGTATTGAACTGTATTGGCCTTGAAAATCCTGGGGCTGAACATTTTGTTAAAGAAATTCTGCCGGATATTAAGAAATATGATGTACCTTTATTAGCCAATATGTCTGCGGGCACAATTGATGAGTTTACTTGGATGGCAGAGACGTTATCTGTAGATGGTATTGCAGGATTAGAAGTAAACGTATCTTGCCCAAATGTAGAATGTGAAGGCATGGCATTTGGTGTAGATCCAAAGGTCGTTGAATCAGTAACTAAAGCGGTTCGTAAGGTAACGGATAAACCTGTTATCGTTAAGCTTTCACCAAATGTAACAGACATTGTAGAAATCGCAAAAGCCGTTGAAGCAGGCGGTGGCAATGGGGTAAGTCTAATTAATACCTTGTTGGGCATGGCTATAGATATTCACCGTCGTAAGCCTGTATTGGGTAATACTTACGGTGGATTATCAGGCCCAGCCGTAAAGCCTGTGGCTCTTCGCATGGTTCATCAAGTTTATAAAGGGGTAACTATTCCTATTATTGGTCTTGGTGGTATCATGACTGGCACAGATGCTATCGAATTTATGATGGCAGGGGCGCAAGCTGTTCAAGTTGGTACAGCTACGATGGTAGATCCAACAGCAATTTCACGTATTGCCCGTGAAATAAGCGAATATGTAGAACAATATAATCTTAACAGCATCACTGATATTGTAGGTGCTGTTCATCAAGCTTAATAAAATCATATCTACGGTGAACTTAAGCAACCATAAGCATTGCCGTAATGTAAGATCTGATACAAAAAGACCTAGTACAATTTGTACTAGGTCTTTTCTTATGTATTGTATTGGCATCTATAATCAAATAGGTACCAATCATATGAGCTGTTAATGTCATAGTATGGTAATAGTATGTACAAATATGATTATACATAGGCTTTGTAAAAGTCAATAAATTGCTGTGCTACTGGGGAAAGTGCATGGCCTTTAAGTGTGATAAAAGCTTTTTTGAAATCTCCCGAGAATTCTGGCAATTTGATGCGGGCCATTTTGCGATGATTGATAAGTTCCTTAGCGTCCATTGGGACTAAAGAAACTGTACGACCAGAAGAGGCCCACTCAATAGCTGAGCTTTTTGTTGTAGTTATAGCTACCGCATTAAGTTGCTCCATATCTGTTAAGCTAGACTGCATAATCATTCGAACAGAGCCACCAGAAAGGGATAGAGGACATTTTTTTATGTCTTCCCACGTGATGGTATCATGCTCACGATCTGTCCAGAATACATCACGACGGAAAATAGCGTATAAATGCTCTTCTTGGGTAAGCAGGATATCGAATTTATCGACATCTACCATTTGAATATTGGCGATACCTAATTCGGCGCTACCGTTGATGAGTTGGGTCACTACATTTGTCATAAGTCCTTCATAAATTTCAAAATGGACAGATGGATATTTCATGGAAAAAGCTGGTAAATATTGCTGTACGATTGGCGTTGAACGAGATGCAGACGTCGCAATACGTAAAGTACCTTCAATGCGTGAATTCAATTGTTGTACAGCATTATATGTAGATTCTTCAATAGAGCAGAGTTGTTGCGCTTTTTCGTAGAAGATTTTACCAGCATCTGTTAATTGCAAGTTTGATCCTCGTTGGCCGCGTTTAATGTTGATTAATTGAGCCCCAAATTCAGCCTCTAAATATTTCAACTGCTTACTTAACGCTGGTTGTGTAATATGAAGAATCTCTGCGGCCTGTGTCATATTGCCCGTTTGAACAAGGGTAATAAAATTGTGGTAGTAAGATGTATCCATAGAATCTCCCTATTATACACATAATATGATAAATAAAAATTATAACGAACTAAGTAACGGTCATTTCACATTTAATAAAATGCTATATATACTAAATTCAACAAAGTAATAGAAAGTAAATTGAGTTTTAAATTATCTTTCTATACTTATCACAAATTTTGATATACAACAAGAGTTAAGAAAGTAGGTACTACTATGGGCGTGGTAAAAAGAACCTTAGGTCAAGCAATTCGTAATTGGGAAGCACGTAGATTAATGACGGCTCGTAATAAAATTAGCCGGAAAAAACAATTAGAACGAGTATGGCCTTATCCTATGACTAAGGAAAAACGTCGTGAACTCGGTCAAGGCATAGCCGGTTTAGTTAATAACGGCAATTAAAAGTTTGGAATCTACTAACTAGATTAGTTATCTAGTGGTAGTACCACCTCAATAGAATCTAATACAGTACAAGTAGCAGCTCCATGACTTATGTCTTGGAGCTCTTTTTGTATGCGCTCTACATCAGTAGGTGGTATTAGAATTGTAATGTCTACATATTCACCAAAGCTTGCTTCATAATGTAAATTTTCGTCCTGTAAATATCTTTCTACTGCTCCATACAGCGAATAGTCAATCTTTGCTTGTACTCGGGTTCGTGTTGTATGTAGTTCTTTAGGGGCAAGACGTAAGGTTTCCGCAACAGAGTGTGAATAGGCCCGAATCAAGCCACCAGCGCCCAATTTAATACCTCCAAAATAACGCGTTACGACGACGGCTACATTGGTAATGCCAGTCTTTTTGAGTACTTCTAGCATTGGTTTACCTGCTGTACCTGATGGTTCTCCATTATCGGAAGATCGTTGTTGTTCTTGCTGTGGGCCTAATGCATAGGCTGTACAGTTATGGCGCGCATCCCAGAATTCTTTATTGATGCGGCTTATAAAGGTTTGGGCTTCCTCTTCAGTCTTGCAAGGATATACAGTTGTTATAAACCGTGATTTTTCAACAACATATTCATGGCGAAATTCTTTTGCTAGAGAAATAAATTCCACCGTAGGGCTTATTGATTCAGACATATATTCACCTCCTTTGGAATCAAAGTTTATGTTTATTCATCATCACTTTATTATAATCTATTTATGAAGGCTATGTATAGGTAAAAGAGGTTAATTCCCTTGTAAAAATGAAATAACCCTCTATATTTGGTAGGATATTGACGTAATGAGAATTTATGTTATTATTAAATATAGATATATGAGTAGTTACTCATGAAATATGTTCAATATTGAAGTTTTAGAGTATATTAAACATTCTTAGTGAACCTGTTTATGGCTATTTTATTTACAATAAGGTATATATCATTTTTATAGACCGATGTTTAGACGTATATTTAAGTATATAGATACAAAATATAGTACGGATTTGTAATAATATAGTAAGTTGTAAGATAAGATATATGTATCTACAGAGTAGAAAGGCCTGTGAATATGAGCGTAAAAAAACAAGAATTTGATATTACAGGTATGCACTGTGCAGCCTGTGTAAAACGTGTTGAAAATGTTGTTTCTAAACTTGATGGCGTAGAATCTGTTAAGGTTAACCTCTTAACTCGAAAGGGGAGCGTTGAATATAAAGACGGGGCTGCTGTAGATTCACAACAGATTATTGATGCCATTACGAATATCGGCTTTGGTGCTGCAGAAGCAGACGAAACAAAGCAAGAAATAGAAAAGGTTAACTTAAAACCTCATATTATACGACTTATTATTGCTGCTTGTATGGCGGTACCGATGATGATTAATATGACCTTACATCGATTTGGTATTCAGGCATTGCCTGTATGGGTAGAGTTTGTTCTTGCTACTATTGCTCAGTTCGGTCCTGGTCTCATGTTCTATAAGAGCGCCTGGAGTGCAGTGAAAAATGGGGCGCTTACGATGGATGTGCTCGTTGTAATGGGCACGACGGTAGCTTATCTATTCAGTATCTATAACTGGCAATTTCACCCTGAATTAGGCCCTCATGGAATATATTTTGAAACCTCTGCGTGGCTCATTACTTTTATCCTTCTTGGTAAACTCTTAGAAGAGATTGCAAAAGGGCGTACCTCCGAAGCACTTCAAAAATTGATTGCCTTACAACCTGCAACGGCTCATGTGTTGCGTGATGGAGAATTTATTGATATCCCTACATCTAAGGTGGTAGCCGGTGATATTTTACAAGTTCGTGCAGGTGAAAAGATCCCTGTTGATGGCACGATTACTGAGGGATATTCCACAGTAGATGAGGCTATGCTGACCGGTGAAAGCTTACCGGTAGAAAAACAAGTTGGTTCTGAAGTTATTGGTGCTACTATAAACCTAAGTGGTGCTTTTACCATGGAAGCCAAGCGTATCGGTTCCGATACGATGTTGTCTCAAATTATCAAGGTTGTAGAAGAGGCACAAACCTCCAAGGCTAGTATTCAACGTATTGCAGATATCGTGGCTCAATATTTTGTACCGACCGTTATTGGCCTTGCTGTTTTGACAGGTCTTGTGTGGTACTTCATTATGGGAGATTCTATTAACGTTGCTCTCATTAATGCAACAGCGGTACTGGTTATCGCATGTCCTTGTGCGCTTGGCCTTGCTACACCAACATCTATCATGGTTGGGTCTGGACTTGGTGCGGAACACGGTGTGCTCATCAAGAGTGCAGAATATCTTGAAAAAGCGGGTAAACTCGATGCCATTGTTATGGATAAAACCGGTACCCTTACACAGGGTGTATTGGATGTGACGGCTTTTAAAAATTACAATGGTGATGAAAGTACGAATATGTCTATTATGATGGCTCTTGAAAGTGGCACATCTCATCCGATTGCAAAGGCTATGGTTTACTACGGTGAAGATCAGGGCTACAAAGGTAAAGCTGTTGAACTTGAAAGTTTCGCTGATGTACCAGGTAAAGGGTTACAAGGTGCCTACCAAGGCGTATCCGTACAACTTGGGCACAGTCGTTGGATGAACGAACTAGGTTATGATTTAACTGCGGTTCAAGAAGATATTTTACAATTTGAAGAACAAGGTGCTTCTGTATCTGTTCTAGCTGTAGATGGAGTTGTTAGTGCTTTGTGGGCTGTAGAAGATGAATTACGTCCAGAAACTATTGAGGTTGTAAAAGAGTTACATGCTCAAGGTATTGATGTATGGATGCTTACTGGTGATAATCGTCGAACTGCTCAATATATTGCTAAACAAGCGGGTATCTCTCATGTTATAGCTGAAGTATTGCCTCAAGACAAGGCTAGCAAGGTAAAAGAATTGCAAGATAAAGGTCTTGTAGTGGGGATGGTTGGTGACGGTATCAATGATGCTCCGGCGCTTGTTACGGCAGATATTGGTTTTGCCATCGGTAGTGGTACAGATATTGCGGTAGAAGCAGCCGATATCGTCCTCGTACGTAATGATTTGCATACACTGGTACAAGCTGTACGCCTCAGCCGTAAGACAATGACCAACATTAAACAAAACCTATTCTGGGCATTGATCTTTAACTGTATTGGCATTCCTTTGGCCGCTATCGGTGCGTTAAATCCTATGATTGCTGGTACAGCGATGGCATTTAGCTCTGTTACAGTCGTAAGTAATTCACTTCGTTTGAAACGAGCTAAAATTTAAGATTATACATATAATTGAATACTATAAAGCACCTATACAGAGGTATAGGTGCTTTATTATATCTACAGACATATAGTTAAGTATATATTTATATCTTGTATTGAGACGTGAAATGGATATTTAATTCCTACGATAATGGTGTTTTTAGACGGCTTATGATTTGTTATACTGAATATAGTGATTGATTTAAAAGAGAGGTTCATGATTATGAAATTAAGTACTCGAGACATTGTCTATATTGGCTTTATTGCCGCGTTATGTGCAGTGGCTACTACAATTCGCATTGAAATACCAGGTGGCGCTATGGTTCATTTAGGATCTGCTGCACTCTTTACAACATCTATCCTCTTTGGTGGATTATATGGCGGCTTAGGTGCGGCAATTGGATCTGCACTATTTGATCTCTTTGGTGGTCATACGCAGTATATCGTATTCTCTTTCTTTATTAAAGGCATTGCAGGACTTATCGTAGGTGGTATGACTGCAGGCTATTTGCCACCCTCTATTACAAAACCAACGGCATCCTTTGGTCGTATTTTAGTAGCCCTTATTATTGGTGCTATTTGGACAGCTTTAGGCTACTTCCTTGCGTGGTGGTTTGTTCTTGAAAGTGCGGTCGTTGCGGCTAGCAAAATTCAATACTCCTTGATTACAAGTGCCGCAGGCATTGTAGTAGCAATTATATTAACACCTAAATTACAAACGATAGTACGCAGATTGTTTACTAAAAATTAATTTATATAATGTTTTAGGCAGATAATGGTAAAATATCTATAATAATCTAATATATTTATAATGACCTAATACACTTATATATAACTGCCTTTTCATTACATACAAAAGCCTTTAGATGCTAAATTAGTTTAGTGTCTAAAGGCTTTTGTGTTAGGTTATTAATTTAGACTAGTGTTTGTATTAGCTATTAAGCTATTAGAAATTACACAAGTCATTTAGGTTTTCTGCCATTGTAGGGTGTGTGAAGATTTGATTTTTGAAATATGTATATGGAATGTTGTTATCCATAGCCATTTTAATCAAGTTAATCAATTCTTCAGCACCTTGGGAATAGAGTGTAGCACCGAGGATTAAATCGTTTTCTGCATCTACAACGATTTTAAAAGCACCTTTTAAATAGTCGTTTACGTGGGCTCTTGGCATGGTAGCTACGAGCATTTCCTTGGTTTTAATCGTATATCCTTGGTTGATTGCATCTTCTTCTGTAAGACCTACCCGAGAAAGTGGAGGTGTTAGGAAGGTAGTATAAGGTATATTTTTACGATCTTTTAAGGTATAGTGGCCGCTGCCTGTAAGTGCACCAAATACGATACGGAAGTCATCAAGAGATATATATGTGAATTGAGGACCACCGTTTACATCGCCGACTGCGTATACACCAGGAACGGAGCTTTCACAAGTATCATTAACTACAATAGCACCGCGTTCGTTAGTAGCGATATCAGTATGTTCTAAACCGATATTAGCTGTATTGGCTTTGCGACCTGTAGCGTATAGAACCGCATCAAATGTATAGTTTTGATTATTAGCCTTGATAACTGGTTTGTTAACATCATTGGATACAGAGTCTAATGTTACATTATTAAGAATGGTAATACCTTGTTCAGTTAAGTACTCAGTAGCTAGTTCCTGAATGATAGGTTCTTCGCGTTTTAAGATGCTAGATTCGATATTAAAAACTGTAACCTTTGTACCTAGCTTAGCATATAGACTTGCAAATTCTAGGCCGATAGGTCCGGCACCGATAACACCTAATGTACTAGGTTGAGTAGGTAATTGTTGAATTTCAGTACTATTATAGAAACCTGTAGCTGTATCAATGCCAGAAATATTAGGCTTAATGGCCACAGCTCCGGTATTAATAATGATCGTGTCAGCAGATAAGATAATCTTATCTTCACCAGCAGTAACAGCGACTTCTTTATTGCTAATAAATGCACCATGTCCAGTATAGACATCGACATGTTCATTTGTATCTAACATACCGAAGTTTTTATTGCGTAAGCGAGATGTAACAACTTCACGTTGGTTTAATACTTGATCGTATGATAAGCCTTTTGACGCGGCAATGATCATCGTCTTAGTAGGGATACATGCGATATTAATACATGTACCACCGTACATTAGTGGATTTTCTTCAATCATGGCTACGGATTTGCCCATAGAGCCAAATTTTGCGGCTAATGTTTTGCCAGCCTTGCCGAAACCTAAGACGATAATGTCATATTGTTTGGTATTCATATAATACCTCCTGTTTTTTATATTGAAAATATTAGATATTGATATTATAGCATATTATTATAGATATAAAAGTAGAAATTAGAAATAATTATCATTGATTATGAATTAAATTTGTCTAGAATGATTATGTTAAGGTAGTCAATTAGTTTATTGGTTTTTTGTTAAAGGGGATGAGATAGCTTGTATATCTGTGATTATATCAATAAATTAAGTGTGTTAAGTATTTCTACTTGACACATTTCTTTATGTACGGTAGTATATGTAAAGTAATATGACTTGACAGTGATGGAGGTGGCGAAATGGAAGAACGAGTGCTCATAAGTTTGCTCTTAGATTTCTATGGGCCATTGTTGACAGATAAGCAACGGATGTCCTTGCAACTTCACCACGAAGATGATATGTCCCTTGGCGAGATTGCTGAGGAATTAGGTGTATCACGACAGGCTGTACACGATAATTTACAGCGTGCTCGACACATTTTAAATGATTACGAATCAAAATTGCACTTGGTGGCACAATATGAACAACGGGAAGGCTTGCTTTCACAGTTGAAAGCAACATTGCCTAAAGAGGTGTTGTCCGAAACTAAGGTGCAACAAGTATTGGCGCAAATGGAGGGATATTATGGCATTTGATAGCTTGTCAGAAAAACTGCAAGAAGCCTTTCAATCCTTAAAGGGGAAGGGCAAAATTACAGAAGATGATGTCAATCTTGCGTTGCGTCAGGTACGTACGGCTCTATTAGAAGCGGACGTTAATTTTATGGTAGCGAAGGACTTTGTTAAGTCCATTAAGGAAAAGGCCCTCGGTGAAGAGGTGTTCGGTTCCTTGAATCCAGCTCAAACGGTTATTAAAATCGTAAATGATGAGTTAACGGCTCTCTTAGGTGGTACACAAAGTCGTATCATGATTTCTAGCAAGCCACCAACAATTATTATGCTCGTTGGTTTGCAAGGTGCTGGTAAAACCACAACAGCTGGTAAACTAGCTGTATACTTACGCAAACAAGGTAAACGTCCGATGCTTGTCGCTGCCGACGTATATCGTCCAGCTGCGATTACTCAGTTGCAAGTTGTAGGTAAGCAAATTGATATTCCAGTATTTTCGGATGAAACACCTGGTGCAAATCCAGTAGATATTGCGCGTCGTGCCGTAGAGCAAAGCACGCATATGTTGAAAGATGTTGTTATTATCGATACAGCAGGTCGTTTGGCAATTGATGAAGTCCTCATGGATGAGTTGTCCAATATCAAAGCTGCTGTTCGACCTCATGAAATTCTACTCGTTGTAGATTCTATGATCGGTCAAGATGCGGTAACAACAGCGCAAACATTTAATGAAAAATTAGGTGTTGATGGTGTTATCCTTACTAAACTTGATGGTGATGCGCGCGGTGGTGCTGCATTATCTATCAAAGCTGTAACAGGCTTGCCAATCAAGTTCACTGGTGTGAGCGAAAAAATGGATGGTTTCGATGTATTCTATCCAGATCGCATGGCTTCTCGTATCCTAGATTTGGGCGACTTTAAAACGTTGATTGAAAATGTTCAAGGTGCCATCGATGAAGAAGAAGCTCGTGAAATGGCAAAGAAAATGGCGAAAAACAATTTCACCTTGGATGACTTCTTAAAACAGATGAACCAGGTGAGAAAGTTAGGGCCATTACAAAATATTATTGGCATGTTGCCAGGTATGGGGCAAATTAAGGACCAATTAAAGGACCTTGATTTGAATAGTAAAGAGGTGCGTCGTATTGAGGCTATCATTACATCCATGACGGCGGCAGAGCGAGAAAATCCAAGTATTCTTAATGGTTCCCGCCGCAAGCGTATTGCATTAGGTTCTGGTACACAGGTTCAAGATGTAAATCGCTTGTTGAAACAATTTGAAGAAGCGCGGAAGATGATGAAGCGCATGCAAGGTTTACGTGGCGGTAAGGGCGGCTTCCCTGGAATGCCTAAATTGCCGTTTATGTAATACATGGGCAGGGGCGCTGAACTTGTCCATCCACATCAGTATAAGGAGGTGAATTTCACAATGTTAAAAATTCGTTTGACTCGTTTAGGTGCTAAAAAAGCTCCTTTCTACCGTATCGTAGTTGCTGACGCACGTGCTCCACGTGAAGGTCGTCCTGTTGACACAATTGGTCAATATGATGCTACTAAACAACCAGCTATCGTTAATGTAGACGAAGAAAAAGCTTTGGCTTGGTTAGCTAAAGGTGCTCAGCCTACTGACACTGTTCGCTCCTTGTTCAAAAAACAAGGCGTTATGCAAAAATTTGCAGACGCTAAAAAGTAATTAATAGAGAGGCATACTGTGATGATAGAATTAATTTCATTAATTGCGAAATCATTAGTGAAGCAGCCTGATGCCGTTTCTGTTACCATGGTCCAAAAGGGGAATGTGGAAGTTTATGAACTTCATGTAGCCCCAGAGGATATGGGTAAAGTCATCGGAAAGCAAGGTAGAATTGCTAAAGCGATTCGCTCTGTGGTGAAAGCGGCGGCTATTAAAGAGAACAAAAAGATATCTGTTGATATTGTCTAAAAGGGAGTATTCCAATGGAAGAAATGACATTACGTGTCCCTGTAGCAGTAAAAGCAAAAGTAACAGACGACTTGAAAGCGAAAATTGTATCCGATCTTGAAACTCGCCTTGATATGGTAAATAAAGATTTGGAAGCAATTGAGTTTCAAGCCCAACGTATTTTGGCTGATGCAGCTAAAGTTGATGCTACAAGTCTTACTGCTATTCGTCAACAAATCGACGAAGAAAAAAATAAACGCTTGGCTTTCAAAGAAGAAGTAACAGCTAAATTGAAGGATGCTAAGGAGTTGTCTTTAGGAACTGAAATTCCTCAAGGTACATTAGAGCAAACAGTTACCGTTAAAATCGGGGATAATTTGGATGCCTTGATGGGCGCTGAAATCCTATTAGAAGACGGTAAGATCGTTGCGTTTCGTCAATAATGAAGCATAACGATTTCATCACAATAGGTGTTATCATCGCCCCGCACGGTGTGCGGGGTGATCTTCGTATTATGCCTCAAACCGATTTTCCAGAACGGTTTATGCATATGGATGCCTGTTACATCGATGGTAAAGAATACCACGTTGCATCCGCACGATTTCACAAGCAATTTGTTTTAGCATCTTTTAAGGAAATTCCTGATCGCAATACGGCTGAACTATTCAGTAAGAAAGCAATTCAAGTTCGTCGTGAAGATTTAGTGGAATTGCCAGAAGGCCGTTACTATATTTTTGATATCATTGGTCTTGAGGTACAAGATACTATGGGTAACGTGCTTGGCACAGTTACTGATGTATTACAACCTGGTGCTAATGATGTATATGTGGTCTCCAAAGATGGGGAACCAGATCAATTATTTGCAGCCATTGAAGAGGTCGTTAAAGACATCGATGTGGAAAATAAATTGATGATCGTAGATCCGCCTGAATGGATATAATCCTTTGGGCGGTTTTGTTTTATCTACATATAGGTATATTAGCGTAAAAGTTATATAATATAGCTATATATAGATAATACTAATGGGTTAATGTGAGTTAATAAGTACAGGGGACGGTTTATGCGTATTGATATTGTATCTTTATTTCCAGATTTTTTTGATGCGTTTTTTAATCATTCCATCATAAAACGAGCTATTGAGACAGAACGTCTATCTGTGGGTGTAACGAATCCTCGAGATTTTAGCCATAATAAGCATGGCCAAGTAGATGATACACCATATGGTGGTGGGGCTGGTATGCTCATGATGGCACCTCCTATTTTTGAAGCCGTAGAATCCGTTATTGCTCAATATGATAGTGATATTAATGATACTTATACCACAGATGAGATGTGTGATGAAATGAGTCTTATTGGTAATCCTAATGAAAGTATACGACGTCATATTATCTTTATGGGACCTACAGGACAGCCTTTCACACAGGAGAAGGCTCGTGAATTGGCTAGCTATGATCAAGTGGTCCTTATTTGTGGTCATTATGAAGGTGTAGATTATCGCGTAGAGAAACATCTTGTAGATGAAACGATTTCTATTGGTGATTATGTATTGACCGGTGGTGAGTTGCCAGCTATGGTAGTTACTGATGCAGTGGCTCGCATGATTCCCGGTGTATTAGGCGCAGCTAGTGGGGCCCAAGAGGATTCTTTTTATGAGCCCCTTTTAGAATGCCCACAATATACAAAACCACCAGAATTTAGAGGTTGGACTGTTCCAGATGTATTGCGTAGTGGTCATCATAAAAATATTGCCGCATGGCGTCAAAAGGAAGCACTAAAAAGAACACGATTATTACGGCCTGATTTATTGGAACGACCATTAACAAAAGAGGAAGTTAAACTGTTAAAAGAAATTATTGCAGAAGAGTCTAGGCTATGAATTTTAAGTGTTATGATGTTGTAGAGATTCAGGGAAAACGATATGTAGTCGGGGAGGTCATTTCTTATCAAGAGTTTATCGTTGATAAAACAATACGTTATGATCTTAATGATGAAAATTATAAAAAAGAACTAGGTGTTTCCAAAGGAGCTCAGTCTTGGACCGAATATGGTCTTATGCCCGTTAATGGGATGGATAAAAAATGGCTTACCATTGTAAACGGTGAAAAAGAATATTGCACTTTTTCTGAAACAGTTTTACGTTCAACCCCTCCTGCAGGATATAGACTACATGATAAAGGTATAGAACGTGTCGTAGCTGTGGAGGGGCAATCGAAGGCTAGAAGTGGCGACGAAGCAGATTATAAAGAATATAGATCAATTAAAAAGGATAAAACCTATGTATTCTTTATTGAGGACTGGCATGGTGGTTTGACGGATCAGGCTCAAGGTGAGCGGATTCGTTTGTCTGATGTACATCGACGGCGAGATCAGGCTGCTCAAGCAGTGAGTAAAAAGATTCGTAATGCAGCGAGGAGAAAAGAATGGACACAATTGGGTCTGAGTTGGGGAATCATTTTATTCTTTTTTGGATATTTGTTTATAGGAGATATGTCTTGGCATGAATTGCGTGATGAAGTAGGCTTCCCATATACCATGGAAGAGCACATTAAAGATTCCTATTATTATGAACCGCAAGGTACAAAAGACGGTTTGATGGTATATACGTCAAAGCAAGATCCAAATGCAACGGCTATCGATCTTATCGATGCTGTGTATGGCAAGGTTTATACCATTAAACAAGATACTAAGTCCCCTGAGCAGTGGATTGTCATTTATACGACTAAAGATGTATCTGTTATTAGTGTGGTTAATGGCACTACGTATGTTGAAGTGGGGCAATTAAAAAACTTGTCAGATTCGGAGGATACACGATTAGCGACTATTAGAAATGACAGTGAAATATTGTTACGATATGCGTATATGGTGGAGTTAAAGAATAAGCAGGGTCGTAAGACGTTATCAAATATAATAAAAGATTGATATAGTATTGATTTCAGTTACGAAATCAAACGAAGGAATATTATATGTATGAACCAAGTAAGAATACTGTTTACATAGCCATAGCCTTTACATCTATAGCAGCTTTAGTAGGCGCTTATTCGTATTGGGACGATGTTAGCTATGCTCTATGTGATGTGGTCAAACCAGAATTAAATAATGGTGAAGTACGGCTCATTGATGATGAAGGTAAAAGCTATACCTTGATTAATCACGGTGATGGAAAAGAAACTGCGCTCTATGATGATGCAGAAAAATCTGTTACCTTTCATCGTGATGAGAAAGGAAATATTATATGGGATGCAGGCTTAGCCAGTTTGATTCCAACTTTGGCGGTAGGTTACTATGCGTTCCATGGCTTTTCAGCTCCAACGGCGTATATGGATGCACCCAGTATGACCTATCGTGCTACATCGTCACTTACACCTTTTGATGCAAATACAGACGCTAGTAAATCTAATAGTGCAAGAGTAGCTAGAACTATTAATGAAATGACTAGAAATCGTTACAATACTAAAACGAGTAATCGAGCACATAGAATTGGTGAAAAGTATGGCTTTGGTAGTGTAGGGGCTCGAACTTCGAGCGGTGCCTCTTAATGAAAGGATGAACAATGAAATCCTATATTGATGAGCTTGATAGAAATATATTTAATTTCGTGGAATATGAAGGGTATGATGATCGTTATCCGTCATTATCTATGCAGGCCTTTTCATCCGACTTTTACGATGAAATTCGTCATGTTTCACGTAGATTATTTCAAATATTTTGTAAAGCTGCAAAAGTATTTCAAATGGCCCCAGATGATTTTGCACGAAACATGGATATGCCAGACAATTTAATTCCTTATTTACATAAGTCGAATGCCTTAGGGTTACCGACGTGGTTATCTCGCTTTGATTTTGTTCTCGATGTAAATGGCAATTTGCGCATGGTAGAACTTAATGCAGATACGCCGTGTTTTCTTATTGAGAGCTATTATGCCAATGAAGTTGCAGCTAATTATGTAGGACGAAAACATCCTAATAAAGAATGCCGAAAAGAATTACATACATTTTTTAAGCGCATGTATGATGCTGTTTTATCAGCTAAGTATGGTAGAAATCAATATAAGTCTATGCTGGCAAATAGAGAAAGACTACCTAAGGATCCCTTTGTATTCTCCTGCTTTCATGATTATTTTGAAGACTACGGTACAACACAATTCCTTATGAAGGAATTAAAAACAGCCTGTCCTGAGGCAGACACGCGATTCATATCCTTTTATGATATGAAGATTGATGATGAGGGCATTCCTTTAGCTGATTGTAGTCATGCGACTCTATTGTATCGATTGCATCCTATGGAACTTTTAATTGATGAACAAACACCAGATAATGAACCTTTGGGTGAGATGTTTTTAGATCTTTACGAGGAGAATAGATTTGCTCTTTTTAATCCGCCAGAGGCAATTATTTTACAAAACAAATCATTTATGTCTTTAGTGTATGCGTTGTATTTAACAGATCAATTTTTTACGAAACCAGATCGAGATATAATCGAACGATATTTGGCACCATCCTATTTTGAAAATGATTTTTCCTCTCTTGATGATGGCCTTTATATTCAAAAGGAGATTTGGGGGCGTGAAGGAAAGCATGTACAAGTTGTTCAAAAGCGTGGTGATACATCTGAGCTTTACATGGAAAAGCTAGTTGATAACTATGATGATATTATTTGTCGCGATAGTAAAAAGGTCATGTATCAAGATTTTATACAGCAGAAACGTTTTACTCATACAGTGGATTGTGGAGTGAAAGATGGATTTTTAACCTTATCCTGTTTTATGCTTGGTGATCAAGCTTCCGCGGTAGGATGCCGTTTTTCTCCGGAAGAGATAGCTGGTACAGAAGCATACTTTGTACCATTATTAATAGAGTAAGCGAAATACTATGAAATTTGTGACCATATAGTATGGGCAAACGAATGATAATAGGTGTATTTAGCAGCAGTCGTGCTTATGTCTACTTTAGCGAGGGTGTGTATGGAGTTTAATTGTTATGATGTCTTAGAGGTTCATGGCAGCCGCTATGTAATCACTGAGAAAATTAAATACATAGAGATTATTCCAAAAGCAGATAAGGAACAATCCTATAGGGGCCAGCCGTCTATGACAAAATCACCAGGTGATTATTGGCATGAATATGGACTGGAGGCTGTTGAGGGAATTGATAAGATATGGTTAACCATTGAGTATAATGATAATGAATGGTGTACCGTATCTAGAACATCCTATCATACACGGCCAGGTAAGGGTTTTACATTACATCAAATCGGATTAGAAAAGGTTGTCGATGTCGATGGTGAAAGTGGTGCCTCCGTAGGGGACCGCGCAGGATATCGAGAATATCAGCTGCCTTGTGAAGGTGGTGCTAGTGTATTCTTTGAAGAAGAGTGGTTTGAAGGTAAAAAAATGTTTGCCGAAGGGTCACGAGTGCCTTTAGTGAATATTCGCCTTTGTAATGATGCAGCCGCTCAAGCCATTAAGCAAAAGATGCGTAACAAATTTATGAAAAAGAGGTTTGGATCTATTGCTGTTGGTGTGGGGTATACTGTACTATTTTTACTATTTCTGTTTTGGTCGGATAATGATTTGTCTTGGCATAGTATACGCGCTATGTTTGGAGTGCCTTATACGGCAAAAGAACATATGCATGACACATCTGCATATTATACAAAAACAGATTCGGATAGTGACTATGTATACACGTCTACACTAGATCCTGTTAGCACCGCATTAGACTTGATTGATTCTGTGAATGGTGATATTAAGAATGAGCGGGATAACTTAGAAGAGGGACATGAAGTTATTGTATTTTATTCTGGGGACTTGGTGTATATCATTACCAATACGGATGGACAAACTAAGGTTAAGGTATGTGAACAATCAAAATTGACACAAGAGGATTGGAAAATTATTGATCGTACATTAATCAGCTCTCATATACTCGATAACTATGCGACCATGGTTCGCCTAGGGGATAATACGGGACGCGAACGATTGTATCCTACTACCAATTCTGGCAACACATCCAATACAAAATTATATTATTAGGAGGCTTATTATGATTTATATACCAGATGTATTATTGACAATTTTTTATGCTTGCTTTGGCATTATACTGATGTTAACGGCGAATACGGTTATCGATTTCTTCGTACCTGGTAAATTTAGTGAAGAAATTAAGCGTGGTAATTGTGCTGTGGCGTGGCTTTCAGCGGGATCATTTATCGGTATCGGTGAAATTTTGCGCGCTGTTATCATGTCACCAGCCGTGACTACAGCTGATACTTCCTTGTTACATGGTATCGTAGCCAGTGTTATATATGCTGTGCTTGGTATTATATTATTTGTGACAGGCTATATGTTTATCAATATTTGGCATCGTAAATATAAATTGTCCGAAGAAATTATACGCGGTAATACAGCGGCAGGCATTCTTGTGTTTGGTATCTTCGTAGGTCTTGCCCTTGTTATTAGCGGTGCTGTGCACTAAGGGAGTGTTCTATGTATAAGCCAAGTAAGAAAACCATATACCTTACAGGTGCTTTTGCTGCCGTTGCTGGTCTTGTAGGTGTGTATTCCTACTGGAATGATATCTCCTATGCTGTGTGCGACAAGGTTTACCCAGAAGCAAATGAAGGGGAGGTTCGATTAAAGGATAACCAAGGAAACCGATATTCTTTATTAAATCATGGTGATGGTAAAGAAACAGCCTTATACGACGATAATCGATCCGTTACCTTTCACCGAGATAATAGTGGAAACTTAGTGTGGGATGCGGGGCTAGCAGGGCTCTTACCAAGTATTGCTGCAGGATATTATATATTTCACGGTTTTAATCCACCTACTGCACGCATGGATGGACGAACCATGACATATCGCATAGCAGCACCATTACAAACGTATGAGGAGCCCTATGTATATACCGCATCAGGGTCGAATGTACATAGCGCTATGGGGCGGAGCTTTTATAGAACTTATGAACGCAATAGAAGTAAAAAGGCGTCTTCCATAGGACAGAAGTCTGGATTTGGTAGTGCTGGCGCACGGTCTAGTGCT
The DNA here is from genome assembly GCF_032470285.1 of Veillonella sp. Taxonomy (GTDB): domain Bacteria; phylum Bacillota; class Negativicutes; order Veillonellales; family Veillonellaceae; genus Veillonella. The sequence continues at coordinate 12,578 of NZ_JAWEKP010000006.1, read as the reverse complement.
TCGTAATGGATATGATGGCAATGTATGTTAATGAAGGTTAGTTTAGAATTTAGGAGATATAGTATTGGCTAATTTATATATTGGACTTGTTCATTATCCGATTATGAATAAGCATAAAGATGTGATAACGACGGCCATTACCAATTATGATATTCACGATATTGCACGCGCATCTATCACCTATGATGTATCTAAATATTTTGTGATTCATAATATACCGGCTCAACGAGAATTAGCAGCTACCATTATGGAACATTGGAAGTCAGGCTTTGGTAGTACCTATAATCCGGACAGAAAAGATGCTTTCACAGGCGTTGAACTCGTTAATTCTATCGCTGTTGCGGTGCGTACTATCGAGGAATTGGAAGGGGTAAAACCTATCGTAGCAACTACCGATGCTAGAACTTATGATAATACAATTTCCTATGCACGGATGCGCGAACATCTTGAAAATGAGGGGCGCCCTGTGTTAGTATTATTTGGTACCGGTTATGGTATGACAAAAGAAACGATGGAAAGCTTTGACTATATTTTAGAACCTATATATGGCCATGGTGAATACAATCATTTATCCGTGCGTAGTGCCGTATCAATCATCTTAGATCGGCTGCGGGGCGAAGCATGGTGGAATAAATAGGAGGCGTCTATGTCAGGACATTCTAAATGGGCAAATATTAAACATAAAAAAGGTAAAACCGATGCATTAAAAGCTAAATTGGCTACAAAAATCGGTCGTGAAATTACCGTTGCAGCACGCATGGGTGGTGCAGATCCAACTGGTAATATGCGTTTGAAATTGGCTTTACAAAAAGCTCGTGAAAACAATATTCCTAAGGATAATATTCAACGTGCTATCGACAAGGGCGTTGGCGCTACCGATATGAACGCATATGAAGAAATCGTATATGAAGGTTATGGCCCTGCCGGTGTTGCCGTTACTGTAGAGGTTATGACGGATAATCGTAATCGCGCGGCTGCTGATGTGCGTCATGCCTTCTCTAAACAAGGTGGCAACCTTGGTGAAAGCGGTTGTGTAGGCTGGATGTTTAAATCTAAAGGTGTATTCGTTATCGATAAAGAGGGTCATGATGAAGACGAAGTAACAATGCTCGCTCTCGAAGCTGGTGCAGAAGATCTTAAGTCTGAAGATGATGTGTTTGAAATTTATACAACACCAGAGGATTTTGATGCTGTAGAAGCAGCGCTTGCTGATGCGGGTATCGAAACTGTAGTAGCTAAAATTACAATGGTTCCAGATACAACGATTGAGTTAGCTGGTGATGATGCTGTAAAAATGCAGAAAATGCTCGACGTATTGGATGATCTTGATGATGTACAAAACGTATATCACAACGGTATTTTGCCAGACGATGAAGAATAAATAAACAGGGGCACTCTATGGGTGCTCCTTTTCTATTGATGAATTAAATTAGAAAGATATGTAAAAGTTAAGAAAAGTAATAGATTTCTTATATTAAATATACGGGAATTCATGAATTTCGATGTGATATTGTGCTATAATGAAATAGATTATGTAATGGAGGTAGGCGATAGCTTATCTCATTTTTAAACTAAGGGGGTTGGGGTGCGCATTATAGGAATTGACCCAGGCACGGCTATATGCGGATACGGCATTATTGACGTGAAGGGCAGCAAACTAACACCAGTAGCCTATGGGGCTATTACAACTCCTAAGGAATTAACTGATTCACAGCGATTGGAAATTCTATTTAATGATCTTAGCGATCTTTTAGAGGAATACAAGCCAGATAAGTTTGGAGTAGAGGAATTATTCTTTAACCGCAATGTAACGACAGCCATTAAGGTTGGACAAGCACGAGGTGTCATCTTATTGGCCGCCGAGCAACAGCGTATTCCACTCTATGAATATACGCCGCTACAAATCAAGCAAGCGGTCACTGGTTATGGCAAGGCTGATAAGAATCAGGTCATTTATATGACGATGAATATTTTGGGGATTCGTGAGAAAATCAAGCCCGATGATACAGCAGATGCATTGGCAGTTGCTATCTGTACGGCTCATAGTTCTCACAATGATAGATTGAAGAGGTTGGTATAATGATAGGGTATGTACGGGGCATCGTAACACATCTCTTTAAAGAGTCTTGTTATGTAGATGTACATGGCGTAGGGTATCGCGTATATGTGCCGACCACTACGCGTCAACAATTGATAGAAGGTCGTGAGGTGACGCTATTCACGTATCTTAATGTACGAGAAGATGCGATGCAACTCTACGGCTTTTGGACGGAAGAGGAATATGAGTTGTTTATACTGCTCATTTCTGTTTCCGGTATCGGTCCCAAGGTGGGGCTTGGCATTTTGTCAGGCATGACACCAGAGGCTTTTAAATTAGCGGTTATCAATGGACAGGTGCAACAATTAACTAAGTTACCTGGCATTGGTAAGAAGTCTGCGGAGCGACTTGTTTTAGAACTGAAGGATAAGATTGCTAAGATGACACATATTTCTGCAGAATCACCTGCGGCTATTCAGCCTATTGATGTCACTGCTAGTGGTGCCGTAGGGGAGGCTATTGAAGCTCTCGTATCATTAGGATACTCCGAGCGAGATGTGGCTGATATTGTTGAGTCTTTAGATGATGGTAAGCGCGATGTATCTGAGTTGATTAAAGTCAGTTTGATTGAGCTTGGGAAAGGACGATAAGGATGAATGAAGAAGTACGCCTTGTCGGCAATGGCGAGCACGAAGAGGATATATGGCAATATAGCCTTCGACCTAAGTTCTTTAATGAGTATGTAGGGCAAGAAGAGGCTAAAGGCAATCTAAATGTGTATATTCAGGCTGCAAAGCAACGTGGTGAAGCATTGGATCACGTGCTGCTCTATGGGCCTCCAGGCCTTGGCAAGACAACATTAGCAGGGATTATTGCAAATGAATTGGGTGTTAATTTTCGTATAACTTCTGGTCCGGCTATTGAAAAGTCTGGTGACTTAGCTGCAATATTAACAAATTTGGACGACCATGATGTATTATTTATCGATGAAATTCATCGCTTGTCTCGTAGTGTAGAGGAAGTGTTGTACTCTGCTATGGAAGACTATGCTATTGATATTATCATCGGTAAGGGCCCAAGTGCTCGAACTGTGCGTATTGACTTGCCAAAATTTACTTTGGTAGGTGCCACGACTCGAGCGGGTGCTTTGGCAGCACCATTACGGGATCGATTTGGTATTATTAATCGGTTGGAATATTATAAACAACCAGAGTTAGAATTTATTGTGACTCGAGCCGCAGAAATACTTAATATTGGTATTGTGTCGACTGGGGCAAGCGAAATTGCACGTCGTTCACGAGGAACACCGCGTATCGCAAACCGTCTGCTTAAACGGGTACGCGATTTTGCACAAGTCATTGGTGATGGGGTTATCACTCAAGAAATTGCAGATGAAGCATTACAACGTTTATATGTAGACAAAATGGGACTTGATCGAATTGATCGACGTGTGTTGGAATGTATTATTGAAAAATATGATGGCGGCCCTGTAGGGATTGATACCATTGCGGCGGCTATCAGCGAAGAGAGAGATACCATCGAAGATGTGTATGAACCATATTTGATGCAATTAGGATTTTTAGGACGTACACCGCGTGGGAGGGTGGCTACTAAATTGGCCTATGAGCATTTAGGTATTTCACAGACAGGGAAATAACAATGAAAACGAAACGATTACAATTGATGATAATGGCCACTTTATTTTTAGGTGTAAACATTGGCGGTGCTTCTGTAGCACATGGAGCGACGCTGCAAAATAAAAGTGCAGTGGTAACGAAAAAGCCAACGCCAAAATCAACAGTATCTAATACAACTGTATCGAAAGTAAATACGACGAAGAAATCTAGTTTTCGTCCACTTGCTACTAAATCAGCTGCAAAGCCGGTTACAATAACTAAAACGGTTTCTAAGTCAACTGCTACATCTACGGTGGTTAAACCTAGTGCAAAACCGGTTAATGTAGCAAAGCCTGCTACAGCTACAAAGCCGGTAACGATGGCTAAACCAGTTAGTGCAACAAAATCAACTAGTACTGCGAAATCTAGTACTAATGCAACAGCTACGAAATCAGCTGCTACAGGTAAAGCTACAACGGCTACAAAACCTGCGGCTTCTGCTACTGCAAAGCCAGCTACTAAACCTGCAGTTACTGGTGATAAACCTGTAGCACAAAAAAGAGCTACTGAAAAAACAGCTACTAAAAAGGTAGTAAAAACAACGGATGTGAATAGCATTCAAGCCAATACAGCAGTTATTACTCGCAACAAAGTGGGCTCCGTAGTGACGCCTGCTACAGAACGTAAAGAAAACATGCCAAATGTACGTGTTCTACTAGGTAGTCGTAGCTCCGATGCTACTGTTACATCTACAGCTAATATGGTTGTATTGAACAGCGGTAATGGTCAAGTTAGCACAATCAGTGCTAATCGTGGTACATCTATTGGCGTTCGCGGCGGCAAGATTGCTGTAAATGGAAAGGCTATTGATAGTGTGGTTACATTGAAGCCTGCGAATGGTGATGCACCATTCTTGTTCGAAGGTAAAGGTTATCGTGGCGGTTTAACATTACGTGCCAATAATGGAACCATGATGGTCATTAATTCTGTGCCCCTTGAGGATTACCTGTATGGTGTTGTCCCACAAGAGGTAGTACCGTCTTGGCCGGCTGCTGCATTAGAGGCACAAGCCGTAGCAGCTCGTACTTATGCTCTTCATACGATGGAACAAAATAAAGGTAAATTCTACGATGTGAGTAATTCCACGGATCATCAAGTTTATAGTGGTGTGAGTGGTGAATCTCAAGCTACCACAAATGCAGTAAATAAAACTAAAGGCGTAGTTATGCTTTATGATCAACGTCCTATTAATGCCTTATTCCATTCTGATGGCGGTGGCTATACAGAGGATAGTGTAAATGTTTGGGGAAGTGATGTGCCATACTTGAAAGGGGTAAAAGACTTTAGTACTGGTACATCTACATCGAATTGGACTGTTACTACCTCTCGTCAAGCTCTTGAAAGTAAACTTAATGCGGCAAGTAAAGGGGTAGGTAAATTGAAGAGCATTCAGTTGACTCCTCTTGGTAAGCCTGGGCAACAAACATCGGACCGCGGTGTATCAGGTCGTATAAAGAGTGCTACTTTCATAGGTACCTCTGGAAAAACTACTGTAGATGGCGATGCATTGCGTAGTATTTTAGGTTTAAAATCTACACTATTTGATTTCTATGTAAATCACAACCCTGCTAAAGGCACGGGAAAGGCATATCATAGCTTTACTGGCAAGAATGATACTGTTTATATTAAAGGCCACGGTTGGGGTCATGGCCTTGGTATGTCTCAATGGGGCGCTGCGGAAATGGCAAAGCGTGCTAATCCTGGAGATATAAATTATTACCAAACTATTTTGCGTCACTACTATAGTGGCATTACATTGAAGAAAATGTACTAATAAGGATTACGATGAAAGTTACAGATTTTGATTATGAATTGCCAGAGGAACTGATTGCTCAGCATCCTGTAGAACCTCGTGATACAGCACGGCTTTTAACCTTAGATAAGGTAAGTGGTGAAGTTAAACATAAAGGACATTTTCATGATTTACTAGAAGAGCTTCATGAAGGAGATGTGCTTGTATTTAATAATACAAAGGTTATCCCTGCAAGATTATATGGACATCGTCAAGGTTCTGGTGGCAAGGTGGAGGTACTTCTACTCACACCATGTGGTGAAAATCGATGGGAATGCCTTGTTAAACCGGGGAAAAAATGTCCTATCGGGCAAGTTATAGAGTTTGATGACCGCCTAAGTGGAGTTATTATAGATAAAACAGATTTTGGAGGCCGTATCATTCAGTTCACATGCAACGGTGTGTTTGATGATGTGATTCAAGAAATTGGTGAAATGCCATTACCTCCATACATTCATGAAAAGTTAGAAGATAAAGATCGTTATCAAACGGTATATGCTAAGGAGAAAGGCTCTGCTGCGGCACCAACTGCAGGACTTCACTTTACACCTGACCTCTTAGAAAAGATTAAAGCTAAAGGTGTAGAGCTTGAGTTTGTAACCTTACATGTTGGACTTGGCACCTTTAGACCTGTATCGGCAGAGACTATTGAAGACCACGAAATGCATAGTGAGTTCTTTGTTGTACCTCAAGATACGGCGGATCGAATCAATGCAGCTAAACAAAAAGGGTCTCGTATCATTGCCGTAGGTACTACATCGGTGCGTACTCTTGAGTCTGCTACGAATGATGATGGTGTATTACAAGGTATGAGTGGTTGGACTCAAATTTTTATCTATCCTGGCTATAAATTTAAGATGATTGATGCGTTGGTAACGAATTTTCACTTGCCTCAATCTACATTGTTAATGTTGATTAGTGCACTAGCTGGTCGTGAACACTGTTTGGCGGCCTACGAAGAAGCTGTACGTGAACGTTATCGTTTCTTTAGCTTCGGAGATGCTATGTTTATACGTTAGGAGGGACTATGCCGAGTATTACTTATGAATTACAAAAGACATGTCCTCATACGGGGGCACGGGCAGGTTTATTGCATACGCCACATGGTACCTTCCAAACACCGATGTTTATGCCTGTAGGCACGCAAGCGACAGTTAAAACTATGACACCAGAAGAACTAAAGGCTATGGGTTCTCAAGTTATTTTGAGTAATACCTATCATTTATTTCTTCGCCCAGGGCCGGAGCTTATAGAAGAGGCTGGGGGCCTACATAAATTTATGAATTGGGATCAAGCGATTCTTACTGATAGTGGTGGATTCCAAGTATTTAGTTTAGGCGATATGCGCAAAATTACTGAGGATGGTGTTACATTTAGATCCCACATTGATGGATCAAAACAGTTTCTATCTCCTGAAGTGGCTACAAAGGTACAAGAACAATTAGGTTCTGATATTGCGATGGCTTTTGACGAATGTATTCCGTATCCCGCGGATCATGATTATGCGAAACGCTCTACGGCGCGTACCACGCGTTGGGCGCATCGTTGCCAAGAGGCTCGTAAAGCTCATGACCGCCAAGGCATGTTTGGTATCGTTCAAGGTGGCATGTACAAAGACTTGCGCAAACAAAGTGCGGAAGAACTTGTAGCTATGGATTTTGAAGGTTATAGCATCGGCGGTTTATCCGTTGGGGAACCTCATGATTTAATGAATGAAATCTTAGAATATACTACGCCATTATTGCCAACTAACAAGGCTCGTTATTTGATGGGCGTTGGCACCGCAGATTGTCTGGTAGAAGGTGTAGCACGTGGAGTTGATATGTTTGATTGTGTATATCCAACTCGTGTTGCTCGAAATGGGATGGCCATGACCTGGAATGGTCGCCTTAATATTCGAAATGCTCAATTTGCTCATGATTGGGGCCCTTTAGAAGAAGGTTGCCAATGTTATACATGTAAAAATTATTCCCGTGCATATATTCGTCACTTATATAAGGCAGAAGAGATTTTGGCATTACGCCTTGTAACGTATCATAATCTCTATTTCTTATTAGAGTTTATGCGTCAAATGAGACAAGCTATCTTAGAAGATCGGTTCCCGCAATTTAGAATGCAATTTTGGGATAGCTTTAAAAAATAGTAATTAAGTCTAGTCAAATTTATATTAGGTGGCTATACTAGAAAAGAAATACATATTTATTAACCTAGGAGGATAACATGGGAGATATTCAACAAATCTTGCAAACTAGCTGGCCTATTTTGTTAATGGTAGTAATTTTTTACTTTTTATTGTGGCGTCCACAAAAGAAACAACAAAAAGAGCGTGCTAGTTTGTTAGGTAGCTTAAAAAAAGGCCAAAAAATCGTTACTATTGGTGGTATTTATGGTGAAATTGTTGAACTTGATGATGAAAAAGTCAAGGTACAGGTATCTGAAAAAGTTGAATTAACATTTGCTCGTACAGCAGTTGCTAACGTACTGTCTAAGAAAAACAAGGAAGAAAAATAATGAATACAAAGGAAGCAGTGCGCCAGGCGTGTAAGTCTCAGCGCGCTGCTTTATCCGTTGCTGATTGTAGGCAGTGGACGTCGATATTGACGAATCAAATCGTCAATAGTCCTGAGTATATATCGGCAAAAAATATTATGGCCTATTTGGCGATGCCTAAAGAGGCCAATTTAGACGATGTGATTCGTCATGCTTTAGAACATGATAAATCTGTATACGTTCCAGTATGTACTGATAAGACGACTATGATTGCAGTTCGTCTTAAGTCTCTAGAATCTATCACTCAGGGTGTGTTAAATATACGTATTCCTGCTGAGCCATACGATATTATTGATCCGTGTGATTTGGATTTGATTTTAGTGCCTGGTGCTGGCTTTGACCGTCAAGGTGGTCGCATGGGAATGGGGAATGGGTATTATGATCGATTTCTCAAGGAACTTTCACCAAGTACATTTATGGGCGTTTGTTGGACTGTACAATTATGGGAAACACCAATCCCAATGGAAGCATTAGACCAACGAATGAGTAAAATTGTGACAGAGCAAGGCATTATACATTGTGTATAGCAGAAGGGAGCAACTATTTTGAACGGTAAAGCTATTATCAAGTTTTTAGTAGTCATTGCTGCCATCATTGGATTATTTGCGTATTTTATTCAACCATTAGCAGGCTCTTTGAAACAAGGCCTAGACTTGCAAGGTGGTACGCATATCGTATTGGAAGCAGAGGACTCTGCGACTGGTACAGCTGACAATGATGCAGTGGAACGGGCGAAGCAAATCTTAGAACGTCGTATTAATGAAATGGGTTTATCTGAACCATTGGTACAACGTGAAGGTGCTCGTCGTATTATCATTGAATTGCCAGGTGTAAAAGATCCTGACGAAGCGATTAAACGTATCGGTAAAACTGCGGTCTTGGAATTTAAAAACGACCAAGGTCAAACCGTTATGACTGGTGATGACTTAAAAGATGCGAAAGAAGAGTTAGGTCAAAATAAACAACCACTCGTTGCTATTGAATTAAGTGATGAAGGGGCTAAGAAGTTTGCTGATTTAACATCTAAAAATATTGGTCGTCGTATTGCCATTACATTGGATGGTAAAGAATTGACTAATCCTGTAGTACAACAAGCAATTACAGGTGGTAAAGCCACTATCTCTGGTAGTCAAAGTTTAGAAGAAGCTAAAGACTTAGCTATTTTATTACGTTCCGGTGCATTACCTGTTAAAATTAATGTATTAGAAGTGCGTACAGTTGGTCCTTCTTTGGGTCAAGACTCCAAGGATAAATCTGTTGTAGCCTTCAGTGCTGGTATTGCAATGATCATGATTTTCTTGGTTATTTTATATCGTTTTTCTGGTATCGTAGCTAATATTGCATTACTTGTATATGTTATGCTCTTATTGCTCGTATTAGGCAAAGGCTTTAATGCGACTATGACATTGCCAGGTATCGCGGGTATTATCTTGTCTATGGGTGTTGCTGTAGATGCGAACATTCTTATCTTTGAACGTTTTAAGGAAGAGGTATTTTCCGGCAAATCTATGCGTGTTGCTATGGAAGCAGGCTTTAGCCGTGCGTTAGCCACAATTACTGATGCAAACGTATCCGTTATCATTACAGCTGGTATCTTAACTATTTTAGGCTCTGGTCCTGTAAAAGGCTTCGCTATCAGCTTAGGCGTAGGTGTTGTGGTGAGTATGTTCACTGCGATTACTGTGAGTCATTTCTTATTGCGCTTATTAATCGATTGTAACTTTACAAACCATCCATTCTGGTTTGGTGCGAATATTTCTCCGAGCACAAGTGCTGACGCATTTGCACCTAAATCTTTGAAAGGAGGTAAACGCAAATGACATTAGACGTAATTAAACATCATCGTTGGTGGTTTGCTATTTCCTCCACACTCGTTATAATCAGCTTAATTTCCATATTTACTAAAGGGTTTAACTTTGGTATTGATTATACTGGTGGTACGATTGTTGAAGTTGTATTTGATCAACCTGTAGAGGTTAGTCAAGTTCGTGACGTTCTAAAAGAATATAATCTTGAAAATGCACAAATTCAGCTTTCCGGTGATACTACTGGTGATACAGCGGGCGAAGACGTAATGATTCGTACACGTAATCTCGAGTCTAGTGAAAGTGCCGCTGTTGTTGATTCTTTGACTAAATCTATTGGTAATAATACAGTTAAACGTATTGAAACTGTAGGAGCTGTAATTGGTTCTGAAGTTACAGAACATGCGTTATTGAATCTTGTTATAGCATTTGCAGCATTAGCTCTATATATTTCTTATCGTTTTGAATATAAGGTTGCCATTTCTGCGTTAGTTGCCATTTTCCATGACTTGATTATGGTTCTTGGTGTTTTCTCTTATTTCCAACTAGAAATTGATGCATCCTTCTTAGCTGCCATTCTTACGGTTGTAGGTTACTCCATGAATGAATCTGTAGTTATCTTTGACCGTGTTCGTGAAAATACGCATACACATAAACGTTCTGATACATTTGCAGATTTGGCGAATGCGTCTATTACACAAAGTATTCACCGTAGTTTCTATACATTGGCTACCGTTATGTTTGCTTGTGTATCCCTTTATCTATTCGGTGGGGACACTACAAAGAACTTTGCCCTTTGTATGATCATCGGTTTTGCTAGTGGTGCGTACTCCTCTATCTGTGTAGCTACATCCTTGTGGGTTATGTGGAAGAGCCGTAATAAAAATGACGTACGTAATCAATAATAAGTTATAAATTATTATTATTGTGTTAATGATTAAAGTATAAGAACCTCTCTGGATTTATTTTTAGAGAGGTTCTTTTATTTTGCTATCTTTTATTATGTAAAATGGTATAGGTATTTTACAGATAACAGTCATTTTTAACTATATAAAATTTAAAAAGGCTTGTTCTTGAATTCTATAAGATAGAGGCGTAAAATGGCTAGGTGACACGATACAAAAGGAGATACAAATATGGATTCAAATAGATTATGGAGCCCTGCTTTTACTAATTATGGTATTAGTAGTGGTATTTTATATATGACTCAATATGTTCTCGTAGCGGCATTGCCAATCGTAATCACGTCTGAGCTGGCTGGCAGTGATCTTGATGCGGGTTTAGCGATGACATATTTCCAAATTGGTACAATTTTATGTAGGATTTTTGCAGGACGATTAATAGATGGTTTTAATAAGCGTATTGTTCTATTAATATCAACAGCCTTGTTTTTCATTATTATGGGATTATTTAATTTTACTACATCCTTAGAGGCTGTTTTCGTACTACGTGGGTTACATGGTGTTGTGTTTGTCCTTGGAACAACTGTAATGGCTACTCTAGCAGTATTAGTATTACCTCCTAGTCGAAAAGGTGAGGGAGTTAATATGTTTGCTATCTTTTCAAATATAGCAATGGTATTAGGACCTGCTATCGGCTTATATGCTTTATCGTCATACGGTAGTATGGCATTGTACATATTTTTAACGATTATGACTGGATTGGCTATGGTCTTAAGTAATATTATTCCCCTATCAAAGGAGTTAGCAGTACCTAAACAATCAAAATATAAAGGTTGGCATATTTCCCAGTTTATAGAAAATAAAAGTTTACCTTGGGCTTTAATGGGCTTATTTATTGGTTTTACTTATTCTGGTGTTTTAGTTTTTATACCCATAGAACTTAATAGCATGGGGGCAGGAATATGGGGAAGTGCTTTCTTTGCTATTTTTGCGTTGATGATTATTATTAGTCGACCTATAGTAGGAAAAATATATGCTCGATATGGTTCAAAAATTATTATCTATACAGGATTAGGATTATTTATACTAGGCTTATTTGTATTGGGATTAGCTATAACCCCATTAGCTATTCTATTCACCGCTCCGTTGTTGGGGTTAGGCTATGGTGCAGCACAACCTGCATTCCAAGCACTGGCTATACAATCAGCTCCTATTGAGCGTGCGGGTGTATCAACAGCAACATATTTTTTAGCATTAGATATAAGTGTTGGTGCTGGATCAGTTATACTTGCAGTATTAGCTAGTGCGTGGGGTTATCAATATTTGTATATGTTCACTGCATTAGTTATGGTGATAGCACTTGCTTTGTATCATATGTGGGTAAAAAGATATACTCCTTTAGAACTATAGTTGGTTAAGGTAAAAATTGGGTAAATAAATATTTAACAAGTTAAAATGGCTTCTAATGAGATATTATGTATAGGATGCAATAAAAATAATGAAAGCAAGATGAAATTTTTGGGATAACAATTTTATATATTGACGTTTATTATATTTATGCTATACTTATACAAGTCATTAGGACACAGCTCAAATGATAAGTATGAAAAACTTCTTAGAAGTTAAAAAAAGCACTTGACGGAATGAGCTGGACTTGATAGAATAATCAAGTCGCCAGTTGATGAAACACTTCGATGAAAGAGTGTGTAGACTGGTACAGATCTTTGAAAACTGAACAATGATAGGTAATCAATCATATGATTGAACATATGCCAGAGTGCGGGTTTTGACATAGTCAAAACCAACCATAATTCA
>NZ_JAWEKP010000012.1:0-24100 GCF_032470285.1 Veillonella sp. | reverse complement strand
GGCGGCTATGTCTGCATTGAAACCTATTCAATATGATCCATTGGAACCAACTCAAGTGATGGCCGGTATCGGTAATTACAGAGGTGAAACTGCGGCGGCCCTTGGCGTTGCACATTACACAGCAGAAGATACAATGTTCCATGTAGGCGTATCTGTTGGTAGCCACCATAACATGGTAAATGCTGGTGTAACTCGTAAATTCGGTACTTCCGATGCGAAGAAAGCAGTTCCTGAACGTTACAAAGGTGGTCCTATTAGTTCCATGTACGTAATGCAAGATGAAATGACTGCTTTGAAAGCTAAGTACGAAAAAGTACAACGTGACAATGAAGAAATGAGAGCACAAATTGCATTATTGATGCAACAAGCGGGCTTGAAATAATATAAAATAACATAACATAACATATTGACACGGCAGTGCTTATAAAAGGCGCCAAAAGCGAAATGCTTTTGGCGCCTTTTTGCATGCAAAAAATAGATTTAATGACTATTTGAGCATATATATGTCATGGTATTTTGTAATGTAATTAAAATAGGTGAGTAATAGTTAGATCATAATAGTAAACTAAGGTGAAATACATTTTTTTCATGAAGTTAATTTTATGCGAAAAAATTAGTACATTTAGCATATTCATAAGGTATATGGCGGAGTTTTTGTATATTCATAAATATTTATCGTTTAGAGGTGAGCGTAGAGTGAAAAATTTTTTACTTTTACCATAGAATATGATATGTTTAATATGATATGCATCGGTAAATAGCCATATATTAACTGTATTTTTACTTTTTAAAATAGTTATAAAATATTTTATTATATTCATATAATCTGATAGTTTTATGCAAGGAGTAAGACGAGATGAACCGAATTTTTAAAGTAATCTGGAGTCGTACAAAAGGATGTTATGTCGTTGTAGCTGAAACAGCGAAGAATATGTCGAAACGTTCGACAATGACATCGGTATTTGCCAAGATATCCGGGTCTGTGATTGCTACGGCTTTATTTATGTCCATGATGTCTCCAATGATCGTGCATGGGAGTACTATTGTGCAAGGGGCTGGTGCTCAGGCTAAAAATGGCACTGTAGCAATGGGTGATAATAGCACAGCACTGGCGGATAACAGTGTGGCTTTGGGGACAGGAGCTACTGTTACAAAAACTAATAGGAATAATGTTGGTAATGTGCAAGGTGTTGCAATCGGAAGAAATGCAACGGTTGAAGTAAATAATGGTGTTGCGATAGGAAATGCGACAAAAGTAGCTTCTTTAAATGGTTTTGCCCTCGGTAATACCTCTTGGGCTGGATATGATGAGGCCGGTAACTATGTGGGCGCCGATAATGATCAGGCATTTGGTACCAATGCTAGAGCTTGGGGTGGATCCTCCATGGCATTTGGTAACAATGCTAAAGCTGCTGCCGGTGGTGCCGTTGCAATGGGCAACGGATCACAGGCAAGAGGTAAATGGGCGGTTGCAATTGGTAATAATGCACAAGCTAAGGGCGAAGGGTCCAGAGCTCTTGGTGTAAACTCCTATGCAGTAGGACTCAACTCCATTGCAATGGGCTGGGAAAGTAATGCCCGTGAGGATTCTTCTATAGCTATTGGTACAGATTCTGACTCAGTTCAGAAAAATAGTATTGCCATCGGTAATCGTGCAGTTAGCAATGCAGAGGATAGTGTTACTCTTGGTAGAAATACGACGGTAAACAAAAATCATAATCGCTCAGTTGCATTAGGTACTAATTCTGCGACTGCGGATACTCATAGTACACCGAATCAGCTTGTAAATGGTTTGTGGTATAAGAATTTAGCGGGAGGAACGGCAGATTCTACTGTAAGTATCGGTAATGATACGGTAAAACGCACGATTACAAATGTGGCAGCAGGGCGTATGAATCCTTCGTCTACAGATGCTATTAATGGTAGTCAGCTATATGCCGTAGCAAATAGCTTGGGCAATTTAGCCACTACTACTAAAAATATCCTTGGTGGTAATGCGGCGCTCGATCCTGATACCGGTAAATTAACGATGAGCGATATCGGTTTTACAGGTAAAAGCACGATCCACGATGCTATTAGATATAATAAAGACAATATCGATAAGGGATTGTTCTTTTATGGTGATAACTTTGTTCAGAACCAAGTAAAATTAGGTGACACAGTAAGAATAAAAGGTGGCGCTACCGGTGCTTTGGCTGACAACAATATTGGGGTTCAAGCAGACGGAAATGGCACACTAAATGTGAAATTGGCTAAAAAATTAACTGGTTTGGATAGCGTAACAGCAGGAACTGCTACGATTGATAATAAAGGGGTGTCTGTAGGCAATAAACTCTATGTGTCAACCGGTGGCCTTAATGCCAATAATCAACAGCTTAGAGGTGTTGCAGACGGTACAGGTAGTCAGGACGCAGTTAACTACGGTCAGTTGCAACGAGCAATTAACGGTACAGCTAAAGAAGCCATTGTAAAAGCAAATGATGATGGTAATATTACGATAAGGGAAAACTCAACGGCGAAAGGTGGTAAAGAATATACTGTCGGCTTAAACTATAAGATTACTGTAGGGAAAGGGGCGGCCTCGCATCCTGTAACCATAGATAGTGGTACAGGAACGGTCACAGGTCTTACCAATACATCATGGAATGTAAATAATCCAGCACCTGTTACAGGACGTGCTGCTACGGAAGATCAGTTAAAGCGGGTTAATGATAAGGTTAATAGTAATAAATCATCGATTGATACTAATGCACATAATATTAGCAACAATAGCCAGAGCATCAATAAGAATAAACGAGATATTGCTACTATTAACACCGCCCTTGATAAAGGTATTAGCTTCGCCGGTGACAATGGGCCTGTAAGCAACAGAAAATTAGGTGAAACAGTAAAAATAAAAGGTGATTATGTAGGTTCTGTATCTGATTATAATATCAATGTCCAATCAGATGGTAATGGCACATTAAATGTGAAATTGGCAAAATCTTTGAACGGATTGGACAGTGTAACAGCCAGTGGTACGGTTATTAATGCTGGCGGTTTGACTGTTGGTGGCAGAAACTATGTAACACCAACAGGCATTAATGCTAATAATCAAAAAATTACTGGTGTTGCTACTGGTACATCATATAGTGATGCGGTTAATTACGGTCAACTACAAGATGCTATCAACGGCACTGCTAAGGCATCTTCTGTGAAAGCAAAAGATAAAAATGTAATCGTAACAGAAGGTACCAATGCAAATGGTGGTAAGGAATATACTGTTGGCTTAGGCGAGAAAATTTCCGTAGGCGGATCGCGTCCTGTAACCGTGGACGGCACTATAGGCAATGTAACAGGACTTACTAATAACAGCTGGGACGTTAATAATCCTCAAGCCGTAACCGGTCGCGCTGCAACGGAAAGTCAGTTGCAGACTGTTAATACGCAAGTTAATACAAACAAGGCTAATATTGCTAAGAATGCTGCTGATATCAATAAGAATAAACAAGATGTTGCAACGAACAAGCAAGATATTGCGACAAACAAAAGTGCTATTTCTTCAATCAATTCAACAATTGAAAAGGGGTTGAATTTTGGTGGTGACAGCGGGGCAGTTTTCAAGAAACAATTAGGTGAAACACTAACTATTAAGGGGGGTGCCCCTGCTACGAAGTTAACAGATAATAATATTGGTGTCATATCCGACGGCAGCACATTAAATGTGAAGCTAGCTAAAACATTAACGGGTTTGACCAGTGTGACTGCAAGTGGTACGACTATCAATGGTGCTGGCTTGACTGTAGGTGGCAAGAACTATGTATCTCCAACAGGTATCAATGCTAATAATCAAAAGATTACTGGTGTTGCTAATGGTACAGCGCCTGATGATGCGGTTAATTTCAGTCAATTGCAAAATGCTATCGGTGGTACTGCTAAGGCGACTACAGTAAAACCAAAGGATGCAAATGTAACCGTAACAGAAGGTACCAACGCAAATGGTGGTAAGGAATTCACTGTTGGATTGGGTAATAAACTTACGGTAGGTACGGCACATCCTGTAAATGTGGATGGAGCTGCAGGGACTGTAACAGGCCTTACTAATACAGCTTGGAATGTAAATAATCCGCAAGCTGTAAGTGGTCGTGCTGCAACGGAAAATCAGTTAAAAACTGTTAATACGCAAGTTAACACAAATAAGGATAAAATAGCTCAGAACACAACTGACATTGCTCAAAATGCGACTGATATCGGTAAGAATAAACATGATATAACTAAGAACAAGACTGATATAGCTCAAAATACTACTGATATCGGTAAAAATAAGACTGATATTGCACAAAACAAGCAAAATATTACTCAGAACACACAAGATATTGCGACCAATAAAAATGCTATCTCTACAATCAATACAACTATTGCTAAAGGGCTTAACTTTGATGGAGACAGCGGTGCTGCAATCAACAAACAGTTGGGCGATAAGCTTAGCATCAAGGGTGGTGCAGCGGCTGCGAACTTGACGGACAATAATATCGGTGTCGTATCTGATGGTAGCACATTAAATGTGAAACTAGCTAAGACATTAACCGGTTTGGATAGCGTAACGGCTGGGGTTACAACTATCAATAGTAGTGGTTTGACCGTAGGCGGTAAGACCTATGTAACGCCGAACGGTATTAATGCGAATGACAAGAAAATAACTAATGTTGCTGATGGTGAAGTGGCGGCTAATTCCAAAGAGGCAGTTAACGGCGGTCAACTTCATGCGGCTAAAACCGAATTAAATAACAATATTAATAATGCTAAAACTGAATTAAACAAAAATATCGGTGATGCCAAAACTGAGCTCAATAAAAATATTAATGACGCTAAGACTGAACTGAACGGTAATATAGATAATGCTAAAACCGAGCT
This sequence comes from Veillonella sp., assembly GCF_032470285.1. Taxonomy (GTDB): domain Bacteria; phylum Bacillota; class Negativicutes; order Veillonellales; family Veillonellaceae; genus Veillonella. The sequence continues at coordinate 19,207 of NZ_JAWEKP010000012.1, read as the reverse complement.
AAACAATAATATATCGACCGCGAAGAATGATGTGATTAATACAGGTCTCAAATTTGATGCGGATACAGGCGGTGCTAAGACCAATAAATTGGGTTCCAAGGTAACGGTAAATGGCGATGATAATATCACGACAGAGATCAGTCAAACTGGTGACGATACTAAGATCGGTCTTAAATTAAAAAAAGATCTCAACGTTACTACTGTTACTGCCACTGATACTGTGAAAGCTGGCACTGTGACTATGGGCAAACAAGCTGGTGGTGCTGGCGGTGCAAACGGTAACTTTGTAACAGGGCTCGATAATAAGTCTTGGAACGCGGATAATCCTCAAGCTGTAAGTGGTCGTGCTGCTACGGAAGATCAGTTGAAATCTGTTAATGATAAGGTCAATACAAATGTAACCAATATCAATAAAGGATTAAACTTTAACGGCGATAGCGGTACTGCGATTAATAAAAAATTAGGCGACACTGTTACCATTAAAGGTGGTGCTACGGCGGATCTTACGGATAATAATATCGGTGTCGTGTCTGATGGCAGCACATTAAATGTGAAACTAGCTAAAACATTAACTGGTTTGGATAGCGTAACGGCTGGTGGAACAACTATTAATAGTAGTGGTTTGACCGTAGGCGGCAAGACCTACGTAACGCCAAACGGTATCAATGCTAATAATCAAAAGATTACCGGTCTTGCAAAAGGCACAGATCCTACTGATGCGGTTAACTTCAGTCAGTTGCAGGATGCTATCGGTGGAACTGCTAAGGCAAGTACTGTGAAAGCTAAAAACAGCAATATCACTGTAGAAGAAGGTACAAATGCAGCCGGCGGTAAGGAATATACTGTCGGATTAGGGGATAAAATCACCTTAGGAACTGCTAATCCTGTATCTGTGGATGGTACTGCAGGCACGGTAACTGGTCTTACCAATACTGCTTGGGATGTAGATAATCCACAAGCCGTAACTGGTCGTGCTGCAACGGAAGATCAGTTGAAATCTGTTAATACGCAAGTTAATACGAACAAGGATAAAATAGCTCAAAACACAACTGACATTGCTCAAAATGCGACTGATATCGGCAAGAATAAACAAGATATAACTAAAAACAAGACTGATATTGTACAAAATAAACAAAATATTGCTCAAAATACACAAGATATTACGACCAATAGAAATGCTATCTCTACGATTAATACGACCATTGCTAAAGGTCTTAACTTTGATGGCGACAGCGGGCCTGTAATCAACAAGCAGTTAGGCGATAAGTTATCTATTAAAGGTGGCGCCGTAGCTGCAAACTTGACGGACAATAATATCGGTGTCGTATCTGATGGTACAACATTGAATGTGAAGTTAGCTAAAACATTAACCGGTTTGGATAGTGTTACAGCGGGTGGCACAACTATTAATGCTGGAGGTTTAACTGTAGGTGGTAAGACCTATGTATCTCCAAATGGCATCAATGCGAATGACCAAAAGATTACCAATGTTGCTAATGGCGATGTGGCGGCTAACTCCAAAGACGCGGTGAACGGCGGTCAATTACATGAAGCCAAAACTGAGTTAAACAAAAATATCGCTGATACAAAGACTGAGTTGAATAAAAATATTGGTGATACTAAGACCGAGTTGAATAAAAATATCAGTGATACTAAAACTGAACTCAACAAAAATATTGGTGACGCTAAGACTGAACTTACCAATAAAGGACTTCGTTTCAATGCGGATAATAACGACGAAAAAACGAATAAACTAGGCTCCAAGGTAACAGTAAATGGCGATGACAATATTACGACGGAAATCAGTCAAACTGGTGACGATACGAAGATTGGTCTTAAATTGAAGAAAGACCTTAATGTTACCACTGTTACTGCTACGGAAACTGTGAAAGCCGGTACTGTAACTATGGGTAAACAATCCGATGGTGTAACTCCTGCTAATATGGGTAACTATGTGACTGGTCTTGATAATCAGGCATGGAGCGTAACTAATCCGACTGCTGTCAAGGGACGTGCTGCAACAGAAGATCAATTGAAGACAGTTACTGAAGCTATCAAAACTCAAGGCGCTAATGCAACGGACTTCAGTCTTGTTGCAAATCCTACGGCGGGATCCAATGGTGACTATACTGTAGATGCCAACGGTGATGTAGCATTGACAGTCCAAGATAAGAACCATCCGACTCAAACAAAAACCGTAACGATTAAAGATGTAGCATCTAAATCCGAATTGGATAAAGGCTTGAACTTTAATGGCGACTCTGGCACGACTATTAATAAGAAATTAGGTGGTACTGTTGCCATTAAAGGTGGTGCAGCGGCTGCGAACTTGACCGATGGTAATATTGGTGTCGTATCCGACGGCAATACATTGAACGTGAAGTTAGCTAAAACATTAACTGGTTTGGACAGCGTAACAGCTGGTGGCACAATCATCAATAGTGGTGGTTTAACTGTAGGTGGTAAGACTTATGTATCTCCAAACGGTATCAATGCAAATGACCAAAAGATTACCAATGTTGCTAACGGCGATGTGGCAGCAAACTCCAAAGATGCGGTTAACGGTGGTCAATTGCATGACGCTAAAACTGAGTTAAACAAGAATATCGCTGATACAAAGAATGAATTAAATAAAAACATTGGCGATACTAAAACTGAACTCAATAAAAATATTGGTGACGTAAAAACGGAACTTACCAATAAAGGCCTTCGTTTTGATGCGGATAATAACGCTGAAAAAACGAATAAACTAGGCTCTAAGGTAACGGTAAACGGCGACGACAATATTACGACAGAAATTAGTCAAACTGGCGACGATACAAAAATCGGCCTTAAATTGAAGAAAGATCTTAACGTTACCACTGTTACTGCTACAGAAACTGTGAAAGCTGGCACTGTAACCATGGGTAAACAAGCCAATGGTGCAACCCCTGCTAATACGGGTAATTACGTAACAGGTCTTGATAATAAGGCGTGGAGCATTGATAATCCTACGATTGCATCTGGCCGTGCAGCAACGGAAGACCAATTGAAAACGGTTAGTGATGAAGTTAAGAAACAAGGTGCTAGTGCAACAGACTTTAGTCTCGTTGCGAATCCTACGGCAGGCTCCAATGGTGACTACACTGTAGATGCCAATGGTGACGTAGCATTGACCGTACAGGATAAGAACCATCCGGATAAAACAAAAACCGTAACGATTAAAGATGTAGCATCTAAATCCGAAGTGGATAAAGGCTTGAACTTTGACGGTGATTCCGGCACGACTATCAACAAGAAGCTAGGTGGTACTGTTGCCATTAAAGGCGGAGCTGCGGCTACAGATTTAACAGATAATAATATTGGCGTTGTATCTGATGGCATAGGCACACTAAACGTGAAGTTGGCTAAAACATTGACTGGTTTGGACAGCGTAACAGCTGGCGGTACAACCATCAATAGTGGTGGTTTGACCGTAGGTGGTAAGAATTATGTATCTTCAAATGGCCTCAATGCGAATGACCAAAAGATTACCAATGTTGCTAATGGCGATGTGGCGGCGAATTCCAAAGATGCGATTAACGGCAGTCAATTGCATGACGCTAAAACCGAGTTAAATAAAAATATTAGCGATGCTAAGACCGAATTAAATAAAAACATTAGCGATACTAAGACTGAGTTGAATAAAAATATCAGTGATACCAAAACTGAACTCAACAATAATATTAATGACGCTAAGACTGAACTAACCAATAAAGGCCTTCGTTTTGATGCTGATAATGGCGGCGAAAAAACAAATAAATTAGGCTCTAAGGTAACGGTAAACGGCGATGACAATATTACGACAGAAATTAGTCAAACTGGCGACGATACAAAGATCGGCCTTAAATTGAAGAAAAATCTTAATATTACATCTGTTACTGCAGCGGAAACTGTGAAAGCCGGCACTGTAACCATGGGTAAACAATCTGATGGAGCAACTCCTGCTAAGACTGGTAATTATGTAACAGGTCTTGATAATAAGACTTGGGATGTAGGTAAAGTCGTATCCGGTCGTGCAGCAACAGAGGATCAATTGAAACAAGCCTTGGCAGGTCAAACTGATACAGGTCTCAAATTCAATGCCAATGTAGGCGGTGTACAAACCAATAAATTAGGCTCTACTGTCACTGTTCAAGGTGAAGGTAAAGCTGCTGATACCGACTATAGTGGTGACAATATTAAGACTTTCATCAAACAAGATACAGCAACAGGTAACACGACTATCGATGTGAAGATGAACAAAAATCTTAAGGCTGAATCCGTGAAAGTCGGTAAAGACGGTAAGGATGGCGTATCTCTTACAGGTCCAGACGGGGCGAATGTCACCGACGGTAAGGTAGCTGTTACAGATAAAAACGGCAAGGATGCTGTGTCCATGTCCGGTAAAGACGGTGTTGGTCACATCGGATTAAGCGGTAAAGACGGTAAAAGTGCGGATATTATTGCTGAAAAAGGGTCTGCTAATCTCAATGGAAATGAAATTACGCGCATTAAATACAAAGATGAAAATGGCACAACCCATGAAGTGGCAACCAAAGATGATGGCATGGCATATGGTGGCGACTCCGGTACTACCATCAAGAAGAAACTTAATGAACAATTGGACATTAAGGGTGGTGTCACCAATGAATCTGAGTTGACCGAAAATAATATTGGTGTTATTAGTAAAAATAATATCCTTAATGTTCGTTTGGCAAAAAATCTGAAAGGTTTAGATTCCATAACTTTCAACAATGGCACTAATGGTGTAAACGGTAAAACCGTTGTTAATGGTGAAGGTATGGCCGTTCAAGATAAGGACGGCAATCCGTTGACGGCTGTTACAAAGGACGGCGTGAAGATTACCAACGGTCCATCCATGACGAAGGACGGTATCGATGCGTCCAACAAGAAGATTACGAATGTAGCTGATGGTACTGATTCTAAGGATGCGGTTAATAAATCTCAATTGGATAAAGCGGCAGCAGCTGCTACTACAACAGTAACGGCAGGTAATAATGTCCAAGTAGATAAGACCACTAATGCGGACGGTTCTACAAATTACAAAGTGGGTCTCAAAGACCAAGTAACAATGGGGTCTGATCCTACGAAACAAATTGCGATGGATGGTACAACAGGCACTATCAAAGCCGGTGACAAGGTTACCATCAATGGCAACAAAGGCACTATTAAAGCAGGCGATAAAGTTGAAATCGATGGCGATAAGGGTACAATCAAGGCTGGCAATGTAGCGATTGACGGTACAAACGGTACAATTAAGGCCGGAGACAAGGTAACTATTGATGGTAAAGATGGTAAGATTGCTGCCGGAAAAGTATCTGTTGATGGCAAGGACGGTCATGTGACAGGTTTGGAAAACAAAGATTGGGATCCTGACAATATCACAAGCGGTCGTGCTGCTACAGAAGATCAATTGCAGAAGTCCCATAAAACCTTGGATAATAAGATTAATAACTTAGGTGATGACATTACGAAGAAAGGTATGGATTTTGCCGGTAATACAGGTGATTTTCACCGTGATTTAGGTCAAAAAGTTACCATCAAAGGTGAAGGTCAAGGGGCTGATAGTGATTATTCCGGTGAAAATATCAAAACAGTAGCCGAAAATGGTAATGTTACTATTAAAATGGCTAAGAATCTTAAGACCGATAGCGTTACTACCAAAACGGTCACTGCCGATACGGTAACGACTGATAAGGTGAAAGTTGGCAAAAACGGTCAAGATGGCGTTTCCATTACAGGTCCAGACGCTGCGAATGGTACAGACGGTAAAGTAGCTATTACAAGTAAAGACGGTAAAGATGCTGTATCTATGTCCGGCAAAGACGGTATTGGCCACATCGGTTTAACCGGAAAAGATGGTCGCAATGCAGATATGATTGCTGATAAGGGCGATTCTGATCTAGGCGGTAATGCTATTACTCGTATTAAGTACCAAGATGAACAGGGCAAGACACATCAAGTGGCAACCAAAGACGATGGTATGAAATACGGTGGCGATTCCGGTAATGTGATTAACAAAAAGCTTAACGAACAGGTAAACGTAGTCGGTGGCATTACTGATGCTGGTAAGTTGACGTCCGAAGATAATTTAGGCGTCGTATCTGATGGAACTAATCTCAAGGTTCGTATGGCAAAAGATTTGAAAGGTCTTGAGTCTGTGACGACTAAGGATACCGCAGGTAACTCTACGGTTGTGAACGGCAGTGGCATAACCATTACTCCTGTTAGCGGTAACACTGTAAGTCTTACTAAAGATGGATTGAATAACGGTGGTAAAACAATTAGCAATGTAGGTCCTGGTGTAAACGGCACGGATGCGGTTAACGTAAATCAATTGAAGGGTGTTACGGAGGGCATGGCCAATGCTATTAATTCTGTGGCGGGCGAAACGCAACGTGTAGGTGCTCATGCGGCGGCTATGTCTGCGTTGAAACCGATTCAATATGATCCGTTAGAACCAACTCAAGTGATGGCTGGTATTGGTAATTACAGAGGTGAAACTGCAGCAGCTTTAGGTGTTGCTCACTACACATCGGAAGACACTATGTTCCATGCAGGCGTATCTGTTGGTAGCCGTCATAATATGGTGAATGCCGGTGTAACTCGTAAATTCGGTTCTTCTGATGAGAAGAAGGCTATTCCTGAACGCTACAAGGGCGGACCTATCAGCTCTATGTACGTAATGCAGGATGAAATGACTGCTTTGAAAGCTGAAAATGCACGCATGAAAGCGCAGGATGAAAAATTAACTGCAGACTATGCGGCATTGAAAGAAGACAACCTTCGTCTACAGAAAGATAACGAAGAAACTAAACGACAATTAGCGCTTATTATGAGTCGTTTAGGTATGTAAATCATATAAATTTCATTTTATATTCATGTGATAAAAAACTGTTGATGTACCAGAAAATACTCATGAAGATTAGATGATGTTAACCCTATATGGTATATAAATGAAAGAACGAAAGTCTATTGTGAAAAGACTTTCGTTCTTTTTTTGTATTTGACTTCACAAATCTTTCATAATAGTGTATAATACAGAACATATAATTTTAATCGAAAATTATAAATATGATTAATTTACTATAAAATCATTAGTTTTAGATTATAAGTGTTGTTTGGCCCATTGTTGTAAGGGTTTTTATGATTGAAAATATATCTAAATGAGTAAGAAAATCAATTTTTAAAAGAAGTTTAAAGTTCTGAAAATAAATGAGCGAAATGTGAAAAAAATATATTTACATTCATAAACTAATCTGATATTTTATATGTATAGTAATTAAATTTTTGATGAAAATTTTATTATTTTTAGTGTTTTAGTGTTGGTTTTAGAATCCCTTATAAAACTGTGTGAAAGGTAGGTACTACTAAATGAATCGTATTTATAGGGTAATTTGGAGTCAGGTACGGGGCGCATATGTCGTTGTATCTGAAATTGCAAAAAGCCATACTCGTGGCTCCAAAAGCTTTGTTAGTAATTCCGCTAAAGCTTCGGTAAAAGTTGGCTTGGCGGCTATGGTTTTGACCTGCGGTAGTGGGTTAATTTCGGGTGTTGATGCGGCACCTAACAGAGGCCTTTCTTTGGCTCCTGGTGAAGGACATAATGATGGCGGGTTTACGTATTTATATCCTGGTCAAAATTCTCCTTATATTCAGATGTATGATTACAAAACACCAGGGAATCCAGGAGGAGGATATTTATATACCAATAATAAGGTATTCGGCATCCAAATCGGTAACAATGCGAATGCACGTGCTAATGATGGCTCCGTATCCGGTATTTCTATCGGTGACTATTCCCAATCTCGTGCGTTGGGTATCGGTTTAGGCCATTATGCTCAATCTGAACAAATCGGTGCTATTGCTGTCGGTTCGGCTTCAAAGGCAAAGGGTTTTAACTCTTTGGCTATGATGCGTCAAGCCTATGCAGGCGAACAATATGCGGCGGCTATTGGTACAGCAGCATCTGCACAAGGTAAAGCCAGCTTGGCTATGGGTCATTCCGCATTAGCAACAGGTGATCAATCCATTGCTATCGGTTCTGCAAATCCAACTCCTAAATATGATGATAAAGGCACACCGTATACAGCATATGACGGAACTACTAATACCCAAGCTAATGCAGCTCGTTCTATTGCTATCGGTCAAGGTGCTAAATCAAATACTGAAGATAGTGTTGCTATGGGTACAGGTGCTAATGTTGCTTCTGGCTCAAATTATAAAGGTGAAGCTTATGCAAGAGGCGTAGCCATCGGTAATCGTGCTACATCTCAAGGCATTCAAGGTGTAGCTATCGGTAACGGTGCAGCACATTATCGTGATAATGCGGTTGCTCTTGGTAACAATGCGCAAACTCGTGCGAAAGACGGCATTGCTATTGGTAACAATGCTGAATCCGGTATTAAAAATGACCCAAATTATAAAGTAAATAACTCCGTTGCTGTAGGTAACTCCGCACGTGCTCATGGCGGTTCCGGTGTGGCTCTTGGTAACGATACTTATGCATTGGGCGGATCTTCTGTGGCTGCAGGTAATGCAGCATGGGCATTAGGTGAACGTTCCACAGCTATCGGTAACAATGCTCATTCTGAAGGTTATGGCTCTATTGCTATGGGCCGTGAAGCTAGTGCTTTGAGCACTCAAGATGGGGACAAGAAAAATGTTGTGGCTATCGGTGATGATGCACAAGCAACTGGTTCCCGCTCCATCGCATTGGGCGTAAGCGCTCAAGCTGGTACATTAGAACGTGTACGTGATAGTAGCGTTTATAAAGATAACGATCAATTAATCACTCAACTTAAAGCGAAAAAAGAAGTAACTGATGCGGTAGCAATTGGTAGCGAAGCAAGTGTACAAGCGAACGAAGGCTTAGCTCTCGGCAGCAAAGCAAAAGTAAATGACCTTCGTGGCGTTGCATTAGGTGCTAATTCTGCAACAGCTGCCCCTGTAAGCACAGCTAGTGAAACAATTAATGGTTTGAAATATAACTATGCTGGTGATACTGCTGATTCCACAGTTAGCGTAGGTAATACTTCTACAAAACGTACAATTACTAACGTAGCAGCTGGTCGTGTGAATGCACAATCTACAGATGCTATTAATGGCAGCCAATTATATGGTGTTGCTAATGCAGTAGGTAATGTAGCTAAAAGCACTAAGAATATCTTAGGCGGTAATGCTAAGGTTGACCAAAACGGCTCTATCACCATGACTAATATTGGTGATACAGGTAAAAACACTGTTCATGAAGCAATTCAATCCGTAAACCAAGGTTGGGAACTTCAAGTTAATGGCCAAAAGGTTAAAGACGTAAAAGCTCCAAACCGTACAGTAAATTTTAACGCTGGTAAAAATATTAAATTAGAAGGCGCCGGAGACAATGTTACAGTTGCAACAGTTGATGATGCAAACTTCAACTCTGTTACAACAGGTAACGTATCCATGAGTACAAGAGGTATCAATGCCGGTGGTAATCAAATCACCAATGTAAAATCCGGTGGCGATATCGATTCTAATGGTGCTAATATCGGCGACATTTCTCGTATTGCTGCAAAATACGATAAATACTTACAACGTGGTGCTGCTACGTATGAAGCAAACGGTAACGGCAAAATTAACATGACCGGTACAAATGGTTTGACTGCTGAAGTAACAGGTTTGAAAAATACGTATGTTACATCCGGTACAGTATCCAATGACGGTAAGAGATTGACATTGACACGTAATGACAATCAAACATTCGATGTTGATATCTCTAAAATCTCTAACGGTCTTTCCAAAACTGACTACCGTTTGATTGCAAATCCTGCACCTGGTAGCAACGGCGAATATAAAGTAGCTGCTGACGGTAGCATGACATTGACTGTTGCTGATGCTGATGGTTCGAACCCTAAACAAGTTAAGTTGACGAACCTTGCTTCTAAAGAGCAACAAGATATCAATACTACTAATATTACAAATAACACTAACAAAATCGCTAAAGGCTTAAGCTTCCAAGGCGATAACAATGTTAAAATCAACAAACAACTTGGCGATACTTTAGGTATTACTGGTGGTGCTACAGGTGCTTTATCTGACAATAACATCGGTGTTGTAGCTAAAGACGGTAACCTTAATGTTAAGTTGGCGAAAGACCTAACAGGTTTGAACAGCGTAACTGCAGGTTCTGTTCGTGTAGGTAAACATAGCGACAATAAAAACTATGTAACTGGTTTGGACAATAAAGAATGGAATGTTCAAAACCCTACAATCACATCTGGTCGTGCAGCAACTGAAGATCAGTTGAAAAAAGTGTCTGATGAAATCAAGACTACTAATGCAGCTAAAACAGATTACCGCTTGATCAACAATACAAATTCTGCAGATGGTTCTTACTCTGTAGAAAACAATAAAGTTGATTTAAAAGTTAAAGATGAAGCTCATCCTAACAACCCTGCTAATACGGTAACAATCAACAATATCGCATCCAAAACTGAATTGGATAAATTGACAGAACGTGCTGTTAAATATGATCTTAACGGTACTACTGTTAATAAAAACAAGGTTACTTTGGAAGGCCAAGGTGGCACAACAATTACTAACTTGAAAGCCGGCGAAGTATCCTCTACTTCTACAGATGCTGTAAATGGTAGCCAATTACATGATGTGAAAATCGAAGCAGGTAAACATTCAAAAGTAACTGTTTCCGATGATAACCTCAAATTGACAACTACTCCTGCTACAAGCACTGAAGGTGCTAAATATGATCTTCGTTTGAACAACAAAGTGACATTGGGTAGTGGTAACAATCAAGTAGTTCTTGACGGTACTGCAGGCAGAGTGACTGCTGGCGCTGTTGTAATGGGTGCTCAAACTGTTCAAAATACGAAACATGCAAGCGAAACTGGTAATTATGTAACTAACTTGAGCAATAAGAGTTGGGATTCCACATCTATCGTATCCGGTCGTGCAGCGACTGAAGATCAGTTGAAAAAAGTTAGCGAACAAATTACTCAACAAGGTAGCAGTGCAACTGACTATCGTCTTGTAAGAAACTCCAGCGCTGACGGCTCCTACAAGGTAAACGACAATGGTGAAGTATCTTTGACTGTAGAGGATAAAAACCATGCAGGCGTTAAAGAGCAAGTTACAATCAATAACATTGCATCCAAATCTTCCGTAGATAAATTGACTGATCGTGCAGTTAAATATGACATCAATAACGGTGTTGTTGATAAAACTAAGGTAACATTGGAAGGCGCTGACGGCACTACAATTACAAATGTAAAAGACGGTGCTGTAACATCTACATCTAAAGATGCTATCAATGGCAGCCAATTGTTCAAAACTAAAGAAGAATTGATCAATAAAGGCATGAAATTCGGTGCTGACTCCGGTAACGTAATCAATAAAAAACTTGGTGAACAAGTAAACGTTAAAGGTGGCATTACAGAAGCATCCAAATTGACTGCTGAAGATAACATCGGTGTTGTATCTGATGGCTCTAATGACTTGAAAGTTCGTTTGGCTAAAGACCTTAAAGGTTTGAATAGCGTAAATGTAGGCGATACAAAAGTTACTTCTAACGGCGTAACTATCAGCAACGGTGCTACAAATAATGCATCTGTATCCCTTACTAAAACTGGCTTGGATAATGGTGGTAACAAGATTACTAACGTTGCTCGTGGTACAATCGACAGCGATGCAGTAAACTTGGCACAATTGAAAGAAGTATCCAACAGTGCATCTGCAGCTAATACGAAGGTAGCTGAAGGTAAAAACATTAAAGTTGATGAAAGCATCGACAATGTAACTAAAGCTAAAACATATACTGTAGGCTTGAAAGATGAAGTAACATTAGGCACAGGTAATACAGCTATTAACATTAACGGTACAACAGGTATCGTGAAAGCTGGCACTGGCGATAATGCGGTGACTATCAATGGCACAAATGGTACTATCAACTCCGGTAAAGTAACTATCAATGGTACTACAGGTACTGTTAACGAATTGACTAACAGAACTTGGAACCCTAAAGCTATTACTAATGGTCAAGCTGCTACAGAAGATCAATTGAAAGTAGTAGATAATAAAATTGATACTACAAAAACTGAAATCGTAGAAAAAGGCTTGAACTTCCAAGGTGATGCAGGTACTGCAATTCATAAAGACCTTGGTCAAACTTTGAAAATCTCTGGCGGTCAAGCTGATGCATCTAAACTTTCAGAAAATAATATCGGTGTAGTAAATAACAACGGCGTATTGAATGTTAAACTTGCTAAAGATTTGACAGGCTTGAACAGCGTAACAACTGGTGCTACAACTATTAACAACAATGGTTTGACAATCGGTGGCAACACATTTGTTACAAGTAATGGCTTCAATGCTAACGATACTCAAATCACAAACGTGAAAGCTGGTACTGAGGATAACCATGCAGTTAACCTTAAACAGTTGAAAGAAGTATCCAACAACGCAGCGGCAGCTAAAACTGTTGTAAAAGCAGGCAAAAACATCAATGTAACTGATTCTGAAGATCCACTTACTAAAGCTAAGACTTATACAGTTGGCTTACAAGACACAGTAACATTGGGTTCCGGCAATACAGCTGTTAACATCGACGGTACAAAAGGTATTGTGAAAGCCGGCGAAGGCAATAATGCTGTGACTATCAACGGTACAAACAGCACAATTAATGCTGGTAACGTAGCGATTGACGGTGTAACAGGCAATATCAATTCCGGTAAAGTTCTTGTTAACGGTGCTAAAGGTACTGTAAACAACTTAACAAATATCACTTGGGATGCTAATAACATCACAAGCGGCCAAGCTGCAACAGAAGACCAATTGAAAGTTGTTGATAAGAAAATTACTGATAATGGTAGCAACTTGACTAAGAAGGGCTTGAACTTCAAAGGCGATGACGCTACAAGCATTCATAAAGATCTTGGCGAAACATTAGACGTTATAGGTGGTACTTCCGATAAAGCTAAATTGTCCGACAATAACATCGGTGTAGTATCTGAAAACGGTAAGTTAAATGTTAAACTCGCTAAAGAGTTGACTGGCTTAACAAGCGTAACAACTGGTGCTACAACAATTAATAACGAAGGTTTAACAATTGGTGGTAAGAAATTTGTTACAGCTAACGGTTTTGATGCTAACAATACACAAATCAAAAACGTAAAAGCTGGTACTGATGGCAATGATGCAGTTAACTTGAATCAATTGAATGAAGTTAAAAATGCATCCAACACTACAGTTGAAGGTAGCGAAAACATCAATGTTAACTCCACAGTAGATCCTAATACACAAGCTAAAACTTACAAAGTAGCGTTGAAAGACAATGTAACTTTAGGCTCCGGCAATAATGCAATCAACATCAACGGTACTACAGGTATCATAAAAGCTGGTGACGGTGCTAATGCTGTGACTATCAATGGTACAAACGGCACTATCAACTCCGGTAAAGTGACTGTCAACGGTACTGCTGGTACTGTAAATAACTTGACAAACATCACTTGGGATGGCAAAAACTTCACAAGTGGTCAAGCTGCAACAGAAGACCAATTGAAAATTGTTGATAAGAAAATCACTGACAATAGCACTGACTTGACGAAGAAAGGCTTGAACTTCCAAGCTGATTCTGGCGAATTAATCCATAAAGATCTTGGTCAAACATTGGATGTTGTGGGTGGCATTTCTGATAAAGCTAAATTGTCTGATAACAACATCGGCGTTGTATCCGAAAACGGTAAGTTGAATGTTAAACTTGCAAAAGATTTAACAGGCTTGAACAGCGTAACAACTGGTCAAACAACTATCAACAACGATGGTTTGGCAATTAACAACAAACAATTCGTTACAGCAAATGGCTTCAATGCTAACAATACACAAATCAAAAATGTAACTGCTGGTGTAGAAGACAACGATGCTGTAAATGTTAAACAATTGAACGATGTAAAAGCTGCATCTAATACAAAAGTAGAAGGTAGCAAAAACATCAATGTTGATGAAACTGTAGATAATGTAACAAAAGCTAAAACTTACACAGTGGCATTGAAAGACACTGTAACATTAGGTTCCGGTAACACAGCTGTTAACATCGACGGTACAAAAGGTATCGTAAAAGCTGGCGATGGCACTAATGCGGTAACTATCAACGGTGTAAACAGCACAATTAATGCTGGCAAAGTAGCAATCGATGGTGTAACAGGTAACATTAATGCTGGTAAAGTTCTAGTTAACGGTGCAAACGGTACTGTAAACAACTTGACTAACAGAACTTGGGATCCTGCAAACATCACAAGTGGTCAAGCTGCAACAGAAGACCAATTGAAAATTGTTGATAAGAAAATCACTGACAACAGCACTGACTTGACTAAGAAAGGCTTGAACTTCCAAGCTGACTCTGGCGAATTAATTCATAAAGACCTTGGTCAAACATTGGATGTTGTAGGTGGCATTTCTGATAAAGCTAAATTGTCTGATGGCAATATCGGTGTTGTATCCGAAAACGGTAAGTTGAATGTTAAACTTGCAAAAGACTTAACAAACTTGAACAGCGTAACAACTGGTCAAACAACTATCAACAACGATGGCTTGACAATCAACAACAAACAATTCGTTACAGCAAATGGTTTCAACGCTAACAATACGCAAATCAAAAACGTAACTGCTGGTGTAGAAGATAATGATGCTGTTAACGTTAAACAATTGAACGATGTAAAAGCTGCATCTAATACAAAAGTAGAAGGTAGCAAAAACATCGACGTTGATGAAGCTGTAGATCCAACTACAAAAGCTAAAACTTACACAGTTGCATTGAAAGATACTGTAACATTAGGTTCCGGTAACACAGCAGTTAACATCGACGGTACAAAAGGTATCGTAAAAGCTGGCGACGGCACTAATGCAGTAACTATCAATGGCGTAAACAGCACAATTAATGCTGGTAAAGTAGCAATTGATGGCGTAACAGGTAACATCAATGCAGGTAAAGTTCTAGTTAACGGTGCGAACGGCACTGTAAACAACTTGACTAACATTACTTGGGATCCTGCACATATCACAAGCGGTCAAGCTGCAACAGAAGATCAATTGAAAGTTGTAGATAACAAAATTGATAAGAACACTGAAAACTTGACTAAGAAAGGCTTGAACTTCCAAGCTGATTCTGGCGAAGTAATCCATAAAGATCTTGGTCAAACATTGGATGTTGTAGGTGGCATTACTGATAAAGCTAAATTGTCTGACAACAATATCGGTGTGGTATCCGAAAACGGTAAGTTGAATGTTAAACTTGCAAAAGATTTAACAGGCTTGAACAGCGTAACAACTGGTCAAACAACAATCAACAACAATGGCTTGACAATTGGTGGTAATACATTTGTTACAAACAATGGTTTCAATGCAAACAATACACAAATCAAAAATGTTAAAGCTGGTACAGAAGATAGTGATGCTGTCAACCTTAAACAATTGAATGAAGTAAAAGCTGCGTCCGATACTAAGGTAAAAGCCGGTAAGAATATCAATGTTGAGCAAGAACTTGATAAGATTACAAACGCTAAGACTTTCACAGTGGGCTTGAAAGACACAGTAACATTGGGCTCCGGTAGCACATCAGTTCATTTCGATGGTACAACAGGTATCATTAGAGCCGGCGAAGGTTCTAATGCTGTAAATATCAATGGTACAAACGGTACTATCAACTCCGGTAAGGTGACTATCAATGGTGGTTCCGGTACTGTTAACGATTTGACTAACAGAACTTGGGATCCTAATAAGATCACTAACGGTCAGGCTGCAACAGAAGATCAATTAAAAGTTGTAGACAACAAAATTGATAAGAACACTGAAAACTTGACTAAGAAAGGCTTGAACTTCAAAGGTGACTCCGGAGATAAAATTCATAAAGATCTTGGCGATACATTGAATGTTACTGGTGGTGAAGCTGATAAATCCAAACTTTCAAACGGTAATATCGGCGTAGTTAATGAAAACGGCAACTTGAACGTTAAACTCGCTAAGAACCTTAAAGGTCTTGATTCCGTAACTGTTGGTTCCGATCCAAACAAACAAGTTGTTCTTGATGATAAGGGCGTATCTGTAGGCGGTAAAACATACATTTCTAACGAAGGCTTAAACGCAAATAATCAAAAGATTACTAACGTGGCAGCTGGTGTAAATGATACAGATGCAGTTAACGTTCAACAGTTGAAGAGCAGCATGGCTGCAGCAACTACGACAGTGAAAGCTGGCGATAGTGGCAATACAACTGTAGAAACTACAGTTAATGCAGATAAGTCTAAAACATACACTGTAGATATCAAAAAAGATTTGAACTTACGCAGTGTAACTACAACTACAGATGATCAACAACACTCTACTGTAACAAACGGTAGAGGTGTTACAAGCACTGATACATTAGGTAATAAGACGGCTCTTACTGCAGGTAATGTACAAATTACTGATGGTCAAAAGAATATGACTCAGACAACAGCTAAAGGTGTACTTGTAGATAATCCAACTAAGTCCACTGAGTTGACTGTTGACGGTGTTGTAACTACTGATAAAAAGGACAAGAGCACAAGAACAACTGCAGATGGCATGGTTGTTACATCCGGCATGGGTAGTGAAAAAGTAACTACTACTGTTAGCAGCAACGGTGTTGCAATTACTACTCCTCCAGCAGGTCAAGGTTCCCCTAAAGATGGTACTGGTGCAGTAACATTGACTAAGGACGGCTTGAACAATGGTGGCAATAAAGTTGTTAACATGGCAAGCGGTTATGGCGAAGGCGAAGATATCAACAATATCGCTGATAATAGCAGCAGCTTAACAAATGGCGCTAACATCGGCGACTTGAAGAAAGGTATCGATGGCCTTAAGAAAGCGGGCTTGGACTTTGCAGGTGATAGAGGCGAATTCCATCGTGACCTAGGTCAAAAAGTGACTGTTAAAGGTGGCGTTACTGATGAAAGCAAACTTTCCACTGCAAACAATATCGGTGTTATCTCTGACAACAACGGCAGCTTGAATGTTCGTTTGGCAAAAGATATTACTGGTATCAACTCCATTACAACTATGGATAACTCCGGTCATACAACTGTGACAAACGGTAACGGTATCACAATCAAAAATAATGGTGGTGGCAGCGTATCCTTAACAAGCTCTGGTTTGAACAACGGTGGTAATAAGATTACTAACGTGGCACCAGGCGAAATTAGCTCCACTTCTACTGATGCTGTTAATGGTTCCCAACTTAATCGTGTTGCAAACAGCATGAATAATGTTGTAAACGAAGTTCGTCAAGTTGGTGCTATGTCCTCCGCGTTGTCCGCATTGAAACCTATGGCTTATGACCCTTACGAACCTACTCAAATTATGGCAGGTTATGGTAACTACCGTGGCGACTCCGCATTGGCATTAGGCGTGGCTCATTACAAAAATGAATCCATGATGTTACATGCTGGTGTTGCTTGGGCAGGCAGCAATAGCCATATGATGGCAAATGCTGGTGTAACTTGGAAAGTAGGTAACAGAGACGGCGAAGCAGAAACTGCAGATCGTTATCGTAAAGGACCTATCAGTTCTACATATGCAATGCAACGTGAACTTGCTGCAATGAAAGCTGAAAATCAAGGATTAAAAGGTGAAGTAGCTGATTTGAAAGCTGAAAATGAACAAATGAAAGCTAATATTGCTGCAATGATGGCAAGACTAGGTTTATAATACGTTCATACTGAACATTACGGGTTGAGGATTCCCTTCTGGGAGTCCTCCCACCCGATTTAATTCGTTGATAGAAAAGAGGAATATATAATGAAAAAATCCACTTTGCTTGCTTTCACAGCGGCAGTATTATTCGGCAGTGGCGTATTCCATGTTAATGCGGCATCTGCTACATTTGATGATCCATTGCTTTTACCAAATCCGGCTAAAGCGCCTACAACAGGTTCTGTTGTATTGGTTCCTGTGGCTAGCCCTCAGGCGGTGCAAAGTATCCATGAATTTGTGAAAGCATGGGAAAATGCGGAAAAACATATTGCTTTAGCTGAAAGCAAAAAGAATAATCATCAAGCGTTAACTAAAGAAGAATCTAAATGGTTACATTCTAAAGATAAGCATAATTATGCTGATTATTTCCGTAAACATTCTTTAGGTTATGTACATGGCCAAGAAACTGCATTGAACTGGAATGGTGAAAACCGTAATAAAAACGAGTATAGCTATTACACATTCCCTAAATATGATAAGGACCAAGGTTACACAAATAGCTATGGTTACAATGTATTGCGCAGCATGGTTGATCGCATGAATGAATTGCTTCAAAAACAAAAGGCCGTTGGCGGTCCTTTGACTGATGAAGAAGCACAAGCATTGGAAGATGCTATGCTTGATATCATGGCTCAAGATCAAGAACATGTATCTAATGAAGAATTGCGTTATTACATGAACGAAGCAGTTTGGTTTGCTACAAAACAAACTGTGAAGAATATGTCTGCAGAAGAACCTTCTGTTGGGGACATGCACGAAATTAACCTTCGTGAAGCGATTCAGACAGATAACTAATTATCTATTACATATATAATTAAATCTTTATATGTATAACTTTTGTTGTATAGGGTATGCAGATGTAATACCTTATATATAAAAGTTTTTAATATGCAGTGTTGAGACGCAAATAAGGGATTCTATAAGTACACTGTTATATAGGCAAGAAGCCGCAACAGAATGCAATATGTATTCTTGTTGCGGCTTCTTTTTATTTTAAATTCTCCTTATATGATATGTCTAAAAGAGTGATATAACTCAAGTTTCGAATCTGTAAAATTAGGCTGTGAAAGTGTGCAAAAATAATGGTAAAAATTTTCTGAAATTTGTAGTAAAATTTGTCCAAATTTTGTTGACATGAGTATATGGAAATGTTATTATATTCAAGTACCCCATATGAAGGGGCACAGATCTTTGAAAACTGAACAATGATAGGTAATCAATCATAACGATTGAACATATGCCAGAGTGCGGGTTTTGACATAGTCAAAACCATCCATAATTCAAAGTTACTTAAAAGTAACGACAACAAATAATGAGCTATTCGAATAGCTTCAAGATATCTTGGAGAGTTTGATCCTGGCTCAGGACGAACGCTGGCGGCGTGCTTAACACATGCAAGTCGAACGAAGAGCGATGGAAGCTT
>NZ_JAWEKP010000005.1:0-152125 GCF_032470285.1 Veillonella sp. | reverse complement strand
AGCTGATAGCTGATAGCTGATAGCTGATAGCTGATAGCTGATAGCTGATAGCTGATAGCTGATAGCTGATAGCTGATAGCTGATAGCTGATAGCTGATACTTTCACAAATTATATAATGTATATAGAGGTGTATGATGAGCAATACAAAGGAATTAACGGTAGATGTGCGCGGTAGCTTGTGTCCAAAACCTGTTATTGAAACTAAGAAGGTAAGTGATGCGAATCCAAATGCTGTTATTATTACAATTGTAGATAATGAAGTGAGCCGCGATAATGTAGAGAAGTTTGGTAAGTCTCGTGGTTATGGTGTAGGTATTCGCCAAGATGGCAAGGATTTTTATCTTACTATGACACCAAATGCAAATTCGGTAACGGAAGTAAGTTGTGAACCTATGAACTATGGAAATCGCGTCATTTTGATGACGAAGGATTATCTTGGTGAAGGTAGTGAAGAGCTTGGCCGAAATTTGATGAAAACCTTCTGGGTATGTATGCTTGAAGCTGACGTAAAGCCTTCTAAGATTTATTTCATCAATAGCAGTGTTAAGATGGTAGTCAATGATTCGGTTCATTTGGAAAATATCAAGAAATTAGCTGAGCTTGGTGTAGAAATTGCAGCATGCGGCATTTGTCTTGATTATTTCGGTGTAAAAGATAAGCTGGGCGTAGGCAGTATTACTAATATGTACGCTATTACAGATGCAATCCTTGGAGATAATATTGTTAAGCTATAATATTAGTATTTTATTTTGATATATCGATTTAGAGCTACTGATTTAAAGTAGATTTCTTATTTCTAGAATGAATCATTGAGATGAAAGACATTTAATCGTATCTACTTTGGTAGGAGGTGAGGCATTGGAAAATAAAAAATTACTTGTCGTTTTTACATCCTATTATTTTGGTGATAAAGCGGATAAAGTATTAACCGAGTTAGATGTGCCTCATCAGTTGATGGCCACACCCCCAGAACTTTACGATATGTGCGGTTTATCTATTGCAATAGACTCAAGTATAGTGGATCAAGTAAAGACCATTTTAAAAGAACATAAAATTAGTATGTCTGGCTTCTTTTGGTATGAAAAAGGAGAGCTAGCCGTACCGTATAAAGTCTAGACGTTGTCTAGGCTTTTTTTACTTTAGTGTCCATCTTCATATAACTTGAACGATGAGTGTGGTACTATAGAAACATGATATATTTTATCAATTACAGATATTAATTATGGAGGTATATATGAGTAAATATGAAATAGAAAATGTAAAATTAACAGCCCCTAAATTTGATCGTAAAGATTTAGAATATGCTATGACATATCGCTATGCATGTAAGAAATTTGATAGCGCTGAAAAGATTTCTGATGAAGATTGGCAAGGTATTTTAACGGCGGCGCGCTTGTCTCCAACCTCCTTAGGTTTTGAAGCTTACCAATTATTAGTTATTCAAAATCCTGAAATCCGTGAAAAGATGAAAGCTTATGGTTGGGGGATTCAAGCTGGTCTTGAAGCGAGTCATTTCGTAGTGTTTTTAACACGTAAAAAGGTGGATTTGGAATTTGATTCCCCTTATGTACGCTACATTCAAGAAGAGGTGAAACAATTACCTGCTGAAGTCGATGCTATTTATAAAGAAAAATATGCTCAGTTCACAACTGAAGACTATAAAACATTTGAGTCTGATCGTGCTGCCTTTGATTGGTCTTCTAAGCAAGCGTATATTGTAATGGCTAACATGATGACTATGGCTGCTTATGAAGGTCTTGATTCCTGTGCATTGGAAGGCTTTAATCAAGATAAGATGACAGCTTTTTTAGGTGATGAACTAGGGCTCTTTGATACAAAACATTTTGGTATTGCCGTTATGGCTGCTTTTGGTTATCGCGATGAAGAACCGCATCGCAATAAAACACGTCGCACAATGGATGAAATTGTTACAGTAGTTTAATCGATTGCGACTTTTATAACCATATCGAATTTCTTCATCTAATCTTTAGAAATGAATGGTATATTATAAATATACACATTATTTATTATATTTATAAAGCCCGTATAATTTGGTAGGATATTATAAATATATTGATTAAATAGGAAGGAGTGATCGTATGTTATGGTCAATTATTGTTGGTGGTTTTATCGGTTTTCTTGCGGGAGCCATCACTAACAAAGGTGGAGCAATGGGCGTTATTGCCAATGTTGTTGCTGGTTTAGTTGGTTCGTCCGTGGGTCAAGCAATATTTGGCACATGGGGTCCTAGCTTAGCTGGCATGGCATTAATTCCTTCTGTTCTTGGCGCTGTAATTGTTGTTGCTGTTGTTTCGTTTTTCTTCGGGAAAAAGGGATAGTAATCTATTTTTAAAAGTATAGCTAACATATATAGCTAACATAACTAAAAATGATTTCATATGAAAGGATTCATAATTATGGCATTAGAAGATAAATTAAATCAAGCTAAAGGTGCATTAAAAGAAAATGCCGGTAAATTAACTGGTGACAAAGAATTGGAAGCAGAAGGTGCTGTAGAAAATACAGCTGCAAAAGTTAAAGACGCTGCACATGATGTTGCTGAAGATTTCAAAAAAGCAGCTGAAGATGTTAAAGATGCTGTAGATGGTGCGATTAGTGGCGTCAAAAATGTTCTTCATAAAGACGATAAATAATATTATATAAAGGTTATAATTAGTAATAAAAAACCAGTAAATCCTGAGATTTACTGGTTTTTGTTATATAAGTTTGTTTATACATTGAAGCGGAAATGGGTTACATCGCCGTCTTTCATAACGTAGTCTTTGCCTTCAAGGCGTACAAGGCCTTTTTCTTTAGCCGCGTTTTGGCTACCGCAAGCTTGTAGATCATCAAAGGAGACAATTTCAGCGCGGATAAAGCCTTTTTCAATATCCGAGTGAATTTTACCAGCAGCTTGAGGTGCTTTGGTGCCATTTACGATTGTCCAAGCACGAGCTTCCATTTCACCAGCTGTGAAGTAATTGATAAGACCTAAAAGTGCATAACTTGCTTTGATAAGTTTAGTTAAGCCAGACTCTTCAAGGCCAAGATCTTCAAGGAATGCAGCGGATTCTTCTTCGGATAACTCTGCAATTTCGGACTCGATACGTGCGGACACAACAACGATACCAGCGCCTTCGTTTTTCGCATATTCCTCTACGCGTTTTACATATTCGTTGGCAGAATAATCAGATACTTCATCTTCGGAAATATTGGCTACATAAAGAGATGGTTTAGCTGTAAGCAATGTCAACTCTTTGATCATTTCTAATTCGTCTTCATCAAGACCTTGTGCACGAACGGGTTTTGCTTCACCTAAACCTTCGATGATGCGTTCTAATAATGGCAGTTCAGCACGAGCATCTTTATCGCCAGATTTTGCGATTTTTTCGATGCGTTGTTTTCGTTTTTCTACGGATTCAAGGTCAGCAAGGCAGAGCTCAGTATTAATGATTTCGATGTCGCGAATTGGGTCAATAGAACCTGCTACGTGAGTGATGTTAGGGTCATCGAAACAACGAATAACTTGTGCTATCGCATCTACTTGGCGAATATGGCTAAGAAATTTATTTCCCAAGCCTTCACCTTTAGAGGCACCTTCAACGAGACCTGCAATATCTACGAAACGCATAGCTGCAGGGAGGATGCGTTTGGAACCAAACATTTCAGCTAATACAGCTAAACGATTGTCTGGAACATCAACGACACCTACGTTTGGCTCGATTGTACAGAATGGATAGTTGGCAGCTTCAGCGCCTGCTTTTGTAATAGCGTTGAATAATGTACTTTTACCAACATTTGGAAGGCCTACGATGCCTACTTCTAAATTTGTGCTCATGGTACCACCTTTTATTAACAAATTGATTTCGTTCTTTGTGAAAGTTTATAGTAATAGTTTGTTATAAACCTTATCAAATAAATATTATACCATACTAATAGGATGGAGTTAGTCTATAAATATAAAATAGATTATTTCAAAGTGCTATAATATAAATAGAGTTAAATATATTACTTAAATAATGTGATAAGTTCATATTAAAATATAGGATTAATATAGATTTTTATTCGCCGTAACTATATTGATATAATTTATAGGTATATAAATTAATAAGGGTATGGAATGTATCCAATCATGTTAATGTATATATTTTTAAACCTATATAGTGAAAGCTAATAGGAAAGGAAGTTCAGTATGTTTTCCAAGCTATTTGATAGTTTCTTAGTCCATTATTTAGAACGCTTTAATGATCATTGTTTTACCGTAAAAATTGGAGATAATGAATATACAATCGGTGACGGAGAATCCGAGTTTACCGTCATCGTTAATCGTGGTATTCCCAAGAAGGACTTGTTAATATCCGCAGAACTCGCCCTCGGTGAAGCGTATATGCGTAAAGATATCGAAATTGAAGGGGATTTGTTTAAAGCCCTTTGTGTAGTCCTTGGTCATGTAGGTAAGGACTCTATCAATCGTAAGGTACTTAGCTCGCTCTTTAATGCGGGTCTTAAAAAGAAAGATCAAAAACAACAAGTATCTTCCCATTATGATTTAGGTAATGAATTCTATAAATTGTGGCTCGATGAAACCATGAGCTATTCCTGTGCGTATTTTAAGCATGAGAATGATAGTCTCAAAGATGCGCAATATCAAAAGGTACATCATATTCTTGATAAATTATATTTAAAAGAAGGGATGACTTTACTTGATATCGGTTGCGGATGGGGATTCCTTCTCATTGAAGCGGCTCGTAAATATGGGGTTAAGGGCTATGGGTGTACTCTTTCCGAAGAACAATGGAAAAAAGGACAGGAACGCATTAAAGAATATGGCCTTGAAGGACAAGTTGAGATTGAACTTATAGATTATCGAGACGTAGCGGCTTCTGGTCGCACCTTTGACCGCATTGTCAGCATCGGTATGCTTGAACATGTAGGGCGACCTAACTTTCCTCTGTATATGGAGGACGCATCGGAAATGCTTAAAGACGGCGGGTTGTTCCTGCTCCACTACATCAGTGACCCATCTGAAAAGGAAACAAGTGCCTGGATTCGTAAATATATCTTCCCGGGCGGATGTTTGCCGTCCCTTCGCGAAATGGTCAGCCTCGCTTATGACTATGATATGAATGTCATCGATGTTGAAAGTTTACGGTATCACTATTATAAGACTTTAATGCATTGGTATAACAATTTCCAAGGCGTCCGTGAGCAAGTAGAGGCGAAACGGGGGAGTGAATTCGTACGCATGTGGGATCTGTATCTTTGTGGATGTGCGGCAGGTTTCTACATTGGTAATATGGACTTGCATCAAATTTTGATGACAAAAGGTGTTACGAACGAATTGCCGTTAACACGATGGTATTAATTAAACGTAAAATAAGGTTAATAGGATAAAAAAGAGACCATCTGATATGGTCTCTCTTTTAATGTGTATGAAAAAGGCCCTCATCTATTAAGTCGATGCGGGCCTCGCTCTATTATAGAGAATGTGCTCTTAATTCTTCAGCAGATTGTGTGGAAATCCAAGCTGGTGGAATGTCGAATACTGTATAGCAACCTGTGCCGCCGTGTTTAGCAAGGCGGTAAAGACCACGTGCATAAGCAACAAGTGCAGAACCCGTGAATTCAGGGTTAGAGTCAAGTTTCAAGGAGTACTCGATAACGTGACGAGTGCCTTCTGTACTTTCACCAGAGCGAAGAACGAAGCCACCATGTGGAATGCCTTTGTGGTCGCGATCAAGTTCTTCTTGAGAAATGAAGTTTACAACAGTTTCATAACCTACGAAGTAGTTTTCCATAGTTTTGATTTCGTTTTCAATTTTAGCCTTGTCCGCATCAGGAGCAGCCACTACATAGCACTCACGAAGGTGACCTTTGTAGCCATCAACGTCTGGAGTTTCACCATTACGGATAGATTCAAGGTATTGTTCTTTAGGAACAGTGTATTGACGAGCATCAAGAACACCGTCGATACGGCGGATAGCATCGGAGTGACCTTGGGAAACACCACGGCCCCAGAATGTATAAGATTTACCTTGAGGCAAGATGCTTTCAGCATATACACGTTGTAAAGAGAACATACCTGGGTCCCACCCGCAAGAAATCAATGTAGCAGTTTTAGCTTCTTTAGCTACTTTGTCTACATTAGCAAAATGTTCAGGAATACGTGCATGTGTATCGAAGGAATCGATACAGTTGAAGTATTTTGTGACCATTGGAGTTTGTTCGATAAGGTCTGTTGCAGAACCACCGCAAAGAACCATAACATCGATTTTACCTTTGAAGTTTGGTAGATCTTCCATAGTATATGTAGGAACACCAGAAACTGTTTCTAAGCCTTTACGACGAGAGAATACACCAACAAGCTCCATATCAGGTTGTAATTTTACGGATGCTTCAACGCCACGACCTAAGTTGCCGTAGCCAACGATACCAATACGAATTTTGCTCATATTAGCCTCCTATATAAATCGATAAATTTAATAATTAACATAACTATTATAGCACAAAATAAATGTATTTAATATTTTTCTATAGAATTCATCGATCTAGATTGTAAAAGTAATATATCTATCAATATGACCATACATTTAAAAATCAGTTTGAGTTTAACTATATCGATACATTGCGTATTGTTATACACATAAAATAAAAAATCATATGAGTAGAAATTGACACATATACCCCCTGCCTAGATACAATTGAACTAGCTTTATTTATAGTTTGAGTGTTATAGGAGGTAAGAGATGATAAGAAAGGTAAACGCTGCTGTTATTGCTGCATTAATTTTAACAGGAGCTAGTGCTTTTACTATGGCTTCAGCTACAACGGTGGAAAGTCATACAGATGGCAAATCCATCGGTCTTAATTTGTGGGGGGAACAAAGGCATTATACAGATGACTTAACTGTCAATGTATCTGGTCTTGGTGTGAATGGTAAAAAATACCATAACAATGTGACTGGTATTTATGCACTTGATGGTACACAAGTAGCTATCGACAAGAATGTAACCGTGAAAATTACGAATCCAGCGCCGGCGGAAAGTGGAGAGAAACGCAGACCTGATTTGGCACATTATTACATGAGCGGTATCTATGCTGGTTATGGTGGACTTACTAGTGATGGCAATAACGATGATACTCGAGTCACCGTAAAAGGAAATGCTAAAATCGATGCTGTTGGCGTTGGTTTGCAAGCTAATAAAGATGGATATATTCGCATATTAGGTGGAGCCGATGTAAAAACATATCCTTTAAATACCTCTGATACCTATTCTGCATTATCTGAAGAAGGATTTGTCTATGTAAATACTGGTATGGATGGCTTAGAACCAGGCACTAATGATGTGAAAATGTATGGTAATGTAGGGTTTTTAGATAAAAATTATGGTATAGAGAAAAATCCTCATAACCATGGTTCTGAAATTTCATTAGGTTTAACGACACCCAATTCTAAATTAGTAGGTGGTGTGCTTAACGAATTTGATGAAAGCAATAATAATCCGTACCATGGTGGTTTGCGATTATATTTACAAAATGGTGCTACTTGGCGCAATGAATGGTTAGGTGCTGAGCGCGTATATCCTACGCAAGGTCGCCCAGATAATGCAAACTATTTATATACTGGTAGCCGTGTAGAATATTTCATAGGTGGTAAAGATGCAGCTAGCAAAGGTATTATCCAAGCTGTAGACGCTCGTCCTATTACAATTAATAACTATGCTGGTCATACAGCTATCGATTACGAAAAGGGTGCTCCTGCATCTGCACAAGGTAAAGGCCAAGTAGTTATCAATCATGCTGAAAAAGGCTCATCTGTAACTATGCACAGTTCTGCAGATGCCCTTAAAGGTTATGCAAATATTAATAATCCTAGAGGTACATTGCACCAATTAGCAAATAAGTTAACATACACTAACTTTAATAAAGGGGAACGTAATTTAGGTGTAAATGTACAGGTTGATGGTGGCCTTATTAGTCCTACATACTCTACTAATCTAGGTACAGAAAGCTTCGCTATCGATGGAAAAGCTAGCGTTACGGATCAAGCTGTGATAACAACTCGTGAAAGTGAACTTGTATCTGGCGCTAAGAGTGCACTGGCTGCCTCTATGATGCAAATGAAAGCAGATACAAATGATTTACAACGCCGCCTCGGTGATGTGCGTCTTAATTCTGATAAACATGGTGTATGGGGTAAATACATTGGTGGTAAGTCTAAAATTACAGATGATGCCTATGTAAATCAAACGTACAACATGGCGCAAGTCGGTTATGATACATTGCGTGGTGACTGGACTGTTGGTGGAGCTTTACTATACGGCACAAGCAATAATGATTACGCTCTCGGTTCTGGCTCCGGCAAGACGGCTGGCTTAGCTGTATACGGTGCTAAACAATTTAAGGATGGCCGTTATTTAGACATAATTGGCAAAGTGAACCGTTTGAAAAATGATTTCACTGTACGCAATACCTTAGGCACTACGTTGAGTGGTGATTATCGTAATACAGGGGCGTCCTTAAGTGTTGAATACGGTAAACGTATTAAAAAGGACAATGGCTTTTATATCGATCCTAATGCGGAATTGACGTTCAGCCGTTTGTCTGGTGAAAGCTTTGATGCACGTACCAATACAGGCAGCACAGTACATATTGATTCTGATGCAGTAAATTCTGTTATTGGTCGCATTGGCGTAGGGATTGGCAAGGAAAGTAAAAACAGTAATGTATTCCTTAAAGCTGCGTTAGCTCATGAGTTCTCAGGTAAAATGAATGCTACGTACAGCATGACTGGTGAGCCAACTACAGGTAGCGAAGTGAACCTAAAAGATACATGGCTTGACCTTGAACTCGGTGGTTCTTGGAGCGTACGTCCTAATACATATGTTTATGGTACTTTCACTAAAAACTTTGGTGCTACTGTAGATAACTCTTATCGTATTGACGCTGGTATTCGCCATAATTTTTAATAGATGGTAAACATAGTAGAGACAAATAATTATGGGAATGTTATTTGTTAGTACTATAGTGTTAAGGAATACTGGAATCAAATATTCATATATGTAAGGGTATATAAAAAGACCGACTACATTCTTAGTGAAGGACTGTAATCGGTCTTTTATAGTCAATAAATTTCGCTATTTTAAGTTAATAAATGGTATTTATTTAGAACCTATTCTATAAGATTAGAAAGTAAGGTGATGAATTTCAATAGTAAAGGTTACACTTACTATTTAATAATTTTAAATAGTAAGATACAATATAATAAATAATTAACTTAAATTGCAATATGAAATTTTGAATGGGGAAAGTATGCTGGAACGAGAAATTGAAAATTTGTTAGAACAAATTTTAAGAAACTGTGGTTGGATTGTTGATGTTGGTGTAAAAAATAGACAAGTATATCGTCAGCAACCTAGGTCTATTGATGAAATAAATAAATTAAAAGTTAATGGGATTCAAACATTTCCTGATTTTATTCTATATGAAGATGAAAATATTGCAGTACCAATAGCAGTTATTGAGGCAAAAAGAGTCGAATATAAAAACTTAGAAAAAGCAAAAGAACAGGGGCTTAATTATGCTAAGGCTCTTGGTGCAAGATTTCTATTTTTGTATAATGCGAATCGCTTTATTGCATATTATGTTCCTACTGAGGAAGTTCTTTTGATTGATAATGAAGAGGTTAATGGTATGTTACCATTGGCACAACTTCGTTTATTTAATGGGCGTAAGTTAGAGCTTAATAGTAAGGTTGATATAAAATCAAAAACAGATTTAATTAATGTTTTTAAGGTTGCAAATGATAAACTTAGAGAAGCTGGTATAAATGCTGGTATAGCAAGATTTACAGAGTTTTCTAATTTACTATTTCTTAAATTATTAAGTGAATTAAATGAAGAGCGACATTATAATATTGCAAAACCTTTTTTATGGGATTCCTATAGAAATCTAGATGGGGAAATGCTTTTAGAATATATTAATGGGACTGTTATACCTGGATTGAATAATTTGTTTGATAGTTCTGAGACTCAACCATTATTTTCTGCTTTAAAGATTAGAAATACGATTAAATTAAAAGAAATAGTTCAAAAACTTGATACATTAAATTTAAAGCAAATTGATACTGATATAAAAGGAGATGCTTTTGAATATTTTATTCAAAAATATAATCAAACTAATAATGACTTAGGGGAATACTTTACTCCTCGGCATATTGTAAGATTTTTGAATGATATTATTAAGCCTACTTTTGGAGATAAAATATATGATCCATTTTGTGGTACGGGTGGGATGTTAATTATCGCATTTGAAAGAATATATCAAACGTTGGAGGAATCTGGTTTACTAGATGATACTAATTTATTAGCTCTTCGTGAAAAAACAATTTGGGGAGGAGAAGTTTCGGAGACTGCCAAAATAGCTAAGATGAATATGATTCTATCTGGTGATGGACATAGTAATATAATTCAACACGATAGTTTTTCCAATCCCGTTGAAGGTAAATATAATGTGGTTATCTCTAATATCCCCTTTAATATGGATGTATCTGAGGAACAAGCTCAATTATATTTCCCTATAATAAAAAAAGGTAATGCTGTTTCGATTTTACATATACTTAAGGCATTGAAACGAGAAAGTGTAAAATCTCGTGCTGCAATAATTGTACCAGATGCTGTATTAAATGATAGTTCTATGTCTACTTTAAGAGAATTAATTGTTAAAAATGGACAGTTGAGAGGCATTGTATCTTTGCCGTCTAAAGTTTTTATGCCTTATACTGAAGCTAAAACAAGTATACTTATTTTTGGGAGTGAGTGTGCTGCAAAAACAGAAGATGTATTTATTTTTAAGGTTAAAAATGATGGATATACATTAACTACACGCAGAAGACCATTACCTGGAATTAATGATTTAGATGAATTTATAGCATTGCATGAAGAAATGTTAAAAAACGATTACTCGATTCGTTTAGACCATGATAATTTATTTTATATTCCACGAGATAAGATTCTTAGAAATCCCAACAAGAGTTTATTATTATCACAATATTTTGATGCTCTTAAAGAGGGGTATATTAGATTAGAATCTATTTTAGAACCGATTAAAGAGAAGAATGTCGAGCAATATCCAACGGCTAGTATTACTAAATCAGAGTTTTGGGGAATGCCGTTAGGAAAAGATTTATGGGGCATAAATTTTATATCGGTAACCTCAGAAGATAATTCAAACTATAATGTAGTAAGAAAACACAATATTAGTTTTAATCCAGCTCGAGCTAATATAGGTTCTTTTGGAATTTGTCTATCCGATAATCCCGTAGCAGTTACATCTGCTTACCCTGTATTTAAAGTAAAAGAAGATCTTAGAGGAAAGTATATTCCAGAATATATATATTTACAGTTAAGGCATAATCCTGAGGTTTTAGAGGATATAGCAGAGCGGGCATATGGTACAATCAGACAAAGTTTATCTCAGAAAGAGTTTATCAAAATTCAGATTGAAGATAAGTCTTATGAAGACCAAAAGAAAGTAGTAAATTATATTAAGGATAAATTTTTCAAAATGAAAAAGTTGGAAGATGAACTTGTTAATTTTAGAATAGAGTAATATAGAATAAAGTTGTATAATATAGAAACATAATAAAAGGATGTGTCTGAATTGAACTGCACCCCAAAAATTGAGTCTAATTTTTGGAGTGCAGTTTAATTTTATGAGGACACATCCTTTTATTATTAGAATTTTAATGTTTTAATTCTTTCAACGGCACGAATTGTATTTTCACGGCTACCAAAAGCTGTTAAACGTAGGTATCCTTCGCCATGAGGACCAAAGCCAGAGCCTGGTGTAGATACGATTTGAACTTGTTCGAGCAAGATGTCGAATAATTCCCAGCTAGTCATGTTACCAGGTGTTTTAAGCCAAATGTATGGAGCATCTACGCCACCATATACAGTAAGGCCAATGGATTCAAGACCTTCTTTGATGATGCGAGCATTTTCTTTGTAGTATGCAATGTTAGCACGAGTTTGCTCACGGCCTTCTTTTGTGTATACTGCTTCAGCACCGCGTTGGATGATGTAAGGTACACCGTTGAATTTAGTGCATTGGCGACGATTCCACATAGGGTTTAGTGGTTGGCGTTCACCGGATTTAGTTTTGCCGGTTACTTCCTTAGGCACTACAGCATAAGCACAACGTGTACCTGTGAAACCAGCAGTTTTGGAGAAGGAACGGAACTCGATAGCTACTTCGCGAGCGCCTTCGATTTCATAGATGGATTTTACAGTGTCTTCTGTACTGATGAAAGCTTCGTAAGCGGAGTCGAACATCAAAATCGCATCATTATCTTTACACCATTTGATCCATTCTGCTAAACGAGCACGGCTCAAAACAGTACCGGTTGGATTGTTAGGTGAGCAAAGGTATACAATGTCTACGCGTTCAGACGGGAATTCTGGAGAGAAGTTATTTTCTGCGTAAGTAGGGAGGTATACAACCTTTTGGAAGATGCCATCTACAGCTTCGCCAGTACGACCACCCATAACGTTGGAGTCTAAGTATACTGGGTACACAGGATCTGTGATAGCAATGATGTTATCTTCGCTGAATAACTCTTGGATATTACCAACGTCAGATTTTGCACCATCGGAAACGAATACTTCGTCAATAGCGATATCTACGCCTAATGGTTTGTAATCGACATCAACAATAGCTTGACGTAAGAAATCATAACCTTGTTCAGGGCCATAACCTCGGAATGTTTCCGCTTTTCCCATTTCTTGAACAGCTTTACTCATAGCATCGATAATTGCTGGAGCAAGAGGTAATGTAACATCGCCGATACCAAGACGAATAATATCTGCATCTGGATGAGCAGTTTGGTATTCATTTACCTTTTTAGCAATATTAGCAAATAAATAAGAACCTTGAAGGTTTAAGTAGTTTTCATTGATATTAGCCATGATGACTCCTTTTTATAATCAGATTTCTCTATATATAGTAAATTATATAGAATAATGACGCAAGGATTTTCTATAGAATTTCTGATTTATATAAATATTGTTTAAGTCTATGACTATAAAAGGTCGTATTATGAGGACTTTATTAGTCATACCATTTGTTTTATAATTTCTTTTAGAAATTCTATTTATGTTGTATAATAAAAAAAAGAGAGCCATCGACGTGTGGTAGCGTTAGGCTCATCTTATAAACATTTTTTAGGATTGCCTAGCGTGCGAGTATTTTGTATACTCTGTTGCGTTAGGCTTTTGTCTTTATACTATTTGAATAGTGCAAAGAGTGATATTACTATAGACCAATTTTTGCGTAGTATTTTACTACGCTTTTTTATTGAAAAAATCAAAACTTTATATAGCATTAATTTTATTTCTGATATAATCTTAATGAATACATATTATAGTGCGGTTTTATATGAAAGTGGTGTCTTTATGCTGACGATTAGCAATAAGGGATGGCTTTTTACGTCTATATTAAGTGCTTTGATGGCGTTTACATCGTTGTCTACGGATATTTATTTGCCAGCTATGCCTGAGATGGGGCGTGACCTCAATGGTGATGCGGAGCTTACGTTGACGGGTTTCTTAATTGGGTTTGCGCTAGCTCAGCTTTTTTGGGGCGCCGTTAGTGATAAAATTGGTCGTAAGAAGCCACTGATTATAGGGATAGTCTTATTTATCATAGGGTCTGTGGGCTGTGCCCTAAGTTCGTCTATGCTAGAATTACTAGCTTGGCGTGTGTTTCAGGCTTTTGGTGCCTGTGTAGGACCGATGTTGTCACGGGCTATGATTCGGGATTTATATGGTCGGACTGAGGCGGCTAAAATGTTGTCTACATTGGCCATTGTTATGGCTATAGCGCCTATAGCAGGCCCAATGTTAGCCGGACATTTACTTGTATGGTATACATGGCATTCTATATTCTGGTTGCTTGTTGGTATAGGACTTTTAATGCTCGTTGCCGTATTAGTGCTTCCGGAAACACATCCCGTAGAGAAGAGGAGCAAAAAGTCCATAGGTCATACCTATAATAACTATTGGATTTTATTACGCAATAAAGGTTTTATGAAATATACCCTATGTGTTAGCTCATTTTATATTGCCATTTATGCGTTTTTAACGGGATCGCCTTATGTATATATAGATGTGTATGAAGTGCCCAAAGAATATTTTGGTTATCTCTTTT
This sequence comes from Veillonella sp., assembly GCF_032470285.1. Taxonomy (GTDB): domain Bacteria; phylum Bacillota; class Negativicutes; order Veillonellales; family Veillonellaceae; genus Veillonella. The sequence goes on along the minus strand of NZ_JAWEKP010000005.1, from coordinate 137,919 downwards.
CTGTTAATATTATTGGTGTTATGTTGTTAAGTGCCATTAATCGTCGTATTGTTAGTGCTATACGCCTTGATAGACTATTGAAATATGCCACACTATTTGCTGCTGTTTGTGTATCCATTGTTATGGGCTTGATGTTCTTAGGTTACCATTCATTGTGGTTAATCGTTATTGGTTGTTTTTTATTCTTCTCCATGAATGGTATCATTGCCGCTGTAACTAATGCATTAGCTTTAGATAGAGCAGGTAGAATGGCTGGATCTGGGGCGGCACTATTAGGTGCCATGCAATATGGTAGTGGTATTGTGTCATCGTTGATACTTACCTTTTTACCAAATGATACGGCCTATCCTATGATGGGGGTAATAGCCATATTTGTAATTATCTGCGCTATTATCGCCTTTCCTGAGGATGAAAAATATAATCGTATATAATATTGGTAAAAGCGAGGGTTTTAATTTGAATCCTTGCTTTCATCATTTTTTTAGGTTATAATAGTAAGGCTTATTGATGGTAAGCACTTCCTACCCCTATGTGTCGATAGGGGCATTAGTCCGAAAGAGGAGGTGATTTTGTATGAACAAATACGAAGTCATGTTTATTGTGAAACCAGCTGAAGAGGAAGCAACTAACGCTGTTATTGAAAAAGTAGAAGCTTTAATTGCTCGTGTAGGCGGCACAGTAGAAAAGGTAGATCGTTGGGGCAAGCGTCGTCTTGCTTACGCGGTGAAGAAATTCACTGACGGTTTCTATGTATTGATCAACTTTGAAGCAGCACCTGCTGAAATCAAAGAAATCGATCGTGTATTGAAAATCAACGATGAAGTCCTAAGACATCTAATTGTTAAACACGAAGCATAATTAAAGCCTGGAGGAAAACATGAACTCTGTACAAATTCTAGGTAATTTAGCTCGTGATCCTGAAGTACGCTATACCAAAACTGGTCGTGCGGTAGCAACTTTCACAGTAGCTGCCACAAATACCTATATTGATTCCACAACAAATGAGACGAAAGAACAAACTGCTTTCATCAACTGCGTTGCTTGGGGTAAACTTGGTGAAGCGGCAGGCAATCTTCGTAAAGGCAGTCGTTGCTTTGTAGAAGGTCGTTTGCAAACTCGTTCTTACGAGACTCAGGACGGTCAAAAACGGTACGTTACTGAAGTGGTAGCGAACTTTGTGGGCCAATCCCTTGATATGAATACTAATTCTTTCGAAGGTGGGTCCAATTTTGATAGTTTCAGTACAGGCGGCGATGACGAAAACATCCCGTTCTAGTGTCAGGGACTCCTACTAATTCGAAAAGGAGGATTCGCAATGAGAAGAGATAGAGGCAGAAAGCCAAGAAGAAAAGTATGCGTTTTCTGTGCAGACCATATCGATCAAATCGACTATAAAGATGTTGCTAAACTTCGTCGTTTTACGACTGAACGCGGTAAAATCTTACCTCGTCGTATTTCCGGTACTTGCGCAAAACATCAACGCAAATTGACTACATCTATCAAACGTGCACGTGCAATTGCTTTATTGCCATTCACTGCTGAATAATTGATGAATCAAGGCGGTACAACCATTTGGTTGTGCCGCCTTTTTGCTATACAAAAAAAGAAGCTATCCGTTGGATAGCTCCTCTTTGTTATACAGCTTTATATTTTTTAGGTGGTTCACCATTTTCGGCGGCTTCTTTATCGGCGCGCCACTTGCGTTCGAAATATTTATGATACTCAAGTGGGATATCATTAGGGGTTGCTGTTTCATAAAAGCTGCAAGTGCCTCGACGTTGTGCTTCTTCATAGAACCAGGTTTTAAACTCTAGCATAGATAAGCGAGCTTGTAGGTGCTCAATTTCTGCTAGCACACGATCTCGTTGATTTTTAATAATAGATAATCGATCGTTGATGCGGCTATCGCCTTCAACGCAGCAGTCGATAAAATGTTTGATTTCTTTTATAGGCATACCCGTACGTTTCATACATTCGATTAATTCTAGCCAATCCATATCTTCTTCGCGGAATATACGGATACCTCCACTAGAACGTTCTACGAAGGGCAATAAGCCCTCCTTGTCGTAATAACGCAAAGCAGAAGGTGCTATATTTAGTTTTTCTTGCGATTTCGCCAACAGTATATGTCATTGAATCTCCTAATATATATGGCATTTATAGATGGATATAAAAATTGTAAATGTAAGGTGTATTGACTTAAACCTAACTTTAAGTTTTATACTTGGTACATACTTGAAGTATAAAACTAGTTATTTTTAGTGACAATCTTTATAATCTTTATACTATTTGATGTATAGTGATTGTAGTTGAAGTAATTAGAATTTGTATTGAAAGGATTACCATGAACTTAATTGATGTAAAATCTCCAGCCGATTTAAAAGGCTTATCTATTTCTGAATTAACAGATTTGACAGCACAAGCTCGTCAAGCTCTCATGACAAAGGTTTCTGAGCACGGCGGCCATTTTGGGCCACCTATGGGTGCAGCAGAAATGATTATGGCCTTGCACTATGTATTTAATTCTCCTGTAGATAAAATCGTATATGATGTATCCCATCAATCGTATGTACATAAAATGGTTACAGGACGTGCCTTAGCATTTTTAGATCACGACCATTATGATGATGTAACAGGCTATACGGACCCAACTGAAAGTGAGCATGATTTCTTTAACATTGGTCATACCTCTACATCGATCTCGTTAGCATCTGGTCTGGCTACTGCTCGAAATCTAAAGGGAGACTCTGAAAATATTATTGCCATCATTGGTGATGGTTCTTTATCTGGTGGGGAAGCCTTTGAAGGTCTTGATTATGCCGCAACATTAAACAGTAATATGATTATTATCGCCAACGATAATGACCAATCCATTGCAGAAAATCATGGTGGTTTGTATCGTGGCCTTCGTGAATTGCGCGAGTCTAATGGTGAAAGCCCTAACAATATTTTCAAGGCTCTTGGTTTAGATTATCGCTTCGTAGCAGATGGCAATGATTTGGAAACCTTGATTGATGTATTTAAGGACGTAAAAGATATTGATCATCCAATCGTGTTACATATAGTTACGCAAAAAGGTAAGGGCTATGCTATTGCAGAGCAAAATAAAGAAGCTTTCCATTGGACAATGCCCTTTGATTTAGAAACAGGCAAACCAAAAGAGGAAGATCATGGCCCAACTTATGCTGGTACCATTGCTAATTACTTGATGGAACAAATTAAAGTAGATCCAACTGTGGTAGCTATTAATGCAGGCACACCAGGTGGCTTTGGTTTTACTCCAGAATGGCGCAAGGTGGCAGGAAAACAATACATCGACGTAGGTATTGCAGAAGAACATGCCATCGCTATGAGTTCTGGTATCGCTAAAAATGGTGGTAAACCAGTATTTAATGTATATAGTACCTTTCTACAACGTACCTATGACCAATTGGTACAAGATCTTTGTGTAAATAACAATAGTGCTGTTATTATCAATCACTATGCCTCCGTGTATGGTATGAACGATGTAACTCATTTAGGGTTCTTTGATATTCCTATGCTTACTAGCATTCCTAATTTAGTATACTTAGCACCTACTAATAATGAAGAATTGTTAGCTATGACCGAGTATGGAGTTCATCAACATGAGCATCCTGTAGCAATTCGTGTTCCTGTAGGTGAATTTACATCTACTGGTGTAGCCGATACGACTGATTACAGTATTTTAAATAAATCTGAAGTGACTCGTCGTGGTGAACGCATTGCCTTATTAGGTCTTGGTAATTTCTATCATCTAGCTAATCAAGTGGCCGATGAATTGGCTAAAGACGGTATCAATGCAACTGTAGTAAACCCTAAATTTGCATCTGGCCTTGATGAAGAACTACTAGAAGAATTGAAAGCAAATCATTCTGTAGTATTTACGTTAGAAGATGGTGTAGTTGAAGGCGGTTGGGGCCAGCGTGTAGCTAGTTTTTATGGACCATCTAACATGCGTGTTAAGAACTATGGTATTGCTAAAGAATTTCACGATCGTTATGATGCAACTGAATTGTTACGAGAAAATGGCGTTTCTTTAGAACAAATTGTGACTGATGCAAAACAAGTTTTATCTGTTTAGTTTGATAAAATATTAAATAAATAATTCTTTGTAAATACAGTAGAAATCTGGAATTGGCAGATTTCTACTGTGTTATTTTTTTATTTGTTCAATTTCATTCTATAATTAAGTGTGGTTTATAAATATATAATTTTTATAGATAAATATATATAATTTATTAAAAGATTATAGATTTTTTTCGAATAGGACTATAAAAATTAGATGAAGTATTATATAATAATATCTACAGTATGTATTACAGTAGAACAGTAAAATAAATCCATTGATAATATACGCTACTATTGCAGTATTATACAATTAGTATTAATGATAAGGGAGATTGTAAGACTTTGAAAAGAGTATTAACCTTAACATTAGCCGTGGCCATCGTTGCCGGTGGCTATATGTTTGAGGCTAATGGGGCGGGAGAACAACCTTCTAAACAGGCACCATCTATATCTGAGATAAATATATATACGCCAAAAGAGCTTAATGCACGTCAAAAAGACTTGGTTGAAATCGGCCGCTATACTGCGTCTGGTGATCAAGGTGCATTAAAGAGTGCAATTGCATCTGCTATTGAGCGAGGCACGTTGACGCCACAAGAGGTGAGTATTGCCATTCGTCAGCTTTACTCTGCTGCTGGCTTGAAACAAATGAATGCTGCTTTAGCTACATTTGATCAATTACGTGATGAACGCCCTGAGTTTGGCGATGAGTACGAAAAATTGGTACCAAAGCAAACAGGACTTAGTGCTTTATTGGGGAATGGCACTAATGGGGCACCTTTAACAAAGCCGAAAGCTGAGGAAACAAAAGAGGGGGTTCAATATAATACGTTCCGTATGAAAAAACCAAAACCTCAAAATCGTAATCGTTCACGTTTAGGTAAATTGGACCGTGAATTGGTCGCTGCGGCAGCACTAGGTACTCGAGTTGGTAAAAATAATCTTTTTACTGCAGCTGAAAAGAGTTTATCTGAACTTGGCCTAAGTCAATATCAAATTGAAAATTTAGAAGCTATGATTTTCCAATAAAATGTAGACCTACTTCTTTCGGAAGTAGGTCTTTTTTTATGGCTTCTACTTTCACAGTTTTAATGATTAGGGTTAAATCCATAGAATGTAATTGACGTTTAAGGTTCCCTTTTCTATAATTAATAAGATAGGTATATGACCTGTAATAATAAATATAAACAAATATAAATATATTATTAAAAATAGATGTAAGGAGAAAGTATGCGCCTTCGTAGAAAACCATGGATTGATGAAGCTATCCACGAATATGACTCTCACATCATTTTGTCTGGTCAAGAAGAGTTTAAAGGCAAGTGGCGTGAATTATTTGAACATCCTGAGTACCCATTATATATGGAACTAGGGACGGGGAAAGGTCGCTTTATTGCGGGGATGTCTGAAGCGTATCCAAATGCTAACTTCGTAGGTTTTGAAGTACAAATGGGTGTTATCTATTATGCAGCACAAAAAATCTTTGAAGGAGAGCGAAACAATGCAAAGGTCTCTCTATTTGATATTGCAGGTATCGAAGAGATAGTGGCACCTGGAGAAGTTGATCGTTTCTATATTAACTTCTGTGATCCTTGGCCTAAGGCTAAACATGCAAAACGCCGCCTTACATATCACACATTCCTCGATCGTTATGCCCGCCTTTTGAAAGAGGGTGGAGAAGTTCACTTTAAGACAGATAATGAAGGGTTGTTCATGTTCTCTCTTGAAGAGTTTAAAGCGTGTGGTTGGGAGCTTAAAAATGTAACGTATGATTTACATAGCACAGACCTTCCAAATGTAAAAACTGAGTATGAAGAGAAATTTAGTAAAAAAGGACAACCTATTTTTCGCTTAGAAGCAATTAAGCCAAAAGTTCAAAAGGAGGCTTAACATGCAAACACCGAATAAGGGGGATAGTCGGTGGGGCTCACTTTTTAAAAATGATTTACAAGGTATGCTCTTACCTATTCTTCTCATTACAATTATAGGCAGTGTAAATATCTTTAGTGCTACGTATATCAGCTCTATCTATGAAAATACGGGATTATTAGGATACTTTTTAAAACATATGACATTCTTGTTTTTGTCTATGGCGGCAGGTGTTATATTGTATCGTTACGATTACCGTCAGTTACAGAAGCCTCACATGTTGCAAAGAATTATGATTGCTACACTAATTGGTATGATTTTGGTTCTTGTGATTGGTGCAGTCATTAATGGTGCACGTCGTTGGATTGTTATTGGGCCTGTATCGATTCAACCTTCAGAATTTGCGAAATTGGCTGCCTTGATATGGACGTCCGCTAAATTGAGTACCATGCGGAAATGGGGAAAACCAAAGCATACTAACCCTCTCATTAATTTACAAGGTTATTTTAGTGAACGTATAAGTTATATGTTGCCAATGTTAATATGGCCAATTATATTTGCAGGCTTAACAATCTTGCAACCAGATATGGGTACGACCGTATTGATTTTTGGTTTTTCCTTTGTGCTCATTTACTTAGCGGGCTTTGATGGAAAATTCTTTGGCGGAGCTTTTGTGATAGCTGGATTTCTTGGCTTTATTGCAGCTCGTATGTCGCCATATCGCTGGGAACGTATTCAATCTTGGTTTGATCCTTGGCCTCATGCGCAGGATATGGGGTATCAAACAGTTCAAGGGCTGTTGGCCGTAGGTTCTGGCGGTATTTTAGGCGAAGGCTTTATGCAAGGTACATCAAAGTATTTTTACTTACCAGAAGCACATACAGACTTTGCTTTTGCTGTATGGGCCCAAGAAATGGGTTTCATTGGTGCAGTGTTTGTTGTCGTTCTGATTGCAGCTTTTACCTATTTTGGGTTCCGCATTTCTAATAAGGCTCGTGATGAATTCGGGAAATGGTTAGCAATGGGCATAACATTGCTTATCAGTGGTCAGGCCTTGTTTAACATCGCCATGGTATGCGGTATCATGCCTGTAACAGGGGTACCATTACCGTTTGTTAGTTATGGGGGCTCTTCATTATTGATGAATTTCATGGCTATTGGGTTGTTGGCAAGCATTGGTCGTCGTAATGTAGAAGGGGTAAAACAAGTTGGTACAGCTGAACCATTACCATCTTTGCGTGAAGAAACACAAAGTCGTTTCAAGCCTGCTGCTACGACGCGTATTAATAAGACAAATATGCCTGGACCGTTTAAACCACGGCCTTCTAAAAAGTCGACTCGTAGATAGATTAAATTTGAACGTTAATATCTAACGTATGTATCATAAGATGAATCTGTTTGTGTAAATTCATAGAGTATATTTAAGGACTGTACTATATGAACTTAGCATCGTTATATTGTGTGTGAGGAGAAACGATGAAAGATTATATTGATATTCAAGAACGCCCATCATGGGGCCGAATGTTACCACTTAGTTTTCAACATTTATTTGCCATGTTTGGCTCTACTGTATTGGTACCGTATTTATTAAAAGTAGACCCTGCAACAGCATTGTTTATGAATGGTATTGGTACATTATTGTACTTATTTGTGTGTAAGGGTAAGATTCCTGCATATCTTGGTTCCAGCTTTGCTTTTATTGCGCCTGTAGCAGGTGTGTTATCTGCAGGTCTTGGTTATGAAGCGGCAAAAGGGGCCTTTGTTGTATTTGGTCTATCTTTTGTAATTTTATCTGTTCTCGTCCGTTATATTGGTACGCGTTGGATTGATAAATTATTCCCACCAGCGGCAATGGGTGCTATCGTAGCGATTATCGGCTTAGAATTAGCGCCAGTAGCGATGAGTATGTCTGGCCTTATCGGTAATCAAGATTTAGGCATGAGTCATAGCCAAGCTGTTATTATCTCTATGTTTTCCTTAGTTGTTACCTTGCTTGGAACTGTTGTGTTCCGTGGTTTCTTAGCTGTTATTCCTGTTCTTATCGGTGTTGTCTCCGGTTATGTATTGTCTGCTGTGATGGGAGTTGTTGACTTCTCTGGTGTAGAAGCTGCTCCTTGGCTTTCCTTGCCTCAGTTCTACGGCATGCCTGTATTTGATATCAATGCGATTATTATGATTATGCCAGCCCTCTTTGTAGTATTTGCAGAGCATGTTGGTCATTTAGTTGTTACTAGTAATATCGTCGCTAAAGACTTGATGAAAGAGCCAGGTCTACAAAGATCCTTGCTTGGTGATGGTCTTGCAAATATTCTCTCTGGTTTCTTTGGTGCGACACCAAATACGACATATGGTGAAAACATTGGCGTACTTGCCATTACTCGTTGTTTTAGCGTATGGGTAATTGGCGGTGCTGCAGTTCTTGCGATGATCATATCCTTTGTTGGTAAAGTGGCAGCACTTATTCATGCTATCCCAGTACCTGTTATGGGTGGGGTTTCCATCCTCTTGTTCGGCATTATCGCAGCATCTGGGTTGCGTATGCTTGTAGAACGTAAGGTAGATTATACAAACCCTGTTAATATGATTCTTACATCTGTTATCCTTGTGGTAGGTCTTAGCGGTGCAGAACTTGCGGTTGGACCTGTAGTGTTAAAAGGGATGGGTCTTGCTACGGTAGTAGGTATGGCGATGAGCATTTGTTTGTTGATCCTTCAAAAAACAGGCATTGGCAATGACCAATTGAAAAAAACAGAAGTATAACCTTATACGACTTCGAGCTCTTGGCGTAGAACCTTGAGATTAAAGTGAATTGACTTGTATTCAATATAATAAATGACTACTGAATCAGATTGTATCTGTGAAAGTAGTCGTTTTTGTTTAGTATCTTTATAATTTATCTTCAATATTGTATAATAAACATATAAGTTGTATAAAATTAATTTTAGAGAGGAGGGCCTATGGAGTTTTTAATATGGATGGCTATCGGTGTTTCTTTGATGGCTGTAGAACTCGTAGTACCAGGCGGTATTTTAGGTCTTATCGGTTATTGCGCATTCCTATGGGGCGTTTATGTAGCTCTTGGGGAAGGTACGGTAGCATTGTATGCTGTGCTAGGATTAACAGCCTTGTTAATTGTCATTATCATCGTGTTCTTTAATCACTTTGAAAAGACGTGGATAGGCAAATTGTTTACCTTAGGGCAACGGTCTACGACAAAAGCCGGTTATGTATCTAATGATGTATTAGAAGATTTGGCTGGCAAGGAAGGTGTAGCTCATACAACACTACGCCCTGCAGGTATTGCTAAGATTAATGGTAATTTGGTAGATGTTGTAACCGAAGGTGACTTCATCGATGCCGGTTCACCTATTGTGGTCCTTCGAGTCGTAGGTGGTCGCAATATTGTTAGAAAGCGAGATTAAGCTTTCACAACATCGTCGTAAATCATGGAGGTTATTATGGATGTAGGTATTTTAATTTTGATTCCCATTCTGCTGATTGGTATTATGGTATTTTTATATGTTGTGCCATTAGGCCTTTGGGTATCTGCTTTAGCAGCGGGCGTTAATGTTGGTATCTTTACACTTGTAGGTATGCGCTTGCGTCGCGTAAACCCGTCTCAAATTGTAATGCCGTTGATTAAAGCTAATAAAGCGGGGCTTGATGTGAATGTAAATCAGTTGGAAGCGCATTACCTTGCAGGTGGTGACGTTGACCGCGTTGTGGATGCTTTGATTGCCGCTGAACGGGCATCTATTCCGTTGACTTTTGAACGTTCCGCAGCTATCGACCTCGCCGGTCGTGATGTATTGGAAGCAGTTCAAATGTCCGTTAATCCTAAAGTGATTGAAACTCCAATTATTTCTGCGGTAGCAAAAAATGGTATCGAATTGAAAGTTCGTGCTCGTGTTACTGTACGTGCGAATATCGATCGCCTCGTTGGTGGTGCTGGTGAAGCCACAATTATTGCCCGTGTAGGTGAAGGTATCGTAACGACTGTAGGTTCCTCTGAAGAACATACAGATGTATTGGAAAATCCAGATCACATTTCCCGTACTGTATTGGGTAAAGGCCTTGATGCGGGTACTGCATTCGAGATCTTGTCCATCGATATTGCTGACGTAGATGTGGGACGTAACATCGGTGCTCAATTGCAAACTGACCAAGCGGAAGCAGATAAGAAAATTGCTCAAGCTCGTGCCGAAGAACGCCGTGCAATGGCGGTTGCGACAGAACAAGAAATGCGTGCTAAAACACAAGACATGCAAGCTAAGGTTGTGGAAGCACAAGCTGAAGTTCCTAAAGCATTGGCAGAGGCTTTCAGAAACGGTAATCTAGGTGTTATGGATTACTATAATATGAACAATATTATTGCAGACACTAAAATGCGTGAAAACTTAGCAGATGGTGAATAGGAGTAGCTATGGACTCTATTTTGTCTTCAGTGCTATCCATCTTTTCGCATAATCCAATCTTTGTTTTAGGTATCATTGCGTACATTGCTTTTTCCATTATAAAAAATAAGAATACTGAAGAGTCTGAAGAGTATGATGAGTATGAAAGCTCTGGTGGCGGAACTTGGGAAGATATGGAGCGCGAATATGGCATCTCCATAGAACGCAAGGTAGATGAACCATCTATGGATGATTTATCTAAGGTTGATGACCTTTATGGGGACTCTTATGAAGATAAACCGATTGTAAATCAGCAACGAGAAGCTCCATCGCAAACTATGGAGGACATACATTTCAATGAAGAGGCTGCAGCAGCTCAACGAGATATTGAAGCCTTATCAATGAAAAGTTCCAGTAGCACTCCGAGTTATACTACCAGTAAGACTCGCTTAGATAGAGAAGCTGTTACGGGACCGACCTTAAGTGAAAGACTAGCTGAGTTTAAACGAGATAAAGCAGCTAAAGAGGGACAAGTTCTTGTTGAAAATGTAGGCATTACAACTGCGCCTACTGCTCTAGCTGCGACTTCAACTCGTGGGCGTAAATCTAATCATGCTTTAAAAGAGGGCATGAAATGGTCCATCATTTTAAGTAAACCTAAAGCTCTTGAACGTAGATACCGTTAATGAAGCAATCTATTTATAAGCGTATAAACTAATTATGGTTTTATTAGAACATAAATAATAACGGATTGTGCACTGATGTGGTATAGCAACCATACTGTCACATATCATAATGTGGGTCATATAATTACATATTGAAAGAGGTTCCTATTGGTCACCTATGTGACTATTAGGAACCTCTTTTTTATTGTTTTTTCCTAGTGAAACTTTCACAATAATAGGGGAAGGAGTTCGTTTATAAGGAAGGGCAAAATTATGTATCGAAATGTGCGTGTTATACCAAAACAGTTGTTGCACCAATTATATATAGAGAAACAATGGAGCGTTCGCGATGTGGCGGATTATTTTCAATGTAGTGTTGATACCATCATGCGGCGTATGAAAGCGTACGATATCGAACGGAGGCCTCTGAAGAAAGAAATCAATATGGTTCATGTACAAGCTTTGTATGAGACCGGTAAGTGGTCGCTCCATTCATTAGCAAAGCGTTATGATGTGTCTATTACGACGATGGCGAATCGCTTGAAGGAATATGGATTGGTTTGTCAGCAATCAAATAAAAACGTCTCTATAGATGTAGTACGTATATGTAGGGCTTATAAAAGTGGAAATAGTACAGATGCTATTGCTCGTATGTATGGTATATCGCGATGGAAAGTTCACCATGTATTGCGGCATATGGGAAATTGCTTACTTCCTAAAGCGCGAAAGCCTATGCGCGTAGAGGAGATGGCTTATTTATATATTCATCATCACATGAGTACAGATGACATTGGATTGGCTTATGGGATACGTGGTTCTACAGTGGCAATGTATTTGCGAGAGCAAGGTATAGAAATAAGGGCAAATACTCTTGATCTAGACGAAAATAAGATTAAAAAACTCCGTGCACAAGGTTATGGAGTTGCAAAGATTGCACAGGTGATGGGATGCTCTACCTCTGCTGTGCGAAAGCGTCTAGCTATGAAAAAATATATCTCTCCTTGATGTAGTGTGGTAGATACTATATACTTAAATTTATACAATGATGGGAGGAATATTATGCTCGAAATTATATCTGCTTTAACACCGTTTTTATTACTGGGCTTAGTGGCTGCTGGCTTATCTCGCCTTTCTGGAGTAGCCTTATCAATGGTTGTAGTACCAACCTTATTGATTTGGGGTGCCACTGCGGTTGACGTAATCGCTTTTATGTTGCTTTTTGTGGTGTACAACAACTTCACTATGGAAACACAAGATATTCGTTTAGATTATAAAGATCTTGCCTTATTCCCTAAATGGCGCCTGTGCATTCCCTTCATTTTGAGTTTGGTGAGTGCCTTCTTTGTTCCTGCTGCAGGCATTGCCGTTTTTATGGCTTGCTTTGTTTTAGAGTTATTGGCTACTGTGTATAAACGCATTCCTGAAAATAAACGGCCTCGTTTACAGCGTGTAATAGTGGCATCGATTTTGAGTGCCGTTGTAACAGCTGTAGGCGCCTATATAGGTCCTAAAATTCCTAGTGAATTCTACTTTGTCTGTGTAGGCTTAGCCATTTTAATCGTTACGGACTTTGCATGGTATGCCGGCAAGCATAGAGATGCTTTTAGAAGCGCATGGGATAGCATTTGGGCTGGTTTTAATATATTCTTAGGCATGTTTGGCGTAGAGGCTTCATATTATCCAGCTGCACTAACGCGATCTATTCCAAATCCAATGGATCGCATGTTGCCTATGGTTACTGTAGTAGGTGGCTATGCAGGCCTTATGGTAGTATTCGGCTTTTATAACATTTTTTCTATACCGTCTTTGATTACAGCTATTGGTGCTACTATAGGGATACGCCTCTTTGGTATGTATGAATTTCCTCGGAATGGCAGTTTCTCTTATTTGGCAATCGGTTTTGCCGTGGCTGCTGTAATTTGCTTGTATCTCGTATCTCCGACACCAGTTGGTTTTGATCATATTAATACCTTAGTTTCTCAACCAATTGGCCAATAATAATAGATAATGTAAGTCTATTGATATATTTTAATAAGTTCTTTAGTTGCTTTCACCTAGGAGCTAATTGGATTATAATGTGTGATATATCTCATATATTGTATTGAAAATTAAGTTCATATTAGAATGTGAAAGGAGTTGATGCTATATGGCAGAAACAATTGAAACAAGACCATTCCCTCCATTCTTACCAAAGAAGGCAACAGTCATGATGATGGGCACATTTCCTCCAGAACAATCAAAACGTGCTATGGAATTCCATTATCCAAATTTCCAAAATGATATGTGGCGTGTTTTTGGCCTCGTATTCTTTGATGAAAAGGATCATTTTAGAAATGGTGAGGAAAAAGCGATGGATCCTGAGAAGATTAAAGCCTTTTTGTCTGAAGCTGGAATTGCATCTTGTCCTACTGTTTTGAAAGCTATTCGCGAAAAAGGGAATGCATCTGATGCATTTCTTAAGGTCGTTGAACCAGTTCCACTTGCGGACGTACTGGAGCAAATCCCTGACTGTAAGCATATTGGTACAACAGGCGGCAAGGCTACGGAGATTTTATTGAGCCTTTTACCAGAAAAGGTTAAATTACCTAAAACTGGTGAAACAATTCCTTTTGTATTTAATGGTCGGGAATTGACATTGACACGTTTGCCATCTACATCACGTGCCTATCCGTTGAGCCTACCGAAAAAGGCTGAAGCGTACAAGAATTTCTTCAAAGCTTGTGGTCTAAAAACAAAATAAATATTTAAAGTAGCACCTTTAATAGTTGGCTTTGAGTCTTTTGGTCTCATCTGTCGCTATTGAAGGTGTTTTTATATCGTAAAAATATATGAGGTATTAAAATGGAAATTAATGCATATTTATTGTGAATATGTAGTTTATTATAAATAAAATTGATGAGATATATAATATTTTAATTCTTGTTTTTTATAATGAGAGGTTTATAATTAACCGTTGTCGCAAACTGGTTGACAATAATTTAAAAAATGGAGTTGATAATATGGATAAGGCTAAGGAGGCCTTGTGGACAAAATCCTTTGTCCTTGATACTTTGATTAATTTCTTAGTATTTTTAATTTATTATTTATTAATCGTTATTATTGCGGTTGTAGCAAAAGATAATCTTCATGCTACGGCTAGTCAAGCGGGACTTGCTGTTGGTATATATATTATTGGCACCGTTGTAGCCCGTTTGTTGGCAGGGCGGTTTATCAGTATCCTAGGGTGTCGCAAGATGCTCTATTTAGGGTTATTGATTTACTTGATTTCAACGGCTATGTATTTCTACACACCTAATTTACTAATGCTTGATAGTGTTCGTTTCTTAAATGGTTTTGCTTATGGTATTACATCTACTGCTACAAGTACTATCATTGCTGCTATTATTCCTACGTCACGCCGTGGGGAAGGGATTAACTATTATGGCTTATCTACCTCTCTTGCCGCTGCAGTAGGGCCATTCTTAGGTATCTTGATGCTTCATAGTCTTGGTTATGATTTTATCATCGCATTCTGTGTTGCACTTATCATCCTTTGCGGTATTGGCTCTGTCATCATGAAATTTAATGAACCTAAACTTGGTATCGAATCAGAAGCACATAAGGGTATTAGAATCTCGGACTACATTGAACCACGGATGAATTCAATCAGTCTTGTTTCTATTCTAGTCGGCTTTGCCTACTCTGGTGTTATTGGCTTTATGGCAGCCTACACAAAAGACCTAGATCTTATTATGGCGGGCACCTTCTTCTTTGTTGTATATGCTGTAGTTATTACTATAACAAGACCATTGCTTGGTATTGTGTTTGATATGAAGGGTGAAAACTTCGTTCTTTATCCTTGTTTTGTATCCTTAGCACTTGGTATTTTCTTATTATCCATCGCCCACTCTACATGGCTTGTGCTTTTATCGGCTGTGTTTGTTGGCCTTGGATATGGTACATTTATGTCCAACGGACAAGCTGTTACTGTTAAAATAGTACCTGTTCATCGTATTGGTGTTGCCACATCCACATACTTCATTGCCTTGGACATGGGGCTAGGCTTTGGCCCCTATATTTTAGGCGCTGTTAAAGAGGTTGTAGGTTATACTAGTATGTTCCATGTAAGCGTTGTTGTGGCGCTCCTTGCACTAGTTGCTTATTATTTATTATATGGTCGTTATGTGGGGACTGAAAGAGATCTTTCTTTAAAAGCTCGCGCTGAAGAGGAAGAAATTAGAAATCGTAAGCGTAATAATAAGCTTGCGTAATATGTAAATTAAAAGGACTATACGAACCTAGGCTCGTATAGTCCTTTTTGTTATCTACTACTGCTTTGCTAATGCTATTATTTTTCAATATTTACAATATTAACGATAACTTCAACCGCTTTTTTCATATCATCGATACATGCAAATTCATGACGGCCATGTAGGTTTTCTACACCTGTAAAAATATTGGGTGTAGGAATGCCCATGAAGGAGATTTTGGATCCATCTGTGCCACCGCGAATAGGATCACAAATAGGTGTAATCCCAGCTTTTTCCATAGCTGCTTTGGCTACATTTACACATTCCATATTATCTTTGATGATATCGTACATGTTGTAGTATTGGTCTTTTACAGATACTTCACATACTTCACGACCATATATTTCGTTCAATGTTTGACCTGCTTGTAAGAAGAATGCTTTTTTGGCTTCGAATAGTTCTTTGTCATGGTCGCGGATAATGTAGTTCATTTTACCGGTATCTACTTGTGTTTCCATGCTCATGAGCATAAAGAAACCTTGGCGCCCACAGGTGTACTCAGGAACAGCTGCTCCTGGTAATAAAGCGTCAAATTGCATAGCTAGTTTAGCACAGTTGATCATAATGCCCTTGGCTGTGCCTGTGTGAACAGAAACACCTTTCAGGATAACGGTACCGCCTGCGGCATTAAAGGTTTCGTATTCGAGTTGACCTAGGCTTTCACCATCAATAGTGTAAGCATAGTCTACAGGGAATTGTTTAACATCGAAGTGGTCTGCGCCAGTACCGATTTCTTCGTCTGGACCGAAAGCACACATGATTCTACCATGTTTAATTTCTGGATGAGCTACGAGATAGGCGAGAGCTTCCATGATTTCACAGATTCCAGCCTTGTCGTCACCACCGAGGAGTGTTAAACCGTCAGTTACAACTAAGGACTTTCCAATGTAATTTTTTAGATTTGGAAAGTCGGCACGTCGGGTGAAGATTTGGTGTTCTTCGTTGAGGCAAATATCACTACCATCATAGTTTTCTACGATACGAGGTTTAATATTTTCTGCATTATAATCAGCTGTATCCATATGGGCAATGAAGCCGATGGAAGGAGCTTTCTCATCAGTGTTAGCATGTAATGTGCCGATGATAAAACCATTTTCACGATTATAAATAACCTCATCTAAACCTATTGCCTTTAAATCGGGAACGAGCACATTCGTAGCAAAGTCTACTTGAGTTTGAGTACTAGGAATGGTTGTACTTTCCTCATTAGACCGTGTATTTATGCTCGTATAGCGTACAAAACGTTCGACCATTGATTCCATAATGAGCCTCCTCGTAAGTAAACATACGTGTTATACAGGGCAGTATACGATACCGTTACATAATAATAGAGATTCTTAATATACTTTCATTGTAGAACAGGGACGCCAAAAATGCAAAATAATTATTTATAGGGGGTGTATTGTTTTATTCGCATAGTGCATAGAAAACCATTGAACCATGTGTAGTACCGTGTTAGTATAAAGGTGAATAGTTATACGTTTGTACTTTTTCTGTGAGGAGGTTTTACTATGTCGGACGAGGTTCGTTCCATTCCACCCATAGAACCGGTGTTAGATCCTAAGAAAGATTACGTAGAGATTAATTCATATGTAGTATTCTGGGGCTTGTTCTATGCGGCAGTTTTCACACTGGCTGTTGGCTATTTATGTTTGAAAATCGGTCAAACAGTAGATGCCTTTGCACCAGTATCTGTACTTGCTATGGGTACAGCAGTTATTCTAAAGCGGCAAAATGCTTTTGCCGAAACGGTACACATTCAAGCTATCGCTAGTTCTAGTACGAACACATTAGCAGGGGCTATGTTCTTCTTGCCAGCTCTTTACATCTGGAATGTAACAGATGTATCATTCGTACAAATGGCGATTCCTATCATTCTTGGCGGCGTTTTAGGTGTTTTATTATGCGTTATGTTCCGTCGCTATTTCGTTGAGGAAATGCACTATGTGTATCCGTTCCCAAGTGGTCGTGCTGCAGCGGAAGTATTGATGAGTAATGAAGGTAGCAAAGCAAAACTTATGCTTGGCTCTGGTTTAATTGCTCTCGTGTATGACTTTATTCTTAATAGTTTAGGGTGGTGGCAAGAGGTTATTCGCACTGCTACCTTTAAGTGGGGGGCAGCCCTTGCAGATCAAACTAAGCTAACCGCAGCGGTAGATACTGATGCAGCATTGCTTGGCCTTGGTTATTTCACGGGCCTTCGCTATGCGGCTATCATTGCAGCTGGTTCCTTCTTCTCTTGGTTTGTATGTATTCCGATTGTGTACTATTTAGCGCCTGAACATATCATGCAAATTGGCGGCCATGCAGTTCCATTAGGGGAGGCCCCAATTCGCAAGGTATTCCTTGATTATGTTCGTCATATTGGTATCGGCATGCTCGCTATGGCAGGCATCATCGGTCTAATTACAATGTCTAAAGTCGTAGCAAATGTTGTTAAAAATGCAGTGCTTGACATCTTTAGTTCTAAAACTGTAGATGTTAATTTGCTTCGTACACAACGTGATGTACCTACATCTTGGATTGGTGCTGGCATCTTGTTATGTACAGTTTTATTTGCAGCATATTTCCATTTTATGTATGCTGAAAGCTTCGGACAAACAATTGTAGCGTTCTTAATCGTTCTTATTATGTCTTTCCTATTGTCTGTAGTGGGGATTAGCTCCATCGCTTATACAGGTACGGAACCAGTTTCAGGTATGACAATCTTTATGATTATCATCTCCGCTGTATGCTTAACCGCAGCAGGTATGACTGGTAAGGTCGGCATGATTGCGGTCCTCATGATGGCATCTTTTATCGGTACTACTATTGGGATGGCTGGTAACTTCATGTCTGAGCTTAAGGTGGCACATATGACAGGTGCTACACCTAAGAAAATGGAACAATGGCAAATCGTTGGTACTATTCTTTGTGCCGTACTTTCTGTAGGTGTTATGATTCTTTTGAATGATGCTTATGGATTTGTAGGAGATCATGCATTAAATGCACCTCAAGCGAACGCTATGGCTGCCATCATTGAGCCAATGATGACTGGTGGTAGTGCTCAATGGCCTCTATACATGGCTGGCGCATTATTTGCAATCATCTTGTGGATGGTAAGAGTTCCACCGTTGGCATTTGCCTTGGGCACATACTTGCCAATGGAAATTAATACACCATTACTTATCGGAGGTTTGATTGCGTATCTTGTACAAAATAGTACAAAAGACAAAGAATTGGCAGATCTTCGCTTCTCCAAAGGTAGTACAATTGCCTCTGGTCTCGTAGCTGGTGGTGCTATTGGCTCCTTGTTTAGTGCAGTGCTTCGTATTGCAGGTGTTGATGTATTTGCTCAAGCTTGGGTAGAAACACCTGAAGCGACATATCTCAGTATCGTAATGTATTTATTACTCTGTACGTTCTTGTACAAGGTAGCTATGTATATAAAAGCTAAACATGCTAAATAAATTACATACTATATATCCTAAATGAATTGAATAGCTTATTTATTCTATAAATAACCAGGAATCCTCCATTTTGGAGATGACCGCCTTTATCAAGTTTCATCTATGCTTGGTAAAGGCGGTCTTTTTATATACTTAGGAATGTTATTTTCGATATAGCTAAAAACTATATCAATTCAATACCTATTGGTATAGTTGGATTTGTTGACCCTTACTATATCGAATGTTATCATAAAACTATAATACCTTTAGAGGTATTATTTTTATTATGCTCATAAGTGTAAGTATAAATATATTAGTTAATTAAGGAAAAATCTGTTTCTAGATAGAACGGAGAGAAGTAAGGGTAATAATATGAAATTTAAGAAAATAGCAGCTCTATTAGGGGCTTTCACTATTGCTAGTAGTTTATTAATCGCTGGCTGTGGTAATGCGGGTAATAGTCAGAAGACATGGCGCGTAGGTACTGATGCGACCTATGCACCATTTGGTTTTAAAGACAAAGATAGTGGTAAATTAGCTGGATTTGATATTGATATTATCAATGCGATTGCAAACGAAGAGGGCATAGAAGCAGATATTCAAAATCTAAACTTTGATGCGCTTTTACCAGCATTACAAAGTAACACCATCGACATCGCTATTTCGGATATGACTATTTCTGAAGAACGTGCAAAATCCGTTGATTTTAGTAAACCGTACTATATTGCAGGTAATGGTCTCGTTGTAAACATTGATAACACCAATATTAATAGCTTTAAGGATCTAGAAGGTAAACGCATTGGTGTATCCATCGGCTCTACTGGTGCAGAGATTGCTAGCAAGATTCCCAATGCCGATGTACGTCAGTTTAATATTATTGTCGATGCGTTCTTAGAATTGCAAAATAAAGGCGTCGATGTAGTTATCAATGATACACCAGTAAACGAATATTATGTTAATGGTAAGGGCAAAGGTATCGCAAAGGTTACTGGAGAGGACTATGATGCGGCACCACTAGGTATTGCTGTGAAAAAAGGTAATACAGAGTTGCTTAACAAAATCAATGATGGCTTGGCTAAGATCAAAGCAAATGGTAAATACGCAGAAATTTATAAGAAATGGTTTGGTAAGGAACCTCCAGCAGAGGTATTAAAATAGTTTGTAGATAGTACCAGAACGTATTATTTGATATAATATGCTAGGTAAGCCTCGTGTTATATGAGGTATGTATAGAATGGGTGATATGATGGCTAAACGAAGTGCATTTTTAGATATTATTAAGGAAAAGGGCGCCCTCGTCTTGGATGGAGCTTTAGGGACCGAATTAGAGCGTTATGGCTGTGATATTCAACATAAGTTGTGGTCTGCTAAGGTTCTCATGGATCAGCCAGATATCATTAAGAAAATACATATTTCTTATTTAGCTGCGGGTGCCGATATCATTCAAAGCTCTGGCTATCAAGCGACAGTAGCAGGCTTTAAAGGTTTAGGTTATGGAACGGAAGAAGCGATAGAGCTTGTTAAACTATCTGTTCGTTTAGCCATGCAAGCTCGTAATGAGTTTTTAGAAGCAAAGGCGAGTGGGGCGCTTACATTGCGTGGTATTACGCTCGGTGAAGAGACTCCTGAGGGGGTTAGATATTTTTCTGAAGGTGCTTTACCTAAACCGTTGGTGGCAGCCTCTGTAGGACCTTATGGCGCTTTCTTGGCTGATGGCTCTGAATACCGTGGTTATCCTGATGTGCAAACAGAATATCTAGAGATATTCCATATTCCACGGCTAGCATTATTCTGCGAAGAACATCCAGACATATTATCCTTTGAAACTATACCGTCTTATGCTGAAGCAATCGCTATTGCGAGAGCTATGTCTGATCCGTTTACATCCAAAGGTATTCCCGGATGGATTTCTTTTTCTTGTAAGGATGGGCATCATGTTTCTAGTGGCGAAACCATTATTAAATGTGCACAAATGATCGACAAGGTACATCCTATTACGGGGATTGGCATTAATTGTACTAAACCGGAATATGTAGAATCATTGATAAAAGATATTCGTACTGTTACAGAGAAACCGATTGCTGTATATCCGAACCTTGGTGAAAGCTATGATAGTAAAACTAAAACTTGGTATGGCGATGCTGCATCATTTGTAGACTACGTTGAGGTATGGCGAAAAGCTGGAGCTGAAATCATTGGTGGCTGTTGTAGAACGACACCTGAAATTATCGGTGATATTGCAAAGAAAATTCACAACTAATATAGTGTGACATATAAAAAGCTATTCGAGTATAATTCGAATAGCTTTTTCTTTATATGCAAATAAAAAAGCAGTGCGAAAGCACTGCTTTTACTATGGCGGAGAGACAGGGATTTGAACCCTGGGTACGGGATAACCGCACACATGATTTCCAATCATGCTCCTTCAGCCGCTCGGACACCTCTCCATGTATTCTGTTGTGTAACAGGTACTTGTATAGTATATGAAAAAGTTAGATTTATGTCAAGCAAAAAAATGGTAGAATTATTGCATATTTACAAGGCTTTTAAAATACAATATTTGATTGCAATGATGGGGAATGATCGAAGGTTAAAACCTAATTTCGATTGTGTAAATTTGACATATAAACAGAAAAAGCCGCCTAAATAGGCGGCTCTTGTATTAGGAATTAGAATACGTCTTTAATTTCAGCAGCTTCAATGGATGCTTTAATATCGTCTGCCATTTTTTCAATTAATGGAAGATCTTCTTCTTTCAAAGAGGATTTGATATCTAGTGGTTCGGAAACGATTTCAATGTCTTTGAAGTCATTTTCGAAATGGGAAACCATTGTTTTCATCGCAGCGGAAGCCCAAGAGTGGTTACCAATGATGGATACTTTATGGTTTTGGAAGTTAAGGGCTTTTAATTCATGGATAAAGTTTTCCATAGTAAGGTATAGATTCAAGTTATATGTAGGTGCGATAGTTACCAAGTTAGTATATTTCCAAGCATCGGAGATGATGTAGGAAGCATTAGTTTTGGAAACATCGTAAATTCTGATATCTGTAACGCCACGTTTGGATAGTTGTTTAGCCAATTGTTGAGCAATAGCACGAGTATTGCCGTACATGGAACCAAAAGCGATAACAACACCTTTTTTCTCAGCTGTATAGCTGGACCAATGTAAGTATTTGTGCGTGATATATTGGATAGATTCAGGGGTGCGCCAGATTGGACCATGAAGTGGAGCAATGCGTTTGATATCAAGGCTAGAAATTTTGCGAAGCGCATTTTGTACTTGTGGTCCGTATTTACCAACGATATTTGTATAGTAACGGCGAGCTTCTTCTTCGTATGTAGCTACGAAATCGGTTTGATCAGCAAAGATATTACCATTAACTGTACCGAATGTACCAAAAGCATCTGCAGAGAACAATGTGCCTGTAGATTTTTCGTATGTACAAGTTACTTCAGGCCAGTGAACCATAGGCATAGTGTAAGAAACCAAAGTATGTTTACCTAAACAGATTTCATCGCCTTCTTTAATTTGATGGTATTGTTCTGGTTTTGGAGTGTTATAGAATTGCTCAAACATGCGGAATGTTGTAGCATTACCTACCATTTTACAATTTGGATACCGTTCCAATGTTTCCAATAATGTTTGGCAATGATCAGGCTCCATATGGTTTACGACGATGTAATCAAGTTCACGACCATTTAAGAGGTGAGTCAAGTTGTCGAAGTACTCTTCACGAATTTCAGCATCTACAGAGTCTACCACACAAGTTTTTTCATCGTCGATGAAATAGCTGTTATAGCTAACACCATTTGGAATAGGAAATAAGTTTTCGAAACGTTCTGTTGTCCAGTCATTACTACCAATCCAGTAGATATTATGAGTCATTTTCTGAGCACAATGCATAATAAAATCCTTTCTTAACCCACACTAGGTATGTATAGCTTTACATGAGAACTCATGTCTGTAAATATAGTATCAATTTATAATACTAATATTTTCGAAAAAAATCAATATTGAAAAAGCCTACTTGAAGAAGTAGGCTTTCACATGAAAGTTCATAGTGACCAATTATTTGAAGTATTTTACACCAGATGTAAAGATTGGCATTTCTAATTGGCCAGGAATATTTTTGCTAATACCGGCGCCACAGCGTTCGGAGTGTGCCATTTTGCCGAATACGCGACCATCAGGGCTATAAATACCTTCGATAGCAGCTACAGATTGGTTAGGATTGAAGCGACTATCCATGGAGGCGATACCATCAAAGTCTACATATTGTGTAGCAATTTGGCCAGTTTTATTGAACTCCAACACTTGTTGAGGAGACGCTATAAAGCGACCTTCGCCGTGAGAAATTGGTACTGTGTAAATTTCTCCAGCTTTAGCATCACTCATCCAAGGGGATTTTGTGGAAATAACTTTCGTATTAACCATGCGAGATAAGTGACGACCAATGGTATTGTATGTCAATGTAGGATGATCTGCAGTTAACGTTTCAATATGTCCACCAGGTAATAAGCCTAACTTGATGAGCGCTTGGAAGCCGTTACAAATACCTAATACAAGGCCATCTTGTTTGTACAAGAGGTTTTCTAAACCTTCTGCAAGGTATGGGTTGCGGAAGAGGGTGGCTATGAATTTACCAGAACCATCTGGCTCATCACCGGCACTGAAACCTCCTGGAAACATAAGAATTTGAGACTCTGCTAATTTAGCTTTGATTACGTCGATAGATTCTTTTAATTGTTCTGGAGTTTGGTTGCGGATAAGCACGATATCTGTTTCTGCACCAGCCCGTTCAAAGGCGCGAGCAGAGTCAAATTCGCAGTTTGTACCAGGGAATACTGGAATAAGAACTTTTGGTTTGGCACCTAGGGAGGTGCTGCGAGGTTTAGCGTGTTGATCATGAATGTAAGCGACTGCTTCACCAAAGCCGTTTGGTGCATGCATTGGGAAAATATCGTTTAGAGGTGCTTCATAAGCAGCTTGTATTTCTTTGAGAGAAACAGATTGTCCTTCCCATTCGATAACAGGTGTGGCTTGGGTTACACCGATAACTTTCACATCAGGTAATTCTAAAAGATAATTAACAGCCGTAATATCTACTTCAACGATGAAGGAACCAAGGGCTGGTTGGAAGATACCACGTTCAGCGTATTTATCGAATTTAACACCGATATTGTTGCCAAGGGCCATTTTTGTGACTGCTTCAGGAATGCCGCCTTGATCAACTACATAGGCAGAGTAAACGCGACCTTTTTCAATTTGTTCTTGTAGTGTATCGCAGTTTTCTTTGAATCGATCCCAATCAGGGGTGTCATCGTATGTACGAGGTACATCGAAGAATACGAGGCGGTGATCTACGCCTTTAAGGTCTTGGCTCACGATATTATCTACATGAGCTGTACCAACTGCAAAGGATACGAGGGTAGGGGGAACGGTAAGATCCATAAATGTACCGCTCATAGAGTCCTTGCCGCCGATAGCGCCGATTTCAAGTTCTTTTTGTGCTTTATAAGCACCAAGTAAAGCTGCTACTGGCTTACCCCAAGATTCTTTAGAGTTGAGGCGTTCAAAATATTCTTGTAATGTTAAGTATGCGTCTTCTCGGCGACCGCCAAGAGCTACTAATTTTGCTACAGATAAAAGTACTGCATATTGCGCACCATGATAAGGGCTCCATGCAGATAACTCAGGCACAAAACCATGAGTCATAATACTAGCCGTTGTAGTTTCACCGTTTAGAACCGGTAATTTAGCAACCATGCCTTGGGTAGGCGTTTTTTGGAATTTGCCACCGAATGGCATGAGGACTGTATTGGCGCCCACAGTGCTGTCAAAGCGTTCTGCTAAGCCTTGTTGGGATGCTGCATTTAAATCGGATACGGCTGCGATCCATTTTTCCTTGAAGTTATCTGCACTAGCTGAACCACGTAAGAAGTAGGATCGATCTGTAGGTGCTTTTACGATAGCTTCTTGTTGTTGACTAGCACCATTTGTATTTAAAAAGTCGCGGCTAATATCTACAATTGCTTCGCCATTCCAGTTCATAACAAGGCGATTTGTATCAGTTACCTCTGCCACAACTGTACACTCCAAGTTTTCTTCGTCGCAGTATGCTTTGAATGCCTCTACATCAGAAGCATCGATGACACAGGCCATGCGCTCTTGGGATTCAGAGATGGCTAACTCTGTACCATCGAGGCCAGCATATTTTTTAGGGACTAAGTCGAGATTGATTGATACACCATCAGTTAGTTCACCGATAGCAACAGATACACCACCTGCACCGAAGTCATTACAACGTTTGATAAGTGTCGTTACTTCGCCACGACGGAATAAGCGTTGGATTTTGCGCTCTGTAAGAGCATTGCCTTTTTGGACTTCTGCACCGCATGTGGAGAGAGATTCAACGGTATGTTCTTTAGAGGAACCTGTAGCGCCACCACAGCCATCACGGCCAGTTTTACCACCTAGCAATACTACCACATCGCCTGCAACTGGTACCTCACGGCGAACTTGGTTGCGAGGTGCAGCACCGATAACTGCGCCGATTTCCATGCGCTTTGCTACGTAGCCAGGATGGTAATATTCTTTTACTTCACCTGTAGCAAGGCCGATTTGGTTGCCGTAAGAGGAGTAACCACGAGCTGCTTCTTGGGTGATCTTTCTTTGTGGTAATTTGCCTTCCAATGTATCTTCAAGTTTTGTATGTGGATCGCCAGAGCCTGTGATGCGCATAGCTTGGTATACATAAGCGCGACCACTCAATGGGTCGCGAATGCAACCACCTAAGCAGGTAGCTGCGCCACCAAATGGCTCGATTTCAGTAGGGTGGTTATGGGTTTCGTTTTTGAATAGTAACAACCATTCTTCAGTCTTGCCATTTACATCGACAGGGACGATGATTGTACATGCATTGATTTCATCAGATTCATCGAGATTTGTAAGTCCTCCAGCGTGGCGCAATTCTTTTACAGCCAATGTAGCCATGTCCATGAGGGAGCGAGCTTTTTTCTTAGTCGTGTAGAGCTCAGCACGGCCTTCCATATATTCTTCGAGGGCTTCCTTTATAGAGCCTGTAAAGCGACTGTCTTCAATAGTGATATCCGTCAATTCTGTCATAAAGGTAGTGTGACGGCAGTGGTCAGACCAATATGTATCAAAGAGGCGAATTTCTGTAATCGTAGGATCGCGGTGCTCCACCTCTGCGTATTGTTGTCTAATCATTTGAAGGTCTGCCAATGTCATAGCAAGGCTATAGTTCTTGATGAGAGCTTCTAAATCATCATCGCTCATCGTAGTAAATCCATCGATTGTTGCCACCGGTTTTGGATCTTCTAAATCGAGAGCTAAGGTGTTTGGCACGTCAAGGCTCGCTTCGCGGGAATCAACAGGGTTAATGTAGTATGATTTGATGACATTTTCCTGTTCTTTTGTGAAAGTGCCGTCGATAGCATATACGCGAGCGCAACGTACGATGTGGCCAGATGTAAGGGTGAGCATAGAAATACATTGCTCTGCGCTATCAGCACGTTGATCGTATTGACCTGGCACATATTCAACAGCAAATACAAAGCCTTGTACACTTGGAATTTCTTCTAATACAGTATCTACAGGAGGTTCAGAAAAAATTAAATTTTTAGCAGACTCTAGATCTTTTGCATCTAAATTTTCGATGTCGTATCGCTCATAGATTGTCACATCTGTAGCAGGCATAGATAATTCCTGTTGTAAGGTTTGTAACATGCGTTGCGCTTCTAGGTTGAAAGATTCTCGTTTTGTTACGAATAATCGTTGTATAGCCATTGTAGCCTCCTGTAATGTATATAATTCCCTATGGGATATTGACAAATTAAGTATAGTCGGTCTAGACTTATAAGTAAAGATAATCTTACTAATGAAAAGATTAGAAATACTAATAAATATGAAAAGTTCATGAAGGTCATAAGACCTAACTTTCATGAAGATTTCTACATATTCATTATATATTGAGAGTCTATAGTTATAATAAGGTAATGATATGTGTATTTAAAAGTAAGACGTTACTATTAGTATATAACAGAGGTGAATAAAATGGCAGTATCTGCAGATTTATATAGAACCTTTCTAGGGGTAGGCTTATATTTATCTTTTTCCCGTGCCGCAAAAGAATTAGGCGTGTCCCAATCCGCCATCAGTCAAAGTATTAAACAATTAGAAGGAGAACTTAATATGCCTCTCTTCGTGCGTACTACAAAATCTGTAGGGTTCACGCCAGAAGGTAAAGAATTGTTTGATACGGTAGCTAAAGCTTTCTCTATTCTTGATAATGGTGTTACCCAATTACAAGAACGGGTTAGCCAAGCTTATGAAAGTTTAAATTTGGCTGCCACAGATACTTTGTGTCGCCATTTCCTATTGCCTTATTTCCACAAATGGCAATTACAAGAAAGTGAAATTGGCTTACATATTATCAATCGTCCGTCTCCTGATTGTGTAGAATTAGTACTCAATAAAGAGGCGCAATTAGCTGTGGTTAATGATTATGAGGGCTTGAGAGATAATCCTCAGCTAGAGGTAACTACGTTAGCTACCATTCAAGACGTCTTTGTTGGGGGCCCTGACTATAAAGGGGCAGGATTCTTTGATCAAGGGCGCCTTCTTAACGAGCCTATTTTACTCTTGCATAAAGGCTCTGCTAGTCGTACATTCTTTGACGATGTAACACATGGTGCTTGTCGTAAGCCTCGCTTTGAATTGGGTAGCGTCGATGTATTACTAGATCTTGTAGAAATCAATATGGGTATTTCCATGTTGCCTAATCATGTGGTACAACAAAAAATGCAAGAAGGGACTATTGTGCGCATCGATACAGATATTCCGGTACCAACACGCGACATTGTGCTTGTGCGTTCACGTTTGGTTCCTCAATCTGAAGGGGCTGCAAGATTTACGTCCTTACTAGTTAATCGTGAAAGTACTCGAGATAAAGTTTTATAAGAAAAAGACATGTTTAAAGACATACTTTAGGAAACTTTCTTAAAGTGTGTCTTTTTATATATTAGTGTGAGTTTTACCGTGCTATATTATATTCCTATAAAGCAGTTGAGTTATATAATTCATATATGAAATATTTAAGTCTTATTTGCAATGATATTTATGGGTTATATTATAAGACTTTTACTAGATATAGGTTGACCCTAAGGGGTTGTTTACGTTAAAATTTAAAGATAGTTATGCGGAGGTATGAGCACATGGAATTATTAAAAGAACGCATTCGTGAAGAGGGGATTGTCCTCAATAATCGAGTGCTGAAAGTAGATGGGTTCTTAAACCATCAAATCGATCCACAATTGTTTAAGGCGATTGGTAAAGAAATCGCGGATCGTTACCGTGATGCAGGTGTACAACGTATTGTTACCATCGAAGCATCTGGTATTGCGTTGGCGTTGATGGCCGCGCTTGAACTAGACG
Source organism: Veillonella sp. (assembly GCF_032470285.1). Lineage (GTDB taxonomy): Bacteria > Bacillota > Negativicutes > Veillonellales > Veillonellaceae > Veillonella. Next base: position 109,727 of record NZ_JAWEKP010000005.1, on the reverse strand, counting down.
TACCATTGGTATTTGCGCGTAAGAAAAAATCCATCCTTATGGTAGATGATGTATATCATAGTGTTGTGTACTCTTATACAAAAGAAGAGAATTATGATATCACTATTTCTAAAAAATTCTTGCCAGCTGGTGAAAAAGTGTTGATTATCGACGATTTCTTGGCGTCTGGTGAGGCGGCTATGGGCCTTGCTAAGTTGGTTCAAGACGCAGGTGATGAAGTAGTTGGCATGGCGATTGCTATCGAAAAGTCCTTCCAACCTGGTCGTGAACGCTTGGAAAATGCGGGCTACCGTGTAGAGTCTTTAGTTCGCATTAAAGAATTCAAAGATAATGGTTGTGTGTTTATCGAAGACTAATTAGTCTGATTATTGTTAGAGGGAATTATGAATAAAAAAGCAGAAAAATTCGACTTACTCGTTGCTGACCTTAATAAAGGCGGTAACACTTGGTTTACAAAGGAAGAAATGACAGACGATCTTAACACAGTTGTATATCATGGTCGTTTGGATGTTCATGAGCATAGCTTGCCTGTGTTCATCGTTGTAGACGATTCTGCGTTCACCTATGTACGCATCGCTATCACAACAACATCTATTGATAGAAAAGTGATTCCTGCGGTATTGAAAGAACTTAACACGTTAAATCAAGATTACAAGATATCTAAATATTACGTGAGCAATGAAGACAATAACATTTATATGGATGTGTCTATACCATGTTTGAATGAACAATTTGATCCTACTGTAGTAGTGAATCTTATGCTTGAAGTTATTCAACCGCATTTAGATGCTGTACATAAAGATATTCTTAAAGTAGCTGGCTTAGCTTAATAGAGGTTGTTATGAATCCTAAATCCTTATTATTTGATAAGTTTTTGAAAGAAGAAGAAATCATATCTTTTGAACGGAAGGATTTTGATGATGAAGACGGTACAGTAGTATATCGTTCTTATATCAAGTCTCCTTTATGGGATATGCCTTTATTCGTCATTCTCGATAACAGTATTTATAGTGTAGTTCGTTTAGTGTTAGGTCCTGAAAAGGTAACGGCACAAAATATGAATGCCTTGAATGCATTAATTAATCGAGACAATGCGACATATAAAAATTACAAACTATATATTGATGAACAAGATTCTAGCCTATACTTGGATTGCGTATATATGTGTGGTGATGATGCGTTCGAGCCTGCATTGATGTATGCGTTGATGTCTTCTATCGTAGATTATATTCCTGAATCTGTAGGTGAATTGAAAGCTGCCTTTGAAAGTGGTACTCACTAATCAATAATAGATACAAGTTAAGTGATCTAATGTTCGGAATTATGAAAAGAGGATAACCTGTTTATAAATGGGTTATCCTCTTTTTGTATGGATAAGAAAAAATATATAAATATTTTAATTGATAGAGTAAGTTTGTGTTATTATAAGATTGAAAAGGCAGTATTTTATTTTACAGATTTATTTAAAATTATTTTATATGATGCAATCTATATTATTTCGATAGTTCGGAATATAACGAATGATAAAAATATTTAATAAAAAAATATTCGAAAATAGTATTGATTTTGTAAATGTTAGGTGTTACAATTTGAGTACAAGAAGGAGGTAGCACCGTGAACTATGCAAATCAACAAACTCAAAGCAAGTCTACGGAGGCTATTTGCGCGTATTTGTCCCAGTCTGTTTTGGCTGGGCTTTTTTATTAGGAGGATCTATGAAGGTCGGTATTATCATGGGCAGCAAGTCTGACCTAGACACAATGAAAAAGGCATCTGCCGTACTTGATGAATTCAAAATCCCTTATGAAATGGTTATTGCCTCAGCTCATCGTACCCCAGAGGCTGTGAAGAACTTTGTCACACGACTTGAAGATGAAGGGGCTATCGCTTTTATTGCTGGTGCTGGCGCGGCGGCTCATTTACCTGGTGTGGTGGCGAGCTTCACTACATTACCTGTTATCGGCATTCCTCTTAATGCAACGGCTCTAAAAGGCATTGATTCTTTGCTTGCTATCGTTCAAATGCCATCTGGTATGCCTGTAGCAACTATGGCTGTAGATGGTGCTAAAAATGCAGCGCTCTTTGCAGTACAAATTGGAGCAGCTTTCAATAAAGACCTGAAAGAACAATATCAACAATATCGTAAAGATATGGCTGAAAAAGTCTTAGCAGACAATGTAGAATTACAAGGTGCTATTCATATTTAATCATGTAAATCATCGGCGATTAAATATTGGTTAAGAAAAACAGTTTATTTAGATATCTATTACATAGTTTGTATCATTAATTAGTTTGTATCATTAATTTATGATAAAGGAGAAAGATCATGGCTAACATCGATTTGGAAAAATTAACATTATTATACGAAGGCAAAGCAAAACAAGTATATGCAACAGATAACAAAGATGAGTACATCGTTCATTACAAAGATGATGCCACTGCATTTAATGGCGAGAAACATGATACCATTCTTGGAAAAGGTGTTTTGAACAATAAAATTTCCTCTTTCTTCTTTGAATTGTTGAAAAAAGAAGGCGTACCAACTCATTTTGTTCGTCGTGAAGATGATCGCAACCAAACAGTACTTGCATTGAAAATAGTTCCTCTTGAAGTTATTGTTCGTAATATTGCGGCTGGCTCTATGGCTAAACGCTTTGGCATTGAAGAAGGTACACCACTTAAACATCCAATCCTTGAATTCTGCTACAAAAATGATGAATTAGGCGATCCATTTGCCAATGAATCCCAAATCACAGCACTTGGTTGGGCTACTCAAGAACAACTTGATGTAATTTCTACAATTACTTTAAAGGTAAATGATATATTGAAGAAATTTTTGGCTACTAAAAATGTGACCCTTGTAGATTTCAAGGTAGAATTTGGTACCCATAATGGTGAAGTTTTATTGGGTGATGAAATTTCTCCTGATACATGCCGTTTCTGGGATGCTACAACTGGTGAAAAACTTGACAAAGACCGTTTCCGTCGAGATCTTGGTAATATTGAAGAAGCATATAAGGAAATGTTATTCCGTCTTACAGGTGAGCGTGCCTAATAGGGGGGAAGATGAACTACGATTCTGTTTTTGACAAATGGCACGAAGAGTGTGGTGTATTCGGCATCTATGATAGGACCGTTGATGTAGCACGCTATGTATATTGGGGGTTATTTGCTCTCCAACATCGTGGTCAAGAAAGTGCGGGCATTGCTGTTACCGATGGTCATGATGTTGAACTGAAAAAAGGCATGGGCTTGTTGACCGAGGCTATCAAAGAATTACCATCTTTGCCAAGCTATATGGGGACTGGTCATGTGCGGTACTCTACGACTGGGTCCAATAATCCGCGTAATATCCAGCCTTTGGTTATTCACTACCAAGGCGGTCAAATTGCGGTGGCTCACAATGGAAACTTAACGAATGCCTTATCTATTCGAAAACGTCTCGAAGCCGATGGTTCCATCTTTCAAACGACGATGGATTCTGAGGTTATCGTGAACTTGATAGCCCGTTCTAAAGCAGAAACACAAGCGGAACGGATTGCCGATGCGGCGCGTCAAATTGAAGGGGCGTTCTCTTTAGTCATTACTACGAACGACTCTTTAGTAGGTGTACGAGACCCTCAAGGATTTAGACCACTTTGTTTAGGTAAAACTGAAAATGGTTATGTGCTCTCTAGTGAAAGTTGTGCTTTTGATGCGATTAAGGCAGAGTTTATTCGTCATATAGATCCTGGTGAAATGGTTATCATCGATGACTCTGGTGTGCGTAGTACTATGTATGCGGAACCAGAAAAAATCGACAAAAAACTTTGCGTCTTTGAATACATCTATTTTGCACGTGGCGATAGTCATATCGATGGTCAATCCGTATATCAATCTCGGCTAAATATGGGTCGCGAACTATATAACGAAACTAAGTATGATGCGGATATCGTCATGTCCATTCCGGATTCCGGCACAACAGCTGCATTAGGTTATGCTCGCGCATCGGGTATCCCTTTTGCGGAAGGTTTAGTTAAGAACCGTTATAGCGGCCGTACCTTTATTAAACCAAATCAAGAGGAACGAGAATTAGCCGTTCGTATGAAGCTAAATGCATTGCCACATATTGTTGGAGGTAAGCGTATCGTCCTTATTGATGATTCTATTGTGCGTGGTACTACGAGTGGTATCATTGTAAAAATGCTAAAAGAGGCTGGTGCTAAAGAGATTTATATGTGTATTAGTTCTCCAACTATTGAGTATTCCTGTCACTATGGCATTGATACATCGGTGCGTAAAGAACTTATAGCAGCTACTCATACAGTGGATGAAATTAGAGATTTTATCAAGGCTGATAAATTACATTACTTGTCTCGTGAAGGCCTATGTCGTGCTGTATCTGATGTAAAGCCAGATGATTTATGTTTTGCATGTTTCAATGGTGATTATAGTGTAGCGGTTCCTGCGGACCAAGAGGAAGGGGTCAAATATGTGCTCGAATAAAACTAGTTTAACCTATCGCGATGCAGGTGTTGATATCGATGCAGGTAATCGCGCCGTAGAATTGATGAAAGAATCTGTTAAACGGACGTATACACCGGGTGTTGTTGGTGATTTAGGTGGTTTTGGGGGACTCTATTCCTTAGCTGGTCATGCTATGTCTGATCCTATGCTCGTATCTGGTACAGATGGGGTGGGCACCAAATTACGTCTCGCTATCATGATGGATAAACATGATACTATCGGTCAAGACTGTGTAGCTATGAGTGTTAATGATATCCTTGTACAAGGTGCTACACCTTTATTCTTCCTTGATTATATTGCGGTTGGCAAACTAGAGCCTGTAAAAGTGGCGGATATCGTACGCGGTGTAGCTGAGGCGTGCGAAGAATCAGGCTGCGCTTTACTAGGCGGTGAAACTGCTGAGATGGCAGGTTTCTACGATGATGAGGATTATGATGTAGCTGGTTTTGCCGTTGGTATCGTAGATCGTCCTAAATTGATTACTGGTGAAAGTATCAAGGCAGGAGACGTTATTCTTGGGTTACCATCTTCTGGGGTTCATTCTAATGGTTTCTCGTTAGTTCGTAAAATTGTATTTGATCACAAGGGTTTCTCCATTGGTCAAGATATTCCTGAATTTGGCAAAACACTGGGAGAAGAATTATTAACGCCAACGCGCTTATACCCTAAAGCTGTATTGCCGTTGATTAAAGAAAGCCTACTTAAAGGTATGGTTCATATTACGGGTGGGGGCTTCTATGAAAATATTCCTCGCGTTTTACCGGCAGGAGTAACGGCAGAGGTCGATTGTGATACATGGCCTCGTCTTCCTGTATTCGAAAAGCTACAAGAATGGGGCAATGTAGATTGGCATGAAATGTACCGTACTTTTAACATGGGTATTGGCATGATTCTCATAGTGGACGCTGCGGATGTGGATCGAGTAAAGGCAAATCTTGAAAGTCGTAATGAAGCGGTATATGAAATTGGTCATATCGTTAAAGGCGAAGGTCCAGTTGTTGTAAAAGGGGCGGTATTTAATGACTAGTTCCGTAGCTAAAAAGCGTCTAGCTCTATTCGCAAGCGGTAGAGGATCCAATGGGGAAGCCCTTTATAAAGCCATGCAAGAAGGATATATTAATGGTGAGTTTGTAGTTATCATTACAGATCACAGTGATGCAGGGATTGTTGAACGTTCTAAACCTTGGAATATTCCACTCATTGTCATCGAGCGTAGTGACTATGATTCTAAAGCTAGCTTTGAACAGGCTCAGTTAGATGCGTTAGAGCCCTATAAGGTAGATGGTATCGTTTTGGCCGGATATATGCGCATTGTAGGGGCTCCATTGATTGAGCACTATGAGCATAGAATTTTAAATATCCATCCTGCCTTGTTGCCATCCTTTCCGGGACTACATGGACATCAACAAGCTATTGATGCGGGCGTAAAGGTAACCGGTTGTACGGTACACTTTGTTGATGCCGGAATGGATACAGGACCTATCATTATGCAGAATACGGTTCCTTTATTACCGGAGGATACAGAGGATACTCTGAGTGATAGATTATTGCCTATTGAACATAAAACATATAAAGAGGTATTACGACTATTTTGTGAGGATAAGCTCACTATAAAAGGTCGTGTTGTATATATTGAAGATTGATGTGTAAGCAAAGGAAGACGTTAGATGATTAAAAATGCATTACTTAGTGTTTCTGATAAAACAGGTATTGTAGACTTTGCGAAAGGTTTAGTTGATTTAGGGGTAACCATTTATTCCACAGGTGGGACCCTTAAAGCCATAACCGAAGCAGGTATTCCGGCAAAATCGGTAGAGTCTTTGACTGATTTTCCTGAAATGATGGATGGCCGCGTAAAGACATTACATCCTAAGGTGCATGGTGGTATTTTGGCGATCCGTGATAATGCGGAGCATCAACAAGCTATGGCAGAACATGGTATTGAACCAATCGACCTTGTTGTAGTCAATCTTTACCCGTTTCGCGAAACCATTGCAAAACCTAATGTATCCTTAGAAGAGGCCATCGAAAATATCGATATTGGTGGTCCTACGATGGTTCGTTCTGCAGCAAAGAATCATGCCTTTGTGGGTATCGTAGTAAATCCAAATCATTACGATGAAATCTTAGAGATGCTCAAGGATCAAGGTGAATTGACTAAGGAATATCGCTTTGGACTTGCCAAAGAAGCCTTTGCTCATACGGCGGCTTACGATGTGGCCATCGCTAATTATATGAGTGGAATCTTGAATGAAGGCCCTACACCTCCAGAATATTTGAGTGCTTATGAGAAGGTAACAGATCTTAGATATGGGGAAAATCCGCATCAACAAGCCGCATTCTATAAAGAAATTGGTACAGCTCATGGCATGGGGGCCTTGAAACAATTACATGGCAAAGAGCTTTCCTATAACAATATTGTAGACATGGAAGCGGCATGGAATATGGTATGGGAATTTACTGATCCAGCTGCATGTATCATTAAGCATACGAACCCATGTGGTGCAGCTACTGCAGCTACATTACATGATGCATATGTAAATGCTTATGAAGCGGACTCCGTATCTGCCTTTGGTGGCATCGTAGCCTTAAATCGTGAAGTAGATGCAAGTACAGCGGAGGAAATGAGCAAAATTTTCTTAGAAGTTATTATGGCACCTGCTTTCACAAAAGAAGCATTAGAAATCCTTGAAGCTAAGAAGAATATTCGCCTCATCGAGCTATCTAAGCCGGAATCTGGCCAAGTGACAGTGAAAAAGGTGTCTGGTGGTTTATTAGTGCAAACAGAAGACGATCTGGTAGAAGACCGCGCCAATTATAAAGTTGTTACGAAGGTACAACCGACAGAGGAACAATGGAAAGCTCTTGAATTTGCATGGAAACTCGTAAAACATGTAAAATCCAATGCGATTTTGATTTCTAATGAAAAGCGTACTCTTGGAGTTGGGGCCGGTCAAATGAATCGCGTAGGTTCTGCAAAAATTGCTCTTGAACAAGCCGGGGAAGCCGCTAAAGGCGCTGTATTAGCATCCGATGCATTCTTCCCATTTGGAGATACCGTAGAAACAGCGGCAAAGCATGGCATTGCAGCTATTATTCAACCAGGTGGCTCTATTCGCGACGAAGAGTCCATCAAAGCGGCTGATGAAGCGGGCATCGCTATGGTATTTACAAACATTCGTCACTTTAAACATTAACTAGTTAAGAATTTTAGCGGATTGTTAAGCACGATTAGGGCAAAATATCTATTGAACGGTCAACAATTATTGATGTTTGGAGTGGCCCCGTTATGTGTTTATATTATTATGAATTTGATGGCGTTTAGGCGCCGATGGAGGACTTATGAAAGTATGTGTAATCGGTAGCGGCGGCCGTGAACATGCATTGGCGTGGCGATTGTCCATCAGCCCTAGCGTAACAAAGGTATATGCTATTCCTGGTAGTGCGGCTATGTCAGATTGTGCAGAGCTAGTTGGCATCGATTGGCAACAAAGCGATCATTTAATTAGCTTTTTGAAAGATAATCAAGTTGATTTAGTTGTTGTTGGGCCTGAGGCTCCTTTAGTAGCGGGCTTAGCAGATGTACTTACTAAGGCGGGGATTCCAGTTTTTGGTCCATCCAAAGCAGCAGCTCAACTAGAGGGATCAAAGGTGTTTGCTAAAGACCTCATGAAAAAATACAATATTCCCACTGCTGCGTATGGTGTATTCCATAAGGTAGATGAAGCGAAAGCTTTTATTGCTCAAACAGGAGCTCCTATTGTTGTTAAAGCTGACGGATTGGCGGCAGGGAAGGGTGTTGTAGTAGCCATGACCATCGATGAAGCGAATGCAGCCGTAGAAGATATGCTCAGTGGTAATCGATTCGGTGATGCAGGCAGCACCGTTGTTATCGAAGAGTTTATGGAAGGCGAAGAGGCTAGTTTATTAGCTTTTGTAGATGGCAAGACCGTAGTTCCTATGATTGCCTCTCAAGATCATAAACGTATCTTTGATGGTGATAAAGGGCCTAATACAGGTGGCATGGGGACCTATGCACCGGCCCCCGTTCTTACAGATGCATTGCGGGACGCAGCGATGAAAACCATCTTAGAACCTATGGTAGCGGCTATGGAAAAAGAAGGCATGCCGTATGTAGGCTGCCTTTACGCGGGGCTTATGATTACTGACGAAGGTCCTAAGGTGGTAGAATTCAATGCGCGCTTTGGTGATCCTGAAACACAAGTTGTATTGCCGCTGCTCGATAGTGATTTAGGTGAGATTATGATGGCCTGTGCTAAGGGCACATTAACCTCTAATATGGTGAAATGGAAAGATTCCTCAGCGGCTTGCGTTATCCTTGCTTCTAAGGGCTATCCTGAAACTTCATCTAAGGGCGATGTCATCAGTGGGGATATTAAACAATATGACACAACCATTGTATTCCACTCTGGTACAAAGCTTGTTGGTGAAAATTATGTCACTAATGGCGGTCGTGTGCTTGGTGTTGTCGGACTTGGCAAAGACCTTAGAACGGCACTTGATAGAGCCTATGAACGTATAGAGCATATCGACTTTGAAGGCATGCAATATCGTACAGATATTGGGGCTAAGGCTTTTAAATAAAGTAACAACATTTTGAATATAATGAAAACCTCTACATTCATGCACGACGCATGCGGTGTAGAGGTTTTATTTTCTACCTTTTAACTGTTACCTATGATATAATAAATTAGATATAAAGAGGGCCCATCGACGTGTGATGGCGTTAGGCTCATCTCAAAAATTTGGAAACTTATTGATGACGCCTGACGTGTAGAAGTAAATCTTCTACACGTTAGGTGTTTTTACTATAGTCTATTTTATTTCTTAATAGTGATATACAACTATGATATATAATAAAGAACCGTTAGAACTGAATAGTCCGGTAGCCTTTTGGCTGAATTTTCCAAACGAAGAACGCGTATTTTGGGTGGATCGTCAAAGTGACCGCATCGTTGTAGGCGCTAAACGTTTGGCGACGGTCAAAGATGATGAAGCTCGCCATAATTACGCTTACGTGTTTTATGGAGATACTTTTTTTGAGAACTCTAAGGACCCTAAATGGGCTGGCATGGGTCATGAAATGATTGCTTTCACCCATTATTACATCGTAGAAAATGGGGAGTCTTTCTACTTGCACGCTGGTGAAAGCGTCCCTATTACGGATTTCGAGGTGCCTCGAGTTCGCCATAACTACAAGGAAACCAGTGATGATAAGGCTGCTTGGAATAGATTGATGAATGCTATTTCTGAAAGCATTAGTAGTGGTGAAATGACGAAGGTCGTTTCTTCTCGAGAGGTACAGTTTACTAGTAAAACACCATACAATGTAGCAAGTATTTTGGCAAATTTAGTAGATAATAATCCCAATTGCTTTATCTTTGGTTACGAAAAGAATGGACGTACCTTTGTGGGCGCATCGCCAGAGATTCTAGTTCGCCATCGAGGTAGTGAAATTCTTAGTTATGCTTTAGCGGGTACAGCTCCTAAACATGGACCAAATGCGTGGACTAAGGAACAACTGTTAACAGATAAGAAAAATCTCTTTGAACATAATATTGTGCGCGATCGTATCGTGAAAACAATGGAGACTATAACACCTGATGTTACCATAGGTGAAACGGGCATCATGGAGTTAGCTCATCTCTATCACTTGCGCACCATTATTACTGCTAAGGATAGCACAAAATCCCTCGTAGAATGGGCAAAGTTGCTCCATCCTACACCGGCTCTCGGTGGTGAACCGCGAGAAAAGGCGTTGGCATTGCTACAAAAGTACGAAGCTCATGAGCGCGGCATGTATGCAGCACCTTTTGGCTTTATGAAAGATATGGGGGACGGCATCGTCATCGTTGCTATTCGATCTGCCCTCATTATGGATAATGTTCTTTATGCCTATGCAGGATGTGGCGTCGTAGCCGATTCTGATGCGGATGAAGAGTACGCAGAAACTAATAATAAAATGCGCACCATTTTGGATGCGTTATAATAAATTTCCAAACCCTTAGGAATTGTTGAAAGGGAATATAATGAACGAATATATTGCTGCCTTGGTAGATGAGTTTTACCAACTCGGCGTCCGGAATGCTGTGTTTAGCCCTGGTTCTCGTTCTACGACGATGGCTATGCTTTTCACGGAGTATGAAGGCTTTGAAACATATATGAATATAGATGAGCGCTCTGCTAGCTTTATGGCACTTGGCATTGCAAAGGCTTATAAAGAACCAACTGTGTTAGTTTGTACATCTGGTTCGGCAGTGGCTCATTATTTGCCCGCTATTTTAGAGGCTCAATATAGTGGGGTACCTCTTATCGTATTGTCTGCTGATCGACCTCATACCTTGTTGCATGTAGGGGCTCCACAGACAGTAGATCAACAAAAGATTTTTGGTACAGCCGTAAACTATTACGAAGAATTAGCGGTGCCGCAAGAGGACCATTACTACACATATCCACGCCAAGTAGCTCGCAAGGCGTATATGAAAGCTATGGACATCAAAAAGGGGCCAGTGCATATCAATGTACCGCTCTTTGAGCCATTAGTGCCTGAACTAGATCGTAAGCACTTTGAAGTGGGACGTAGTACTTACAAAGTGTTTAAACCTAATTACGGTGATGTATTCAGCTACCAGAATAGAAGTAATAATACAAGTAATGCAAGTAATACAAGTAATGCAAGTAATGCAAGTAATGTAAGTAATGTAAGTGACGTAAGTTATACTAAAAATACTACTGATAATAGTGCTAATAACGCTAATAACTTTAATCTATTGCTTGCACAGTATAAGAGAGTCCTTATTTTAGCTGGTCCACAAATTAATGTAGATGAAGTTGAGTCTATTCATTCCTTTGCGGAGAATTTACAAGCTCCTATCTTGGCGGACCCATTGTCTAATGTAAGACGCTGTCATAAGGCTGGTGCTATTGATGACAATCATGAAGTTGCTAGCAATCGTAGTAATGATACAAATATGACTCAGGATAAACAAGTCTCTGATGTTGTGATTTCCACATATGATGCATTTTTAGCGGATAAAGAATTATGGCCTGTACTAAAGCCGGATTGTGTGATTCAGTTTGGCCAAATCGTTGTGTCGAAACGGGTACAGCAAATGGTAGCAAGTTGGGATAATGTGGAGTATATTGAGGTAAATCCCACAATGGACTCTATGAATCCAACGGGGAAAACCACCATGCATATGCAAGCAAGCATAGATATGTTTACGCATTTGTTCGCTGTAAAGAACGAATCTAATGCATATCTTAATAGATGGCAACGTTTAGAAGTAGCTGGTAAAGCTCAACTAAGTACAGCCATAGAAGAACCAAGTTCTTTTGAAGGTCGCACGATACGCGAGTTGCAACAGCATATTCCTGATAATAGCCAAGTGCTAGTGGCAAATAGTATGACCATTCGCGACTTTGATTACTTCTGGTTCTCTGGTGAGTCCGATGCCGTTCTTTACGGTAATCGTGGTGTTAATGGTATCGATGGCACCGTTTCAACTGCACTAGGTCTTGCCACAAATGGTAAGTCTACATATCTTGTAACGGGAGATTTGTCTTTGTTCCATGATCTAAACGGCTTAGCGGTCGCTAAAACGCAAAATCTAAATTTGACGATTATTTTGCATAATAACGATGGAGGCGGTATTTTTGAATATTTACCGCAAAAGGGAACAAAGCATTTTGATTATTTGTTCTCTACGTCACAAGGCTTAGATTATAGTGGAGCAGCTAAATTATATGGCTGTGGTTATACTAAGATTATTAATCCTGATGAATTGAGTCGTGTATTAGCTAAAGTTAGCACGGAATCTGGCGTTCATATCATTGAAATACCTACAGACCGGGAATATAGTCGACAGTTACATAAGAAATATACAAAAGTTTCAGTTGATATGGAGGCATTACTATGAGTCAGTATTTTTGCAGTATTGTAGATAATGCTTTATGTAATCCAGCTCAGCGTATGTATTTTGACTTGGGCGAGTACCGCTACGGTTTGACTGTGGTAGGTGAAGGGGAACCTATTGTATGTTTACACGGCTTCTCTGAATCGAGCTATACTTGGGATGCTATTAATCTGCCGGGGTATCGCGTGGTCCGTATCGATTTGATCGGCCATGGTGATTCAGATATTCCTGATGAGGATAAGGCCTATACCATTCCTCAAATGATAGAGGACTTGCATACAGTTATCTATCATATGGTTGGTGAAAGCTATTACCTCATGGGCTATTCCATGGGTGCTCGTATTGCACTTTCCTATGCGTTGGAGTATGAACGTGAAATCAAAGGTCTCATTCTTGAAAGTGGCTCGGTAGGCATCGCTTCTGATGCTGAGCGAGCAAAACGCCGCAAGGCGGATGAAGACTTAGCAGTTAATATCGAAGAACATGATGGTGCTTGGTTTGCTACACGATGGGCGGAGGTTCCTATTTTTGAAAGTCAAAAACAACTTTCAGAAGGGGTAGAGGAATTAATCTATCTACGTCGATCCAATAATAGTACGTACGCATTAGCTTGTACGTTGCGTGGCTCAGGGCAGGGCGTAATGCCTTATGTAGGGGATAAATTAGAAAAATTTTCTGTTAAAGGTTTATATGTGAGTGGCGCATTAGATACAAAATATACTACAATAGGAAGAGATGTATTTGGCAAGTTGCCAAGTTTTAATCATGTCATCGTTGAAGGGGCGGGGCATAATGTACATATAGAAAAACCGCAGATTTTTGAACAAGCGGTATTGGATTTTTTACAGAAGAAAGGTTAAGTCCATGAGCAAATTTGATTGGAAAGTATTGGATCGTAATTATGAAGATGTAATTTACGAAACATATAATGGCATTGCAAAGATTACTATTAACCGTCCAGAAGTGCGCAACGCGTTTCGTCCTAAAACGGTAATGGAGTTAATTGATGCTTTCACAGTAGCTCGTGAAGATAACGAAGTAGGCGTAATCGTATTGACTGGTGCTAACCACGGTAAGGGCGAAGATAAAGAGGCGTTTTGCTCTGGTGGTGACCAAAGCGTACGTGGTCACGGTGGTTATGTAGGTGAAGACAATGTGCCTCGCTTGAACGTTCTCGATTTACAACGCTTAATTCGCGTCATCCCTAAACCTGTTATTGCAATGGTTAATGGTTATGCTATCGGTGGCGGTCATGTGTTACACATCGTATGTGACCTTACAATCGCTTCTGAAAATGCTAAGTTCGGTCAAACTGGTCCTCGTGTAGGCTCCTTCGACGCTGGTTATGGCGCAGGTTACTTGGCTCGTATGATCGGTCACAAACGCGCTCGCGAAGTATGGTTCTTGTGCCGTCAATACACAGCAGCTCAAGCGTATGAAATGGGTATGGTTAATACTGTGGTACCATTTGACAAATTGGAAGAAGAAACAGTTCAATGGTGTAGCGAAATCCTTGAATTATCTCCAATGGCATTGCGCATGTTGAAAGGCGCTTTCAATGCCGATACAGATGGCCTTGCAGGGTTACAACAATTCGCAGGAGACGCTACATTGATGTACTACACAATCGATGAAGCTAAAGAAGGTCGCGACGCGTTCAAGGAAAAACGCAAACCTAACTTCAAACAATTCCCTAAATTCCCTTAATCGGGAGTCGATACAGTCCTATATGACGGACTATATTAACGGTTAAAACGACAAGTGCGCCTCTACATGAGGCGCCTTTCTTGTAATATCTCTTTACTTATCATATTTCAATTATTATTTTTTAGTTATTATTTACTATTTACTATTTACTATTTACTGGTAATTGGTAATTAGTGATTACTTATTAGTGATTAAGTTTAGATACGAGGTGAGATAATGGAGTGGTTACGTTATGGTGCACAGCACTACCCTAATCGTAAATGTATAAATGAATATACTTATAACGATATATATCGTGGTGTACTCCATGTAGCTCGTAATTTAGTGCCTTTAGATGCACCTCGTGTGGCTATCTTATCTGATAACTCTGTGACCATGGCAATGTATGTGTTGGCTGCTATGCTAGTTCATAAAGAGGTACTTCTACTCAATGTACATCTTAAGCCAAAGGAAATAGAAAACCAATTGGATCAATTAGGTGTTACCACCGTACTACATAGTAAAGAACGACGTAATCAATTGCCCGATACTATCGAAACTCAAGTATTAAATTTAGTTGAACCTATAGCATCAGATTCTATTGAAAATCAATTATCTCATTTCGTTGATTCGAAGGCGGCTTCTAATCCAATTGTTACAATTGAGTTTGAAACTCTAGAAAGAATTCTATCGGATTTAGCGGTCGAGGACTCCTTTGATTGGGTCTTTGTGGACACAGACATAGCTGCTATCATGAATACGAGCGCTACTACGGGGCAATTTAAGTCTGTACCGCTTCGATGGGGGCAAATTAAAGCTCATGTACAAGCTTCTCAAGAGGTACTAGGAAAAACGGAGCAGGATAATTGGCTAATGGTACTGCCTCTGTTTCATGTAAGTGGTTTATCTATCTTGATGAGGTCTCTTTACAACGGGACGGCTGTCACTATTTTACCTAAATATGATGAAGCTCAAGTTCTAAAACTCATAGAATCTGAGCAAATCAATATGATGTCCTTAGTGCCCACTATTTTGACTCAATTAGAGCCACATATTACGCACCATGCATTACGTGTTATATTGCTCGGTGGAGAATTCATTCCCATGGCTCTCATCGAAGCTTGTGAAAAGAAATCTTTGCCTATCTATAAGACCTACGGTATGACGGAAACCTTTAGTCAAAGCGTGACCTTCTCGATATTGGAGTATCCTCATAAACGAGAATCTGTAGGTAAGCCATTGCCTGGCATGCAGGTTCGCATCGATAACCCTGATGCGGATGGGGTAGGCGAAATTCATTTGACGGGCCCGATGGTTATGTCTGGGTATATCAACAAGGAATCTATCGATGGAGACTTTAATACAGATGATATTGGTTACATCGATGAGGACGGTTTCATTTATATTTTGAATCGTCGTAAGGATCTCATCATTTCTGGGGGTGAAAATGTTTATCCTAAGGAGCTAGAGGATTTGGTCTATACGTTGCCATCGGTGAAGGAATGTGCCGTTGTGCCTGTACCTGATGCTAAATGGGGACAAGTGCCAGCCCTCTTTGTGGCCTTTCATGATGGTAAAAGTCTGCTACCAGAGGATATTCTAGCTTTTATGTCGAACTCTTTAGCGAAATATAAGGTTCCAAAATATGTAAAAGCATTAACCGCATTGCCTCGAAATGGAACTGGCAAAATATTGCGCAATGAATTGAAATTAGAAAACTGAGGCGCTTATGAATGATATTTTAAACTTTAAAAGTATAACTACATATCGCCTTAAATTGCCGCTGAACTTTAACTTCAAGACCGCCAAGGGGGAGGTAAAAGAGCGGGAAACCATCGTAATCCGTATCGAGGATCAACAAGGTTATGTAGGGTATGGGGAATGCGTAGCTTTCACAGAGCCATTCTATACATTTGAGACAGTAGAAACCTGTTGGAAAACCTTAGTAGATGATTATATCTTTAATCTGCGCTTGATGCGGCCTAAGCCGCTCATGACCTATGTACGACAATTACAGTTTTGGCTCAATCGAGATAATATGCCTATGGCCATTGCGGCTCTAGAAAATGCACTCATTCATCTTCATTGCGAACGAATAGGTGTAAACTCTGTTTCTTATATTATGGGACAAGCTTTACAAGATACTATTGAAAGTGGTGTCGTTGTCGGTGATGTACCAATAGACAAATTACTCGATATTGTAGAGTGCCATGTTACAAGTGGTTGTAAGCGGATTAAATTAAAGGTAAATCCTGTAGATGGTTATGAACGAGTAGCTTTAGTTCGCAAACATTATCCGGATTTAGTTTTAGCGGCTGATGCAAATCGAAGCTATTCGTATCAAGAAATCGATAAGGTGCGTCAGTATGATGATTTAGGTCTAGCTTGTATTGAAGAGCCCTTTGCGATGGCAAACCTTCAATCTTATAGAGATTGGAAGTGGGAATGTCTTAATGATGACGATTGGAAAATCTATACGCCAATTTGTTTAGATGAGTCCATTTTAGGATATGATGATCTGTCCTATGCTATTGAATATGACTTAATCGATGTGTTGAATGTAAAAGTAGGGCGAATGGGTGGTCTTATCCCAACAAAAGCGGCTATTAATCTATGTAGAGAACGTCATATTCCATATTGGATTGGTAGCATGGTAGAGTCAGGGGTTTCTAAAATGCTTCATGTTCAGCTATCCGCATTAGGAGATTCCTATATGGCAGGGGATTTATCTGACTCAAATAGATATTTTGGACAAGATCTTATTTTCCCAGATTTAACATTTAAAGATGGTGTTATGCATGTTCCCGATGGAGATGGACTAGGTGTAACAGTCTTTGATGATAGACTAGAGGCGTATTGTGTGGAGAAACGAACACTATGAATTTAATTGAATCCTTACAAATTGATGCTCCTCGTATGACGAGCGATACTACATGTATTGCAAAAATGAATTTAACTGAGTTTCACAAACAACCACAAGGCTATTTAAACGGTGGTGCTACATTAGCTTTTGCAGAAATTATTGCAGGTATGATGAGTAATGAACTGGTAGGTTCTCATAAATTTGGTGTAGGACAATCTGTAACTGCTAACCATCTACGCCCTGTAAAGTGTGAAGGATCCTTAACAGCGTTAGGAACTTTACTAGTAAAAGGCAAGACATCCCATGTGTGGCGCTTTGATATGATAGATGATGCACAACGCCTTATCTCACAAGTGACTGTAACCTTGGCTATTGTAGATTTTGATAGATAAAATCCCATTTTTAAAGGATTTAGTTATATTTGCTAATTAAGCTATGTATAATTTCGTCTTACATGAGAACTTACGATTGTTAAGATTATAGGATAATAAAAGGACAGTATATACCTTTCGGTAGATACTGTCCTTTGTTGGTTTTACAATGTAAATGGCTCGTCTAGAAAAACGACATAGATCTTTTTTACGTTTTCTAAGATCTGAAATTTAAAATGTTAGAAAAGACAAAGATATTTATTTTCTAGTGATAGTATATAGGTCTTCAATATTAGGAATATCGTAAATTACCCATGTTCCATCTCCTAAATGACGCATCAAAACTTTTATATCTTTTGTCATATTCTTTTTATTATTTTGTATCGTTACAGTCACAGTAGCCGTATCACCATTATCTTCTGACTTTAGGTTTTTAACCTCTACATCATGTTCCTTAAATAGGCGACCTTCTACAAGACGATCTACCATAGACTTATTATCATCATTTGCTGTAGTGGTATTATTGGTAGGCGATTCAGATTTAAAGCTATCAGGATCTTCGATATATGTCCGTATTACGTCTTCGATAAGAGCCGGTCCAAATGTTTTGGTAGCTGCTATTGTAGCTTTACCAAGTGGGGTAGATGTATCGACATATTTATTGCCTTCTCGTTCTACAATGTTTTTTACAATGGATTTTATATCTACGTGGCGTAATGCTTCGTCTGCATCTTTATCTTGTACTGCTTGGTGAATGATTTTTAATGTGTAGGCTGGTGTATGTGGTACATACCATAAGAAGTACCATGCGGCGGCCATCGCTCCTACAATAGCTATGATAAGAGCGATAATAACACCTTTTGAATTGAACTTATTCATAGCGAATCCTTTCATATTTCTACAGAGGCATTTTCATACTGAATATATACATATTGTAGCATATTGAGTAAAGAATAGGATGATTTCTAGTAAAGGGTATACCTATTATAGCTTATAGAGAAAATTGTACTATTGCGAAAACTGACGAATTATGACGATAAAGGGTGGATTCGTGTAATATAATATAGAGATACTTTTATAAAAGCTATAAAATAACGATTATCAAATATAATCAATTATTTTCATAGATTTGTAATAATATTTTTTAAAAAAATAGTTGCATTGCTCTAAAATCCATGATATTATGTACAAGTAGTCAACGCGAGTTGATACGCGGCCCCGTGGTGTAGCGGTTAACATGTCGCCCTGTCACGGCGAAGATCGTCAGTTCAAATCTGATCGGGGTCGCCATTTTTTTTTACAAAAAATCATGCCTCGGTAGCTCAGTTGGTAGAGCAACGGACTGAAAATCCGTGTGTCGACAGTTCGATTCTGTCCTGAGGCACCATTTGTATTCCATGCGGTTGTGGTGGAATGGCAGACACGCCATCTTGAGGGGGTGGTGAGCTAACGCTCGTGCGGGTTCAAGTCCCGCCAACCGCACCAAATATAAGGACCTACAGTTTACTGTAGGTCTTTTTTTCGTTATTTTGATATTAAAATATATTTAATGAGTTTATCTTCTCCTTTTAAACCTGAGAAGTGTTGGCAGGTTTTCACAATCCGTGTACAATCATAGTAATTAGTAATATACATTTATATATATAGTTTTCAATATGAGAGAAGATTATGGTTTTTAATTATGGTGAGACGTTACGTATCCGAAGGGATCTATATACGATTTTAGGCAAGATACGCTATATTGATACTCATGGAAAAATTGGGTATGAGTATAAGTTAGTTAGACATAAGAATAATGCAGAGTTTTGGCTCAGTTGGGATAAGAAGCGAGATGCGTACCAGTTTTCCAAGTTGTGTGGAAAAGCACTACCAGCCGATATGAAACTCATAGATAGTGGTTATGAGATGGTAACGGGCACTTGGGGTGAGGTAGACGTAGGTACTACTGATACTGCTAAATATAAAGAGTATGAAAATGCTGATGGTACTGCTACGTTTTCTGTTCAAGAGTGGGCTTTTGAAACGGAATATTCAAAAGGCTTTTACATTAATAAAGAATACGTATCTGTCGAAAAGGATTCAGAGGTAACCGAGTCTATTCTAGATAAAATGGATACGATTAAGAAGCTAAAGTTCATAGGACCAATCGGTTGGATTTTGGGGAACTTACTACTTTATATGCCAATCTTTGATATAAAAATATTGAATGATGTACGGGATGTACTTACCTGGCCTTATATAGTAGCTGGGAGTATAGTCCTTGGTATCATTGTGGTTTGTGCTTTCATTATTTCCAGAACTATGCGTTGATGAAAACACATCGGTTATATAGGAGTCCCTTTCGTGGGGTAAATAAAAGGTCGTAACATGTATTTAATACATATTACGACCTTTTTACTATAGGATTTATTTGTTAGGGGTTAGCTATTAGCTTCAGCTGGTTGAAGTTGTTCAAGTTCAGCTTCTTTAGCATCTAATTCTTTGGCGCCAAAATGAGCCAATACACAGAATGTAATACAAAGAACACATGCTACTAATAAAAGATAGAAACCTGCATTCCAACCAAATTTATCTGCTAAAACACCAAATAGTGTTGTACCTAAGTTTGCACCAACAATGTAACTCATGAATCCACGAAGACCAACAGCAGAACCTACTGCAAATGGTGGTACAATATCCATAGTTTGTACTGAAGCTAAGAATTGAGGAATGTAGATTAAACAACCTACAATAGCAGCGAAGAAAGTAACCCATAAGAGAGACTCGCTTTGCCAATAACCAAATATACAGAAGAAGATAATACTTATAGCAATGATTGCAGGTGGCATGCGATAACCTTTAAAGAATTTATCGGAAATGTAACCTGCAAAAATAGTTGAAGGGATAGCCGCCCATTCAAAGAATAAAAAGGCAACAGACATTTCTGCTTTGGAGAAACCCTTTACTTGTAATAAATAAATTGGAAGCCAAGTAAGCATACCAAAGCGAATCATGTAAACAAAGGTGTCAACTAATGATACATACCAAGCGTTTTTATTTTTTAATACGTATTTTACAAAGATTTCTCTTGTGCTCATATGCGGTGCTTCAGAACTTCTGTGCGCCTTATGAGCTGTGTCGGCGATGATTTCACTTGTTGGTGGTAAGCCTTCACGTTCAGGGCTTTCTTTGATTAAGAAAGAAATGGCAATTGCTATGATAACTGCAATAAGCGCTGGTACACCATAACTCCCTAATTGCCAGTGATCTGTAGTAGTGAAATATAATGCGGCGGCTACGATTGGTGCTACGATACCACCACCGAGATTGTGTGAAATATTCCAGATAGCTCCATAACGGCCACGTTCCTGTTTTGGGTACCATTTAGCTAAGGTGATAAAGGATGGTCCTACACCAAATCCTTGGAAAAAGCCATTTAGTACTACTAAAACTAAGAAGAAGGCGAGACTATCGGCAAAGCTCATAAAGATATTGATAATTGCACAGCAAATGAGACCGAAAGCCATAAACTTGGCAGGACTTGCTTTGTCCGCAAGACTACTCATAAAGCCTTTACTTAAACCATAAGCGATAAGCATACCACTAGATAGCAAACCAATTTCTGTTTTGCTCATATGGAGGATATCTGATAAAAAGTGTGTTGATAAGGCAAAGTTATTACGAACAATATAGTACGCAGCATAACCTATAAAAATACCAATTAATGATTGCAATCTATATTTATAATATAGATTCATAATCATGCTTTGTGGAACTGATGATTTTGCCTCTTTAGGTTGTAGAAATGAAAACATAGTTATTACCTTTCTTTCTTAATAACTAAATCCTATTGCATTGTTAATACTACCATTTCTATAGAATTCATGTAAATGATTTATGAGATAAAAATATTAATTTGTAACTTTAAATTGCTTATTATTAGCTGAAAATGTGTATAGAAAATATTTGAATTATAGACAAGTACTTCTTAATATATTAGATTAAATATATTGGGAGGTTATTATCTATGAAATATTTACGCCGTGAACTTAATCAAGTGGAAAAAGAATATGTAAAACAATTTGGTGAAGATTCTTTAAATCGTGTCATCCTTCATGATCCTGATACAAAGGATAAACAAGAGGTGCAAGATACTATTGATATTCTAAAAGAAGCAATTGCAAAAAATAAACCTCTAGAACAGGTTCCAGAGGATATGTGGAAGCTTATTGAGTTTTAATGTATATGAATTCCATACAATAAAAAGGCACATTGTTTTATGCGCAGACCATCTATAAATGAATTGTTTAAGATGGTAGTTAAAAACAATGTGCCTTTGTTTTATAGTTTGTAGAGTTCAGGTTTGCGATCTCTAAAAATGTTAATTTTATTGCGAATATCCTCTACTACGGTGAGGTCGATATCTACAGATGAGATGCCCTCCCTAGTGTCCATTTCGAGGAGGTTTGTACCCCATGGATCGTATACAGCGGAGTGACCAGTGCTTTGAACTCGACCTACTGTACCACAGCCGTTGACAGCACATAAGAAGAGTTGGTTTTCAATAGCTCGCACTTCGTTTAATACTTGCCAGTGGCGTAAACGCATAGTAGGCCATTGAGCAGGTACAAATAATAGCTCTGTATTTGATAATGCAGCCATTCTTACGAGCTCAGGGAAGCGAATGTCGTAACAGATAACCGTACTACAAGGAATGCCATCCAATTCAAAATGAGTGGTATGCGTACCGCTAGCGAAGTATTGGTCCTCTTTAGCAGGACTAAATCCGTGCATTTTGGAATACTCTCCTACGAGCTTGCCTTCACGGTTGTAAGCATAGGATGTATTAAATACTAAATCCTCTTTTGCTACGGCTACAGAACCGCCCACAATGTTTACATTGTGTTCTTTTGCGAATGTACTTAATAAAGCTTTTGTTCTTTCTCCATTTCTGTCAGAAATATTGATTAAATCCTTAGATGGATGAAATCCTGTATTCCATGTTTCGGGCAAGACGATAATGTCAGGCTTTTCTGATAGGGCTTGTGAAAGTAATTCTTGGACGCGCGCATAATTGTATTCCACTTCGTTTACATAGACGTCCATTTGTATAAGGCTTAAGCGTTTTTTCATAAGAAATCCTTTGTCTATTGGATAAGCATAATTTTAGAAATATGTATTATAATTAGAATATTAAAGCATTATTGAACGGATTACAATATAGCTCTAAATAATCGTAGAAGTTTTGAATGATTTTAGATACCGAAGATTTATATGAATTTAGATGTTATGGTGAAATATTATGGAATTAACAGAAGTTATAAACTCTCGTACTAGCGTACGTAAATATAAAGAAACTCAATCAGTAGGGGTCAACATAATTCAGGAGTTAGTATCTCTTGGTATGCGAGCTCCATCGCCTAAAAATCGTCAGCCCTGGCAGGTTATTCATGTGACGACAGTGGAGAAAGAACATTTTGTGAATTTAGGCTTTCAGGTGTTAGAGCAATATAAAGAACATAAGGAACATTTTGGTAGTTTAGAGATTAGTCTTAAGGCTATGCAAACTGCTAGTGACTTGCTATTTGTGTTTAATCCTTATGATCACTTGCCTGACTATACTCGCGTGTGGGAGAAAAGTGACTTACAAGCTATTGGCGCTTTTATAGAACATATTTTATTGGGGGCAAAAGCAATTGGGTTAGGTACACTATGGATGAATGATGTGTATTTTATGCAGTGTGAAAGCAAAACCTTTTTAAATATTCCTCACGATGTACAGGCAATCATTGCTATAGGTATTCCAGATGAAACTATGTATCCTAGACCTCGAAAATCGATTGATGAAGTACTAATAAAGCGTTAATTTTTACTATTCTTCATGGAAATGTTATAATATTCTGTATATAATTGTGTTCTAATAGAGGAGGACCTATGAAACGGATTCCGTTGGTAACACTGTTAGTTTTGGTATTGGCAATGGTTGTGGCAGGTTGTGGATTGCTTTCACAAAAAACAGAACCTACTAGTTCAGTACCGCCTGCAAAAGAAGTTAAGATGGTACATCCAACGGGTATTCCTGTTCTTATGTATCATAAAGTCGGCGACGACAAAGATAATGATGCAGTTATTCGGGAGGATTTGTTTAGAGAACAAATGAAGTTCCTCAAGGATAATGGCTATAATCCATTGACGATGGATCAATTGTATGATTATGTTGTAAATGGTGCTGCGGTGCCTGAAAAACCTGTTGTTTTAACCTTTGATGACGGTTATGCAGATACATATTCTATCGTATATCCAATTATGAAAGAATATGGATTCCCGGCGACTGTATTTATCAATCCTGGCGATGTTGGGACGCGTCTAACTTGGGATCAGGTGCGTGAAATGCACAAAAATGGTATTACTATTTCAAACCATGGTTTCCAACATATAGAAATGGGCCAATTGTCAGAAGCAAAACAAATTGAAAATATTACAAAGGCCCAAGAGGCACTTGCTAAAGAAGTAGGCATTAAGGATAATCCTTGGTTCTGCTATCCATATGGAGATAAAAATGAATTCACCGACTCAGCATCTAAGAAAGCTGGTATTAAAATGGGGATGGCTATGAAATCTGGCTGGGCTCATACTGGTGATAATCCATATAATATTTTGCGTGTTTGGGTAGGTAATGCGGTGGATATCAAGCATTTTGAAGAACGCATTAGCACTGAACATTTCACTGATTTATAAGGAGAAATACATTGTTCAAAAAGAATTGGGTAAAGTTCATCATTATGGTGTTCTTATTTACCGTTGTCACATCACCCTTCGTGGTGCTCTTTGGACCATTTAATAATGTAAAGCGCGCTGTAATTGGTGCTATCTTACAATCTCGCCATCCTCATTACATTACATGGTTGTTTAATGAAGACGAGTTACAATCTATTTTGGGGACTGTAGGGGTTGTTAAAAGCCAAGATTTGTTCAAGTTTAATGCTCGTGAAGATAAGACTTTAAATCTTGAAAAAATCCAGTCTGCTCGTTATGTAGGCTATATTTTAGAAATTCCTGATCCTCGTCGTATTCAAGTAGGTACAGCGGCTAATATTCAAGAAAAAGGCGATACTACAAGTAATATTGCAAAAATGAATAATGCTGTAGCAGCGATTAATGGCGGTGGTTTCCACGACCCTAATGGTACTGGTACAGGCCGTTTGCCATATGGTTTCATCTTGCATGATGGTGAGTACGTTATCGGTAAGGATGTAGGCCCTGATGAAGACGTAGACTTTGTAGGTTTCTCTAAATCTGGTAATCTTATCGCTGGTAACTATGATAAAACTCAGCTCAGTGATATGAAAGCCATGGAAGGTATTACCTTTGGTCCACCTCTTATCGTTGATGGTAAGAAGATGATTACCGAAGGTGATGGTGGCTGGGGCGTAGGTCCTCGTACTGCTATCGGTCAAAAGAAAGATGGTACAGTTCTATTCCTCGTAATCGATGGTCGCCAACCAGGGTATTCTATTGGGGCTACCTTGCGTGACGTACAAGATATTCTATTTGAAAAAGGTTGCTACATTGCAGCAAATTTAGATGGCGGTTCTAGTTCAACTTTGTACCTAAATGGTAAAGTCGTAAATAAACCTGCCGATTTGTTAGGGGAACGCATGATCCCAACGGCGTTTATCGTGAAATAGGAGGACAGATGAAACCTTTTACGCGTGTACTGAGCGCCTTTGCGGTAGGTATTCTTCTGCAAGGTGGGGTATACCTATACCTTGATCAATATATGTTTGCACCGACTACAGAATTTAACGTAGCAGGCGCATCAAAAGATGATACGAAAAACTTCCCTGATGTGAAGGAAGGCACTAAGTATGTATCCTATGACCGTCAATTTATGGCTGTTGTTACAGAGAACTCTCTAAAAATTTACAAGGCTAATGAAAGTAAGCCCACAAATATCGATTTGAAGGGCCGTTCGATTAGTTACTTCAACTGGATGCCAGACCGTAACTATGCTGTCATGGGTTTATATGACTCAAGAGATGTTGTCATGGCTCGTCTTAATGCGGATGACCCCGAACACGAAGTTGATACAAAACTTGAAGACTTGCCTCGGGGCAGTAAAATCGTAGATGCTGCGTACTCTGAAGCGACAAATGTGGTGTATATGAAGGTAAAAGTTCAAGAACACACATATCGCATTTATCGTACCGATGCTAACTACGATACACGTCGCGTTTACATGCAAGCTACTGATATCGGTCATATCGGTGTATTCTACGATGAAGATAACTTCTTCTACGATAATGTGAGAACTGGGGATGTATTCATGTTCAACGGCATTGAAGGGGGATGGCGTGTTATCAACCCTGAAGGGCGTTTCCGCTTTATCGGTGTTGATATGGACAAAACCATCTACATCGCCCGTGTTGATGAGGACAATAATGCATTGACTGTTTACACTGGTAAATTAGGTGTAGGCTTCAATCCAGTTTACAAATACAACCACCCTACTACATTTAATGAGTTGACATTATCAGATGTAAAAAACATCATTAAGAATGGTAGTGAAGAAACTACTAAGGTAACAGAAGATACTACATCTTCTAAATCATTAAATAGTAGTGGTAGTAAAAAGAAATCTTAAGAAAAAGCCTTTATAATGTTCTTTCATTATAAAGGCTTTATTCCTATAATAGTATGTACCCTAAGGATATCTATGAATATATTATTTGTACGCCTTAGTTACATAGGTGATGTTTTGCATGCTACACCTGCTGCGCGGTGGATTAAGGAACAGTATCCTGATGCTAAGTTGCATTGGATTGTAACGCCTAGTATGGCAGAGCTTTTACAGGGTAATCCCTATGTAGATAAAATTATTCCCTGGGAACGGGATATATATGAGGCACATTCTAAAAAACTACATATTCCTACAATGTGGCGCATGTGGTGGGATCTTAAGGCCAAATTAGAGCCTTATAAATTTGATGTAGCCGTTGATGTGCAAGGGCGACTCATAACAGGGCTAGTACTATTAGCTTCAGGAGCCCCCATTAGACTTGGCCTTGGTGGCACAAAAGAGTTGAATTGGCTGTTTACTAACTATAAAACGAAGCCTAGCTCGGAACACGTGATTAAACGTTATGTAGAGGTAGCTCAGTTGTTAACAAAGGCTGTTACTGAACATACAAATTTAGATACATCGCTTAGCATTGTTAAAGACGGTGTTGAGAGTAGTTGTTCACTAAATGAATCTAATGTTAATACGTTGTACCACATGGACTTTCAGGTGCCATCAAATTTGCATAGTTGGGCAGAAAAACAATGGAAATCGATTAATAAAGATATTTCTTTAAATAGAGGAGTAGTAGATACACCTTTACGTGTTGGACTAGTATTAGGTACCTCTTGGGCAACGAAAGAGTGGCCTCAGGAAAAATGGTACTCCCTCATTAAATCCCTTCAATATAGAGCGAATTTTGTTTGCTTAGGTGGTCCTAAAGAGGCTGCTCAATACAAACCCTTGCTAGACTCTTTGACAGATGAGGGTATTGATAAAATTGTTCTGAATATGTTAGGGAAAACGACACTTCAAGAATTAGGGGCTTTAATTGAAAGTTGTGATGTAGTAGTTACTGCTGATACGGGAGCTCTGCATATTGCATTAGCTTTAAATAAGCCTGTAGTAGCACTCTTTGGCCCTACGGACCCTAAATTATGGGGCCCTCTGACGGGGACCTTTAAGGTGCTCGTAAATGACGAATTAGATTGCTTGGGCTGCCGAAAACGACGTTGTCCTAAGCCTAATCAATATTGTATGTCTGGTATTGATCCAGTACGCGTAAAAAAAACAATTTTTGAACTGATAGGAGATACACATGGCAAAGTTTAAAATTCAAAAAGGTTTATCTGATGCGGATATGATGAAAAATTTTAAGGATACAGAAAATTTCGAAGATACTATGCTCAATATGGAGCGAGATGCTAAGAAACCAGTAGTTCATCAAAGTCCAAAGCAAAAAGAAGATGCTTTTTACCGTGAGTTCTTAACTGAAAAAGTAGAGACTATGATTGGTAAAATGCTCCTTGATATCAAGATGGAGTATTTTAAAGAAGGGGAAGGGGCTTTCTCTATTCAGGTGAAACGGGAAGGTAAAAATATTGTCCTTGAAACTGCGCCTAAAAAGGTTAAGCCTGAGAAGTAAGCCGTATAATGGAGACTATCAAATTTTAAAGATTAGGTCAGAACCTGTCCGTAAATGGGCAGGTTCTTTTGCATGTTTATGCATTTAAAAATATCGGCTTAGTTATTAATAAAATTGATGAGCTTATAAACATACCGACGTTTATCGAATTACTACATTTATAAATACCGATATATTTTGAAAAGTATTTAATAATAACCAAAAATTATTACGATATAATTTTTAGTTTCTCATTAAAATGAGCAATTACAGAAAATTTAATTTGATTAAACATACATGCTAAACTCTAGTTCCTCTGCAGTTTTTTGTGATATTCATCACGAAAAAATCATCTTTGAATACATGAGATTATGAGTAAATAGCATAATGTGGTTGTTGACAAAGAATTTTATAAGTAGTCTAATATAAGTATGTATTACGATTTTAGCGCGTTTGGCTAGTGTGAGCAGACATCGAAAAAATCGTAAAAAAAATAGGTATGAGATAGTTGTTTAATGAGTGTATAAAGTTACATACACAGACTATTTCGATTTGGAGGATTAACATGGCTAAAAAATTAAGAATTTGCGAAACCGTTCTTCGTGACGGTCATCAATCTATTTTGGCAACACGTATGCGCTACGAACAAATGGAACCAGTGCTCGGCCTTTTAGATGATATTGGTTATGAAGCTCTTGAATGTTGGGGCGGCGCTACTTATGACAGCTGTCTTCGTTTCTTGAATGAAGATCCATGGGAACGCCTTCGCAAATTGAAAGCTAATTTGAAAAATACCCCATTGCAAATGTTGCTTCGCGGTCAAAATTTGTTGGGCTATAAACACTACTCCGACGACGTAGTAGAAGCATTCTGTAATGCGGCTGTAAAAAATGGTATCGACCGTATCCGTATTTTCGACGCATTGAATGACCCACGCAATATGGAAGCTGCTATTAAGTATTCCAAAAAAGCTGGTGCACACGTTCAATCCGCTATGGTATACACAATTTCTCCAGTTCACACAACTGAAAGCTTCTTGAAAGTAGCTGAAACTTTGGTAGAAATGGGTACTGATTCTCTTTGTATCAAAGATATGTCTGGTTTGTTAGGACCTGCTGATGCATATGATTTGGTTTCTACTTTCAAAAAACGTTTTGGCGAATTGCCAATCGACTTGCATAGCCATTTCACTTGCGGTCTTGCTAGTACTACATACTGGGAAGCTGCTAAAGCTGGCGTAGATATTATCGATACTGCTATCTCTCCATTTGCTCATGCAACTAGCCAACCAGCTACTGAAACTATGATTGAAATGTTCAAAGGTACTGAATGGGATCTTGGTCTTGACCTTGATAAATACATTCCATTAGTTGACCACTTCCGTAAAGTAAAACAACAAATCGCAGAAGAATTCAACTTGAAACCAGCTAGTGATGTAATCCCTGCTGTTCGTCGTTACCAAATTCCTGGCGGTATGTTGTCCAATACTCAAAACCAATTGAACGAAATGGGTATGGGTGATCGCTTCTTTGACGTTATGGATGAAATGCCACGCGTTCGTGAAGACTTGGGTTACCCTCCATTGGTAACTCCAACATCCCAAATCGTTGGTACAATGGCTATGATGAACGTTATGATGGGCGACCGTTACAAAATGGTTCCTAACGAAGTTAAAGATCTTGTTCGTGGTAAATATGGTCAATTACCTGGTACAATTTCTGATGAAATTCGTCAAACTATCATTGGTGATGAACAACCTATTACTTGCCGTCCAGCAGATCTTATCGAACCTGAATTGGAAGGTTACCGTCAAGATTTAGCTTCTAAAGGCTACAATGGCATCACTGACGAAGACGTATTGACTTACGCTATGTTCCCAGAAGTTGCTATTAACTTCTTCGATGCAAATCGTCGTTAATCCAAATTTTAAAAGAGGATTCTTAGGAATCCTCTTTTTTTTGACCATATTTAAACTATCCTCATAGAGAAATAGTATAATTCAGTATATATTTTGTTTTATTAAATGAAGAGATTCAATAGTTGTTTCATTTTTTATATTTTAGCTTTTTTATAAACAGTATAGACAAGTTCCTATTAAAAGGGGAGACTAAGGAACTATGAAATATCAGATATTACCAATTTTCATATCGCCATAAGATACATGGGTGCGTGTGAAAATATAATTTTTACGAAAAGTATTAGATATTAAAAGGGTCGAGATACCTTTTAATAATCGGTCAATTATAAACTACGTATGAAAGAATAGTGAAAAATATGTTGGATATTTGCGTGTTTTACTTGCGTTAAGTTATAAAAATAGCGTAAACTATAGAGAGTATCTACTATTTATGATATTGAGGTAATCCTGTGAATTTACAAATACGAATTTGGATATCCAATGTTGTGCTGTTTGTTGTACCTATTTTAATAGCAATTATTTTATTTTTGCTATATTTTACAGGTTTGCGCATATTGGCCAATGCCGGTTACTATTTGCGTATTGAGCAGGAACAACAGTTTAAAAGTGTTAGTCGAATAACTGAAACCATTACCTTTTATGGGTTAGAAAATGATCTAATTAATAGCTTGGTTAAGCCTAGCTATAGCTTACTTGATCCAAAGGAAGTATATGTTGAAGTACTTGATCAAGGAAGTATGGTGTATAACTACGGTAATCCACAAATCTATAGTGCTTCTGCCATTGTTGGTCTTATTGATGTTAACCCTGAATTACAGGGCATCGTATATCAATCCAATAATACTTTCGTTTACGAAATGAGAAAGTACGATGGACGTCATTCCTATGTATACCATATTGCGATTAGGCGTGCTACTCATGGTAGTGATAGCTTAATGGAATCCGTATCTTTCTATATTATCGTAGTTTCCATATTGCTCTTTATTGTTACATTTTTTGCTATTAACCGATTTGTTACACGATTTATCATGATTCACGTTAAGAACATGACAAAGTCGTTAGAAATGGCAAATCGTCAGATTGAAATGGAACAGGAGCAACAAAAAGAGTTACTCGCTGGTATATCCCATGATATACGAACTCCGTTGACGGCTATTAAAGCGTATGCTGAAGGCGTTCGTGACGGTATTGCACCAACGGAAGAGCAACAAAAAAGATACATGGGGATTATTTTGAAACGGGCCAATGATTTAGATTCTATGTTAGAGGAACTATTCCTCATAACAACATTGAATTATAAAAAAGAATCTCGTCCATCTGAGCGAATTGAATTAGGTCAGTTTGTACGTGACTTTGTAGAAGATCATTTAGCTCCGTATCAATCGAAGGGGCTTGAGATTAAGGCCCGTATAGCTACGGAAACACCTTTTATCAATGCTAACCCACAATTGTTACAACGTGTTTTGCAGAATGTGTTGAACAATAGTGCTAAGTATAAAATGACCGATATTGGTCATTGCGTCATAGATGTAACGAGTGATGATGATTTTGTATACTGTGTCATCAGTGATGATGGACCAGGTGTACCGCCAGAATCTCTAGAGCGTCTGATGCGACCATTCTATCGTGTAGATTCGTCTCGTACGAATCCTCAAGAAGGTAGTGGCCTAGGATTGTCGATTATCCGTCGAATTATGGAAATCTTTGAAGGCCGAGTTATGATTGAAAATGTAAGGCCACATGGTCTACGTATTATATTAGAGTTTCCTAAGCAAGGAGAAGAATCATGAGTGAACATATCTTAATTATTGAAGACGATTTGGATATTGCCAATATTGAGCGTGATTATTTAATGGTGGCGGGCTATGATGTAACGATTATGACTAATGGTACAGATGGCATTGAAGCAGCATTAAATACTCCTGTAGACCTTATTATCCTTGATGTTATGTTGCCAGAAATGGATGGCTTTGAAGTTTGTCGTCAAATTCGTGACAAAGTTCGTGTGCCAATCGTTATGGTAACTGCGCGTCTTGATGATATCGACAAAATCCGTGGCTTAGGCGTAGGCGCTGATGATTATATTGAAAAGCCATTCTCTCCATCTGTATTGATTGCGAAGATCAAAGCTATGTTGGCGCAATATAAACGTTTAACAGAGCGCGATGCAATGGAAACAAACGCTATTCAATCCGGTGAAATCCGTCTCGACCCTAAAATGATGAAAGTATGGGTGAATGAAAAAGAAGTTCATCTCAAAAAGAAAGAATTCCAGTTGTTAGAGTTCTTGATGCGTAACCGTGATATTGTATTTAGCAAAGAAGAATTGTATTCTCGTGTATGGGGACTTGACTCCTATGGTGATTATGCAACTGTAGCGGTTCATATTAATCGTTTACGTGAAGAAATTGAGGATAATCCATCCGATAGTAAGCATATTATTACAGTGTGGGGTGTAGGGTATAAATTCGTTTAGTATCGAGAATATGCATTCACATTATACTCACGTTGTTCGTGGCTGTTGATTAGATATGACTTTATAGAGATTTTATTATAGAGATATAATCAAAGGTTTAAGAATTGTTTATATAGTTACTTTGATAGTTTAGATATTCCATGTATACTTATTTAAGTAAGGCTGACTATGACTCTAGATAAGTAATATTTTAACTTCTCTCTCTTAATAAGTTCTCTCTAAAGCTTATCTAGATCACATATACTCTCTCTCAACAGTCCTTACACTCTCAAACTATATGCATAAAGGGCATTTGCTAGCGACGGCTAGTAAATGCCCTTTATGTTTTTTAGATTTTAGATATTTGAATACATTCTATACAGCTTCTTTCAGGATTCTAGGTATTTATCTAGTGGAGGATATACGGTTATAATAATTATACTTTCATAAGAAAAGTTATAAATTGATATCTTGCATTGTAAAAGCAGGCGTACTATAATAGGTTCATCAAAATCAATTTTATAAAATTGATTTTGAGATGATTTGAATTATTGTGAGACGTGGCGTATTTATAAAGTATCATAATTATATGATTTATGATTTGGTTCTTATTTTACCTTTTATAATCATCATTAAGACGTTATGGGTGATGTAGAAGAATATTAAGAAGAATATAAGGAGATCTACATGACATTTTCAAAATATAAGAAAACAGTAATTGCGTGTATTCTTGCTTTGGGTATTGGGGTAGGCGGAGGATACTATTTCTTTGGCAGCCCTGTTAATACGCAACCAACAAACGTGAGAGAACAAACTAAACAGACTAAGCCTATTACTGAAACGCGTAATACCTATGTAGTACAAGCAGCTAAAGAATCTGGGCCAGCTGTAGTAGGGATTACAACACAAGTATTTCAAAAGGATATTTTTAACCGTACTATCTATGCTGGAGAAGGTGTCGGATCTGGTGTGCTTATCGATAATGACGGACATATTATAACAAATAAACATGTGGTAGCGGGGGCTAGAAATGGGGAGGTTACAGTATCATTGTCTGATGGCAGTACGGTGACGGGGACTGTTATAGGTTCAGATTCACAGACGGACTTAGCAGTTGTAAAAATTAAACCTCCAAAAGATATTAAACCTATCAAAATTGGTGACTCTGACTCCTTGCAAGTAGGGGAGCCAGCTATTGCTATTGGCAATCCTTTAGGTCTTGAGTTTAAAGGTTCAGTTACCTCTGGTGTTATTAGTGCCTTAGCACGTACAATTGATGATCAAGGTCAACGATTCCCATTGATTCAAACTGATGCAGCCATTAATCCAGGTAACTCAGGTGGTGCGCTTATTAATGCAGATGGTGAGTTAATTGGTATCAATAGCTCTAAAATCTCTAAAGAGGGAATTGAAGGTATGGGCTTTGCTATTCCAATTAATTCTGCGATGACAATTGTTGATTCTATTATTAAAAATGGTAAGGTCATTCGCCCTTATATTGGGGTGTGGGCTGTAGACCGTCAAACTGCAGCGCGCAATAATGTAACCTATGAAGGTGATGGACTTCTTGTTGTTCAACTTGATCCTAATGGTCCTGCTGCACAAGCTGGTCTCGTAGAAGGGGATACGATTGCACAAATTGATGGTAAAGATATTACTACATTACTTGAATTAAAAGAACAAATTGATGCTAAGAGCCCGGGAGATACAATTTTGGTATCCTATACTCATAACGGCAAAATGAAGAGTACACAGCTTAAATTAGGGGAAGCGTCTTCAAATTAGAATCTAGTAAATAAAACTTAATTAAGTATTCCAATAATGCACTACTTTCTTTTGTAGTGTTAGAAAATCCTCATCTTTTAGATGAGGATTTTTAGTTATAATAGGGTACTTTAATAGATTTTGTATAAAAAATACCATAAATAAGAAAATTTTTTTGAAAAAATTTTTCCCTATAAACGCAGAAATTAACTGTGTTTATAGATTAGAAATAAGAAAAAATATATTAAATTTCAATATTTTTTTACAAGGTACCTTGCGTTCCGAGGTACCTTATGTTATTATATATTTGTCAGTACATGATAGTGACCGTAAGAGAGCTTTCACATTGGCAGGCAAGCACAGCCTAAAAGGGAGGAACTATGCAAGTTCAATTAAAAAAAGGTGTTATGGACATGCTGGTGCTAGCATTATTAACACAAAATGATCGCTACGGATACGAAATCGTAAGCACCATTTCAGAATATATTGAAATATCTGAAGGAACGATATATCCATTGTTTAACAGACTGAAAAAAGAAAAGTATGTTGAAACGTATTTAAAGGAGTCTTCTACAGGCCCATCACGGAAATACTATCATATCACGAACGAAGGCCGTGCAGCATATAACAAGATGCGTCAAGAATGGGATGATTTTTCTGTTGTTATCAATATGCTGTTGAAAGGAGTCGATAATAATGAACAAAAATAGCTTTTTGGATGCATTGCGTAATATATTTAAAAAAGCGCGTGTTGCAGATGTGGAGAGTATTATAGAGGTTTATGAAGAGCATTTTGCGGTAGGTTATGAAAAGGGGCTTACCGATAGTGAGATCATTAAATCCTTAGGGACTCCAGAGGAAATATATGCATCCTACGTAGATGCAGGTATCATTACAGACACAATGAATCAAGATGGTAGTGAAAGTAAATCCGTTAATATGCAGGAAATTTATGCACGATTTGATGATTATAAAGAGCGTCTTTTACCTCAATTACCGGGGATGGCTAAAAAAGCATCTAAGACTTTGCTCTCTATTGGAAGTGCCTTATCCTATATTGTAGGTGCTCTTATATTCATTATTACACCGGCTATCTTGTTCTTACTAGGTAGCTCATGGCAACCATTTGAGAATGTTACTGCATTTCCAGTATTGTCCATTGTAACTTTAGTGGCACTTGGTGGTGTAGGTTTATTTGGTGGACTTACATGCGTCTTTGTTGGTACAGAGCTTCGCGGTGTGCGTGAACGTTACTTCCGCAATGTAGATTAAGGAGGTCCTATGAGACGAATTATAATAACAGCGATTTTAACCGTAATTTGTGCTGTTGGGGCATGTACATCTTTTGCCGTTAATGATTTACCTAATTTCGGTGAATGGATGAAAACGAATGAACAACAGTTTAGAAAACCACATAGACATGATGGTCCTAATCAGTATATGGATAAACATATGATGGATGGAAATAATCATATGATGCCTCAAGATGGCATGGGACCAAATAATGGTCAGCATATGCACTCAAATGGTCAAATGCCTCCGCAAGGTCAAATGCCTATGCAAGGCCAACCACCTCAACAACCTAATGGCAATGCACCACAACAACAAACTGATCAAGGTGCACCACAAACTACACAAAACTAACGATACTTTATGAGTCCATTTCTCTCATAAGATATAGAGAACGTGGTCATGAAAGTGCATTCATGGCCACCATAGAGTCACACACTCTATGTGATACATTCGTATCAGAATCTCTCTCTTACACACAATAACTACACACAAACAAAAAGAGCTCCTCAGTGAAGGAGCTCTTTTTGTGTATATTTTATTTGATGTGTTTAGAACCGCGTTCTGTCATAGCTATGCCATCTTTACAAAGAGGGCATTCTTCAGGTTTGTAAGTTGGAACTTTAAGATTAAGTAATGCTTGTACCTTTTCGTGAGGAACACCGAATTCTGCTTTGCCACCAGAACGGTTAACAAGAAGGCCTACACCTACGATTTCACCACCGGATTGGTTTACAACATTTACTACTTCTTGTACAGAACCACCAGTAGTTACGATGTCTTCAACGATAAGTACCCTTGTGCCTGGCTCGATTTTAAAGCCACGACGCAATGTCATAACGCCTTTTTCGCGTTCTGTGAAGATAGCACGAGTGCCAAGCGCTTTACCTACTTCATGAGCAAGTAAGATGCCGCCAGTCATAGGTCCAATAACAAGTTCCACATTTTGATCGCGGAAGCGTTCAGCTAATTCTTTACAAAGTTTTTCAGTATATTTAGGATGTTGCAATACGTTGAATTTTTCAACGTACATTGGGCTGTGGAGACCAGATGTCAAAAGGAAGTGACCTTCTAAAATAGCTTGAGTGTCGATAAGTAATTGTTTTACTTCTTGTTCTGTCATCATTTGGATACCTTCTCCATTTCTTCAATAATTAAACGAACCGCTTTGCGAGGGTTTTCGGCTTGTGTAATAGGTCGACCGATAACGAGGCGAGATGCGCCATCTTGTAATGCGCTAGCAGGCGTAGCAACCCGTTTTTGGTCGTCTGATGTTGCAAATGATGGGCGAATACCTGGTGTTACGATAAGAAAATCATCGCCACATGCTTCACGAATCATTTTAGCTTCCAATGCGGAACATACAACACCATCCATACCACAGTCTTTAGCGAGTTTTGCAAGGCGAATGACTTGGTCGGAAATTGGTAGTTGACCACCGATAGCAGTCCAAGATTCATCGTCAAAGCTAGTTAATGCGGTGATTGCCAATAGCTTTGGGCGTTCCACGCCTAGTTCTTTGCCACTTTCACGAGCCGCCTCTACAGCAGCTTTCATCATAACAGGACCACCTTGACCGTGCAAAGTAATCAAACTAGCGCCGAGACGTGTTAAGGAAGCTACGCCATGGGCTACGGTATTTGGAATGTCGTGCAATTTCAAATCAAGAAATACTTGTTTGTTTTGCTCTTGTAAAAAGCGAACTGTTTTAGCCCCTTCGGCGTAGAATAGCTCCATTCCGACCTTGTAAAAGCTAACCGAATCATCGAGGGATAATACGATTTCTTTCACTGCTTCCATCGTGGATACGTCAAGGGCAACGATTAATCTGTCATCTGCCATGTTGCAACCTCCATACTACATATATATCTAAATAATTTTCACATACTGAGGGCGTTCTGTCAATTAGAATTGATGTGAAAGCGGTGACTATTAGTCACCTTCGAACAGTAGATTCTAGGTTATTTCGTGCTATAATAAATAGAGTAAATGAATATAATTCTTATATATAGATTTTGAAAGGAGTCCTATGTTAGATTTTGTTGCATTAGACTTTGAAACAGCAAATAAATTTAAAAATAGTGCGTGCTCCTTGGCGGTTATTACCGTAAAGGACGGACAAATTACCAAAAAGGCATATAGCCTCATCAAGCCTCCGTTTATGAGTTTTGATGATGAGTGTATTGAAATTCATGGTATCCAACCGAAGGATGTTCTTCATGAAAAGACCTTTGATCAGTTGTGGAATGCCATTTATGAAAACCATTTAAAAGGGAATATTATGGTGGCTCACAATGCGAAATTTGATATGAACGTATTGCGTGCTACTTTAGATTATTATAAAATCCCTTGGCCAGAACTAGATTATGCATGTACAGTTAAACTTTCACGTGCGGTATGGCCTGATTTAGTTAATCATAAGTTGAATACAATGGCCGCATATATTGGAGTTGAGTTTAAACATCACTATGCACTGGATGATGCAGAGACTTGTGCAAAGGTTGTATTAGAAGCTGCTAAGTTGAAAGGCGTTAATAGTTTACCAGATTTATTAAAGACTACAGGCGTACCGTTAGAACCATTCATTGATGATAAAAATCGCTCTGCTCAAGATGCATTACATAAAGAGCCAGAACCAGAACAAATGTCGTTCTTTTAGTAAGGAGAGGTACTATGTTGGGGAAAGAATTATTAGCTTATGTAGATCATACATTATTGCGTCCTACAGCTACATGGGATGATATTAAAGAAGTTTGTGAGGATGGTATAAGGTATAAAACCGCATCTGTTTGTATTCCTCCAGATTTTGTAGCATCTGCCCATGAAGCATATCCAGAACTTAACATATGTACCGTTATCGGCTTCCCTTTAGGATATGAAACAACAGAGGTAAAGGTGGCAGAAACGAAACAGGCTATTGAAGAGGGCGCTTCCGAAATTGATATGGTTATTAATCTTGGAGATGTAAAGCAAGGTGATTTTGAAGCGGTAACTAGTGAAATTGAGGCGCTTAAGAAGGCTTGTGGTGATAAAATTTTAAAAGTTATTATCGAAACTTGTTATCTTACAGATTCTGAAAAGGTGGCGCTTTGCAAATGTATTACAAATGGTGGCGCAGACTATATTAAAACATCTACTGGATTTGGTAGCGGCGGTGCAAGCCTTGAAGATATTAGACTCTTTAAAAAGCATATTGGTCCTAATGTACAGATTAAGGCTGCAGGTGGTATTCGCTCTATTACGGATATGAAAGCCTATATTGCAGAAGGTTGTAGCAGAATTGGAGCCAGTGCAGCTGTAGAGTTATTAAAGAATCACTTGAATGAAGAAGTATAATAGAAGACCACCTAGGCTATGCTTAGGTGGTTTCTTAGAATGGCGGTGTAACTATGCGTATGTATGATATTATTCTGAAGAAAAGGGCGAACTTGCCATTAACAGATGAGGAAATCCGCTTTGTTATAGATGGCTATGTAAATGGAGAAATCCCTGATTACCAAGTGAGTGCGCTCTTGATGACCATAGTTTTTAATGGTATGAACGCTCGAGAACTAGGAACTTTGACCTTGGCTATGGCTCAATCAGGTAATATGGTAGACTTGTCAAATATTGATGGGATTACCGTAGATAAACATAGTACAGGTGGCGTGGGAGATAAGACAACACTTATTATTGCGCCTCTCGTAGCCGCTTGTGGCGGTAAGGTGGCTAAGATGTCTGGACGTGGACTTGGTCATACAGGTGGCACTATTGATAAGATGGAATCTATTCCAAATTTAAAGGTATCTTTAGAGAAAGATGCTTTTATCAATCAAGTTAATCAAATTGGTCTTGCTGTTATTGGTCAGTCGGAAGGGCTTGCACCTGCTGATAAAAAGCTATATGCTTTGCGCGATGTGACGGGAACTGTTGATAGTATCCCTCTTATTGCATCCTCTGTTATGAGCAAAAAATTGGCTTCTGGTGCGCAAGCAATTTTGTTAGATGTAAAGGTTGGCAGTGGTGCCTTTATGAAAAACATAGAGGATGCTCGTGAATTGGCTAAAGCAATGGTAGATATTGGAAAGGAAAATGGCCGTTCAGTTAAGGCTATTTTGACGGATATGGATCGACCGCTAGGCCATGCTATTGGAAATGCTTTGGAGATTCGCGAGGTTATTGATACGTTGAAAGGTCATGGTCCAGAAGATTTAACGCATGAATGTATTATCATGGCTGCCCACATGCTCGTATTGAGTCATAAATGCGACTATGAAACGGCTCTCAGTCGTGTGCAAGAGGCACTCGACTCTGGTGCCGCATTAGAACGATTGCGTATGATGATTGATGCTCAAGATGGCGACAGCCGAGTTATTGATGATGAAAGCCTATTAGCCATTGGCAAATTCACCTATGATGTTACAGCGCCTCAAGACGGTTATATTATCCATATGAATACAGAACAATGCGGGATTGCATCCGTTATGCTTGGAGCCGGTCGGACCGTTAAAGATGGCCCCATCGATTATAGTGCAGGTATTGTAATGCACAAAAAAACTGGGGACGCCGTTAGCATGAGTGAAAGGATAGCTACACTATATGCTTCTGATGAAAGCTTATTCACTAATGCGGCTCAGACCTATTTAGCGGCGATTACTATTGGTAATACTGCACCTAAAGTAGTGGATACTATACTAGATGTTGTAGAGTGAGGAGTGCAATATGAAAGAAAAGGATATTCAAAAGCTCATCGATCGTGCTATTGTGGCTCGCGACAAAACCTATAGTCCTTATTCACATTTTGGTGTGGGCGCAGCCCTTCTTTGCGAAGATGGAACCATCTATGAAGGGTGTAATATAGAAAACGCTTCTTATGGATTAACTAATTGTGCGGAGAGAACTGCTATATTTAAGGCTGTGTCGGAAGGGCAAACAAAATTTAAAGCCCTTGCCGTAGTTGCTGATACGGAAGGGCCTTGTGCACCATGTGGTGCTTGTCGTCAGGTGATTTCTGAATTTGAAATACCTCGTATTATAATGGCGAATTTAAGAGGGGACTATACAGTTGTTGAATTAGAAGGTTTATTACCTTTTAGATTTGGGGCCGATAACATATAAAAAAGAGACCACGTTGATGTGGTCTCTTTTTGGTATACCTTAGAATGCAGGAACAATAGCACCTTGGTATTTTTCTTGGATGAATTTGATAATTTCAGGACTATGAAGTGCAGCCATCAATTTTTTGATGCGAGGGTCATTTTCATTGCCTTTAAGTACAGTTACGATATTTACGTAAGGGGAATCGTTATTTTCAATTGCCAATGCATCTTTGCCAGGGTTAAGACCTGCGTTTAATGCAAAGTTAGTGTTGATAGCGGCTAAGGCTACATCGTCAAGGGAACGAGGTACTTGTGCTGCTTCTAATTCTACGAATTGATATTCGTTAGGGTTCGCAGTAATATCTTGTACGGTAGATAAGATGTTTGTAGAGTCTTTTAATGTAATTAGACCTTGTTTTTGTAACAACAATAATGCACGACCACCGTTTGTAGGGTCATTAGGAATAGCGATTTTAGCGCCTTTTGGAAGATCTTTTAAATCTTTGATTTTACGGGAATATAAACCCATTGGCTCAAGATGAACACCACCGGCAGATACTAAGTCAAGTTTGTGAGCTTTTGCGAATTCCTCCATGTAAGGTACGTGTTGGAAGAAGTTGGCATCAATTTCTTTGTCCCCTAAAGCCAAGTTAGGTGTATTGTAATCAGTGAATTCCGTGATTTTTAATTCGATACCATCTTTTGCTAAGATTGGTTTAACTTGTTCCAAAATTTCTGCGTGAGGTACTGCTGTTGCCCCAATTTTTAATACTTGTTTGCCATCGCTAGCAGCTTGTTTGTTGTCGTTACCACAGCCTGCGATTAATAAAGCGCCGCCAAGGATTACAGTAGCTGCCAATGCTAAAAATTTTCTCATTAGACACACTCCTTATACAATAATTACATATAAAATATTAATCTATAGTACTAAATAATTTCCTATCTATCAAGAAGGAATTATTATAGGTTCTCCATAACTAAAAACTATGGAGAACCTATAATATAAGTATGTTCATTTTTTAAAATAATTTGCCCATGATAAGTCCAATAGCCCACATTAGTTGATAAATCATAGCGGCCCCAGCGGTAGTACCCATAGCCTTATCTAATTGGAACTCATCTGTATTGGTAGATAATGTATGAATTGTTTTGAAAGCTAGTGGTGCTGCAAGGAACGCTAATAAGGCGAACCATGTCATATGGCCTACTATAATCCAAGCAATGATCCAAATAAAATTGAAAATATATGAGATACTCATTAAGCTGAGTGCTCTTTCACGACCAAGCACGATTGGCAACGTGTGACGTCCATGGCTTTCATCATTACGAATATCTCGGATATTATTCGTCAACATGATGGAACCAACTAGCAATGTAGATGGAATTGCAGGAATTAACAGGGCTAAGGATAATTCTCGTATCCAGGCATAGCCTGTAATGAGTACGATAGCAAAACCCATGGCGATACCAGAGGAAATTTCTCCAAATGGTGTTCGAGAAATTGGTTTTGGACCGCCAGAGTAAAGAAAACTAATTAGAATACATAAGAAGCCTACAGGAATGTAGTACCAAGTTATAGTAGCAGATAAATAAAGACCAATAATAATGGGTACAAACATGAGTACTTTAATCATCGTTATAATGAGCTCTGGTGTTATAACGCCACGTGTGATAGAACCAGCATTACCTACCTTTTGACCAGCATCAAGTCCAGATTTAAAGTCTTTATATTCATTCCATAAATTAGCTACAATTTGGGCTGTTACAACAGCTAAAAATATGAGCACTGTATGTAAAATGGCAAGACCTGTACCCTGAGCAGCACCAAATGCGTAATAACTAAAGGCGGCACCTAAAATGGTAGGCCCTAATGCAGCAGCTAATGTGCGAGGCCTAGTGAGGGGAATTAATTCTTGTATCATGTTAAAAGCACACCGAGTGTGCACTCCTTTCCATTTCTCATACATATATCATCTTTACATGTCTATTTATGTATTGTATAGCAGAAAGGTAAGCTTGTAAATTATACTATACAGTTATATATGTCGATATAGTATAATAATTAATATATGCAGTATAGATGATTATCTTTTAAACTCTTAATATATACTGCACGGATTATCTAACAATCTATACATAGTGTATTGTTAAAAAGGTGAGGTGTCTTATGAGAACTCTCAATAAAAAGTTGATGACATTGGCTTGTGCCACCTGTTTAACTGTGGGTATGGGGGCAGTGGCATGTGCTGATACGGTAGATTTAGGTTATGGTATGAACGTAGAGACTCGTAATGGTGTTAAAGCATCTGTTATAGATTCAGTTTCCACAAATCCTAATTTGAGAACAAAAGAACAAAATGTAATGGTAAATGAAGTTAATGCGCTAGCAGCAAAAAGGCTTGGTGAGCATATAAAAGAAGTGTACCATGCAGAGGTGCCACCATTCCAAGGGAAGGTTATAGATGGATACAACTTGTATCAACTATCTGGTGATAGTGCTTTAGGTCATCATACAGCATGGTTGGTAAATTATAATGTGAATAAAGATATTATTAACTATTCTGGTGATGTAGCAACACAAATAGTTAATTCCGTTATGGCAGATAAAAAAGCGGAGAAACTTCCTGATGCTAAACCATATTCAAGATCTA
This sequence comes from Veillonella sp., assembly GCF_032470285.1. Classification (GTDB taxonomy): domain Bacteria; phylum Bacillota; class Negativicutes; order Veillonellales; family Veillonellaceae; genus Veillonella. The sequence goes on along the minus strand of NZ_JAWEKP010000005.1, from coordinate 67,045 downwards.
ATGCAGAAAATTTTATTACTAGTTTGAAGCCGATAAGTTTAGATCAAAAGTCCTTAAAACCTGTTATGGAAAAATTCAATACTAGAGTGAATCATGATATGAATACACAGTTAAATCTAATGGCCATAGAAGGTAAAAAGTTATCTCCTAAGGACCAGCTAGCTACACAAGAAGTAGTCGATGTTCTAAAAAAGATTATTCCTAATTTTTCTGTACAAGCTACAGACTTTTCTGCTAGACCATATACTTCAAAATTTGGTGTAATGCAGGCGATGTCTATACGTGGCAGTTTAAATTATGATGGATTTATGCTACCTGGTTCTCTAGGATTGTATATGTTACCACAAGATGAAGGGCTCACTATACAATTACTAGTAACAGAAGATACAAGTCACGATTATTGGACTAAACAATTGGAATCAATGTATAGCTTAAAAGCTCTAAAGGGAGGAAATAAATAATGAAACCATTAAAAACTCTCGTGTTAGCAACTTGTTTAGTTGGTGCTGTTACAAGTTTTGCTAGTGCTAAGGATGTAAACACTTTGGCAGGAACAATGTCGATTCCTAATAATGTTACACTAGCTACGGCGTCTAATACTAATACATTAGGTATTGTAAAAGATATAATTGCTAAAGAAAATGCAAAGCCAAACACGCATCAAATGACAAGACAAAGTAATCAACAAGCTTTAGCTATATTGGATCAGATGGGAATTAGCTACGACATATATCAGCTACAAGGTGAGGATAAAACTGGTCAAAAAGATGCATTCGTAGTAGCTGTAGATGTTAAACAAATAGCGCAACAAGTGGCTAAAGAAAAGGCTAATGACCCTATGTTTATAGCGGCAATGGCCGCTCTTGATAAAGGTCAAATTGATCCTGTAACAGAGCAACTTCTATTAGGAACAATAAATAAACAGATTCCCACTAGCACAACAGTAGTTCCTTTGAATGGACCTATTAATGTGTCTAGTCGTGATCCCCAAAAAGCAACGATTATGCCTAAAACACTTAAAACTCTAACCGTAGAAAATGCAGAACAAGTACATCCGGTGGGTGGCACAAAATATCAAACATATGCAGCAAGCTCTCGCTTGTTATATGCAGATGGAAGTGTACAAACTCCACTCTATGCAAATGCTGCATTTGTGTTGAAGCCAGGAAAGCCAGTGTTGTATGTAGGTATAACAACTGATGTACAACGTGATTATTTCAAACCAATATTTGACAATGCATTCAAATCAATTAAATAATTGGTTATATACGTACTTTTATTTTATATGTGATATATTGAGGTAAGTCATATATATCGAGGCATCAACATGAGTTTCGCGCCTTAAATATAGTCATATTAATTTATATTTATTTATAAAAGGAGATTTATCATGAAAACAATTTCTACAGACAAAGCACCAGCAGCAGTAGGCCCTTACTCTCAAGCTAAAGTGGTTGGCGGTTTATTATTTGCTTCTGGTCAAATTCCACTCAATCCTACAACTGGTACAATTGTTGAAGGGGGCATTGTAGAGCAAACTGAACAAGTATGCAAAAATATTGAAGCCGTATTGACTGAAGCTGGTACAGACTTTTCCAAGGTTGTTAAAACAACTTGCTTCTTAGCTGATATTGGTGATTTCAAAGCATTTAATGAAGTGTATGCTAAATATTTCACTTCTAAACCAGCTCGTTCATGTGTAGCAGTAAAAGACCTTCCATTAGGCGTTATTGTGGAAGTGGAAATTATTGCGGAAGTATAAGATGGATTATATTTCTTTGTTACAGTCAGAGATGCGTCCTGCCTTCGGTTGTACTGAGCCAATTGCATTGGCTTATGCGGCTGCGAAGGCAGTCTCTGTTTTAGATGAGTTTCCTAACCATATTCACGCAAGATGCAGCGCGAATATTATCAAAAATGTAAAATCTGTAGTCATTCCAAATTCTGGGGGTCGAAAAGGCCTAACGGCGGCCGCTACACTAGGTGCTATTGTAGGTCATCCAGAGCGTGAACTAGAAGTATTGGAATCTGCTACAGACGAAGATCGCAAATGGCTTGGCACATTGCTTGATGCCAACTTCTGTACCGTTTCACTTGCTGAAGGCGTAGATAATTTATATATAGAAATCACTGCAGAAACAGATGAACATACAGCGGTTGTTCGCATTGAAAATGACCATACGAATGTAACCTATGTATCAGTAGATGGTGAGATTGTCTCTGAAACAGTCAATGAAATTAAGAAAGCGGCTAAAACAGAATATGCCATGACCTTCGATAGCATTTACGAATTTGCTTTAACAGGTGATATTTCTGGTATCCTACCTCAAATTAAACAGCAAGTTGAGTATAATACTGCAATTTCTAAGGAAGGTCTATCCAATGATTATGGATCTAATATTGGACAATTGTTATTGTTAGATGAAGAAAATCCATCTCTCGAAACGAAATGTAAGGCTCGTGCCGCAGCTGGCTCTGATGCGCGTATGAGTGGTTGTCCATTGCCTGTTGTTATTTGCTCTGGCTCCGGTAACCAAGGTTTAACCGTATCTGTGCCAATCATTACGACTGCCGAGGAACTTGGTAAAAGTGAAGATGAATTGTATCGCGCTCTCGTCTTTGCTAACTTGCTAACGCTTTACGTTAAATCTGGTATTGGTAAATTGTCTGCATACTGTGGCGTTGTATCTGCTGGTGTGGTAAGTGTAGCAGGTATTGCCTTCTTGAAGGGTGATAGTAAAGATATAATCGAGAACACTCTTGTAAATGGTCTTGCAAGTTTATCTGGTATCGTATGTGATGGGGCGAAACCATCCTGTGCAGGAAAAATTGCAATCTCCCTTGATGGCGCTTTTATTGGATATAAACAAGCTCGCCTTAACAAAAACTACCAAAAAGGCGATGGCCTTGTAGCATACTCCGTTGATGAAACTATCCGCAGTATTGGTGCTGTGGCACAAGGTATGAAAGAAACGGACGTAGTTATATTGAATGAAATGCTAAAACACTAAACTGCAAGTGACGTGGTTAGCTGAATATAAAAAGAACCCTTCGTTGGTCTGTACCTTCAAAAATTGTGTCCAATTTTTGGGGTACAGTTCACGTGAAGGGTTCTTTTTTGTTTATTGTAATTTTTTAGGATCTTTAAGTATCAATGAAGCCCCAAGACCTACTACTAGGAATGGTACGAGTGTCATCATAGCGGCAGGTAAAGAATAGGTATCCGCAAGGTTACCTACTACAGGTGCGATGATACCGCCGATAGTTTGGCTCACCCCGAGGGTAATACCGGACGCAAAGCCGATGCTTTTAGCAAGGTAGGTTTGACCTAGTACGATAACTGGGCTGTAGCTAAGAGCTTTAGCCGCGCCAATCATGAGTAGTAACATATAGGCTATAGGCATCATGATAACAGGGGAGAAGGTTGGCACTTCTGTTAATAGGAACATGGCTGGCAACCAAATCAATAGGGATAGTCTAATGATTTTGATGGGACCATATTTGTCGCCTAATAGACCGCCAATATATGTCATGAAGATGCCGATACTAAAGAATATGGTTAATGCAAAGCTACCTTGTTCTGGGCTAGTGCCGAGTTCACGAGTCCAGAAGATAGGAATAAATGCATTGATAACGCGGAAGTTTACTGATTGGCTTAGGATGATAATAAACAAGATACCAAAGTATTTCCAGTAATTTTTTAGCGGCTTAGCCACTAATGTAGGGTTTTCCATAGCTACCGCTTGGTCGATAGTGCGTGCGTGAGTTACTATGCGTGGCATGAGGGCGAATAAAACCGTTGAGATGATAAGACCTACTATGGTGAAAGCTGCCAGTCCGTGAGGTCCTACTGTATAGGCAATAGAGCCCGCAAAGAGTGGACCGATGGCAAAACCAGAGCTACCACCGATGGCGAAGGTACCCATGGCTTTACCTTTTTTACCACCTCCCAGGCGATTCATGATTTTCGCTCCTTCAGGGTGGAAGATAGAGGAGCCTACACCAGCTAAGGTAGCACAAACAAGCAAGCTTTCATAAGAGGTTACAAAACCCATGGCACCTGTGCTACAAGCTGAGAGCAGAACACCTAAGGCGATTAGCCGTGGCTGATTGATCTTGTCAGAGACATAACCTAATAATGGCTGTAACAATGAAGATAATGCTGTATTGGCTAATATGAGAAAGCCTGCCTGCTCTAAACTAAGTCCATAAGTGTAGATAAATAATGGCAAGAGGGCAGGTAATACACTTTGACAGGAGTCGTTAATCATATGACTCACCGTAATGAGATAAGGGTAATATTTTTTCATAGTAGTGGTCCCTTCGCAAAAAAGCGCTAACCATGGTTAGCGCTTTATATATTTTATATGGCAGAGAATTAGGGAGTAGAACCTAAAAAACGCGTAAATACTTGCATTGTTTGATTTTCAATATCTCTATGGGGCAAGTTATGGGGCAAGCCTAGCCATTTCTAGCATTTAGCTTGTTTATAACGTCCTCATTCATTGCCTGTGTTACATGAGTATATATGCTTAATGTAGTAGCAGGATCATTATGTCCTACACGCTGCATTATTGCTTTTAGTGGTACGCCTAATTCTGATAAGATACTAATATGAGTATGTCTAAATATATGCGTGGTGATGTGTTTATCGCCTATAGATACACGTTTTAATATTTTATTGATATATTGCATGTCATAAGGATTGCCACGCTTAGCAGTGAAAATATAGCCTTGTTCATGGTAGCCATTGAACCATAAAGAACGGCGCTTATTTTCTATTGTGATCCGTTCTAGTATGCGAACGGCCCTATTGCATAGCTTTACATCTCTAACAGAATAAATGTTTTTAGGCGTTCCGCGCTTTATTTCGCTACTATTATTACAATGATACTGTAATGTACCATTAATATTAATAGTAGCTTTTCCTTTGTCATAGTCGCAATGACGTAAGGCCAATAATTCGCCAATTCTTAGACCTGTAAGACTTATAAATTCTACTAATAGGGATATTCTAGGGCTTATATCGTTTAATTGCCTTAGAACCTCTTTTAACTCCATATTATCAAGAAATTTATTTTGCTTTTTAGCCACATCATCGCGGCTAAAAGGCTTTTTTATTATTTTGATGTCCTCTATGTCCTGAATATCTTTTACTAGGCCTCTACGCTTAGCATAACGAAAAATAGCCCTAACCGTTGTCATTAATGACTTGCTATAGTGATAGCTACGATTTTCTACATAATATACTTTATTTGCTAGCTCCTCAATCATAATAGGCGTTACTTTGATGATTGGTATATCAGTAGGGATATACTTAAAAATCTTTTTAACGTGGGTATTATGGTTTACGTGGGTAGCTAGTTTTACAGTGGGCCTGGTATGATCTAGCCATAAATGCGCCACCTCATGCAGCGTTATATATTTGTCTTGTTCATAGCCGTCTAATATTTGCGCTATTTTTTCATGTAGCAGCTTAGAGGCTTGTTTTTTGTATGTAGGACTATTTCCATTTAAAGAAATACTAACACGTTTTAATTTGCCTGTTATAGGGCAATTATAGCGTTCATAATATATGTATTTTGTTCCTGTGTTTGTGGCTCTTTCTTCTATCCACATAATAACCGCCTTTCATAGGGCGGAATACAGTACTATTTTATAAGGCTCAATAGCGTATACAAATTTACCGGTGATACTTTACCGTCTGTAAAGAGTGTTTGGAATTCCATAGGTATAGAAATATCAAACTCATCATTATATACGGTTTCTATTGCAGATCTTAATTTACTTTCTAATTGCTCAATAATATAAGTATTGATTTGTATAGGTGCAGTTGACATTAACTCTTGATATAGCAATATATCTTCTTTTTTGTCAAAGGATATTTCAAAAAATGGCATAATATCACCATATTCCTTATATTCTACGTTCAAAAAGAATATATGTGTAAATGTATCACCCATAAATAAAGGAATATTGCTTTTACCGTATTTTGTCATATGTAACTCTAGGTCAATTAGTATAGAACTATTATTAAAGCTGGGATTTCTTGCCTCTATATTAATGTCAAAAGGAGCAAAAGAGATTAAGTCATTTAGTCCTATATTTAAAACAGAGCAGATTTTATTTACTGTTTCAAACTGTATACCACCACTAATATTATTTACTAGCTGATTTATTGCAGTACGGCTGACTCCTGACATTTTAGCTAAGCCGGTAGCAGATATATTTTTATTTGCTAGTATTGTTTTTAAATTGCTAATAATCATATAATCACCTCTATTTTGATTATATATGTTAATTATTGTTTTATCAATAATTGAGTTATATATAATGCAAATTTGGTTAAAATAGAAATATGTACTTTACAATTTACGATATTTTTAGTAGTATCTAATTAGAGTTATGTATAACTCTAAAATTAAAATAATAGAATTGTATATAAATCAAAAAGGAGGTGAATTGATGAAAGAATTTAATAAGCTGATCGGATATCGTAATCGGTGTGGCTTATCTCAAAAGGCAATGGGGGAATTTATAGGAATTACTGCACAAGCATATGGCCGAAAAGAAAATCATGAAACTCAATTTACAAGAGATGAAATGAAAATACTCCATAATGTACTTGAGACTGAATTAAATGAACCTATTAGTTTTACAGAATTATTTAATATTTAATATGACGCAAATCAAACCTCATATAATCATCTCAAAGCGTTGTATTAAGGTAAAAGAAAAACGCCGCCATAATAGGCAGCGTGGAAAGGTTAATATATGAAAATTGTTGATAGTGTAACGCCAATAGATCAACGATACATACAGTATAAGAATATTGGCAAGGCTTATGATTTAAGCCGCATGCAAGTGTATAGGCTAATTCAACGAATGAAACGTACCGCTAAATACAAAAAATCATTCGTTGATATTGGGCCTAAATGTAAATTAGTTAAATTAGATGATTTTGATGACTTTTTCAAGTCTACTCATAACCAATATTTAACTAAAGAGGTATAGTAAAATACCTTTCTATTATTATATCAAATTGATAAGGGAACATAAAGGGGGGACGGCTTTTTTGAGTATTAAAAAATCATCGTTTTATGACGGTAAGAAGTTTTTACATAATAAAATGGGGGACTATTTAATTAAAAAATATCATTTAAAACGTATTATTAATGAAAATTTGTTAGACGGTGCGCCGCCTGATGATGTAGATATATATTTTTATAACCCTAAAAATAATAATTACGAACCATTTAGTAAATCGGAATGTAATAGGCTTATCATTCTTGAAGATAAAGAATTGAAAACCAATGCACGTAAAGAGGTATGGGAGTATATCAAAAGTATAATTAGCGATTGTTATATTACTGATCCTCATATAGTAGGGTGTTTGAATTGCCTTCTTAATATAAGGACTGGTGAAGTACTACAGAAAACGCCTGGTACGATATTAAGAAATTACATACCTGTTAAGTATGATTCTAAAGCCCTAGAAAATGATGTGCTAGATACATTTATGAAAAATCTCTTTGGTGATAATAAAGAAATGCATACATTTATTTATCAGATCATTGCATATGGTTTATGGCCTGACAATCATCTACAAAAATTCTTTATTTTGTTTGGTGAGGGCGGCAACGGTAAAAGTACATTTCTTAGCCTGCTAAAGTTATTTTACGGCCGGAAAAATATTAGTGTTTTAGGGCTTGTAAAATTTGGTGATGATAAATATATCGGTAGTCTTTACGGGAAAATGGTTAATTTGGGTGACGATATAGAGGCCAGTGCATTATTGGAAAGCGCTATTCTTAAAAAGGTGGTGAGTGGCGAGCCTGTGCATGCAAATCCTAAATTTGGCCTTATGTTTGCCTTTGTAGTAACACAAAAACTATTATTTTCAGCTAATTCAGTACCACGTATTACAGATACATCGCAAGGCATGGCCGATAGACTTATTGTTATACCATTTACGCAGCGTATTAGGGGAACGGCTACGGCAGTACCTAATATAGTGCAAGAAATTGTTAAAAGTGGTGGTTTATCAGTGCTGCTGAATAGAGTACTGAAAGAGGCGCCTAATATTATTAATGGGATCCATATACCACAATTAATACAAGCAGCAACTCAAAAACATATGACTGATACGAACCCAGTAGCGCTATTTGTTAGTGAAATGAATGAAAACGGTTGGCGTATTGATACGGGTAGTAATTTTGAGTGGCTAGCAGCGATTAAAACTATATCAGATTTGACTACAGTACAAGTCTATAACCTCTATAAAGAGTGGTGTAAGGAGAATGGATATAAGCCGTTGGCAAATAATACATTTGGGCGTGAATTATATCGTTTAGGATATGAAAGTATTCAGATTGGGGCTGGTGTATTACGTGGTAAGCGCTCATATCAGAAAAAATAAAACTGTAATATGTATATAACACGTTTTAATATTTTACCTATTACATCGTAAATATAGATAATATCTATTTTTACAGTATAGTGTAACTATTGTAACTAATATTTTTATATTTATAGGATATTTTATTAAATATATTCTACAAAATATATTATAAAGTTTTCTCTAATAACTAGTTACTTTGTTACAAAGGCATAAATGCTGTGTTTGTGCTATTGCATTACCAGTTGCAAACCAGTGACAAATAGGAGGTAAATATCATGAAATATAACATGGAATCCGATAGTTTAAATAAAATTGTTGATTGTGTATTTGAGAATTTAAAAAACAATAAAATAGATCTTGTTGAGGCAATCGCGCATATTGCAGTAATGAGTTATAGAACTGGTTATAATGACGCTGTTGAAGAGTTAAAGCGAAATGTGGGGGAATTATTATGAATGAGTTTGATGAGATAACAGGCCTTAAAAAAGAACACTTAGATAAGATCAGCGCGGTTGTGAATGGGTATACTAATAAAGTAACCTTGTTAGCGTTGACTAAAGCAGAATTTAATATTATACAAGATGAATTTGGTAATATGCTAGATATTACAGTTACTTGTGAGCATATTTTTAATAATAAGCAGTTGATTGTAACGGCTGTTTTAAGTAGGAAAGAGTTATGAAGATACATTTTTCGTGTAGCAACGAGGCGGAATATGTCCGCCTCAATCCTATCATTAATTTATTGAGGACTGATAGAACCCTAAAATATAAAGAAAAAATAGATAATCAAGGCCGAAAACAGATTTATTTTGTATCAAGAAAAAGGCCGCAAGCATAGGTAAGGTATAGGTTTATAGAAATATACCCCCTCTATTGATTTTTTGTAAAATGTGGTATAATTAGGATAATCAAATACAGTAGTACCGCAATCGTAAAGGTTGAACGCTTCAGCAGCATGGGAATAAATAAGACTAAACTTATTTATTCCTGTGCTTTTTCTTTTGCTATTGTAAGGATAAGTTATGATCGTATGAATTCTCCCCATATTTATATGATTATATATCGTAAGTGCATGTATTTGATGATATAGCCTTAAAGGTCATTGATTTTACTTTAAAACCTCCATTAATGACTTATATAGGCATTTTCACTGAACTAACAGGAAAATAGGAGAAAATATATGGAAAATAAAAACAATGAAAAACTGTTTACGCAGGCCGAAGTCGACAATATTATAAAGGACCGTCTAGAACGTGAGCGAAAACGCTATAATACGGATATTGATACTGTAGAAAATCTACAAAAGGAACTTGTACAGGTACGGGCGGAATTGCAAGCTATCAAGGCTGATAATGAGGTTAAAGCAACTGCATTAAAAGCGGAACAGGTTAATAAAACTATTATTCAAGAATTAGAAAAGGCTAACGGCATTAACCCTACAGAGCTCGCACGATTATTTATTAATAATGCAAGTGTAGACGATACGGGCAGCGTAGTATATACCGATGATAGCGGGAATAGTGTACCTATTGGCGAACACATAAAAGAATGGGCTAGTAAATCAACATGGGCAATTAAGGATAATCAAAAGCCTGGTAGTGGTTCTGGAAATGGTTCGTCATGTAGTTATCAATCTATAGGAAATGATGAATTACGCAATGCCTTTGGCCTTGACTAGGAAAGGCATAACATGGCTATCGACTTAGCAACACAATTTTTGCCGTATGTGGATGAGCAATTTAAAGCAGAATCTAAACGGCAAGTAATCACAAATAATGATTTTGAATTTACAGGTGCTCATAGCGTCAAAGTATACAAAGTTACAACAAGCGCTATGAATGATTATGATCGTGAGGGTAAAGGTTCAAACTATAGCCGCTACGGTCAAATTCAAGGATTAGATGCTACAACTGAAGAGTTTCCACTAAAGAGAGACCGTTCTTTTACATTCGCTATTGATAAATTAGATGTAGATGAAACAAAAGCATCATTAGAAGCAGCTGCAGCACTTGCTCGACAACTTAGAGAAGTAGTAATTCCTGAAGTTGATACTTATGTATATGGTAAGGTTGTAGCCGGTGCAGGTACTACAGAAACAGGTTCATTAACTGATAAGAATGTATATGACGCAATTTTAAAAGCTACTGAAGTGCTTGATGCTGCTGAAGTACCTGAAACAAACCGTGTTTTATTGGTAACTCCTGATACATATACAATCATGAAAAAGAACGCCTCTATTGTTATGGCTACAGATGTAGGTCAGGATATGCGTAAATTAGGCGTTATTGGTATGTTAGACGGTGCGGCAATTATTAAAGTGCCAAAGAATAGACTACCTGAGGACGTTAATTTTGTTTTGGTTCATCCGTCCGCAACTGTTGCTCCGGTTAAACTTTCTGATTATAAAATTCATCAGGATCCACCCGGAATTAGTGGCGATTTAGTAGAAGGTAGAATCGCATATGATGCCTTTGTATTAGAAAATAAAACTAAAGGTATCTACGTACACAAAGCAAAATGACATTAAGAGGGCGAAGTCATTCGCCCTCTTTCTCTATATAAAGAAAGGCATAACATGAAAGAGAATAAGCGTTTATCGTTCCGGTTTTCTACGCCACAGCAAGTACGCAAATCATTAAGCCGCATAAATAATATGGTGGCTAATGGCGAAATGGATAGTAAGAAAGCAAATACTATTATAGTAGGGGCTAATGCTATCTTAGGCGCTATTAGATTGGACGAGCAGCAAAAGCAAATAGAGAAGCTAGAGGAGTTAGTAAATGAATTTGCTGAATAAATTAACTAAAAAGGTAAATCAAAGGATTATTCGTAAGGAACTAGCAAGAAAAGAGACGCATCGCTTAAAATTTTGGGCTAGTGTATCAACGGAGTTATTAAAACGCTGCTTATCCGATCATGAAGGTGAGCAAGAAAAAGCGGTTAAAGAGTTGCAAGAATTACATAGCATATATTGCAAAAAGAATGATATTAAAGGTAGCTTATTTTGCTAATGTGAGGACATATATGAATGAGGAGTTAAAATGGCATGTTATAAGTAGATTAAAAGAATATGCTTTAATTGGTATGCAGCGTAGAGTATTATTAGATGAGTTGAAAGGTATGAATCTTTATGATCCTACAACCTCACAATTAAAAGCCAGTCCACGTGCTAAAAATCGCAAAAAAGATTTATCAGATTTATTAGTTATTAGAGATGATAAAAGGATGTCTTATATGGCTGTGAATGAGGCTTATGTAAAGTGTTGTAATTATATATATGATTTACCGATCAATGAAAAAGGAATAAACTTTTTAATTCGTTATATGCATGGGAAAATTAAGGCTCCGCGTATGTGGCTTAATAAATGGTCTGAGGAAATTATTAAAGAATGTCAAGATATAGATACATATTTACCTAGAATATGGAAGGTAAAGTGAATAATATTTCTAATTAAAAGGAGTGTTTAATTATGAAAACTACAGCATTACAATCCGTAGCGAAAGAATTTAATCGCCTAAATAAAGTGATGGAATCCAATAAAGAAAAAAGTATTAAAATTTCTGAGGAGGCCGACAAATGGGGCAAAGTAAAACTTCCAATGTATAACATAGTGAGCCGGTTCAAGCTAAACAGGAACTAATTGATTTTTATAGAATCATACTATATAATATAAGTAGTTCATTGGCTTACTAGTACGTTGTACTGGCCACCGACCTCACTTATTTTATGTAAGCGAGGTTTTTCTTTTGTAGCGGCTAATGAATGAGAAAAGTAAAGTAATTAATATATAATTAAGAGGTTTAGCCTCATACTAAAATTTTCATAAGCGGTTTAGCTGCAAAAAAAAGAGCTACAGTCTTATTTTTATATATTTAAGACTGTAGCTCTTTTTTTGTTTTATTGGATATAATGGTAAAGAGGTAATTATATGAGTTTATAAATTTTATGGGGCAATAAATGGGGCAAATACCACCATATAATAGAGAATGATTGATACATAAAAATTACTCAATTATATAAGAAAACCTAGATAACATCTGTATTATGTGTATCTAGGTTTATCTATTGTATCTCTATCATTATCATTTAAAAGAATGGCAGAGGAGGAGGGATTTGAACCCCCGCGCCGGTTGCCCGACCTACCGCATTTCGAGTGCGGACCCTTCAGCCTCTTGGGTACTCCTCCGTGTTTTACGGCGCTCTTTAAAAAAGTCTTTCATGATTTGACTACATTCATCACCAAGGACCCCCGATGCTAATTCGGGTTCATGATTTAAACCAGGGTGAGAGAGTACATTGAAAAGAGACTCTACAGCGCCTCCTTTGTAATCACTTGCACCATATACAACACGGTCAATACGACTGTTGATGATGGCTCCAGCGCACATCGGACACGGCTCTATCGTAACATACAGGGTACAACCAGTCAACCGCCAACGCTTGAGTACATCGCATGCTTCGCGGATGACGAGCACTTCTGCATGAGCCGTTGCATCGTGATCTAATTCGCGGCGATTATGGTGGCGTGAAATGATTGTATTGTTTTGAACTAAAATGGCGCCGATAGGAATTTCTCCTAGAGCATAAGCTTTGTGGGCCTCCTCTAGGGCAAAACCCATAAAATATTCATCACGGCTACGCTCATCCATATTTTTAATCTCTATAGGTGTAATGTTCTTTGTCATTCTCATACCTCTTAATGTATAATATCTTACATAAAGTCTATCATAGTGTGCGCAGTTATGCGAATAGATTGTGTGAGGGTATTATGGATATTATTTGGTATATATTTGATATGATTGGCACTATTGCCTTTGCTATCTCCGGAGCACTTGTTGGGGTGGCGCGGAGAATGGATATATTTGGTATGGCTGTATTGGCACTGGCTACGGCAATCGGTGGTGGAATTGTACGTGATGTTCTCTTGGGGTATTTTCCGCCGAATTCGTTACGCAATATTGTATATGTAACTGTGGTTATTTCCGTAACAATTATCGTATTTATTATCTATAACAGCCGTTATCGCAAGCATGCTATGGGCCCTCGTAGCCGAGCAAGCTATTTATTAGCCGATGCAGTCGGGTTGGCATCTTTTACAGTAACCGGAGCATCTGCAGGGTTTAAACTATATCCAGAGTTGCCAATTTTCATTGTTTTATTAGGAACTATTACTGCCGTTGGAGGTGGTATTATCCGAGATATGCTGGCTCAACGGATTCCGTCTGTTTTAAAAGAAGATGTGTATGCTCTGCCTAGTGTTATTGGGGGCATCGTTTATTACTTAATGGTTATTTCTAACTGGGTTGGAGAGGCTGTATATGGTGCTTTTACCGTTGTACTAGTTATCCGTTTACTAGCTATTAAATATAATTGGAGCTTACCCAAAGTGCGCTAAAGCTAAAGGCACTACATTTGAGAAATAACAGGTAAATGATATAATTATACTATTAAGTATTTCATAAAAGTGTCAGAAAAAAAGAGTATTATATAAGAGTTAATTTTCGAGTCGAGAGTACTCGTGTACACAGAAGGAGATTTGCTTTATGACAAATAAATGGTTGAAAGTAGCATTAATGGTTACAGCCATTGCTACAGGTACATCCATCAAAATCGATGCAGAAACCGTATTATATGTACCTCAAGATGATCGTCCTGTAAGTTTGCAATATACAGTTGATACAGCTCGTGAGGCGGGTATGACTGTGTTGACACCACCTCAACACTTGATTTCTGGTAAGACGTACCAAGGTCAAGCTGATCAAATTATGGCTTGGGTAGAGCAAAATGCAGGTCGTGCTGATGTTATGGTATTAAGTACGGATACTCTTATTTATGGAGGTCTTGTAGATTCTCGCAAACATAATATTCCTCTTAGCACGTTGCAAAATCGCTTGAAACGTATTGAAGGTTTAAAAGCGCGTAATAAAAATGTACGCATCTATGGATTTGGTACCGTAATGCGTTCCCCACGCGCGAGTGGTGGTGGTACTGAACCGGCCTACTATGCGGAATATGGCCCAACTATCTTCCAAATCGCTGCATTACAAGATAAATTAGATTCTGGCTCTTTAACGCAAGAAGAAACTCAAAAATTGATGAGCCTACAAGCCTCTGTTCCTGTGGAATACTTGCAAGACTGGTTTGACCGCCGTCAAAAAAATATGAAAATCAACAAAGAGTTGATTGATGAAACTCGCAGTGGTGTATTCGACTACTTTGCATTAGGTCATGATGATACCTCTCAATTATCTCAATCCGCACTAGAAGGTCGTTACCTCAACAAATATTCCAAGGATATTTCTGTTGAAAAATACGGTAGCTTCCCTGGTGCTGACCAACTTGGTCTCTTGTTGATGGCGCGTTCCCGTACCGATGTGAGCACAGAAAAACCTACATTCTCCGTAATTTATCCACTCGGTGGCGGAGGTAAAACATTACCAGGTTACGAAGATCAAACGATTGATAAAACAATTGCTCAACACGTTGAGGCTGTAGGTGGCACAATGGTGACACAAGGTAAACCAACTGTATTATTGGCTGTTAATACACCTCTTACAACGAGCACAGGCGAGTCTGAAAACTTCGAAAACTTCCCAATGATCTCCAACTCTACAAATGCTTTCGTAGATCGTATTCAACAAGCTGTTGACTCTGGTGTGAACGTAAGCGTTGCAGATATTGCTTTCAATAATGGTGCAGATAATACATTGGTATCCGCTATGTACAAACGAGATTTATTGTACAAAATCGGTGCGTATAATGGTTGGAATACAGCAAGTAACACCGTAGGTTACGCTATTGCTCAAGGATTATTGCTTAAATCTATGAGTCCAGAAGGTCATCGTGATATGTTGACGCAACAATATTTGGATAACTGGGCATATCAAGCAAATATTCGTAAAGATATTTATCGTATGCAAGATTCTATCAGAACAGACAATGTTCGTTACTCTGGTGAATTAAATGAACGTCTTGAAAGTTACTTAGGTGAACGCATTCAAGATTTCGCTGAAAAATACCTTAAAATCAATCCTCGTACAGTAAAAGCTACATTCCCATGGGGCCGTCTATTTGAAACGGATATTACCGTTTACGACAAACCAGTGGTACCTCTTGAAAAAGAATTACGCTTGAAACGAGAAGCTGAAGCAAAAGCTAAGGCTGAAGCAGAAGCTAAGGCTAAGGCAGAAGCGGCTGCTAAAGCAAATGGTCAGGCTGTACCAGCACAAGCAGCGCAACCTGAAAAAGCTGCAACGCCTCAAACACCTGCATCTACACCTCCGGTAGTTAAACAACCAGCTACAGAGTCTCAAGGTCCACGTGTGGTACCAACACCTGCCGCTGTACCTGGTCAATAGTGAATAGGGAATGGCTATGAAAAAAGCGTTTTTACCGGAAATTACTTATATGCGAGGCCTCTGTATGCTCGGTGTTATTGGCATTCATGTAGGATCTTATGCATTGCAAAATCCTTTTGTAAATTTAGAACTCATCAGCGTGTTAGAAATTCTCTCTCGCTTTGGAGTGCCTGCGTTTTTCTTCCTCTCTGCATTTGGCTTGTTTTATCATACCTCGGTAGAGGGACCATTCTCATATAAGGAATTTATGCACCGCCGCATTCAGGTGGTGCTATTTCCATATATTACGTGGTCCATCTTTTACTTGCTATATACAGGGATGACAGCTCATAACCTTGGCAATTTACATCCAGGGCCGTTGGCGATAAATCTACTCTTTGGTACCTCTATGTATCATCTATATTTTATGGTTATTTTGCTATGGTTCTACGTGATGATGCCATTATGGCGGGCCATGGTGAAAGTCATCTTAAAACGGCCTGTATTTTGGCTGGTGTTACTATTTGTCATCCAAGTTGGTATCGATTATGTTTCGTCTTACATGCTTGGCCGTTGGGTAACAGAAAATCTAAGCAATCAGCCAGTTCTTAAATATCTTTTTGATATGCGACTCAACTATTGGGTTATTCATTATGTGTGGATTTTCCTTTTAGGTGCCGTATGTGCTGAACGATATGAAATCGTCTGCGAATATATGTGGCGTTATCGTTACGTTTTAGGCGTCAGTGCGGTAAGCTCTATATTATTGATGCTTGGCTCTTATTACTATGTCATGGACGTATGGCATTACACTGTGTTGGAAGCAATTTATACGGTACATCAAATGAGTCCTATGGGCGTTCTTTATACAGGATTGGGAACGATGTTTAGTTTGTTCCTATTCCAAAGGCTACCTATGAACGTGACTATGGAGTCCATTTGGTCTGAGATAGGCGATAAATCGTATGGTATTTATTTAGCGCATCCATTTTGGTTGTTAATCATTTCTGGTGTGATGGCTAAATATAATCTCTTGTATACGGTGACCAACGTGCTAATTATGTATGGTATGGCGTTAGCATTATCTTATTTGACTACAGTGGGCCTTAATTATGTGCCTAAATCTATCCGTAAATTTATACTGGGGCATTAGTTTAGTATGAGAACTATTTTATTGAGAGACCTAATTGGTGCTAGTACATTAATGGTGTATGTAGTTTTAGTTAGTTTTGTAGTGCTGATTTAGTATAAAAATAATATTTGTTATACATCCGCTAGGATATAGTTTTTAACTATGGTATCCTAGCGGATTTTTGTATATCGAATTAATATCTTTCACAAAGTAAAGTGTGAAAATTTAAAAGTAATTGTGTTATAATAAGTCCATGATGATTACCACTTGATAGAGTAACGAAATAGAAAAAGAGGTGCTCCTATGCAAGAATTAACATATTTTAACGGTGAATTCGTCGAACCAGGTGCCAAAGTTATTAGCATTGATGACCGTGGCTATTTGTTTGGTGACTCTGTATATGAAGTTGTTCGTGTCGTAAAAGGCCGTTGTTTCGCTTTGTCTTACCACCAAGATCGCTTGTATCGCTCTATGCGTGAAATGGATATCCCTGTAAAAATGACCCCTGATGATTTGACAGAATTGCACGAAATTTTGATCGAGCAAAGTGAAATCAAAGAGGGCTATATTTATTTACAAATCTCTCGTGGTGTAGCACCACGTCATCATGCTTATGATCGCTCCAAATTAGAACCACAAATGCTTATGTCTATCCGTACCTTGGATTTAGATGAAGTCAATAAATTGGGTGAAGGTGTAAAAGCGATAGCTTTGCCTGATGAACGTTGGGAACATGTAGATATTAAGACTACTAACTTGATCCCGAATATTTTGGCGCAAACAAAAGCAGATAAGAAATTTGCCTATACAGCCATCTTGTTCCGTGATGGCATTTGTACAGAGGGCGCTACATCTAATGTGTTTGCTGTTAAAGATGGTATCTTGTACACGCATCCAGCGGATAATCATATCTTAAAAGGTATTACGCGCCAAATGATCTTAACCCGTGTAGCACCATCTTTAGGTATTACCATTATTGAGAAAGAATTTGACCGCACCTTTGTAGATGAAGCGGATGAACTATTCTTTACCGATACAATTGGTGGTGTCATCCCAATTACTAAGCTAGACAGAAATCCAGTATCTGGTGGTAAACCAGGTGCTATTACACTTCGTCTACGCGAAGCTCTAGAAAAATTGATGGAAGAAGGACTACCTTGATAGATAAGCTGCTTTCATCAAATGTTAAACATTTACCTTAAGAAAGGAAATTATTTTGATACAATTAGAACACATTAGTAAAGTCTATGAAGGCGCTACTCGTGTGGAAGCGTTGAAAGATATTAGCCTAAATGTGAAAGAAGGCGAAATCTTTGGCATTATCGGTCAATCCGGTGCCGGCAAATCCACATTGATTCGTTGCATCAACATGCTCGAAGCACCTACATCTGGCTCTGTTATCGTAAATGGTACAGATTTAACAACACTTAGCAAATCTGATTTGCGTAAAGCGCGCAAAGATATTGGCATGATTTTCCAACATTTTAACCTATTGTCCTCTCGTACCGTATATGACAATGTGGCATTTCCGTTGGAATTACAAGGAATGAGCAAATCTGAAATCAAGGAACGCATTGAGCCAATTCTTGATATTGTAGGCCTTACAGACCGGATGAACAACTATCCATCTCAATTGTCTGGTGGTCAAAAACAACGTGTTGGTATTGCTCGTGCATTGGCCTCTAATCCAAAGGTTCTCCTTTGTGACGAAGCTACATCTGCCCTTGATCCTCAAACAACAGATTCTATTTTGAAATTGTTGAAAAATATTAATGAGAAGATGGGGCTCACTATTGTGCTCATTACACATGAGATGCACGTTATCCGTGAAATCTGTGATCGCGTGGCGGTTATTGAAGGTGGTGTCATTCTCGAAGAAGGTAGTACTATTGAAGTATTCACACATCCCCGCGAAAATACGACAAAAGAGTTTATTAGCTCTGTAGTGAGTGATAACTTACCTCCAGAAGCATTGGAACATCTAGAGTTGCATGATCAATGGATTGCAGGGACAGCACCTTTAGTGCGTCTCAAATTTACAGGACAAGCAACAGATGAGCCTGTAGTAGCAGGCCTTGTAAGACGCTTTAATTTAGATGTAAGCATCCTTTTTGGCGGCATTGATTACATCCAAAATACGAGCGTTGGTCGCCTCATCGTTATCTTGAATGGTGACCCAGAAAATGCGCAAGAAGGTTTAGACTACATCAAAACCTTACCAATTGAAAGCGAGGTGATCGGTTATGTCAGAGCAAATCATTAATCTACTCATAACTGGTACCCTTGATACATTGCAAATGACGATAATTTCTACCATAATGGCAATGTTATTAGGTATTCCTCTTGGTGTTGTTCTGGTCGTTACTTCTAAAGGTCATATCTTGGAAAATGTAACACTCAATAAAGTATTGGGTGCCATTGTCAATGCTACACGTTCTGTACCTTTCATCATCTTGATGGTTGCCATCATTCCGTTTACTCGTATGGTGGTAGGTACATCCATTGGTACAACTGCAGCATGTGTGCCATTGACCATTGCGGCAATTCCGTTTTTGGCACGCCTTGTAGAAACGTCTATTAAGGACATCAATTTTGGTGTTATCGAGGCGGCTCAATCTATGGGGGCAAGCCCATTACAAATCATTTGGAAAGTATTATTACCAGAAGCATTGCCAACAATTATTGACAATGTAACGGTGCTTATCGTTAACCTCATCGGTTACTCTGCGATGGCTGGTGCTATTGGTGGTGGTGGCCTTGGGGATATTGCTATCCGATATGGTTACCAACGTTTCCAAGCCGATATTATGATCGCTACAATCATCATCTTGATTGTATTGGTACAAGTTGTACAAATGATTGGTGATGCTTGGTCTAAAGCGATGAATAAGAAGTAGGAGGATCCTATGAGTATCAATGAAAAATTGAGAAGTCAACAAAATGACGAATTGTTCACCGCCATTTTAACGCTTGAAAATACAGAGGAATGCTATGCATTTTTTGAAGATATCTGTACGATTAACGAATTAAAAGCATTATCTCAACGCTTACAAGTAGCAAAAATGCTTCGCGCAGGGGATAGCTATGAGAAAATCGTAGAAGAAACGGGTGCGAGTACTGCTACGATTAGTCGTGTAAAGCGCTGTTTAGTATATGGTGCGGATGGTTATACATTGGCCCTCGATCGTCTAGGTGCAAAATAAAATAAATTAGCATGACAACGGTGGCCTTTGGCGACCGTTGATGTGCTATCTGTAGGAGGTTTATTATGGAGTGGCTCATTGCGGTAACAGGTTTACCATTTGATATCCTTATACTCGTTTTACTTGCCGTAGCTGGTGCGTTTGCTGGCTTTGTAGACTCCATTGTAGGCGGGGGAGGCCTCATTTCTGTACCTGCCATGTTATTAACAAATCTTCCACCTAGTATGGCTCTGGGCAGCAATAAATTATCCAGTATTTTTGGTGCTGGCAGTGCATCGATTACATTTTTAAGAAATCACATGGTTGATTTTTCCCTAGTTCGCAAATTATTGCCTTTTACCTTTGTGGGATCTATGATGGGGACATTGGCGGTTGTTTCTTTACCACCGCTATATGTAAAGCCTATTATCATCATATTACTTGTTTGCGTAACACTCTTTGTGGTGTTCAAAAAAGACTGGGGTGAAATCAATCGTACATCTCAGGTAGCAGGAAAAGCGCTATATATTTGTATGGCTTTTGCTCTTGGTATCGGTATATATGATGGCTTTATAGGCCCTGGTACAGGTACATTTTTGATTATGGGCTTTATCTTTACAGGTTTTGATTTCTTGCATGCTTCTGCTAATGCAAAAATATTGAATTTTACTAGTAATTTGGCGTCTTTATTAGTATTTTTATATTTAGGACATGTCAATATTACGTATGGTCTTGCCACCGGGGCAGGTCAAATTATAGGTGCTTATTTAGGCTCGCATTTGGCAATTGCGAAGGGCTCATCTTTGGTGCGAGTTGTATTCTTGTCGGTAACGACAGTTATGTTGTTGAAATTAGTCTATGACTATATTTCAACATTATAGGAGGGCAAGGTATGCCTCATAAAAGTGATGTTCAAGTGGCCTTGATTAGTGGTGGTACATCGGGTATTGGATTTGCTACGGCAAAGCTTTTACTCAAAGAAGGTTGGTGTGTAGTCATCAATGGTCGAAATGAAAAAGTTGGTCAAAAGGCTAAAACTAAGCTACGTCGTTATTCCTCTAAGGTACAATATATTCAAGGTGATGTATCTAAAATTGAGGACTGTCAGCGAATTGTAAAAGAAACAGTAGATTTATTTGGTGGGGTGTCTGCTCTTGTAACAGCTGCAGGCTATTATGAAGAAGAGTTACTAGCTGATGTTACAGAAGCAGCTTTTGATGAAATGTTTGGGACCAATGTAAAAGGTACTGTATTCTTATGTCAAGCGGCGCTTCCCTATTTACGAGCCTCAAAGGGCAGTATTGTAACGATTGCTAGTGATGCAGGTTTACAAGGTAATGTAGCGTGTTCTGTATATGGTGCGTCAAAGGGAGCTGTAGTGAGCTTTACAAAATCTCTATCCCTTGAAATGGCACCTCACAGTGTTCGTGTAAACTGTGTGTGTCCTGGTGATGTAGATACATCATTAGTAGATAAACAGATTGCTAATGCCCACCAAGATGCGGCGGCTGCTAAGGCTGAAATGGGCCAACATTACCCATTAGGTCGTATTGCTAAGCCTCATGAAATTGGCGAAGTAATTGTATTTTTGTTGAGTAATAAGGCGTCTTTTGTGACAGGTGCAGCCTGGACAATCGATGGAGGACTCACAAGTTGGTAATATAGAAAATATTAGAAGCTATTATATATGGATAATTAGAAAAATTCATTTCACTTCTATCAATAGAATGGTATAATAATACTAATAATAAGACCTATAGTTGGTTTACAACAAAGGAGAATACTTATGGCAGAATATAATGGCGTAACACTTGAGCCCCTTACGGATGGATCTCAAGATCGTGACTATCAAGTTGAACAATTTATCTTCTGGGGGGCAGGTCGTGCAGCAGCATTGGCATTATCCTCTAAATTCAGCAGTGTCGCTTTGTGCGCCAATGCTACGTACATGGTAACTCGCATTGCTCATCTTTATGATGTAGAATTGCAAGCAGGTGCTGTAGTTGGTTTAGTAGGTGGTCTTAGCACAGCTGTAGGTACAGCTGCAGTATCCCTTCTAATTCCAATTAAAGCTGTTCGCGTTCCTGTAGCTATCGGTTTAACTTATGCTATTGGTAAAATTGCACATATTTGGATTCAAGATGGCATGCCTTCTGATATCGAACGTTACAAACCGATGGTTGCTGAATTCCTTGAAAATGGCAAAGCCATTGCTTCTGAAATCGTTCGTGATGCAAGTGCTAGCATTCCTTTCACTCAAGGTCAACGTGACGTATGGGCTGGGATTGCTAACGAAACAGGTCTTGCTAAAGAATCTTTAAAGCAAGTTTACGATGAAAAAGTAACACCTGCCATCAATAAATGGAATAATGAAACAAAATACCAAATCCATGATAACGCAGCAGAGGTTGTAGCAAAGGTTTCTGATGCAGCGAAAGAAAAAATTGATTCTGCTAAAGAAGGTATTGAAGTAGCCAAAGAATTCGCAAAAGGTGGTGTAGAAGTGGCAAAAGCTTCTGCACAAGTAGCAGTAGAAACTGCAAAAACTAAAGCTTCTGATGCCGTAGAGACAGCAAAAGATGTTGCTACAAACACTGTTAATACAGCGAAAGAAAAAATTGGCGGTTTGCGTAAATAAACGCTGAAGGATTATTATTACTATGAATCCATTTAATATTATTAAATATGGTAAGTATTTTAGCGAATCAAGATTTTTAGGGTTTCTTGGTCGATATGGTAAGAAACTTGCCTTTGTACAACAAGCAGTAACCTTGTTCCTTTGTTTTCGTGACAAGGATACTCCCAAATATGTAAAAGCGGTCATTGCAGGTGCCTTAGGGTATTTGGTATTACCTATTGATATTGTGCCGGATGCGATTGCTGTATTAGGTTGGGTAGATGATGTGGCAGTACTCGGATTAGCCTTTAAGATTGCGAATCGTTATATCAAAACGAGTCATCAAGAAGAGGCAAAAAAATTCTTTCCATTTGGTAGCAGTCGCTAACTTTTACCATTTTAGGCAGTTTGATCCACAGTGATTGAACTGCCTTTATTTATTTGACACACTAAAGTAATAGATATAGAATAAAAATTGTATACTATTTAAAAAGGACAGAATTTATGCATATTGCTTCAGTAAATGTACGATTTTATGAAACTGATATGATGGGGATTGCTCACCATAGTAACCATTTTAGATGGTTTGAAATGGCGCGCATTGAATTCCTTCGTAAGATCGGTGTCACTTTGTGGGATATGATGAATGAGGATATTGTATTTCCCATCATGAATGTATCTTGCAATTATAAAGAACCTGCGAATTTCGATGATGAACTTCACATCGAAACGTATTTGGTTAAGATGACAAGGGCTCAAATGGTGTTTCGCTATCGCATGCGCCGTGCTAGTGATGGAGCGTTACTTGCTACGGGGGAAACTAAGAACGCTTTTATGTCAAAATCAACAGGAAAGATTGTGCGATTAGACGATACTTTTTATCTGCCTATGTTAGCAGCTGTTGAGGAGATGCCGCATGAGTAATGTACAACAATTGCCTATCGGTGTATTTGACTCTGGTGTAGGCGGATTATCTGTGTTAAAGGTATTACAAGAACAATTTCCTAACGAAGATTTTATCTATATCGGTGATAATGCGAATAATCCTGTAGGTAATCGCAGTGATGATGAAATCACTTATTTAGCGTGCCGTATTGCGGAGACGCTAGAAAAGCAGCCTGTTAAGTTGATGGTGATTGCTTGTAACACCTTCACCGTTGTGGCTCTTGATGCGGTACGTGAACTTGTATCTGTGCCAGTTATTGGTGTATCACAAGGTGTAAAAACAGCTATTAATAAAAGTAAAAGCAAGACTATCGGTATTATGGCGACCGTGGCCACTGTAAATAGTCATATTCATAAGCATGTGGCTTTAGAAGTTGATCATGAGGTTTTTGTTTGGGAACAACCTTGTCCAGAGTTGGCGGGGCTTATTGAACAAGGTCATTTAGATGATTACTTTGTTCGTGAAGTATGCAAGGATTATTTAGAACCTTTATTATCTCGAGAAATTGAGGTTGTTGTTTTGGGGTGTACTCATTTTCCATTTGTACAACCTTTACTAGAGGAACTAACATCGTGTCGCATTCAGTTCATTGATCCTGCTTTTGAAACAAGTGAATTGGTTCGTCACAGACTAGAGAGTAAAAATCTTTTCAATCATCAAGATACTGTAGGCACCGTGACATTGTATTTTACAAAGGATGTCGAACTTGGTGATACGTTGAGTGCATCCTTCCTTGATACAAGCCGTCGTACCATTGAACATATTACATTATAAAGGAGATACCCTATGTGGTTTTATAACATCCTCAGTGCAGTAATAGCTATTATTGTGGCTGTTGCAGCTCTGTACTTATTATTCCGTTTGTTTGTGTTGAAACAAGGTAATGAAAATATTGTCTTATTAGCGAAACGGGCAACGAACTTCCAAGTGTCTGATCGTAGTTTTGAGTCCATTACTTTGTTCTGTGATATACCATTTGTAAATAAAGGGCGCCAATTGGGCACAATAATGGACTTATTTCCACGTCCATTATTACCGGAAGAACATTTTGATGCCGTTAAAGTAAATGCTTGGGCTATGGATATTAATCGTCCGCGTCAAGATGGATATTTTGAAGCTATAATTATCAAACCACGCAAAGGTGGCACAATTCGTGTATATGTTACATTAACAGGTAAAACTGGCAATATTCGAGAAGATATTAAGGGATTCCCTTATATGGACATCGATATTTACTACCAAATCGTAGGCCGGACAGACTATCATATTGATAAACAGCGTATTCGTTTGACTGCTGAAGAAGTTCAAGCAGCAATGGTTCAATAAGGAGGCATAACAATGGCAGAATTAGAGTTAGTATGTGTGCCAACACGTATCCTTACAGATAATGATGACATCGTTGATGCTATCGTTGAATTTGGCGGACATAATATTGGACCTGAAGATATCGTATGCGTTGCTGAATCTGTAGTAGCTATTACGCAAGGTCGTTTTACACGTCCTGAAGAGCTAAATGTGTGCTGGCAAGCTCGTTTAATTAATCGTTTTATCCATCCAGATGGATCCATGGCATCTATTTATGGTATGCAATCGGCTATGAATTTGGATGGTAAATGGAAGGTATTAGGTGCTTTTATTTTAGGCGCTATTGCTAAAATTTTCCGTAAACCAGGGGTATTCTATGCAATTGCTCGGGCTGCATCCTTAACAGATGATGTAACGGGGACTATGCCTCCATTTGATAAGCACATTGTATTTGGTCCAAAGGATCCGGATAAAGTGGCTGAGAAAATTGTATCTCGCACTGGTTGTTACGGTGCCGTTGTAGCTGATGTTAATGATTTGAAACGGTCCGCTATTTTAGGTACAAGTCGTGGAATTGACGCTAAAAAAATTGCACAATTGTTGATTGATAATCCATTTGGTAACGATAGTCAAATGACTCCGATTGTTATCATCAAAAATTACGCATCTGTATCTGGTAAATAACAGAAGGCTGTACTCATCACATAGAGATGGGTACAGCTTTTTTATATAATGAGCCTGAATATGGACTATACGCAGATTTGAATAGGGATTGCATATTAGATCAAATAGAGAGTATATGGTAGCTTAAATGGAGTTTTCTTTACTACGTTTTGAGTTTGTATGGATTCTTTATTAATACTAAAAGGAGGTTATATGTTACTAGGGTTAGACGTAGGTGGAACTTTTACCGATGCGGTTATCATTGATGCCCATCGTGTAGTGGCAACTGCGAAGAGGCGGACTACAAAGGATAATCTAATGAATGGTATAGGTGAGGCCTTAGATGCGGTTTTGGAGGGCTATGATACATCAAATATTGAACAAGTAACCTTATCTACTACCGTGGTGACAAATACCATCGTAGAAGCGAAGGAGCAAGTAGTAGATCTCTATGTGATTACAGGTCCAGGCCGTAATGTAGATGATATATTCCCCGTGGAACCTATATATCTTCAAGGTTATACAGATCATAGAGGTATCGTTGTAGAGCGTACCCCTGCTGATGCTGTACGTGGTATAGCCAACATGGTTCAAGCACGTAGTGGTACCGATTTGGCTGCTGTGTCCGCTAAATTTGGGGTGCGGAATCCTCAAGAAGAACTATCTATTACAGAGGAATTGAAAAATACGTATCATACAATTTCTAATGGCAGTTTATTAAGTGGTTCTTTAAATTTCCCTCGTCGTACTATTAGTGCTTATTTTAATAGCGCTGTGACACCCGTATTTACGGTGTTTAAGAAAAATGTTGAAGATGCTCTCAGTGCACGGAATATATTGGCTCCACTTCACATTTTAAAGGCCGATGGTGGTTCTCTACCTATGGAGCATATGGTGAGTCGTCCAGTAGAGACTGCCTTTACAGGCCCTGCTGCAACAGTTCTTGGACTATCGGCTCTCGGCGTTATAGGTAATAAGCATACAGTGGCTCTAGATATTGGGGGTACTACAACGGATATATCCCTTTGGAAGCATGGTAAACCATTGATGACAAAAAATGGTGTATCTATCCGTGAGTATCCAAGTGCAGTGCGATCCTTTGCCGTTACTTCCGTCGGTATTGGTGGGGAATCTGTAATTCGCCTTAAAAATGGTAATCTTACCGTAGGTCCTGAACGAGTGGGACCATCAGTGGCTCTAGGTGGTATAGAACCTACCTTGGGGGATGCACTTATCGTGCTCGGTCATGCAAACTATGGTGACTTTAATCTGGCATCACGAGCTTTACAAGATTTAGCGGATGCTATACAGGCTACATTACGATCTAAAAATGTAAATACCTCAAATAATCAATTAACTCTTATTAAGACTGCCTCTGATGTAGCACGACTAATCGTAGAAAAAGTGTTGCAAACGATTCAACATGGTATTAACGAGGTCGTAAAAGTAGAAAATAAACGACCTATTTATGTGGTAGCAGATATTGTAAATCCTGATGTATTTGTACCAGAACATATCGTTGTGGTAGGGGGCACAGCACCAAGTTTAGGTCCGAGTATCGGGGAGTATCTAGAGTTACCTGTTACGATTCCTGAGAATGCTGCCGTAGCAAATGCTATAGGCGCTGCACTAGCTTTATCTACCATCGAACTCACTGTTCATGTAGACACAAAACGTCGGTTGCTAGTCATTCCTGAATTAGGTGTTAAACAAAAAAACTGTACTTTGAAACGAGCGGAACAAGTTGTGGAACGAGCAAAAGAAACTCTTAGTGAAGAGGCGATACGTTTAGGTTTAGATACGGTGCAAGAGATAGAGGTCATTAACATTGAGGATTTCCCTGTAGTAGAGGGATGGCAATCTATGGAGCGTTTAATTACTGTGAAAGTACAACTGGCGGCGGGGGTGAAACACTATGTGGAATAAAGGACTATCCTATCGAGAGCGTCATGGTATTCTGAATATGGATACTAAACAGGATGAGGCTACGAGCTCTACTATTAATAAAGCTAAATATCATCACAGTTTAGGCCTTGTCTTTTTCCCTGCTTTTGACTGGAAAATTTCTGAAACACATCCTGAACGACAAGAGCGTTTACTCTATACGCGAGATCAAATCGTAGAGGAAGGTTTATTAGATATACCCAATATTAGAGAATATAATCCAATAGTAGCGGATTGGGATACAATAGAGCGAGTTCACGTTGGCGCTCCAGATTTAGAGTCTTGGGTGACGGAAGCCCATCGTGTATCTGCTGGAGGTGCTATTGCGGCAGCTGATGCGGTCATACGTGGTGAAGTAGACCGTGCTTTTGCGTTAGTAAGACCACCAGGTCACCATGCAATGGCTATGGTTCATGGTATTCGCGGCTTCTGTACGATTAATATTGAAGCCGTTATGATTCAACACATACGTCAAACTTATGGAATCAAACGCGTTGCCGTAGTAGATACCGATGTACACCATGGTGATGGTTCTCAAGATGTGTTTTACCATGATCCTGATACGTTGTATATTAGCTTCCATCAAGATGGACGTACTTTATATCCTGGCACAGGATTTATGGATGAATTTGGTGGACCTCAGGCCATCGGTGGTAATATAGATATTCCACTACCGCCAGGTACCGGTGACGAAGGCTTGATGAAGGTCATGCGTGAGCTTGTATTGCCTATCCTTGAAGAGTTTGATCCAGATATTGTCATTAATTCGGCTGGGCAAGATAATCACTTTAGTGATCCGTTGGCTAATATGCAGGTAACTGCAAAGGGCTATGCAGAGCTAGTCGATTTATTACAAGCAGATATAGCAGTCTTAGAAGGAGGCTATTCCGTACAGGAAGCATTACCATACGTGAATACAGGTATCATTTTATCCATGGCAGGCCTTGATTACAGTAAGGTCGTAGAACCTGCCTTTGACCCTGTTAAATATAAGCAAAGTCAAAGTGTAACAAATTATATAGATGAGCTTATCGCTAAGTGGAAGGTACAATGGGCTAATCGATATCGTATAGCAGAAGAAGAACGTGCTAGTGTAGGTGATATTTGGTCAAATCGTTACAATGTGTATTACGATGAAACGGGCGTACAAGAGGAGCGCCTTGAAAGGGTGCGCATGTACGAAGACAAGGTAGGCTGGTATAGTGTACTTTCACGAGGACAATATGGACCGTATGGACCGCAAAGCGTATATGCTATGTTCATCCCTTGGCAAGCAGATGAAGGAACGCGTCAAGATGCTATTGTAGAAGCAAAACGAGCCAAAGCAGAAGGGGGAGCTAGCCGTTATGTTGTGGTGGATCCACTCGGCAACGGCCAATATGAACTATAATGTTAATCTCCGTAAATGATAACGCCAGTTATCATGTTAGAATCGCGAATTACAATATAATTCGTAATGCTAAAAAATAGTAAAATTGTGATATAATATAAGTAATAACGCCCCTTTGTGTAAGGGGCGTTCTAATATTTAGTTTTAGAATGGTGAGGTTCCTATGCGCAGTGATAATAGAACAGCGGGTCAATTGCGACCTACTAAAATAACACGGAATTTTACAGAGTTTGCTGAAGGTTCTGTACTTATTGAGTGTGGTAAGACCAAGGTTATCTGTACGGCTACTGTTGAGGATTCTGTGCCACGCTGGCTAAAAGGTTCTGGGCAAGGATGGGTAACTGCGGAATACTCATTATTGCCACGTTCTACGCAAACTCGCGTGAGCCGTGAGGCTGCAAAGGGAAAACAAACAGGACGGACTGTAGAAATTCAACGCCTTATCGGTCGTGCTTTGCGTGCTGTCGTAGACCTTGAAGCACTTGGCGAACGTTCTATCACTATTGACTGCGATGTGATCCAAGCGGATGGTGGTACACGAACAGCATCTATTACAGGCGCCTTTGTAGCCCTCGTTGATGCGGTGGACTTCACCTTTGGCGGAGCTGGCAAATTTCCAATTACTGACTTCTGTGCAGCCATCTCCGTAGGTATTGGTCCTGACGGTCCTATTACGGACCTTTGTTACGAAGAGGATAGTGCAGCCATTGTAGATATGAATGTAGTCCGTACCGGTTCTGGTAATATGGTTGAAGTACAAGGTACAGGGGAACACGGTACATTTAATCGTGATGAGCTTAACGCTTTACTTGATTTAGCAGAGGCTGCTACAGATGAGCTCATGGTTAAACAACGTGAAGTACTTGGTGCGACAGCAGATAAAGTAGGTAAAGAGTATCCTACAGCTCCGGAGGTATAAAATGGAACAAATTGTGCTTGCTACAGGCAATAAAGGAAAAATTCGTGAGTTCTCTGAGGCTTTTTCCCATTTATCTATCGATTGTGTACCTGTAAAAGCTGTGATTTCCATTGAGGAGCCTGAGGAAACTGGTACAACCTTTATGGAAAATGCTCTGTTGAAGGCTCGTTACTATGCGAAGGCTACGAATCGCCCATGCCTTGCTGATGATTCTGGCATTACGGTTGATGTCCTCAATGGTGCACCAGGTGTATATTCTGCGCGTTATGCAGGTCGTCATGGTGATGACAATGCAAACAACGAGAAGTTAATTCGTGAACTACAAGGGAAAAGTAACCGTACAGGTCATTATGTATGCGCTTTAGCGCTTGTATATCCTGATGGCCGAGAAGTTACTGCGGAAGGGTATTGTGATGGACTCGTTCAAGATGAGCCAAAAGGGGAGAATGGCTTTGGCTATGATCCGTACTTCTATGTGCCTGAGTTTAAAAAGACTATGGCAGAGTTAAGTATAGAAGAGAAGGAAACGATTAGTCATCGTGGCCGTGCACTACGTGAATTAATTAACAAGCTTTGATATTTTCGAACTATATGGTATAGTTCATATAAATATATAATATAGTGGCATTAGAGATTAAATACAATGAAACGAATTGGCATTTTAAGTGACACTCATGGGTATCTAGAGGATATCGACCTCGTTTTGGCTGCTACTGCTGATCAAGACATCGATATGTGGCTTCATGCTGGCGATTTTGGAGATGACGCACGCTATATGCAGGAACATACGGATATTCCTGTATATGCTGTGCGTGGGAACAACGACCGTGTGCAACCGCTTGAACCACGAGAGCAATTAATTCCTCTTGAAGATACCTATATTTACATGACACATGGTCATGAGGTATCATATTACAATCGAATACAAAAACTGATTGAGTTAGGAACTGACATGGGTGCACGACTCATCGTGTCCGGTCATAGCCATCATCATGGTGAGGTTCGTGCCCGTGATGCGGTATTTGTAAATCCTGGCAGTATTTCTTTGGCTCGTGATCGCTCCGGTGGTACCTTTGCCATCGTTACCTACGATAATGGACAGTTTGATGTAGAGTTTGTGTATAAACAAGATATTGTTTAGTTATATGGTGAAAGCTTCGTTTGCGAAACTTTCAAAAGAAATAGTAAGTCTATGCATGGAAAGGGTTATGACATATCATGGATACACCAGTTAAAGCAAAGCCTAAAATGAAGTTATATGGTTTTAACAATCTCACAAAGACATTGAGTTTTAATATTTATGATATTTGTTATACTCGTACGGAAGAAGAGAAAAAACAATACATTCAGTACATTGATGAAGTATACAATGCGGATCGTTTAACGGCTATTTTGACGGAAGTTAGCCATATTATTGGCGCTAACATCCTTAATGTAGCGAAACAAGATTATGATCCTCAAGGTGCATCTGTTACGATTTTGATTTCTGAAGAGGAAATTGAAAAAGAAGATGTAGTTATGCATCTAGATAAATCGCATCTTACTGTACATACTTATCCTGAAAGCCATCCGCACAAAGGGATTAGTACATTCCGTGCCGACATTGAAGTTTCTACATGTGGACAAATCTCACCGCTAAATGCACTGAATTATTTAATTCAAAGTTTTGACTCTGATATTCTTACCTTGGATTATCATGTGCGTGGTTTTACTCGTGACGTATCTGGTAAGAAAATTTATATCGATCATCGTATCAATTCCATTCAAAATTACATTAGTGCAAAAACTCGCAACATGTACAACATGATTGATGTAAATGTATATCAAGAAAATATTTTCCATACAAAGATGATGTTAAAAGAATTTGATTTAGATAATTATCTCTTTGGCATCACTGAAGCTGAGTTGAGCGATCGTGAAATCAAGCAAATTAAACATCAATTAAAACAAGAAATGATGGAAATCTTTTATGGACGTAATTTGCCATCTGTGAAAGCTTAAAGACCGCTTTTATAACATTGTTGTGACAGCTTTTAGCGTATAATACGAAGATAGATTTGAAGTAGATAAGCCTTATATGGTTTATCTACTTTTTTATAATTTACTTTATAACTATTAGAGCTTAATCTTTATTACTACTGGAGCTTAATGATAGTAGTTTTTAAAAATTTCGAAAAACTATATCGAAAAAACTTGAATTATGATTTAGCATTTTGTATAATACAATTAGTTAAAGGTATAAATTACCGACTCTAAAGAGTCCGAGTGTATCCACAAAGGAGAATTGTTATGGACGTACGTGAATTAGCTGTACAAAAAAAACGTGAATTAAAAGGTTTCCTTACTGTAGGAACTAAATATGAATTAAAAGACGCTCATGATTTATCTGTAGCTTACACACCAGGTGTAGCAGAACCATGTTTGCGTATTAAAGATAATGAAGCAGAATCCTTCGAATTAACTTGCCGTTCCAACATGGTTGCCGTTGTATCTGACGGTACTCGTGTACTTGGTCTTGGTGATATTGGCGCTGCAGCAGCATTGCCAGTAATGGAAGGTAAATCCTTATTGTTCAAAAAATTCGGTGATGTAGACTGCATTCCATTGGTTGTAGATACAAAAGATGCTGATACATTGATCAATACAGTAAAATTATTGCAAAAAAACTTTGCTGGTATTAATTTAGAAGATATTTCCTCTCCTAAATGCTATGAAGTTGAAAATCGTTTGAAAGAAGAATTGGAAATTCCTGTATTCCATGATGACCAACACGGTACTGCAATTGCATGTTTAGCTGGTGTAAAAGGTGCTCTTCGTTTAGTTAAAAAAGATTTAGCTACTGCTAAAATCGTTGTAAACGGTGCTGGTGCTGCTGGTGCAAACATTGCTCGCTTATTGTACCTTGCAGGTGCTCGTGATATCACATTGTTGGTATCCTCTGGCGTATTGCACAAAGACTACAAACGACTTGACTCTTTGCAAGCTGAATTGATTGATTTGCTCAAACTTGAAGAAAAACATGGCAACTTGGCTGAAAATGCTAAAGGCGCCGACATTCTTCTTGGTGTATCTGCAGCAGGTGCTTTCACAAAAGAAATTTTGGAAAACTTGGCTGACGATGCAATCGTATTTGCAATGGCTAACCCTAACCCAGAAGCTACATATGCTGATATGAAAGCTGCTGGTATCCGCGTTGCTGGTACAGGTCGTTCCGACGCTCCTAACCAAATCAACAACGTAGCAGTATTCCCTGGCGTATTCCGCGGCGCTATCGACGTTCGTGCGGCTCAAATCACTGACGAAATGAAATTAGCTGCTGCTGACGCTTTGGCTCACTTGATTCCTGATAGCGAATTGAACGAAGAAAACGTAATGCCATCCGTATTCGATCCTCGTGTAGCTCCAGCAGTTGCTAAAGCAGTTGCTGAAGTTGCTGTAAAACAAGGTATCGCAAAAAATCCTCAAGTAGTAGAAGATGGTAGCTACGAAGGTTAATCTATTTGCTTTACTAGCATTTTAAAATCTTATATAACTATAGAACAATACAACATGCACCTCGAAAGGGGTGCATGTTTTTATATGCTTAATTAAGCATATGATTGGCTTTATACTATTAGGGCGAATAATTTATAGATTAAAATGATATGGAGGCGTAGGCGTATAGGATAATAGAAGTAAGGATAGATAAATATTAAAGAATGTATTAATGTATAAGTAAAAAAATTAATGAAGTTGTAAAAAAGTACTTGTCACTAGTTTCTATCAATGATATAATAATTTTCGTTGCAGAGCGATACTCGAGAGAGTAAGAACTCAGCAAGAGTAGTGGTTGACATCAACTACCGGGTTTGCTATAATAGCAAAGTAATTAATGACGGGGCATAGCGCAGTTTGGTAGCGCACCTGGCTTGGGACCAGGGGGTCGCAGGTTCGAATCCTGCTGCTCCGACCATTTTTTATTTGCGGGTGTAGCTCAATGGTAGAGCCCCAGCCTTCCAAGCTGGTCGCGAGGGTTCGATTCCCTTCACCCGCTCCATTTTTTTTTGCCTTTTTTAGGGTATACTAAGATAGGGTGTAGTTGACGATACATAGTACATAATTTATACTATAATAGATAATTACATATATAGGTAATCCACATGGTTCAGTAGCTCAGTTGGATAGAGCAACGGCCTTCTAAGCCGTGGGTCGGGGGTTCGAATCCCTCCTGGATCACCAAAGAAATAAGCGGATAGTTCATAATGAGCTATCCGTTTTTTTATAAACTTTAGTAGTTTTATTAGTAATTATTTAATATTGAATATAATATAGCTATTTTAAATTTGATTTTGAAATGGTGCATAGAATGAAACTTATTGTCTGTAGACATAAAGAGTGCATTTTTAGAAAATAATCTTAGGAGGTAGAAATAATGTTATTAAGAGATATTTTTAGGGCTAATCTGAAATATTATCGATTAAAAGCAGATATTTCTCAAGAAGCATTGGCAGCTAAAGCGGGATTGCATCGCACCTATATTAGTTCCGTAGAACGGGGACTACGGAATATATCAATAGATAATATAGATAGAATTGCTAATGCGTTAGGGATTCCTGTAATTGATTTGTTAAGGGAGCGTAAAGATGATTGAAGATTTAGAAGATTTTATTGATGCTTTTGATGAAGTAAAATTATTAAATTGGGTGCAAACGCATAGAAGTGGTCCTACTGGTGTTGGAAAAACCTTGGAAGATTTATTGGAAATACCAGAAAACAATCTTGATGAACCCGATTTTGGTGAGTACGAATTAAAAGCTGCTCGAAAAAATAATAATAGTATGTTAACAATGTTTACTAAAGCGCCAGAACCAGCTAGATCTAATAGGGTATTATTAGATAAGTTTGGCTATAGTAGTGATAAATATGATAATGGTAAGAAAGTACTTCATGCAACTTTATCTGCGGATAGATTTACAAATATTGAAGGGTCGGGAGTTCAATTAAAGCTTCATTGTGATGAAGAAAAAATCTCCATTCAATCAAATGATAGAATAGAAGATATTTATTGGAGTAAAGATAATTTAGAAAAAGCTTTTAATAAAAAGTATAAGAATAAATTAGTTTATGTAAAATCAGATAGCAGAGGCACTGGAGATAAAGAAGAATTTAAGTATCTTGAAGCGTATTTATTGTCTGGATTTGACTATGATTCTATGATTAACTTTCTAGAACAAGGAATAATAAAAGTAGATATTAGAATAGGCCAATATTCGGATGGGCGTATTCATGATCATGGCACTGCATTTAGACTAGCGACTAAGGATTTTCCTCTAATGTTCCAAAGTGAGTTATTGGATAGCAAAAAGCTGTAGGATTCCTACAGCTTTTTTAGTATAACAATATATTCATTTAGCATTGTTGAAATAGTTGCTCCAGCTTTGTTAGATGGAGAATTTTTTGAAGGCATTACTTTGTTGTGAATATTACGAGTAAATGTCGTAATGTATTGTAGATTATGAGCTTGCGCTAATTCCGCTAAAATTTTATCAGTTTCTAAATAAACCTCTTTGACGGTTCTATTACCAACTACCCAAAATTGATAGGTTCCCTTCTTGGATTTTTTTGAGGTTGCTTCTAAGCACATATCTAAATCTTTATAGAAGCTAAATACATCTCCAGAACGTTCTAAATCTTTAGAAACAATATTATTTAAAGCCGTTTTTAAAGTTGGACTAGATAACTCATAAGCATATCCGTTTCTATATTTAATACCCCCCATAAGTTTATTATCTAGTTTCATGCTTTCGTTACTAATATCGTCTTTATTTTCTAAAAAATCATTCCATTGTAGTGTAAGACGACTAAATTGACCATAAGCTACTGTAGTACGGCTATCTCCATATGGTGGAGAAGTTATTAGTAAATCTATACTATTATCAGGAACACTTATTAACTCTTTAGCATTATCTAGTTTGATATGTGAATTAGAGGGGGATAAGGTTTTTGTTTGGGTATAAAACTCCTCCATTTTCTTGATGTTTTTTAGTAAAATTGAATAAAAAGTATCGAGAACATTTGGATTGAAAGTTATTATTTTCTCTACGGGCATTCGATACATTTTAAATTCGCCATTTCTTCTATTAGAGACTAATCTTAGTAGTTCGCTAAAGGCAACAATATAGAATTTTTTGAATTCTATATTGTTAACTTTTTGTATTTCTTGAGCAATTAGTGATAACTCTAATAGTATATTAGGTTTGAACCAATAACCTATATTTTTAAAGTTTGGTACATTTAGTGTTGAACGTTTTTGTTGTAAAAATTGCTTTATATAGGCTGGAGCATTTTCACCCCAAGTTTTTTTGTCGGTTATATCTAAGTTTTGGGATAGTATAAAATCATCAATAGTATCAAGTATTTCATTATGATATTTATAATTAGAGTTAATAGATTCTTGTAAAACTTTAAAGTCTTGGCTGAGTTTCTTTGGAGATAAAGCATTTGATTTGACTTCTGTTAATAAAATAGCTAAAGGATTCATATCTGTAGCATAAATGTTAGGAATTCCTGCCAATACACCTTCTACTGGGACAGTCCCAGAGCCGCTAAAGGGATCGAGTAACGAGTTAATAGGATATATCTCTTTTACCTTCGATATGATATTTCTACTGATAGGATAAATCATTGTAGCGGGATATGTATGTAATCCATGCGTGAAAGCATTTGTATCTTCGTTTTTAAAGTCCCAAAAATTTTCTGGTAACTCCTTCAACCATTGAATTAGTAAACAGTCTTCCTTTGTGTGTTTAGGTGTATTTTTCACAGGGGTTAAATCCTTTTCCTTTAATTTCTTAGGTGATAGCTTTGCTGTACTAGTTTTTACTTCTACAGTACAAATTGTGTCGTTATGCCAGCCTCCATGTGGAACTAATAATATGCGTTTTATAGTAAAACCATTTGAGGCGCCAATGCCACCACTATTCCAACCGAATGTTATAACTTTTCCATTTAATTTTAATATACGTGAAATTTCTCTCTTATGATTGGACCAGAAGGAGGATTTTGTTGTATCCCAAGTTACACTTAATCCCACATTATTGTAACATTCACTTACTTGCCGGGGAGAGTATGGTGGATCATATAAAATTCCATCTATGGAATTATCAGGAAATAATTTTAAAAAATCTAAAGCATCCATATGATAATCTGTATCGTATTCAACATTTAAGTCATTAGTTATGGTTGCTAGCTTATTAGAGTTGGCAAATGGATCAATCCAAATTCCTTCAGTTAGTTCATCAAATATTAATTCTTTTATAGGTTTTATAGAAAATGTGTTTTTATTAGGCATAGCCCATTTTCTCTCTATTATTGGGGCGATTAGTTTTTCTGATTCTTTTGAATGTGAATCTTTATTTCTTTGAGATATTTTTTTTCGCCTGCCATCGTAGGGCTTTTCTGCATCTTCTGGAATGGCCCAACTCCATCCAAATTTTTGTGCGCCTGGGATTCTATTTTCGTTGCATAGTTTGGTTAAACGGCGTTCGCTTATAGACCAAAGTTCTGCAGCTTTCTTTATAGTCATATAACTCATAGATAAACTCCTTAGATAATTTTAATAAGCTAATATTATTCTTTTCTCGGAATAATGTCAAGATATATATGAGGGTTTATTATTGTTTCAAAATGTATATAATTTAATGGAGTATATTTTATATGAGTGTGGATAATATAAATTTTAACAGAAACTTGATTATTGGAGAGTTTATTAAGGAAGGAAAATTTCGATTTTCTGGTACAGTGAAAGTAAATAATAAAATAGAAGACTGTTATATTGCCAGTAATTGTAAGTTAGGACAACTTATCAATTTAAATGGGGAAGAAGTATGGTTAAAATCTATTAAGAAAAAAAGTAAATTTAAATATATGCTTTATGCCGTAAAAAAAGAGAGAGGTCCTATCTTATTAGAATTGCAAGCAATAAATGTTATAATTGGAGATTATTTAAGAAGACAAAGAAAATTTGAGAATTTAAAAGGCGAGATTTCTTATGAAAAAACTTTAGGGAATGGTTATAGAGCTGATTTGTATATATCTAGTCAAGATATAATTATTGAAGGTAAGACAATATTATCTGAAGATAAAGTTGCTAGTTATCCAAATGTTAAGATGGAGAGAGTAATCGCTCAACTACAAAAAATTAAACTCTTATTAGAAGAAGGTCATAATGTTTATTACTGGTTTGTGAGCTTAAACCCTTTATGTAATAGACTTTTTCTTAATGAGGAAAGTAATGATTTTATTGAGCTGATTACTGTGTGTAGGAAAATGGGGATGAAGATAGTTTTTTCGACCTTAAAATATGATATAGAAAAAGGTTTTTATATTAATAGGAGTTGCTTGTTGTAATGGGATAGAATATTTTTTTTAGATAAGTGAAAGTTAGAGCTGAGGGCTAGTTATATTGGATTTTTTGTAAGAGGAGGGGTCTCTTATTTATTACTAAATTAACTAATTTATAGATATGTAGGTAAGATATATAGGTGGGG
The DNA here is from genome assembly GCF_032470285.1 of Veillonella sp. Classification (GTDB taxonomy): domain Bacteria; phylum Bacillota; class Negativicutes; order Veillonellales; family Veillonellaceae; genus Veillonella. Next base: position 28,678 of record NZ_JAWEKP010000005.1, on the reverse strand, counting down.
AATGATGAGTGATAATAAAAATGCGTTAGCATCATATGTTACTTTTAGACAGTTATTTAAGAGTAATACTAATGAGATTTTTTCAATTATTACAAAATTTATAGAATATATTATAGTACAACGTAATTGGCAGTCCTTTCGTGCTGAAGAGATACAAAAAGCTTTAAAAGATGAATTCGAATTTGATTTTCCTGAGGCCGTTATTAAGACTTGTCTTAATAAAAGTGAATTACTAACTCTTTCACATCAAGTTTACTATAGCGCTGATACGATTACTAATAAAAAAGATACTCATATTATTAAGTATTTTGATGAAGCAAAAAGACTTGGCGAAGTTGTAATCTCTCGATTAAATACATTCATCTTAGAACATGAACATACGGTAGATCAAAATAGTGTTATTAAGGCATTTGCTGATTTTATTATTAATGATGATAGAAAGAATAACTATTCTAAGTATATAAGTGCATTTATTTTGAAAAATAAAGATGATGATGAAGTAAGGCGATATATTGAACTTTTATCTGAGGGTTGTATTTTATATACAGGATTAAACTATAATGCTGATATATCTAATAGTATGATATGGTCAGAACCAATAGTCATTTGTTTGGAACAAGAAATTTTGTTTTATTTAGCAGGGTATAATGGGCATGTATTCAAGAAGTTGATTGAGGATTTAGTTAAATTAATAAACGAGATGAACAAAAAGGCTAAAAAATATGTAATAAAACTAGCATATTTTCCTGATACCAAAACGGATATACAAGCTTTTTTTTATGCTGCAATAAAAAAATTAAAGAATCATTCGTATCCTACTGTAGAACAAGCGGCCATGAATTATATTTTATTGGGATGTAATGAAGAGGCAGACATTATTGAAAAGCAGAGTGATTTCTTTGAAATGCTAAGTCAATATGGTATTACGGAAATAGATATATCTAATGTAACAAATTCAGAATTAACGGAATACAATGCTATTGATATAAATTTAGGACGAGAGTTAGAACAACAGCAGATTCCTTATAGATATATAGAGCATCTAAATAATATAAGTCTACTTCGTAGAGGATCGGAGACGACAGATTTAAAAAAGCAAAATTTATATTACTTACAGAAACTCGAAAGATATTGAGTTTAAGTCAACGAATTTGCTCACAAGAACCTTCAAAAAATAAGATGCCACTAGCTTTTACGATGGGGGCTATTACTAGGCGTTTATGGTTTGACCTTAATAAGGGCTTTGGGGGTAACGATATTCCTTCTAGTATGGATATATGGATAAAGTCACAATTGGCTTTATCTACTGAGTTAGATGAGTCTATTGCTGAACAATATAGAAAGGTAAAAAGCCGCTTTGATAGTGGTGATTTAGATGAAGCAGGTGTTAAGCGTTATATTGTTGCATTAAAGGAAAATTATAAGACCCCCGATGAAATAGATAGTATCAACGTGGATGATATTTTATTTTTGATTAAAGAAGAGTCGATTGAAGAGTTACAAGCACGATATGTAGAAAATGAGCGAGAGTTAGCAGAGATAAAACGCGAAAATATAGAAATAAAAGAGTATATTAATAAAAAAGATTCTCTTATTGAAAAGCACTCTGAAGATTTATTTAGTAAAGATAATGAAATTAAGATGTTAAAAAAGCAACGAATTGATGATTTACATGATCAGTTAGAAGAAGTCACAGATAAATTAAATGATCTGGAGAAAAGGAGGGCATCTTTAGAAAGCTGTTGTCTAAGGATTAGTATGTTTTTAGATTTTATTATATTATTAATTATAGGGGTGATGATATTTGGAATAATGGGATTGTTTTATCGGAATAATGAATATATTAGACTGTCTATAGGAGTTGACAATTATATGGCAATTCAGGTAACTGTTTCTACTTTAATACCTATTGGCGGAGCATTACTAAATAAGCATTTGTCATATATTGATTGGTATAATAGATTAAGTCAAAAACTAGTTAACTGTTGTTTTTATAAGAAGATAAGTAATATAAATCAGGAAATATCAAAACTACAATTAAAAAAACGAAAAATTAATGAGAAAATTAAAGAATTAAAGGTTTAAAGCAATGAGAAAGTCATTGATTTATAAGAAATAATTCAAAAGTTCAAAATTAATTACCCACTATAAACCCAGTATTTATCTGCATTCTTGGTACATAAATCAAATTAGTCAAAATAAAAGTCAAAAAAAGTCAAAAAATTTACTTTGACCTATTGACTTTTTGACTTAATCAGATTATTATAATGATATAAGGTTGAAGAAACCTAGAAATAAAGCAAGAAATTAAACAGACTTAAAAAGTCAAACTGATATACTTGTAGTTAAAAAAGTGAGGTAATTTATATGAACAACAACTTTAACAACTTTGGTAATGAATTTTCTAGCATGAATGATTTATTTAATCAATTGATGGGTAATATGGGTGGTTATTCCACGGAACGACGTAGTTATAAGATTAACGGTCGCGAAGTAACTCCAGAAGAGTTTGCGTTTTATCGTCAAACTGGTCGTTTACCATCTAATGAAGAAATGCAAGCTGCCCAAGCTGCGCAACAAGGTAAAATTAAACAAGATGGAATCCTTGCTCGTTTGGGGACAAACTTAACTCAACAAGCTCGTGATGGTAAACTCGATCCTGTCATTGGTCGTAATAAAGAAATCCAAGAAACAGCAGAAATCTTAGCGCGTCGTACTAAAAACAATCCAGTACTTGTAGGTGATGCTGGTGTTGGTAAAACTGCAGTAGTAGAAGGCTTGGCACAAGCTATTGTAAATGGTGATGTTCCAGCAGCTATTAAAAATAAAGAAATCATTTCCATCGATATTTCCGGATTGGAAGCTGGTACTCAATACCGTGGTTCCTTTGAAGAAAACATTCAAAACCTTATTAAAGAGGTAAAAGCCGCTGGCAATATTATCTTGTTCTTCGACGAAATCCACCAAATTTTGGGTGCTGGTTCTACCGGTGATGGTCAAGGCTCCAAAGGCTTGGCAGATATCTTAAAACCTGCTTTGTCTCGTGGTGAAATGACTGTTATTGGTGCTACAACACAAGATGAATACCGTAATACAATCATGAAAAACGCGGCTCTCGCTCGTCGTTTTAATGAGGTAAAGGTAAACGCGCCATCTGCAGAGGATACTTTCAAAATCTTACAAGGCATTCGTCCATTGTACGAAGCGCATCATAATATTGAATTGCCAGATGCGGTGTTGAAAGCAGCTGTAGATTATTCCGTACAGTATATTCCACAACGTAGCTTGCCTGATAAAGCTATTGATTTAATCGATGTAACAGCAGCTCACTTGGCATCTCAACATCCTGTAACAGATATTAAAACATTGGAAGCAGATATTGCTGATGCTAAAGCAAAACAAGAGGAATATGCTCAAAAAGAAGACTATGAATCTGCGATTAATGAAAAAATGCGTATTCAAAAGTTACAAGCAGAGCTTGATAACCATACAGAAAATCAAAAGGTAGTGGCTAAGGTTAACGATGTAGCAGAAGCCGTTGAAAGAATGACTGGTATTCCTGTATCTCAAATGGGGGCATCCGATATCGAGCGCTTGAAAGACATGAAATCTCGTTTAGAAGCTCATGTAATTGGTCAAGATAAAGCAGTAGAAGCTGTATCTAAAGCAATTCGTCGTAACCGTGCAGGCTTTGACGAAGGCAACCGTCCAATCGGTAGCTTCTTATTCGTAGGTCCTACTGGCGTTGGTAAAACAGAATTAGCTAAACAATTAGCTCTAGATATGTTTGGTAACAAAGATGCAATCATTCGCTTGGATATGTCCGAATATAGTGATCGCACAGCCGTATCTAAATTAATCGGTGCTACAGCTGGTTATGTTGGTTATGAAGATAACTCTAACACATTGACTGAACGCGTACGTCGTAATCCTTATTCCATCGTATTATTCGATGAAATCGAAAAAGCAGACCCTCAAGTTATTACATTACTTTTACAAGTATTGGACGATGGTCGCTTAACAGATGGTCAAGGTAACACAGTAAACTTTAAAAATACCGTTATCATCGCTACATCCAATGCGGGTTTTGGTTATGGTAATGACAATGATGATGAAAATAAAGTAGATGTAATGGAACGCATCGCTCCATTCTTCCGTCCAGAGTTCTTGAATCGCTTCAACGCAGTTATCGAGTTCAATCAATTGAGCAAAGAAGATTTGAAAAAAATTGTAGATTTGATGCTTGATCAAGTGAATAAAACTTTAGCTAAAAAAGATATCACTCTTGATGTAACAGATGCAGCTAAAGAATTGTTGATGGAACAAGGGTATGACAAAACTATGGGCGCTCGTCCATTACGTCGTGTTATCGAATCTGAAATCCGCGATAATGTAACTGATTTCTACTTGGATCACATCGATGCTAAACACTTGCTTGCCGATGTTAAGGATGGTCATATTGTAATCTCTGAAAAAGCAGATTCCGATGATAGCAAAGACCAAGATAAGGCTGAGAAATAAATAATAGACGTAAAAGTGTCGGAATAATCATTTGACAAATCTGAATAAAGTAGTAATATTAATAGCATAATTATATAGTGAGTATGCAAGGGAGCCTATTATATAGGCTGAGAAAGGGCTGCGAGCACCTGACCTTTATACCTGATCGGGATCATGCCCGCGTAGGAAGCACGCTAATACTTAATATGGGTATCGATCATTTTGTTCGATACCCATTTTTGCATACCTAACTATATATGTCTTTTATATAGGAGGATGTAAAAATGTTTATGACACAATTGGAATCGGCTGTGGCTGGTGTAGTTACGAAGGAAATGAAAGTTGTCGCGGAAAAAGAACGTATGGATGAAGAGGTATTACGTTCCCTAGTGGCCTCAGGCAAGGTTGTTATTCCTTGTAACAAGCAACATACTAGCATTTCGCCAGAGGGGATTGGTAAGCGTCTTAGAACGAAAGTCAATGTTAATTTAGGTACATCAAAAGACGTTACTGATTATGATAGCGAAATTGAAAAGGTTAATCGAGCTATTCGACTTGGAGCAGAGTCAATCATGGATCTTTCAACTCATGGTGATACTCGTATTTTTAGACGTAAATTAATCGAGACATCACCAGTAATGATTGGTACGGTGCCTATTTATGATAGTGTCATTCATCATCAAAAAGATTTAGGTGAATTAACGGCTCAAGACTTCTTGGACACTATCCGATTACACGCTCAAGATGGTGTAGATTTTATTACTATCCACAGTGGTATTACGAGAAAAACAATAGATCAAATCAAGAATCATAAACGGTTGCTTAATATTGTTAGCCGCGGAGGTAGTTTGGTATTTGCGTGGATGAGCATGACAGGCCATGAAAATCCATTCTACGAATACTATGATGAAATCTTAAAGATTTGCAAAGAATATGATGTTACGTTGTCTTTAGGTGATGCTTGTCGTCCAGGTTGCTTGGCGGATGCCACTGATGTGTGCCAAATTGAAGAGCTTGTAAGGCTTGGTGAATTGGCAAAACGAGCGAAACAATATGGTGTACAAGCTATGATTGAAGGACCTGGGCATGTACCTTTACATCAAATACAAATGAATATGGAGATACAAGAGTCCTTGTGTGATGGAGCGCCATTCTATGTGTTGGGACCGCTCGTCACAGATATTGCTCCAGGCTATGACCATATTACGGCTGCTATTGGTGGCGCTGTAGCGGGTATGTATGGTGCATCCTTCTTATGCTACGTTACACCAGCGGAACATTTAGCCTTACCAAATGCAGATGATGTAAAAGACGGAATTATGGCTTTCAAAATAGCGGCGCATGCTGCAGATATTGCTCGTGGTATTCCTAATGCAAGAGATATAGATGACACTATGGCTAAGGCACGTCAAGTTCTCGATTGGGAGGCACAATATGCTTGTGCCCTTGATCCTGAACGGGCTCGTTCTATTCGTGAAAGTAGAGCACCGGAGGAAGACCATAGTGAAACCTGTTCGATGTGTGGCAAGTTTTGTGCTGTACGCAGTATGAATAAAGCTTTACAAGAAGAATATATTGATATTTTATAAGCTTTTTCATATGGGAGGTCATTATAGATTTGATTGTTAATGGAGAGCCAAAGTATGTTGTAGGTGAGCAACTTCATTTGATTCTTGATGAATTAGGCTATTCTGGTAAACACTTTGTAGTTGAGCTTAATGGAGAGATTCTTAGTAAGGAAGCATATACAACCACTAAATTAACGGCTGCTGACAGATTAGAAATCGTTAGCTTTGTAGGAGGTAATTGATATATTGGATACATTTACTATAGGTAATATTGGGGTAGGGCCTATTTTTTCTACACAGACAAAACCCAATGCTAATCCTGTAGGCATTTCTTATATATATTGGGCAAAGCAGTTTAGTAAGGCTCCCATTGTTGCTGTTGGGGGCATTAAAACCACAAATGCTGATACCGTTTGGCAAGCGCATCCCGATTTTATTTGTGCCGTTTCTGAAATAACAGAATCGGATAATATACAAAATACTATTTATGAGCTCATGATGGGATATAGTAGGGTCAGATAAAAAAGAGTATACATACAAACCACAAGATTTTAATCTTGTGGTTTTTGTATTTATAAAATAATTTTGTAGATTTGATAAATATCCTTGCTAAGATATAGGTTTATTTAGTATAATCGTATCATTAAATTCGATATTCTATAGAATTTATAAAATAGATGAAGATGGAGAGGTAATAGTATATGTCTCATTATGTAGATTTAAATAGTGATTTAGGCGAAAGTTTTGGTAATTATACATTAGGTATGGATAGTGAAGTATTAAATCACGTAACAAGTGCTAATATTGCTTGTGGTTGGCACGCTGGAGATCCTCTTATTATGGATGCGACTGTCCGCATGTGTAAAGAAAAGGGCGTAGCCGTAGGGGCACACCCTGGTTATCCAGATTTGATGGGATTTGGTCGTCGTGCGATGGCAGTAAATCCTGCGGAGGCAAAAGCCTATATGATATACCAACTGGGCGCACTACAAGCTTTTTGTGATAGTTATGACATTAGTTTACAGCATATGAAACTACATGGTGCTTTTTACAATACAGCCTGTGTTACGCCTGTACTAGCCGATGCAATTTTAGATGGTTTACAAGCGGTAAATTCTAATATCGCGGCCATGGTATTGAGTGGTAGCTATATTGCTCAAGAGGCACAACGACGAGGTATTCCTGTTATACAGGAAGTGTTTGCTGATCGTGGCTATACAGAGGAGGGAACATTGGTCCCTCGTACAGAAGCAGGTGCTTTCATTAAAGACCCACAAGAGGCTTTAGACCGAGTTCTCATGATGGTTACAAAGGGTAAGGTTGTTACTAATACAGGGAAGACCATTGATATTGTGGCCGACTCCGTATGTGTTCATGGTGATAACCCAGAAGCGATAGCTTTCACAAGGTATATTCGGGAGGGGCTCACAAAAGCTGGTGTAACGGTGGCAAATTTTCAACACCGATAACATTATTAAATACATTAAAATAAATGCTTAATTAATACTAACAGAAAATGCAAATATAAGTATTAAAAGTAAGTATTACATGTAAGTATGAGCTTTAAGAAATAAGTATGGCATAGATTAATTATTATATGTGGAGGTTCCTATGAAACCAATTACAGGTAAAGCGAGTTTCTCTGTCCTATTAGGGGCAGCTTTCTTAATGGCCACGTCTTCCATTGGACCTGGCTTTATGTTACAAACGGCAGCATTTACAAATGAGTTGAAAGCAGACTTTGCATTTGCTATCGTTGTATCCGTTATTTTCTCAATTATTGCACAGCTTAATGTGTGGACGATTATTGGTGTATCCCAAATGCGTGGTCAAGATATTGCGAATAAGGTATTGCCAGGCCTTGGTTATATAGTGGCATTTTTAATTTCCCTTGGTGGATTGGCCTTTAATATCGGTAATATTGGTGGTGCTTCTATGGGCCTCAATATTATATTTGGTATCGACACAACAACAGCGGCCGCTATTAGCGGTATCTTGGGTATCTTATTATTTACATCTAAGAAGATGGGTGGTGTTTTAGATAATACGGCTAAAGTACTCGGTACTGTTATGCTTGTTCTTATCGCCTACGTAGCATTCTCTACGAATCCACCAGTAGGAGAAGCCTTGTCTCATTCTGTGATTCCAGAGCATGTGCCGTGGTTAGCAACGATTACACTTATTGGAGGCACTGTAGGTGGTTACATTACATTTTCTGGTGGTCACCGCCTCATTGATGCAGGTATTACAGGTCAAGAGCATTTAAAAGATGTACGTCGTGCAGCAATTATGGGAATGTCTGTAGATGCATTAGTTCGAGTGTTATTGTTCTTAGCCGTTTTAGGTGTAGTATCCATGGGCTTTGTGCTAGATTCTAAAGACCCAGCAGGCTCTGCGTTTCTTCTCGGCGCTGGTGAAATCGGACATAAATTATTTGGTATAGTGTTCTTCTGTGCTGCATTGACCTCTGTAGTAGGGGCTGCCTACACATCAGTATCCTTCTTAAAAACATTATTTAAGATTGTAGAGCGAAATGAAAAATTGACTATTATGGCGTTTATTTTTATTTCTACATGTATCTTAATCTTTATTGGTAAACCAGCATCTCTATTGATTTTAGCGGGCTCTGTAAACGGTCTAATCTTGCCTGTTACGTTGGCAGTTATGCTCGTTGCTACTCATAAATCCGAAATCGTAGGGGCATACAAACACAATAAACTTTTATATTATACAGGGTGGATTGTAGTGCTCGTAACATCTTACATTGGTGTTACATCTTTAAAAGGCATTGCTAAGTTACTAGGTTAATTAATTATCTGTGAAAGCACCATTACGTTCGGCTTGAATGTGATGGTCCTTTCTAGTTATAGCAGGAGGTACATATGAAACCTACAATTTCACCTGTAGGGGATTGCGCTATCTCTATTGATTTTGGTCAAGTAATCGATCCAAAGATTAATCGACAAATCCGACAAGTTATAGAGCAGATTAAAGTCTTACAGCTAGATGGAATTATTGAACTAGTTCCTACATACTGTGCATTGCTTGTTCAATATGATGCAATGGTGTATACGTATTCAGACATTTGTAGAATTCTTGATCCTATATTACAAGAATCTGTAACAGACAGCGTAATTGAACGTGTTATGATTGTTGAAATACCTACCGTATATGGTGGTGAGTTTGGTCCAGATTTAGGCTTTATAGCCTCTCATAATCATATAAGTGAAGATGAGGTCGTATCCATTCATAGTGGTACAGATTATTTAGTTTATATGCTAGGCTTTATTCCTGGATTTACCTATTTAGGAGGGATGGACCCACGCATTGCAACGCCGCGGTTGTCTTCACCAAGAACTTTGATTCCTGCCGGTTCTGTAGGTATTGCAGGGGAACAGACTGGTACATATCCATCAGATTCTCCAGGGGGCTGGCAGATTATTGGACGCACACCTTTGACTATGTATGACATGTCTAAAAAGCAAGCTGCCCTATTAAGGGCAGGGGACTACGTTCGTTATGTGCCTATCGATGAAAACGAATTCCATAGGATTAAATCCTTGGGTATGGAATATATTCCATCTATATATGAAATAGAAAGTGGTGATTTGCGTGGATATAAATGAGTTTCAGCGTGCTTTAATCTGCGTAGATGCTCCGGGTATGTATACAACGATTCAAGATGTAGGGCGTATTGGCTTTCAACAATATGGTATGCCTGTGGCAGGTCCTATGGATAGTGAAAGCTATCTATTGGGACAGGCTCTAGTAGGAAACAAGGAACCTCTAGGTGCTTTAGAATGTACCGTGTTACCTCCTACGCTAATTGTTCAAGGCACATGTATTGTTGCTTTTACAGGGGCCGACATGCACCCAACCATTAACAATGTAGTCGTGCCTCGATATATACCTTTTATTTGTCACGACGGGGATATTATTTCTGGTGGCTTTAGCCAATGTGGCGTGCGTATGTATATTGCTTTCTCTGGTGGTATTGATGTTCGCACTATTAACGGTAGCGTATCCACTCATACAAAGGCTAACATAGGTGGTTTTGAGGGGCGTTCATTACAAGCGGGTGATCAGTTTGGCATTAAAGCATTTACTAGACACGAAGTGAATGTGTGCGACTTCTATGGAACTCATAAATTATTCAATACCGCTTTATATAACCGCGGCGGTCGTGAGTGTCACGAACCTTTGCGTGTAGTACTAGGAGAGCAAGCAAAGTATTTTACCGAGAAAGGGATTAAGACCTTTGGTAGTAAAATATATACATTGACCGTACAATGTGATCGCATGGGCTTCCGCTTAGATGGCCCTGTCATAGAGCATATCGATAGTGCAGACATTATTTCTGATGGTGCTGTATTTGGCTCTATTCAAGTTCCGTCAGATGGAAATCCAATAGTCCTCATGGCGGACCGACAAACAACGGGCGGCTATACAAAGATTGGTACTGTCATTACCGCCGATTTACCTAGGTTAAGCCAATTGCCAGTAGGGGATGGAATTCATTTTGATATTATATCCGTTGAAGAAGCACAAGAAATATATCGTACATATATTAGACACTTGCATAAGCGAATAGAATTAGCACACGAACAAAGTTTATATGTTTTTAAAGTAAGCTAATTCGTTACCTAATTTAATTATACAATTTAGTAATAAAGCTATCTCGTAGATTGTCATTTCTATGAGATAGCTTTTTGTTATGTAAAGTAAGATGAATTGATGAGGTGGTGGGAAAATATAATCTTATAAAATAAGTTTAAAATAATGATTATGAATTTATATTCATTTTATCTCTTTGATATGGTATAAAATAAGCCCATATTTTATATAAATTTGTGACATGAATCACTATAATGCCCATTACTACGCTGTTTGTGCAATGCCTATAGTTATGAAAAATAAATGAAAAAACTTGATAGTATATTAAAGGTTTTGGTATACTTATAATATTGAAGATTTTGAAATTCTCGTATGACTTACCATATGATAAAACATCGAGGGAGCATTAATATTAATCTAGTTTATAGGAGAAAGTATGAATAAGATTTTTAAAGTGGTTTGGAGCAAATCAAAAAACTGTTACGTAGTAGTATCTGAGTTCGCTAAGAATAATAGTGGTAAAAAGAAAATTGTTGTAGCAGCAATCTTGGCTGTATTAGCAATGACTAATGCTAGCATCTCTATGGCGGCAAATACTTTGCCTACAAATCTGCATGCAACAGCAGTAGGCTTGGGGGATGGTGCTTCTGTTACTGGTGACAAAGCTGTAGGTTTCGGTCAAAATGCAGCAGCTGCTGGTGGATATTCTATTGCAATAGGTTCTAATTCTAGTACCAGTGTTAACAGTCCACAAGGAATCGCTATTGGTGGTGGTAATACTGCTAATGAAGGTGCAAGAGTAATTGGGGAGCAAGCAATTGCCATTGGGGGAAATACAATAGCTCAAGGTAACTCTTCTATTGTTATTGGTGGCGATGATGTAGTTAAAGCCGATAGTGTAAAAGTTATTTACACTACGAATAATGGTGAGAATAAAACTGGGGATTTGCGTAGTGCAGTTCAAAGCTTAACAGGATTTGATATGAGAAACCCACTATATACATCGGCAACGGCTGGTGAATCTGGTATCACATTAGGCATGAAAGGTCAGTCAGGCAATGTGGGCATTGCCATTGGTACAGGTGCAAATGCGAAGGATCGTTTATCAGGAACTTCTAGTGGTGCTTCTGGTCAAGCCAATAATGATGTAACAAATGCTATTGCTATTGGTACAGGGGCTAGGGCAAATCGTGATAATGCTATTGCCATCGGTGGTGGTTCTAACACTGATGTAGGCGGTACAAAACAATCTAGTTATACTTTGCCAAATAACGTTGTTGCTTCCTGGGCTGGTGGTGATAAAACATTGCCAGGTGACGTTGTATCTTTTGGTTCTAAAGGGTATGAACGTCAGTTGAAACATGTGGCTCCAGGTGAAGTAAGTGCTACTTCCACAGATGCAATTAATGGCTCTCAACTTAGTGCTATTGTAGACCAAATCGCTTATAAATATATATCTATAAAATCTTCTGATATTGCTAATAAAGATAATACTGGTGCTACGGCGGCTAATTCTATTGCTATTGGCCCAAATGCCGCAACAGACGTATCTGCGAGTCGTTCTGTAGCTGTTGGTGATGGTGCTAGAGGTAAAGTCGTAGATGGTGTAGCTGTTGGTTCAAAATCTACAGCTGATATTGCTTCAGGCGTAGCGGGCTATAATGTTAATACTAGTCGTACAGATATATATGCTGGTTTAAGTGGTGCTGCCCTAACGTCTAAATTAGGTGGTGTTGCTATTGGTACGACAAACCAAACACGTCAAATTAACTATGTTGCTGCTGGTACTGCTGATACAGATGCAGTAAACGTGGCGCAATTAAAGAGTGTTAATCTAGCTTTTACAGGTGATACTGGTACAGGTGATGTGAACCTTGCTAATAGTAAATTGGCTGTAAATGGTGATAATACATACATTACAACTACAGCTAATGGTAAGAAAATTACAGTTTCTGGTAAAAAGCAAGACATTACTGTAGCAAATGGTAACGCTACAGCCTCGGCTGGTATGGCGGATTCTGCTAACGTAGCTAATGTGATTAATCAAGCGATTGATCAAAATAAATACGGTTGGAATCTTTCTGCTAATGGTGAAGCTACACCATTAGCGGTTGAAAAAGGTAATACAGTAGATTTTTCTGGTGACGATAATGTTGCGGTTGCTAGAAATGATAAGAAAATCTCTGTAGCTTTGAAAAAAGATCTTTCTAAATTAAACAGTGCTTCTTTCAATAATGCTGGTGGTAATGAAACCGTTAAAATTGATGGTGACAAAGGTATCAATGCTGGGAATTTGAAAGTTACGAATGTAGCAGATGGTGTTGCTGATAAAGATGCTGTCAATGTATCTCAATTGAAAAAAGTTGACAATAAAGCAGAAGCTAATAAAACTGCTATTGATACAAATAAAACTGCAATCACTAAAAATGCAGGCGATATTGTAACAAATAAGTCTGATATTGCAACCAATAAAGACAATATTGCGACGAATAAACAAAAAATTGCTGACAATAAAACTGCAATTGATAAGAATGCAGGCGATATTGTGACAAACAAAACAGATATTGCTACTAATAAGGACAATATTGCTACAAACAAAGCTGATATCGCAACCAATAAAGCTAATATCGATAAAAACACGACAGCTATCGGACGTAAAATTTCCTTAGGTGGTAACTCTGGTTCTACCGATGAAAAATCCTTGAGTACAGGTGATGTGAAATTCAATGTTAAAGGCGAGAACGGTCTTACTACTGTTGCTAATGGCGACGATGTGACTGTTAAACTTGATGACACGACTAAAGGCAAAATCGATAATGCAGCTGATCGAGACTTGAGCAATTTGACTCCTGACGGTAAGCAACAGGTTAAGGATTTAGCAGCATGGAACGTAGTCGCTAATAATGAAACGGCTGAAAAGGTTGAAGGTGGTAACACTGTTAAATTCATCGATGGTGATAACATTTCCATTACTCAAAATGGTAAAGACTTTACTATTTCTACTAAAAAAGATGTAACTTTTGATACGGTAACAGCTACACAAACAATTACAGCGCCAAAAGTGAAAGCGACAACTGGCGTTGAAACACCTCAAGTAACTGGCTTGACTAACACTGCTTGGGTTCCAGGTCAAACACAACCTGTATCTGGTCGTGCTGCCACAGAAGATCAATTGAAACACGTTGATGATCAAGTAGCAGAGAATAAAGCCAATATTGCTGATAATACAGATAAGATTGGCAAAAACGCTGATGCTATTGCTGATAACAAGCAAAAAATAGCAGACAATAAAACTGCAATTGATAAAAATTCAGGCGATATTGCGACAAACAAAACAGATATTGCTACGAATAAAGATAATATTGCCGATAACAAGCAAAAGATTGCGGACAATAAAGCTGCAATTGATAAAAATGCAGGCGATATTGCGACAAACAAAACAGACATTGCTACCAATAAAGACAATATTGCTGCGAACAAGCAAAAAATAGCTGATAATAAAACTGCAATTGATAAAAATACTGGTGACATTGCTACAAATAAAGCTGACATTTCAACTAACAAAGATAACATCGCAACTAATAAAGCTAATATCGACAAAAACACGACAGCTGTCGGTCGTAAGATTTCTTTAGGTGGTAACTCTGGTTCTACCGACGAAAAATCCTTGAGCACAGGTGATGTGAAATTTAACGTAAAAGGTGAAAATGGTCTTACTACGGTGGCTAATGGCGACGATGTGACTGTTAAACTTGATGATGCAACTAAAGGTAAAGTCGACAATGCAGCTGATCGAGACTTGAGCAATTTGACTCCTGACGGTAAGCAACAAGTTAAGGGTTTAGCAGCTTGGAACGTAGTTGCTAATAATGAGACTGCTGAAAAGGTTGAAGGTGGTAACACTGTTAAATTCATCGATGGAGATAATATTTCCATTACTCAAAATGGTAAAGACTTTACCATTTCCACTAAAAAAGATGTAACTTTCGATACGGTAACAGCTACTCAAACTATTACAGCGCCAAAAGTGAAAGCGACAACTGGGGTCGAAACACCTCAAGTAACAGGATTGACTAACACTACATGGGTTCTAGGTCAAACACAACCTGTATCTGGTCGTGCTGCCACAGAAGATCAATTGAAACACGTTGATGATCAAGTAGCAGAAAACAAAGCCAATATTGCTGATAATACAGATAAGATTGGCAAAAATGCTGATGCCATTGCGGATAACAAGCAAAAAATAGCTGACAATAAAACAGCAATTGATAAAAATGCAGTAGATATTGCCACTAACAAAGACAATATTGCTGCGAACAAAACAGATATTGCTACTAATAAGGATAACATCGCAACCAATAAAGCTAACATCGACAAAAACACGACAGCTATCGGTCGTAAGATTTCTTTAGGTGGTAACTCTGGTTCGACTGATGAAAAATCCTTGAGTACAGGTGATGTGAAATTCAATGTTAAAGGTGAGAACGGTCTTACTACGGTTGCTAATGGTGACGATGTGACTGTTAAACTCGATGACGCGACTAAAGGTAAAATCGAGAATGCAGCTGATCGAGACTTGAGCAACTTAACAGATGCTGGTAAGCAACAAGTTAAAGATTTAGCAGCATGGCATGTAGTAGCTAATAATGAGACGGCTGAAAAGGTTGAAGGTGGTAATACTGTTAAATTTATTGATGGTGATAACATTTCTATTACTCAAAATGGTAAAGACTTTACCATTTCCACTAAAAAAGACGTAACCTTTGACACGGTAACAGCTATACAAACGATTACAGCGCCAAAAGTGAAAGCGACAACTGGAGTTGAAACACCTCAAGTAACAGGCTTGACTAACACTGCGTGGACTCCGGGGCAAACACAACCTGTATCTGGTCGTGCAGCCACAGAAGACCAATTGAAACACGTTGATGATCAAGTAGCAGAAAACAAAGCCAATATTGTTGATAATACAGATAAGATTGGTAAAAATACTGTTGCTATTGCGGATAACAAACAAAAAATAGCTGATAATAAAGCTGCAATTGATAAAAATGCTGCTGATATTGCTACCAATAGAGACGATATTGCGACGAATAAACAGAATATTGCTGATAACAAAGCGGCCATCACTAAAAATGCCGGCGATATTGCAACCAATAAAGCTAATATTGATAAAAATACAGAAGCTATCGGTCGTAAGATTTCCTTAGGTGGTAATACTGGTTCAACCGATGAGAAATCCTTAAGTACAGGCGATGTGAAATTCAATATTAAAGGGCAAAATGGTATTGTTACTGAAGCTAATGGAGACGATGTAACTGTCAAATTAGATGATGCTACGGCTAATAAAATCAACAATGCAGCAAATACGGATTTGAGCAACTTAACAGATGCTGGTAAACAACAAGTTAAAGATTTATCCGCATGGAACGTAGTAGCTAATGGTAATACTGCCGAAAAAGTTGAAGGTGGCAATACAGTTAAGTTTATCGATGGTGATAACATTTCCATTACTCAAAATGGTAAAGATTTCACAATTGCTACTAAACAAGACGTAACTTTCAATACTGTAAAAGCAAATCAAACAATTACAGCACCAAAAGTGAAAGCTACAGAAGGTGTAGAAACACCTCAAGTAACGGGTTTGACTAACACTGCATGGACTCCGGGTCAAACACAGCCTGTCTCTGGACGTGCCGCCACAGAAGATCAATTGAAACATGTTGATGATCAAGTAGCAGAAAACAAAGCCAACATTGCTGATAATACAGATAAGATTGGTAAAAATGCTGATGCCATTGCGGATAACAAGCAAAAAATAGCTAATAATAAAGCTGCAATTGATAGAAATGCTGCTGATATTGCAACTAATAAGGACAATATTGCTGATAACAAAGCGGCCATCACTAAAAATACTAGTGATATTGCAACTAATAAGGATAACATCGCAACCAATAAAGCTAATATCGACAAAAACACGACAGCTATTGCTCGCAAGATTTCTTTAGGTGGTAATACTGGTTCTACCGATGAAAAATCGTTGAGCACAGGTGATGTGAAATTTAATGTGAAAGGTGAAAATGGCCTTACTACGGTTGCTAATGGCGACGATGTAACTGTTAAACTCGATGATGCAACTAAAGGCAAAATTGATAATGCAGCAAATCAAGACTTGAGCAACTTGACAGATGCTGGTAAACAACAAGTTAAAGATATATCTGCATGGAAGGTAACAGCTGCAGGAGGTACTGTTGAAAAAGTACAAGGTAGTGATACCGTAAAATTCCAAGCTGGTGATAATCTTGTAGTTAACCAAGATAGAACTACTTTCACATATGGCTTGGCTAAAGACTTAAAAGGCCTAAACAGTGTTACTGTAGGTGATGAAAACGGTGTATCTACTAAAATCACTCCTGCAGGTACAACTGTGAAAGATGCAGCTGGCAACTCTACTACAATTAATGGGGGTGGTATGACTATTACTCCTGCAGATACAGCAGCTAGCTCTGTATCACTTACTGTAGATGGCTTAAATAATGGTGGCAACAAAATTCATGGAGTAGCGCCTGGCACAGCTGATACTGATGCAGTAAATGTTAGCCAATTGAAAGCATCTAATGCTGGTTTACAAGAAGCTGTTAACCGTGTCGGTACTGAAACACAACGTGTTGGTGCTCATGCGGCAGCTATGGCAGCGTTGAAACCAATTCAATATGATCCATTGGAACCAACACAAATTATGGCTGGTATCGGTAACTACCGTGGTGAAACTGCGGGTGCCATCGGTATTGCTCACTACCGAACTGAAGATACTATGTTCAACGTAGGTGTTTCACTTGGCACTAGCCATAACATGGTAAATGCAGGTGTAACGCATAAATTTGGTGGTAGTCGTGAAAGAAAAGACGCTATCCCAGAGCGTTATAAAGCAGGTCCTATTAGCTCTGTTTATGTAATGCAAGATGAAGTATCTAGTCTCAAAAAAGAAAATAGTAATCAGAAAACTGTTATTGCTAATCAAGCAGCACGTTTAAATACATTAGAAGCTGAAAATGAACGTCAACGTCAAGAATTGGCTGAAACTAAACAAGGCTTAGATGACTTGCGTGCCGTAGTAAATCAATTATTAGCCTCTAAAGGTTAAGAGTTGAGAACTAATTTTGATAATAGTCTAAGATAGTTATTTTCCTGTAAAACTAAAGAACCTCTTATACATTGTTCTACTTGATAGGGTATATACATTTCGTCTAAGAGGTTCTTTTTTGCTATTTTGATATATATTCTTATTTAAAAAGCATAACATATGAATGATTTCTCATATGTTATATGATATAATACAATAGATATAAGAGGTGAAGTAATGCCTTTACTATATGATCTTACATGAATAGGAGATAGGATGTTAGACCGTATACAACGATGGCTTTCAGTAGATACCATGTTGCCTGTTGCAGAACGATTAGGACCTGTAGGAACTACAAAGCAGCTATATGGTAATTATTTAAAAATAGCTTGGCCAGCTACATTACAAGGCTTGATGTTACAATTTATGACTGCCATTGATTTGGCGATGGTTGGTGCCTTAGGTGCGTCAGCTCTTGCTTCGGTAGGCATTATGGGTCAACCTGAGATGGTAATGCTCATCTTTTGTCGAGCCTTATCCATTGCTGTGACGGCAATTATAGCTCGTCGTCATGGTGAAGGTGATGTAGATGGTATGAATGCCGTACTCAAGCAATCTATTTTATTGAATTTTTTTATTTATGTACCGTTATTATTGATATGTTTCTTGAATTTAGAGCATATTCTACGTTTTACGGGTGCTGAAGATGGCTATATTGAAACAGCCGTTTGGTATGGTCGTTTCATAGTTATTAGCTTAATATTTCAGTCCTTTAGCCAAATCGTAGGGGCTGCACTCATTGGATATGGTAACACTAAAGTTATTTTTAAATCTAATGTAGTAGGGAATATTTTGAATACGATAATGAATTTCTTCTTGATTTATGGTATTGGTTTCTTCCCTGAACTTGGCGTTATGGGGGCAGGTGTATCCACTATGATCAGTAGTGCTATTATTGCATTATTGTTGTTGCGTACGATTTCACAACATACTTCTACTGGATTAACATTGCGCCATCCGTCGAAATGGACTTTTGAAAGGCCCGTATTACATACAATGTTTCATGTCGGTGGCAGTTCTTTAGGAGAACAGTTCTTTGAGCGGTTCGGTATGTATACATACACTATGATTGTTGCTTCCTTAGGTGCGGTACCTTTAGCAGCACATTACGTATGTATGAATTTAATGGATATATTTTACTATTTTGCGATGGGTCTTGGATTTGCAGGTGCATCACATACGGGGCAAAGTCTGGGACACAAACGACCAGATATTGCACGTACTTATGGTAAAATTGGTGCTCGTATTGGTTTAGTCGTGGGCCTTGTAAGTGCATTAATCTTTATTGGTCCTGGTGATTTTTTAGTACAGTTATATACTCGTGAAAGTGATGTTGTTACACTTTCAGCCACTTTGATGGGCATTATGGCTATCGCTGCATTCCCTCAAGCATTACAGCAAGTGTATTCCGGTGTGTTGAAAGGGGCAGGAGATACATATTACATCATGAAATATTCTCTTGTAAGCGTAGCAATCATTCGTCCTATTATTACTTATTTATTGTGCATTACACTAGGTTTAGGGCTTTTTGGGGCATGGTTATCTTTGTGCTTCGATCAGTCTCTAAGATTATGTTGTTCTTATTTGAGATTTATTCGAGGAACATGGCAACATAAGGTTGTTTAATGAGATGTAAATTCTTTTTCACATTGAAAGTTTTAGAAGGATTCATGAAAAAGAAGTGAATAAACTCTTGTCTATTAAAAATTTTTGATGTACAATACGTAATGTGAAAAAAATGACACATTGGGGAATGTGTTATCTGACCAGAAACTTCTGATTTCACGTATATATGTAAGGGATATACATATGAAATGATAAAAGCTTCCTTAGTGCATAAGGGAGCTTTTATTCGTTCAATTATAGTTAGATCTATTAGTATATATAATAATGATTTTGATGAACTTATAAGACCAGTAATTTTATTATTGTTAGAGAATCTTAAAAAAGATAAATAGTATTATAATTTCGGGAATGTAATATGTGCAGAGAATCGCAGTGATTCGGCAATAGAGAGGGTTTAAATATTTATATTTATAATATTTATAGATAGATATAACTAAAAATTCATCAAATATTCATGAAGAATGTTGAATTATATTGAAAAATTGTGTAAAATATAAGCATATTATTACCAAAGCCTAAGTATTATAAGGGCTGTTTTTGGAGGGAATTATAATGAATAAAAAAATATTAGCTTTATTGGCAGTTGCTGCTGTAGGTGTGTCCGTAGCAGGTGCAACTCCTCAAACTCAATTCAATAAAGGTGAGTTTCAAGTTGATCTTGGTGCGTCTGATTCTAAAGCAAAAACTAAAGATTGGACTTCTGATGCAAAATGGAACTTTGATGGTGGTGTAACATACGCTTTCACAGATAAAACAGCGTTGCAATACCAATACCATGGTTTGAACGATAAATATAACGGTATGAGCTATAGTGACAGAATGCAAGAAGTTAATTTGATTCAATCCTTGAACAAAAATTTCGCAGTATATGGCGGTTATGCTCACATTTCTGGTGATACATTCCCTAAAGCAAATAATATTGCTCAATTGGGTGTAATTGGTAAAGCTAACCTTGGCTCCAAAGTAGACGTTTATGGTAAAGCGGGTGTAGGGACTAAGAGAACTACTACTTGGGAAGCAGGTTTAGGTTATAAAGTTAACCAAGACTGGGATATTAATGCAGGGTATCGTTATATCAATACTAAACGTGATGATAAGTCTAATATTTCCTTCCAAGGTCCTGTAGTAGGATTATCTTACCGTTTCGGTGGTCACAAATCCGTAGCTCCTGTATACACTCCAGCACCAGCTCCTGTATACACTCCGGCTCCAGCTCCTACTGTAGAAGCGCCTGCATATAAAACTCCTAAATTGGATTACTATGTACAATCTATCTACTTTGACTCCGACCAAGATGTTGCTCGTGCAGACCAATATCCAAACTTAACAGCTGCTGTAAATGCTGCTAACCAATATTCTCAAGACCAAGTTAAATTGATGGGTAACGCTGATACTGATGCAAATCCTCAATACAACATTGCTTTGTCTGAACGCCGCGTACAACATGTGGCTCAATATTTAGTTAACCATGGTGTATCTGCCGATCGTCTTATCGGTATTGCTAATGGTGATGTTAAACCAGTTGCAACTAACTCTACAGCAGCAGGTAAAGCTGAAAACCGTCGTGTAGACGTTTATATTCATCGCTAATCTCTAGACTAATCTAGATTAGGCCTACAATAAGTCCACCTTCAATCATGCTCTCTTATTTATCGAGAATTCGAGCATGCGATAAGGTGGACTTTTGTGTTATACTAAAATTGCATACAATCCTAGGTCATACAATGTTCATTATGCTTTGGTAATGTATGCGATGTGAGAATCGTATAGTTATATAGGTGTAGCTTATTAATAGTGTTATGTGAAGTAGGTTATTATGAAAGAATTCAAATATTACAAACAGCTCATAGGAGCTATTATACTAGCGGGCATTATGATTATGATGGCACTACGTATAAGTGATATTGCTAGTGGTCTTGACGCTATCTTTACGGCCTTTGTTCCGCTCATTGTGGGTGCTTGTATTGCTTTCGTATTGGATATTCTAGTCGTTCGTTATGAACGATGGCTATGGCCTAAGTGTGACTCTGGATGGAAGTATAAAATACGTCGCCCGTTGAGTCTTTTGCTATCCTTTGTAACAATTAGCGTTATTGTGTATTTTATTGCTCGGTTGGCTTTACCTCAATTGATTCATTCTATGTCGATTATTGTAGCTGCATCACCGCAATTGTATACGGACTTCCAAACATGGATGCAACATATTACAGAAACAATTCCAATGGCGTCGAATCAAACGATTATAGATGCCCTAAGTGGAGAGAATCTTGCTAAATATACTCGTGAATGGGGGACAAAAGGTGGCACATATATTGTAAATGCAATGGGCACCGTATTGTCTTGGACTTTGAACATAGGTCTTGGCTTAATTTTTGCTGTTTATATGTTGCTTGATAAGGAACGCCTTATGTTACAAGGTAAACGTATATTAAAGGCATATGCATCAGATGAGTGGGTAAATCGAGTTAGTTATGTAACTCGCGTAGCAGTTCAAACATTCAGCAATTTTTTTGTAGGTCAGTTTATAGATGCCTTGGTTCTAGGCGTGATGGTAGGAATTACTTTATGGCTATTTAATATTGAATATGCTACAACGATTGCCTGTGTAATTGGTCTAACTGGATTGATTCCACTATTAGGTATTTATGTTGGTGGTATCATTGGAGCCGTTATGCTACTTACTGTTAGCCCTATGGATGCTCTCATCTATGTAATTATTTTAGAGGTACTTCATCAAATTGAAAGTAACTTTATTTATCCTAAAATTGTAGGTAACTCTGTTGGATTACCAGGTTTGTGGGTATTTGCTGCTGTTATCGTAGGCGGTAGTTTGATGGGGGTTACTGGTATGTTGATCGGTGTACCTTTAGTGGCTACATGCTATAAATTGATTATGACTGATGTAGATGGACGACTTGCATCTAATGAAGGTTTATAGTATATTGTCTAAATGATATGACTATTTACATATTTTTCGTGTTGCTGAATATAGCATGAACTTATAGAAATTCTAGTGTACTAATAGTTTGATTAATAGAAGCATAGTATCTAGTAGGAGGATTATAATGAATAAAAAGTTGATTTCTATGGCATTAACGGGGGTATTAGCAGTGGGCATGTTATCCGTTGCTACACCAAGTGTGGCAGATGCACGCAAAACAAAGCCTGAAACAAGTACGGATATTTCTGTAAAACGTGCACCTGGCGAGTCCATAGTTATGACTATGAGCCAAATTGGAACTATTTTTCAAAATCGCTATCCAAATGCGGCGCTTCATTCTGTAGAGCTCAACTCTAATGACTTGAACTATGGTTATAAAGTAGTTGGTTATAGTAAGTATCATCAGTACAAGATGAAAATTGACGTAATCACTGGTAATGCTTCTGATATGGAAGAGGGGGGCAAACCTAAGAAAGTTATTGGTGAGATTTTCAATAAAGATAAAGTTATTGAATCAACACAAGCAGAACGTGTTGCAAAACAACAACTTGGAAATGATGCTGTTATGAAGGGCTGGAAAATTGAAGCTCATAATGGTAAAGTTTTATACTATGTGACTATGCATCAAGATGGTAAAAAAGTAGTTGTTACAGTAGATGCTGAGACAGGTGCTTATGTAGAACAATCTAAATCCTATAAATTACCACCTGAGCCAGATCAAGGCTTTGATGGTCGTAAAACAAATCTCGTTTGGGGTTCTGATATAGATATGGGCCGCTAACCTATCTATTGATGATTAATAAGAAAAGAGCCGAAGGCAATGCCTTTGGCTCTTTTTTGCGATTCCGATACTATAAAATATCGGTTGATAGTGCTCTTATGTTAGAATATTTTTTTTACAATAGATATGTTTGCAACAAAAGGACTGCGCCTAGGTTTAGTCCTTTTATTATTTATAACTATAGTTGTATTACCAACGATTTTCGTAGTACACTTGTGTCCACATGATAACCTCGACGAGGGATGGATGTGGGCTCATAGTTTCGCCTACAGTGATAACGGATCTAGGGTCCATTTCACGAGTAATACCTTTTTCACGTAAACGTTTAGTGCGTTCAGAAGCGATTTCTTCATTGATGGCTGTCAACGGAGTTACACCACTATTCATAAGGTTCACATAAGGCTGGAAGAGGATAGAGGCTTGAGGACCTACGACATGCATACCAAGGATATGGTTGGTGTCTTTATCTACTACAATTTTTACAAAGCCATCGTTTACATCTCCAGGGTTGATACCCATTGCATAGCCTTTTGCAGTGGAGGAGTAGAAGTTCTTCCCAACCCCTACATTGTAACCTGCTTTGATAGCTTCTGCCTCTGTGAGACCTACACTACCAATTTCAGGATAGGAGAATGTAACCTTAGGTAATGTATCATACCTTGCCCAACGGTAATCCTCTTCACTTGTTGCATAGAAGAGATTGTGAGCAATGATATCTGCTTCGTAGTTTGCACGGTGACGGAATGCAGGTTCACCATTTACATCACCTAAAGCGTAGATACCATCAACGGATGTTTCTAAGAATTCATTAGTTTTAATCCAGCCTTTAGGCCATGTTTCGATACCAGTATTTTCAAGGTGAAGCTCTTCCACAGCTGGACGGATACCTGCAGCTACAAGGATTTCTTCAACTTTAGTTTCTGTAATTTGGCCAGTAGTACGATCTTTAGTAACTACCACTTTAAGGCCATCTTCTTGACGGATTTCAACAGTGTCTTGGTTTAGAAGTACGTTAATACCACGTTCTCTGTAGTTGTTAAGCAAGTGTTCCGATATATCTGCATCTTCTTTAGGAACTAAACGTACATTATGTTGTAGAATTGTTACTTTTGTACCAGCGGAATCAAATACATGAGCGAACTCAACACCAATCGGACCCGCACCAAGTACAGCAAGGGATTTATATGGCTGTTTAGGGAATTTATCACCAAAGAGACTTTCACTAGTAAGGAACCCTGATTCTTGAAGACCTGGTACATTAGGTACATTACTATAGCCACCAGTACCAAGGATAATTGTAGGCGCTGTAATTTCTACAATGCCAGACCCATCGTTAAGATGGATGTTCATCACTTTATCAGATACAAAGCTTGCTGCACCACGATACACATCTACGTTGTCATAGGCATTGTAATAATCATAGATGCCTGCAGATTCGTCAATTTTATGCCAAGTACGCTTGGACACAGTATGCCAGTCCATAGTAGCAGGTCCAACGTTAACGCCAATTTTTTTGAATTCTTTTGTTTCTTGAATTGCATTAGCTGCTGTAACCATAACTTTTGTAGGAATACAACCGCGAGTTAGACATGTACCACCAAATTTACCTTTTTCTATGATTGCCACTTTAAGGCCTTTTTTGAGCGCAGCATCAGCTACGATGGTTGCGCCGCCTGTACCAACTACAATAATATCGTATTGTTTCATGTTGATTCCTTCCTATATATCTACTAATAGTTATTATCATTAACTATATTATACCACTACATTGAAGAAAATCAATATAGTTTGTTAGTGATTGGTGAAAGTTTATATTTAGTTGATCCAAATACATAATATTATTTCCAGAAAATTAAGAGGCGCGGATATATGTAACTTTCACAAAGTCCTATAAAAGAATGTACAATTAGTTTACAAAAAAAAGACGGCCCCAAAGGACCGTCTAAAAAAATTTTAGTTCCAATCTTGATGATAACCGCGTTTTGCATAATCAGCAGTAGCAGTGAAGAGGATATCTGTGCTAGAGTTAAGTGCAGTTTCCGTGGAATCTTGTAATACGCCGATAATAAAGCCTACGCCTACAACTTGCATTGCTACATCATTGGATATACCGAATAGGGAACAAGCCAATGGAATGAGTAACAAGGAACCGCCTGCAACACCGGAAGCCCCACATGCACCAATAGTGGCAATAACAGATAATAGGATTGCGGTAGGAATATCTACAACGATACCTAATGTATGCGCCGCAGCTAATGTCATGATTGTGATTGTAATTGCTGCACCACCCATATTGATTGTAGCTCCTAATGGAATGGATACGGAATACATATCTGGATTAAGTTTCAATCGTTTGGCTAAATCAAGGTTTACGGGAATGTTTGCAGCAGAACTACGTGTAAAGAACGCATAGATTGCAGATTCTCGTAAGCATTTGAATACCAATGGGTATGGATTACGACGAAGGTAAATAAAGGATAAAATTGGATTGATTACTAGTGCTACAAAGATCATAGAACCAAGTAATAATACGAGTAATTGAAAGTACCCAATCAAGGCTTCGATGCCGTTAGTAGCAATGGATTCTGCTACAAGGCCCATAATACCAAGAGGGGCGAATCGAATGATCCAACCTACTACAGTAGTAATAGCTTGTGCAATGGACTCCATAACTTCCTTCGTATTCATTGGTGCATGGCGTAAAGCACCACCAATGATAAGTGCCCAACCTAAAATACCGATGTAGTTAGCAGTCATTAATGCTTTTACAGGATTATCAACTACATTTTTTAGTAATGTTGTCATAACCTCTACGATACCTTGAGGTGGTGCGGCATCGGCTGCACCTGTTGCTAGGTGTAATGTAGTAGGGAAAAAGAAACTTACGATTACTGCTAAAGCCGCAGATAGGAATGTACCTAGTAAATATAAGGTTATAACAGAGCCCATACCTGTTTTTTGTCCAGAGCGATGTTTACTAATCGCAGCAATTACTAAGAAAAATACGAGGATAGGGGCGATACCTTTTAGCGCTCCAACGAAGAGGACTCCTAATAAAGCAAGTTCATTGGCCACATCGGGCACATAAAGAGCAGTTAAAATACCAATAATCAAACCTATGATAATTTGTTGGATTAGACTGACTCTATTGATTGATTTTACAAATCGATTCATAGTACACTCCAATACTTATATAAAAACAAATAAAATCCCATGATAAAGTATCCTTTCAACATGGACATATGTCATTATACAACGAACATGAAATGGTGGCAATAGATATTATAATCGATAGTCGTATATATTTATTATGAATATAGGTAAAAAATAGATATGTGTGTTTAGTTTTATATTATGTAGCGGAAAATACTAAATACCAGTGTTTTTAGTAGGTATGTATATATTACATAGTCACTATATAGAGTATATATATTAGGATTCTTTTTAGCGTTCCTATAGTGTGGTATACTATGCCATATATAATTCTTGAACATAGTTCTTGATTTGTGAAAGGTCCATAATGAATACTAAAGAATTTAAAACGTATGCAGATAAAGAGAAATTTGTACAAGGCGTTTTTTCTAATATTGCAAAAAACTATGACTTAATGAATACGGTGTTAAGCTTTGGACAAGATTATTTTTGGCGTAAATTCTCTGTAAAAGCGATGAATATCGGTCCTCACCAATATGTACTTGATGTGGCATGTGGCACTTGTGTATTTACGAAGGAAGCATTATGTCAAGAGCCCACTTTGAAGGTAGAGGCATTAGATTTTAATAGTGAAATGTTAAATCAAGGTCGTGTTCGTATTGAGGCTGCTGGTTTACTTAATCAAGTAAATTTAGTACAAGGTGATGCCATGGCCTTACCATATGAGGATAATACATTTGATGCTGCAATGAGTGGCTTTGCAATGCGAAATGTTCCAGATATTAAGCAGGTATTGTCTGAAATGCAACGCGTGGTAAAACCAGGGGGGAAGGTTGTGGTGTTAGAACTTGCAAAACCAAGTATGTTTGGGTTTAAACAGTTATATAACTTCTATTTTTCATATATATTGCCTATTATAGGAAAATTGAGCAAAGATAACTCTTCCTATGCCTGGCTTCCAGAATCTTTACGTAGATACCCTCATCAAAGTGAGATTTTAGAAATCTGGAAATCTCTAGGATATGAAAATGCCACCTATCATGAATTGACAGGCGGCATTGTAGCTGTACACGAAGGTGTGGTACCGGAAAATTCTATTGTAGATAATAAGTGATGTTAGCGTCTTGGGAAACTATTAAAGAGCCTTTTTCTACAGGTGTAGCAGTTTCGAGAGCTGCTTTTAGCATTACTGGGTTACGATAGTAACCAGAGTCCATTGTGCTAGTTTCAGTTGTGCTAATGGAAACAGTTTTTACTGGTCCCAATGTACGACCGAGGGCAGCTGCGATAACTTCTGCTTTATGGCGACCGTTTTGAATCGCTTCTGTAGTTAAAGAATCAGATAATTGTTGAGACACATCATTTTGGAATGAAAGGTTGTTGATGTCGTTAGCACCAGCGCTAACAGCGGCATCGACAACCTTTCCTACGTTATCAAGGTTATTGATCTTAACTGTTACATGATTTGATACATTGTAACCTGTATTGATGCGTTTGCCGTCTTGATAGTCACTCGTTGGATTGATGGAAATGCTAGATGTATAGATGTCTTTTTTGGCAACACCTAAGTTAGCTAATTGACTAATTAAATTACTCATAATACGATCATTATTAGATTTTGCAGCATTGATATTGGTATTTTGGCTTGTAATACCAAGGGTTAAAATCGCATAGTTAGGTGCTACAGATCGAGACGATTGACCAGTAATATTAATTTCTGAAGTATCAAATGTGCCCTGTGGTGCAGCTAATGTGGTAGTTCCCATAGTAGCACATATAGTAGCTATAGCTACAGCTTTTGATAATAAATGTTTTGATAGTTTCATACTCAATCTCCTTACAATAATGTAATATTCATATTGGTAAACGCTTATAAAAGAAAACTAATTTGTGCTGAAAGTTCTTTATTACAGCTACATTGTACATGATTAATTGTGTAAAATCAATTATTAGGTTTATAGTTAAAAATGAAAATAAAATGAAGATTTTGTAAAATTGAGAATTGGGGGTTGCGATTATATTTTCATTGTACTATAATATGCATACAGTCGTTTGAGCGGCTGTTTCTTAATGAGTGTAGCAATACACTTAGAGGTTTAAAATGAACTTCAAAAAAGATTATAAAATGTGTTGACATGAAAGTGGTCATAATGTTATTATAATCAAGTCGTCAATTACGACAGTACTTAATAATGAAGTAGTGCAAATTGATAACAGATCTTTGAAAACTGAACAATGATAGGTAATCAATCATATGATTGAACATATGCCAGAGTGCGGGTTTTGACATAGTCAAAACCAACCATAATTCA